>CASICJ010000014.1 GCA_949373085.1 uncultured Verrucomicrobiales bacterium
GTAATTGATCCTCAAATCGTTCCTTCAAGTATTTCCGGAATGATGCCGGATGCTCGATCGAAAGGCCTACGTATTCATCGAGATGAAAAACCGTCACTTGGGACCAATCAATTCCCTCTTCCCCAATCAGAGCCGCAAGCATTTCAAACTGCGAAGCTCCCGTCGCAACAATAATATTCACCTCCCCCTTTTCCCCCTGAACCTTCCTCATCTTCTTCGCCCCATCCCTAGCTGCCGCCACACCCATTTCTTCCTTCGAATCAAACCGTTGACAATTCATAGAAGCCCTATGATGGATCTCCACTCTCTCAGGTCAATCTCATTGCTTACGAAGACGAATTGCTTCGACATGCCATATCAGCCAGAGGCATCCTGTTCGAATGAATCACTCGCGTCGACGGTTCCTCAAAACAGGCACCACTGCCGGAATCGCAGGATCTCTAGGTTTTAATCTGAACCTCCAAGCCTCGCCTACCGCCAAAATCCTCGATACGAGAATTATCAGCCAACTCCCAAATCGCTACCATGGATGGCCCACCCTGACCCGATGCAAAAACGGACAACTTCTTGTCGTTTGCTCTGGTGGCCGTGATCAACACGTTTGTCCCTTCGGACGAATCGACTTCCAACGATCCAATGACAATGGAGATTCATGGACCTATCCCCGCACGATTCTCGACGGCCCTATCGATGACCGAGATGCCGGCGTTCTGGAGACAATGAAAGGTTCCCTCCTTGTCACGACATTCACATCTCTCGCCTACGTCCCAAGCATTCCAAAGGACAACCGCAATAAACGTTGGCTCGCTGCCCACAACCGAATCCCCGAGGCGCAACGAAAAGCCGAACTAGGCCAATGGATGATCCGGTCCACCGATGGCGGAATCACTTGGTCAGAGCGCTACCCTACCATCGTAAACAGCCCCCACGGCCCAACCCAACTTTCCGACGGCCGACTTCTTTATGCCGGCAAAAAGCTCTGGAGTG
This sequence comes from uncultured Verrucomicrobiales bacterium, assembly GCA_949373085.1. Taxonomy (GTDB): domain Bacteria; phylum Verrucomicrobiota; class Verrucomicrobiia; order Verrucomicrobiales; family Akkermansiaceae; genus SW10. The sequence goes on from CASICJ010000014.1 coordinate 988, forward strand.
AAGGGACAGGAAATCGGGATCTGCGAATCACACGACGATGGAAAATCATGGCAATGGCTCTCTGGTATTCCAACTCGCGAAGGAGATCGCCATCAAGATTACCACGAACTCCATGCCATCGAAGCCGCCAACGGTCGCCTCCTTGTACACATCCGGAACCACAACACGAAAAACAACCGTGAAACCCTCCAAAGCGAATCAGATGACGGAGGAAAGTCCTGGTCTAAACCCCATCCGATTGGAGTTTGGGGACTCCCTTCCTTTCTGACCCGCCTTCGCGATGACCGTCTGCTGATGAGTTACGGCCATCGTCGCAAACCATTTGGAAATCAAGTTCGCCTTAGCAAAGATCACGGCACGACTTGGTCCACCCCACTCACCATCTCAGATGATGGTTCTTCTGGCGACCTCGGCTATCCCAGCACTGTAGAACTCGATGACAATTCGCTCCTCACCGTCTGGTATGAAAAAGTTTCGAGTAACCGCTTCGCAGTCCTACGCCAAACTCGCTGGACAATTTCCTGAAAAATCACCCCACTTATTTTCCAGATCTCCAACCCTTCTCCAGAATGTAGCGAGCAATTCGATCCTCTGCTAAACCACTCGGATTCATAAATTCCAGCCTGCGCTAAATTTCAGGGCCACTGAAACCAAGGAAGCATTCAGAACCTAACGAATATATCTCGCACCCTCCGGAAGCACTTTTTTTCTCACCGGCATCCGCGATTAACGATCCATCCACTCTTTTTTGTCAATTTCACCACTAATTTCTCTTCTTCAAGACAAGACAAAGCAACTCATACCGTTCATGATCCTCACATGTCCAACGAAACTCCCATTTTTGAAGGTTGTATTCCTGCCCTAATGACCCCGTGCGATACCACCGGTGCCATCAACTACGACGCACTCGTCGAAACCGCCAAAGACCTGATAGCACAGGGCATGCGCGGAGTTGTTTATTGCGGCTCAATGGGTGACTGGCCACTCCTCACCGACCAACAACGCATGGAAGGAATTAAGCGGCTCGTTGAAGCTGGAATTCCGACTGTCGTCGGCACGGGTGCGCAAAATACCTCTATCGCTGCCGCCCACGCCGCCCACGCTCGCGAAGTCGGTGCCAATGGCCTCATGGTGATCCCCCGTGTTCTCAGCCGTGGATCATCTCCCGCTGCACAGGTTCATCATTTTAGCGAAATTCTCAAGGCAGGCGGTGACCTTCCTGCAGTGATTTACAACTCTCCTTATTACGGGTTCGAGACTAAGGCCGACCTCTTCTTCTCTCTTCGTGAAAAATTTTCCTCCCTCGTCGGGTTCAAGGAATTCGGTGGAGCCGATTCCCTCAGCTACGCCGCCGAGAATATCACAAGCCAAGACGAATCGCTTATTCTCATGGCTGGGGTTGACACGCAAGTCTACCACGGCTTTGTCAACTGTGGAGCGACCGGAGCCATCACCGGAGTTGGCAATGCTCTTCCAAAAGAAATTCTCCGTTTTATCGAACTCTGCGAAGCAGCGGCCAAAGGTGACCCCCAAGCCCGCCGCTACGCACTCGAACTCTCCGAAGCGCTCACCGTCCTTTCCACCTTCGACGAAGGCCCCGACCTCGTCCTTTACTACAAAGAACTCATGGTCCTCGAAGGTCACACTGCTTACCAACACCAGCTCAATTCCTACGATCAATTGAGCCCTGCCCAAAAGCAATTCCTCCACGACCAACACGCCCTCTTCCGGAACTGGTGGAGCAATTGGGAAGGCAAGTAAATCAAATACGCCCCTTGGGATCTTATCCAAGCCCCCTTCTTCATTAAGGTGAAAATCATCGACTCCCACACCGGCGGCGAGCCCACTCGCACCATCGTTTCTGGCCTCGACACTCCCCGCGGTGCAAAAGCCACCCGCAATTTTCTCGAGAACGATGCAGACTGGGTTCGAACAACCCTCATCAATGAACCTCGTGGCTTCGACGCCATCGTCGGAGCCTGCCTCTGTAAACCCGAGGATTCCACCTGCATCACCGGCGTTGTCTTCTTCAACAACCTTTCGTGCCTTCACTCCTGCCTCCACGGGACAATTGGCATTGTTGAAACCCTTGCCCATCTTGATCGTATTAAGCCCGGCGAGCACCGCATCGAAACCCCGATCGGAATAGTCACAACTCACCTCGCTGAGGACCATTCAATCACAGTCAAAAACATCCCTTGCTATCGATTTGCCGAAGACGTTGGAGTGATCCTACCCGACGGACAGAAAATCATTGGGGACATCTCATGGGGTGGTAACTGGTTCTTCCTCATCTCCAACCAAGGTCCTGAAATTAAAACAGAGAACATCGCTGCTCTTACCGATTTCACCAAAACCATTCGTGACTCCTTGCATACCCAAAACATTACCGGCAAAAATGGCGCTGAAATCGACCACATCGAATGCTTCGCACCACCTCAACCCGGCATCGATGCCGATTCCCAAAACTTTGTCCTCTGCCCCGGCGCGGCTTACGACCGCTCTCCCTGCGGTACTGGGACCAGTGCCAAACTCGCCTGTCTTGCAGCCTCAGGCAAACTGATCGAAGGTGAGAGGTGGTATCAGGCTTCCATCATTGGCAGCATCTTCGAAGGATCATTTGAATCTATTTACGACTCCGATAATATTATTCCCATCATTACCGGCCGAGCCTTCGTTACTGGCGAAACCACGATCATCATTCACCCCAACGACCCTTTCAAACACGGGATCCCTACCCACCAGATCAGGGTTTAATTCGAAAAAAATATTACGAACTTTCACCCCTTCCGCGATTTCCATTCTTGGTTAATCTCTTTTTAGCATTCAAAATCCACTATCATTATGAACCTCACCGGACATTCCTTCATCGGCTCCTCCCGCGCTTCCGACAGCAACACGACCTTCCAAGTCACCAACCCAGCTACTGGCCAACTCCTCGAGCCAGCCTTCCATTCGGCATCAACCGACGACCTCAAAAAGGCCGTCTCTCTTGCCACCGAAGCTTTCCAAACCTACTCCCAAACCGATTCAAAAACCCGCTCCAACTTCCTCCGCACCATTTCGGAAAAAATTAATGCTGCTGGCCCTGACATCACTCCTCGCATGATGGCCGAGTCCGGGCTCCCCGAACCACGTTGTGAAGGAGAGCGAGGACGCACCGTGGGACAGCTCAACATGTTTGCCGATCTCATCGAAGAAGGATCATGGGTCGATGCACGCATCGAAACAGCAAATCTTGACCGCTCTCCCATCCCAAAGCCCGACCTTCGATCAATGCGCCGTCCTCTCGGTCCTGTGGCCGTATTCTGCGCCTCCAACTTCCCTCTCGCTTTTTCTGTTGCCGGTGGTGATACCGCCAGCGCCCTCGCCGCCGGATGCCCAGTCGTCGTCCGAGCCCATGCTGCCCACGCCGGCACAGCCGAAATCATCGCTATCGCCATCCAAGCTGCCGTTGCCGAATGTGAAATGCCCGAAGGCACTTTCTCTTTAGTTTTCGATTCCGGCATCGAGCTTGGCGCGGCCCTAGTTGCCAATTCTGACATCAAAGCCATCGGGTTCACCGGCTCCCGTGCAGGAGGCCGTGCCCTCATGGATGCCGCCGCCGCTCGCCCTGAGCCTATTCCCGTCTTTGCGGAGATGTCATCCGTCAATCCCATCTTTATTCTTCCCGGAGCAATGGCCGAGCGTGGCGAAGCAATCGCTCAAGGACTCGTTGGCTCCGTAACCCTAGGAGCTGGACAATTCTGCACCTGCCCGGGCCTCGTCTTCGGAAACGTCTCTGAAACATTCGAAAGCACTCTTAAAAGCGGCTTCTCCGAGATTACCCCTGCCACTATGCTACACAGTGGCATTCACCAAAACTTCGTCAAAGGGCTCACCAATCTCCAAAGCCAAGATGGCGTAGGCACAATCGAGCAAGTCGAATCAAAGGAAGCTAATAAAGCGGGTGCCGCGATCCTAAAAGCAAGCGCCTCCCAGTTCATCAATAACCCAAAACTCAACGAGGAGATTTTTGGGCCCTCTTCTCTTGTGATCGACTGTAGTTCAAGGGATGAAATGCTCGCCGCCGCCTCAAAACTTGAAGGTCAGCTCACCGCCACCATCCATGGGACCGATGAGGAACTCTCCGAAGCTGGGGACCTCGTCCAGATCCTTGAACAAAAAGCCGGGCGCGTAATCATCAACAGTTTCCCAACTGGCGTCGAAGTAAACTCCTCAATGGTTCACGGCGGACCCTACCCCGCTACTTCAGATGGCGCTAGCACCTCAGTCGGAACCGGAGCCATCCTCCGTTACACTCGCCCGGTCAGTTACCAAGGCTTTCCTGATTTCGGACTCCCCGCCGAGCTCCAGAACGCCAACCCTCTTGGTATCGCACGCCTCGTGGACGGAAAACTCGAGCATTAGAATCTAGAGACTTGGGCTTTCGCTCAAGCCAAAGAGTTATGTCAAAGGAAGTTCTCATTGTGGGTGGCGGAGTCGTCGGCCTTTCCATCGCCTACTATCTCGCTTCGACCAATCACTCCGTCCGCATCATCGAGCGCGACGACTCCTTGGCTAAAAGCTGTTCCGAAGGCAACGCCGGTATGGTGGTCCCGTCCCACTTCATTCCGCTCGCTGCTCCTGGCGTCATCTCTCAAGGATTAAAATGGATGCTCAATCCTAAGAGTCCATTCTATCTACGCCCTCGGCTCTCTCCTTCACTCGCTCGCTGGATCTGGCTTTTTGCCAAACACTCTACCAAAACACACGTTGCCAACACCCAGGAACTCCTGCGCGATCTCTCGCTCGAAAGCCGACGCCTGCACGTCGAACTCTCGCAAAATGAAGACTTCCCGCTCATCCAAAAAGGACTCCTAATGCTCTGTCAATCGAACGCCGGGTTAGATGAAGAAGCTGAGGTTGCCGAGGAGGCACATACCCTAGGACTGGAAGCAGAGGTCTGTGATCAAAGTCGTCTAAAGGAACTCGAACCCAATGTCCAAATTGACGCAAAAGGCGGTATCTGGTGGCCACAAGACTGCCATCTTTCACCCGAAAATTTCATCCAGGCTCTTCGTGATTCGATCCTCAAAAACGGAGGGGAATTCACCCATGGAGAGGTCGATAAATTGGAGGTGAATCATGGCAAAGTTAAGAATCTTATTACCAAGTCCGGCGAAATCTACTCAGCCGAAACCATCGTCCTTGCCGGAGGCATCGAGACTACCGAACTCGCAAAACAAGTTGGCCTCGCTCTTCCTATGCAAGGTGGCAAAGGATACTCAGTGACCCTACCAGAACCCATTACCAATCCGCTTCTCTGCTCGCTCCTCAAAGAAGGTCGGGTCGCAGTCACCCCCATGGGCCGGACGCTTAGAGTAGCCGGAACGATGGAAATTTGTGGCACTGATACCTCCGTCAGCAAACGACGCCTTCAAGGCGTCATCGAAGCCTTCTGCAAATTTTACCCGCAATATTCCCCGTCCGACTTCGAAAACGTCGAGCCTTGGGTTGGCCTTCGCCCCTGCTCGCCAGATGGTATTCCCTACCTTGGGTTTGCACCTCAACATGACAACCTGATTATCGCAACTGGCCACTCTATGATGGGTCTCTCTCTCGCTCCCATCACTGGAAAACTCGTTGCGGACCTCGTCTCAGGAAATAAATCCGTAATTAATATTTCGCGACTTTCCCCAGGAAGATTTTAAATCGCATCCATTTCTTAAACGGCTTCACGAGAATCGGCACAATCGCGCGGCGTTGTCGGGCCAATCATTCATTAAGACGCTCCACCAACTCCTTGATTACCGGCATCATTCGGATGAGCCGCTGTGAATGTTCCTCACGGGAAAATAGAGAATCATCACCCATTCTCACTTCGAGGACCCCATAATCTCCTGTTTCGATTTTAGCATCCTCGTTCCATATCTTCGAGCTGCTGAGCTCTTCGATTTTTTCCTCTAGTGAAGCAGGGACCAAAAATCGTGGCGACCGTTTGGGTTCTGGATCTCCAGTCACCATCACAAATCCCTTCATTGACTCACCTTCCTCGCCACATCGTTCCCAAATCCAGGCCTCGAGATCTCCTTCAACTAACGGAGGATAAAACACAATCCTGACGCCGACTTCGGTCTGATGGGATGTGAGATACTCCGCGAAGCCAAACCCGAAAGCCAAACCCGAACCTCGCGACGCCTGCGGAATCGCCAAAACCACTGGCTCACGAGACTCACGATCCCCAGCCTTGATCCAGATAGTTGACCAAAGAAAACCGTTTACAGAATCAATTTGGTTCCGAAAAATTTCGTAACCAAGATTTTCAAACCCAAGAGTCCCGGCCGTCATCGCATTTAATCGTCGAAAAGCTCGTCGTCCACCTTCTGTGCCAATCTCACGTTCTCCAATGAGATTATTCAATTTGAGAAGATAATCAGACATCTCGGGAACCGTGACATCACCCTTAGGTGGCTCTCCTTCCTCCTGATCCGCATTGGCACCCAGATAAAGCGCAACACAAATCGAAACGATGAGCAAAGCTGGGATCACCGCGAGCGTAATTTTAATACCACTAGTTTTTGAAGCTTCCGGCATATCGATCATTCTATAAATAAAAGTGAAATTTCGTGAGCTGCTCGCTCGTGAACGCCAGGTTCGCCGAGCCTCGAGGCTGCTTCTAAGAGATCACCTGACAATTTCGCCCGTTCACCCTCATTCCCTAGTGCCTGCCCCAACCATAGAGCAACCTCATACGGATTCGCTTCGTTTTGGATAAACTCACGCACTAATCCGCGCCCTGCCAGAATATTGATCAAACCAATAAACTCCAACTTCACCAACTGCTTTGCCATCAGAAAAGTGGGCCACGCCACTCGGTAAACTAGACAATAAGGCATTCCATAATAAGCCGCTTCTAAAGTCGCCGTGCCACTGGCCACCACTCCGCAGGTCACTGTTTGCATGAGATGCTGACTCTTTCCAGTTTGCACCTCCACAAGGTCACCCGACAGCTCGCTTACTTCTAAAAATTCTTCCATTACCCGGGCAACTTTTTCACTTGCCGCCGCAGCAACGAATCGGACTCCCGGATTTCTCCTCAGCAATCGTAAAGCCGATTCCAGCATCATAGGAAAAAGTCGGCTGACCTCCTTGATTCGGCTTCCAGGAAAAAGACCTATTAAATTTTCACCCCGGCTCGCATCGATTCTCTTGTCCTCTAATTCGTCGACCAAAGGATGGCCCAAACAACGACTTCGAAGACCTGCCTTCTCGAAAATCGGCACCTCGAAGGGAAAAAGGCAAATCATAAGATCATGGGTCGTCGCTATCTGGGGTATCCTTTTTTGGTTCCAAGCCCAGACTTGGGGAGCCACATAGTGAACAATCTTAGTCTCCGGTAATTTTTCGTGGATCTGCTTCGCTAAACGTAAATTAAACCCTGGATAATCAATCAGAAGCAAGACTGCAGGCCTTAGCTCCAAAATTTCAGCAAGAGTCTCCTCAAACCGTTTCTTAAACCATCCATATCGACGAAGAACTTCCCAAACTCCCACAACGGCAGCATCCTCGACCCAATCACGGACCAGTCCTTCGGAAAGGCGAGACATTTCAGGGCCTCCCAAACCCCGAAAATCAAAGCCCCCAGCTTGCTTTCCGAGTGCGTCCATCAACTCGGATCCATGAGTATCTCCACTCATCTCACCTGCAACCACATAGACTGTTCTGCTCGTCACCGTGGGCAAGTTAGGGCAAGTCGAAAATATTCCAAACTGCAAATCACGTCACAAGGGCTTGCTTCTCTTTCCACTAAGCGTTAATTCCTAATTTCACAGACGAATTATGTCCGAAAATAACGAACAAAATCCCGACAACGGCCCGAGCCCTATCGGTGAAATTTCGCAAGAGCCATCAGCCTTCGAAGCCTTTCTTGATGCCAACCAAAAGAAGCTCATGAGTGTTGGGATTTTGGCAATTCTTTGCCTCGTAGCTTACGTCATTGTAACCGGACAGGATAAGATGGCCAAAGAAGAAGCAGCAGCAGCTGTCGCAAAAGCCCGCACCGGACCTCAGTATCAGGCAGTCAGCGAAGAATACGACGGAGAAAATGCTGGGGGTTCTGCGATCCTTCTGAAATCTCAGCTTCTGTGGCGCGACCAGCAACAACAAGAAGCGATCGAGGCCCTCGAGACTTTTGTTTCTGAATACCCTGAACACCCTGCCCTCGGTAGTGCCTACGCCAGCCTCGGATCTTATCAACAACAACTTAAAAATCTCGACGAGGCGAAAGAGGCTTTTGAAGAGGCCGCCGAGACCAAATCAGCAGCATCTTCACTCGCTCTACTTTCTTTGGGAGACCTTGCACTACAAGCTGGTGACGATGAAAATGCCGAGAAACAGTATAAAAAGATTATCTCCGATTACGAGAGTTCTCACCTGCAGGTTAAATCCATGGCTCAGAATCGCCTGAAGCTGATTAATGTCGAATTACCTACAGAAAAAAAATCTGAGCCAGCTCAGCCCACGGTCACACCGGAAGCAGCAACTCCTCCTATCAAGGTGCCCGGCATAATTCCAGAACCAGCTCCAAACCCCATCCCAAAAACGCCAACACCCGAAATCACCCAGCCTGTCGAAAAAACCACTCAACCGGATGCAGCTCCAGAGCCCGAAAAATCCTCTGAGGCCAAGACCGAGCCGACAACCGAAAAGAATGCGGAGCCTGAAGCTCCGACCGGTTCCTCTCCTGAATAATTCTCACTTCGTCACTTCCGACTTCACAAAAAGGCCTCCCTAGCTCACTAACCTCATACCAAACTTACCAAATCAGTGTTCGAAAAAATAATCAGCAAAACTCCTGAGACTCCTCAGGCCCCCCGTCCTGCGGCACCAACCCGGACCCCTCAAACACCTGCGGCAGCTCCTGTCCGAGCTCCCCAGCAGGCGGCGGCTCCTGTCAGCCCGACCGGCGGACAGCGTAATATTCTCAGCAACGACGTGCATATCAAAGGATCAGTCCGATTTACCGATGATCTCCTTGTTGACGGGCGAATCGAAGGCGAAATCAGCAGCGATGGTGCCCTCACGGTTGCCGAAAACGCCCATCTAAAAGCCGAAGTCTCGACCAAATCGATTGTTATCTATGGAAAAGTTCACGGTAATGTTACCTGCACTGAGCGAGTTGAAATCAAAGGCAGCGCCGAGATGGTTGGTGACGTCAAGGCAGGCACGATCTCCATTGAGCCCGGCGCGATCTTTGTGGGTAAATCCGAAGTTGGTAACCCTTCTTCTGCTCCCAAGAAAAGCGCTCCAATTCCGCAGACTGCAGACAAAAAAAATAATGAATCCCAGCCTAATAAGGCTCAGGACAACAAGGCTCAGGACAACAAGGCTCAGGACAACAAGGCTCAGGATAACAAGACCCAGGATAAACCCTCCTAGCGTTATCACTCCACTAATTCCTTGGCATTCGGTTTTTTTAAAGACAAGAGCAACAAGCCCCGCAAGGTCACTTGTCCTCTTTGTCAGCACTGCCAGCAGGAATCCCAGCTGGCGGTTTCCTCATATTGTAAGGGGTGCAATGCTTATTTAACCTTCGAGAAAGACGGTGGAATTAAGGCCCGCCCCCAAGCCCCACCCGACCCTTTCGCCCACCGACCTCCGCAGCCGAAAGTAGAAATCGAATATAAGGCCAGAGAAGAAGTATTAGATCAGGCTCCCAAAGAGCCCTCTCCCGCTAAGCCGATCAAAATCGAACAGGACGCGCCTCCATTAGAAACTCTGAAATTGCCGAAATCATCGGAACCAGAGGAAGCTGGGAACACATTTCTTAACCCTCTCAATTCGTCACCTTTTGCCAAAGATGATGAATCTTCCAGTAGATATCAAGGAGCCGAGGAAGCAAAAAGCGCCCCCATTCCCACCAAGGTCGAAACCCGCGAAATCGCTTGTTTCGAATGTGGTGAAACCCACCCGGCCAATGTTCGTGCCAATTCTTCCCAATGCCGGAGCTGCGGCCGCTTAATTTCGATGGAAAATCGGGAAATCAAAGATGCAATTAGCAGCTGCATTCAAACCCGCGGGGACGTACATATTTATAAAAAGGGAATTGTTCATAGCGCCCCAATTCAATGCAAAAATCTCATTGTAGAAGGTGATTTTACGGGCGACGCGGAATGTTCAGGCGATCTGATTTTAAGGCGCACCGGTAAAATTACCGGTAAAATTACCTGCAAACGCCTTTTTGTAGAGAGGCGAGTAAAGATTGAATTTATCAACTCAGTCGTCATGGACGAATGTAAAATCGACGGGTTCGTCACCGGCCACCTCGCCTGCCGTGGGCTCCTCGCCCTTGAGAAGAAGGCAACCCTGACTGGCAACATCAAAGTCGGTCGCCTCACCGTCTCAGATGGAGCCAAACACACTGGACAGATTCAGATGGGCGGTTTTTAGTTCTGGCCTTGACCTGACCAATCTCGGAAAATCAAACTATGTCATCCACCGCGCCTATCCTTGATATCAAAGAAGACATTCTCCGTCTCAAGAAGGAAAAAAACGCTGTCATTCTGGTCCATAATTATCAAGTCGGCCCTATCCAAGATATCGCTGACTATGTCGGTGATTCGCTTGGTCTTGCTTACAAAGCCCAAGAAACTGAAGCCGAAGTCATCGCATTCTGCGGTGTTCATTTCATGGCGGAAACCGCCAAAATCCTGAACCCCGAAAAAACAGTCATTCTTCCCGATAAAGACGCGGGATGCTCACTCGAACAGGCCTGCCCCGCCGACAAACTTGAAGCATTTCTGAAAGAACATGCAGATAAGAATTACTACGTCATCGCTTACATCAATTGCTCCGCTGGAGTGAAGGCTCTATGCGACGTCATCTGCACCTCGGGGAATGCTCCAAACATTGCCAATCAGGCTCCAAAAGGTCGGCCAATCCTTTTCGTCCCAGATGAAAACCTCGGCCAGTGGGTCATCGAACAAACTGGTCGCCAAATGGATTTGTGGAAAGGTAATTGCTACGTCCACGTTGAGTTCACCCAACAATCCATCCAAAAGATCAAAGACGATTACCCAGATGCTGTAGTCGTCGCCCACCCTGAGTGCCCCAGAGCAGTGCGACTCCTTGCCGACGAGGTGTGCTCAACGGAGAAGATGATTCACTTCTGTAACAACACGCCCGCTCAAAATATTATTGTTGTCACCGAATCAGGAATGCTTCACCGCCTCAAAAAAGAAGTTCCCAATAAAAATCTCATTGCTGGCCCCACCGATCATTGCGCGTGCGCGGATTGCCGCTACATGAAAATGAACACTTTAGAAAAGCTTCATAATTGTCTCGATAAGCTTGGACCAAAAGTCGAACTCCCGGAAGAAATTCGCAAAAAAGCCGAAGTTTCACTCATCCGTATGCTTGAACAATCCAAGTAGACTTTGGCAGTTTATAATCCTCAAAACTCATTGAAATGGTTCAGCGTTGGAGAATCTGAGATTTCACATTGCCAGCAAAAAGGAGAGGAAAGTAACCTAAGGCGACACCAAAAAAACACAAGTCCGCATGCTGCCAGCAGCTGAACTCGCTCGTCGCTTGTCAATCCCTCAAGATCTGCCATAGGGTCGTCTTATGCCCACCAGTCCATTTCAGGTCGCAATCGTCGGTCGCCCGAACGTCGGGAAATCCGCGCTTTTCAATCGTTTGGCCGGGCGACGCATCGCAATCGTTCACAATCAGCCAGGTGTGACCCGCGACCGAATCGCAGCGCCTTGCCAAGCAACTGAGACTTCCTGCGAACTCATCGATACCGGTGGCATCTGCGCGGCCAACGAAGATGGATTTTCAAATGCTGTCACTTTCGAGGCCCGTATCGCAATGGAGTCGTCCGACCTCATCGTCTTCGTTGTGGACGCACGCGCTGGTATTAACCCCATCGACGAAGAGGTGGCGCAACTCCTGCGTAAGTCTAATCCCAATGTCATCCTCGTGATGAACAAAGCCGATAGCGCGGATCATGACAACACGTCCAGCGATTTTGCCAGACTTGGGTTTGGATCAGGCATCCCTACGTCTGCCGAACATGGCCGAGGCATGGATATTCTCACCGAGACCATCGACCAAGAGCTCTCAAAACTAGAAGCGCGCGAACAAGAAGAAACCGGCGTCGATGAACTAAAAGATGGTCTTAAGATTGCAGTTGTTGGGAAACCAAATGCCGGTAAGTCTTCTCTCATCAACGCCATTCTTAAAGACGACCGGACCATCGTCTCCGAAGTCGCCGGAACGACCCGCGATGCTGTCGATATCCCTTACGTCTGGGCAAATGAAAAACACAATCTCATCGATACCGCTGGGCTTAGAAAACGTTCTAGTATGGAAGATTCCATCGAGGTTTTTTCGGCGATGAGAAGCGAACGTTCCATCCGACGAGCCGATATTTGCCTTCTTGTGGTTGACCTCGCAGCCGGAGTTGCCTCACAAGATCGAAAGATCGCCCGCTTAATCCAGCAGGAGAAAAAACCATGTCTCATCATTGCCAATAAATTTGACCTCTTCCATCCCGAAGGCCAAAAGGCCGCACGCTTGGAAGCCGCAGAGGACCATCTTCGCCGCGAACTTTTCTTCCTAGATTACGCTCCCTTCGTCTGCGTCTCAGCCATGAAGGGGCACGCCATCCAACACGTCTTCAAGACCATCACCCGCATACGCGACAATGCTCAAAAGATCATAGGAACCGGACCTCTTAACAGACTTTTACAAGACTCCTTCATTAAAAACCCGCCCCCTGAGCACAAGCGCCACCGCAAGCGTATGAAGCTTTTTTACGCTACAACTGCCGTCAACGATCGCTACCAAGCGATCCCGGTTCCTGAATACGTCCTCTTCGTGAACGACAAGCACCTTATCGTAGAATCCTTTCAAAATTACCTGATCAATCAGATTAAAGATAAACACCCAACCGATGGCCTGCCTATCCCCCTATCCTTCCGGTCGCGGAGTAAAAAAGACCGGTTTGAACGCTCCTAGTTGGAGCTAAAGAAGGGTGCTTTTACTCTAAAAGTTAGTAGTCTTGCTCTTTCCTTTTTCCTTCCGCTTCAGCACTGGGCAAGGCATTCTTCTGTTAACCGTATGGCTTTGCTCGACGTCAGAAATCTCACCACTCGCTTTCACACCCGAAACGGAATCGTTCACGCGGTCGAGGATGTTTCCTTCGCTCTAGAAAAGGGCGAGACTCTTGGCATCGTTGGAGAATCGGGCTCCGGCAAGTCAGTCACCTGCTACTCTTTGCTCGGCCTGATCCCTCAACCTCCGGGACGGATCCACTCTGGAACCGCGATGTTTGAAGGGACTGATCTTCTCAAGGCGAACGAAAAAACTCTTCGCAAAATTCGAGGAAAGAAGATCTCAATGATTTTCCAGGATCCAATGACCTGCCTTAATCCAGCTCTCCGGATTGCCACACAACTTACCGAGCCGCTTGAATTACATGAGGGAATGAAGGGGAAACCCGCTCTTCATCGGGCCATCGAATCTCTTGAGGAGGTTGGCATTCCTGATGCCGCGAAACGCATTAAATCCTACCCACACGAATTTTCCGGAGGCATGCGCCAACGCGTCATGATCGCGATGGCCTTGATCACCCGCCCTGAGGTTCTCATCGCCGACGAGCCAACGACCGCTCTGGATGTGACCGTCCAAAAACAGGTTCTCGATCTAATCAAGGACCGTCAGGAAACCCTCGGCACCGCCGTAGTTCTTGTGACCCATGACTTGGGAGTTGTTTCCCAGGTGTGTGACCAGGTAAATGTCATGTATGCTGGCCGCATTGTAGAATCAGCAACTGCCACCGATCTCTTCGCTGATCCGCGTCATGCTTACACCCGTGCGTTGCTCAAAAGCATTCCCGCAATGCACGAAAAAGGTGAGACTCTTTACACGATACCTGGACTTCCTCCCAACCTAAACGCTCCTCCGGCTGCGTGTTCGTTCCAACCCCGTAATACTCTGGGAGACAGCTCCCATTGCCTCCTCAATGAAGCACCACAGCTCGCAGAAATTGTTCCTGGACATCACGTGCAGAATTGCCCCGGTTGTCTCGCTTCCTGATTATTATGGAATTGCAGGTCGATCGGTTTATCCTCTACCTTGCAACGGAGCGGGGACTCTCGACCGCCTACCAACTCTCTGTCCGACAAACTCTAGACAAGCTTCTCGAATGGACTGCCAAGCAGGGACGAGAGAACTGGCGGGACCTCGGCACTGATGAACTTTCATCTTTTCTTAGCCACCTTCGCAGAGCTGAACTCGATGCCTCATCTTTGCGCATCGCGCTTGTTCATTTGAAAATATTTTTTCGCTTCCTCCAAAAGCGCAAGCATATTGAAGTTGATACGGCGGAACCTCTTCTTGCCCCGAAAACAGCAGCCAAACTGCCCGAAACACTGAATGCCGAAACGGTTGCACAACTACTTGCGTCGATTGATTCCGGGAAAAAGCTTGGTCTGCGCGATCTCGCGCTGCTTGAACTTTTCTATGCTTCAGGACTGCGCCTTTCAGAAATGTGTAGTGCCAGACTCGAATTTCTGGATCTTGAGGACCATTTCCTGCGTATTACCGGTAAAGGTAATAAAACCCGGATCGTTCCAGTTGGTGAAAAAGCGCTTGCTGCTTTGAAGCGCTACCTCGCTAGCGAGCGCCCCAACCTCGTCACCCGTAAAACGTCCTCATACGTTTTTCTTTCAATTCGCGGAGGTCCACTCTCTCCCGATCGCGTCCGCCAAATCGTCAAAGAAAGAGCGAAGCAGGCCGGAATTGATCAAAATATCTATCCCCACCTACTCCGTCACTCCTTCGCAACTCACCTCCTTGAAAACGGGGCAGACCTGCGCGTGATTCAGGAACTCCTCGGTCACGCTGACATCTCAACGACCCAAATTTACACCCACGTCGATCAAAAGCGTCTCAAAGCCATCCACAAAAAATTCCACCCTAGGGGATAAAAAAGACCCCACTTGCCGAAGCAAATGGGGCATTTGAAAATTAGGGGATTAAAGCCTTCTAGCCCAGAGATCACTTCTTACCCTCGGTTCCGTTGCCGCTTGGAACCGTTTTCTCTGAGACCGGGATATTTGGACTTAAAGATTTCTCTTCAACCTCCTTCGTTTTTGTCTCATCCGGAGATGGGAGCATGCTACGACGCGGTGGCAAGAAACCTTCAGCTTCGCGAGTGTTCTTGCTGATGCCACTATAGTCCGAGCGGAACGAATCAATTTCATCCTGACCGACCATAATTCGAGGCTGAATCATAATGATCAATTCTGATTCGTTACTAGTGACATCATTACTGCCAAAGATACGGCCGATGCCGGGAATCCGGCTCAGAATCGGAATTCCGCCACTAGCGTCTGAACTTGTTGTGGTCATAATTCCCCCAAGAATGACGGCGGAACCGTCCCTAACCGTAACTGAAGTAGAAAGCGATTCGGTGTTAATATCGGGCACTCTGAGATCACCAACCTGTCGAAGTGTTCCCACCGAATCTCTGACCAACGAAATTTCGAGGGTCACTTGATTATCGGAGTTGATGAGAGGTTGAATCTCCAGCTCTAACTGCACATCTCGGTACTCAACATTAGTATTAATACCACCTTGGTTGTTACCCCCAGTGAACGTACTAGAAGGAATAGCGATTCGCTGACCAGAAGTCAGCAGAGCTACCCGGTTATTTCGGGTGGTAAGGACCGTGCGTTCCAAAGTCTGGAACTTGGTTTCAGTTTCGAGAGCATTCACAAAAACTCCAAAATCGTCACCAAGAAGCCCGTATAGAGAGACACCGTTACCAGAAGCACCATTCGCGCTCAAGACAGCACCAAGATCGCCAAGGGTCGTGGGATCAATGATTGAAGGAACCCCTCCAAAACTCGCAGAACCCGCAGCGGAAAAGTCTGATCCGGTATTTTTGAGAGCTTGAGCTAAGTCGATTCCAAAATTCAAACCATCTCCGATGCCATAACTACCAACCACAGCTGAGAGAGCGACTTGTTGAGCTTCCGAATCTAGATCCGTTATGAGATCACGGATGAGTTCAATATGGTGCGGAGGACCATTTACAATGATCGTATTCGCGACATTGTCTGCGACGAGCAAAGTGCGTCCTCCTACAAGCCGAGACTCCGGCTCGGTCGGGATCGTCTGTTCCTGAATACTGGTTCTTGCTCCATTAGCCCCACCTTGTCCACCCTGTTGGCCGGTCGTCCGGTTTGTGGTGCTATTACGACTACTGAGGTTGTTACGATTTGTACTATTTTGGTTTGTAGCCGCGCGGCCTCCACCTTGACCCGACGCTCCGTCGCCGAGAGTAGCAGTGATACCATTCTCCGCGATATTGAGGAATTCAGAGACCCGGAGATAGCGGAGCCTGAAAGTCTGACGAGTATTGCCACTACTGGGCTGGTCAAAACTACGGATCATAGCCTCAGCGCCCACCAAATCGGCCGGACGACCAAAGAGTAAGATCCGGCTTGTCCGGCGAACCCCGATGATGCGGATCGGAATTTCTTCGCCCGCCGTAGATGCTCCGGCGGCGACAGGAGTCGGTGGCGCAGAAGCAGCACGGGTCGTCCTTGTTGTCTGACGGCTGCTACCCTGTTCGTTATAGATCTCGTTCATGCGCTCGGCAATCTCATCGACATCACCATAGACAACCTCGACCCATTTTTCGCCGACCGAAGTTGGGACGTCGATCGCTTTTTGAATCTTAATCATCTGGCGAATGAGGGAAGCATTCTCTGTGATAATCAACGAAGAGGCATTCGGGACTGCTGCAATTGTTCCAGAAGCACTCAACTGTCCCAAGGACGACTGAAGAACCTTAACTGCTTCCTCTGGCTTAAGGTATTTGAAAACCATTTGAAACATCACAAGCTGGTCATCAACCGGAAGCTTGAATTCGTCATCAAAGAAATCTTTTGGTACCTGATTTGGACTCGTAATCGGTCCTGATGGCACTAATCGAACAATATCAGGCTCGTCCGGAATCGGAATCATTGCTAGCCCTTCAGCAAGCAAAGTTAGTTGGAGAAACCTCGCTGCTTCCTTATTAGTCAAGGGGCCTCGCATCGTGAAAGAAACCTCACTTTGGGCCACATTATTAGTCATAATGACACGCTTGCCGCTGAAATCCTCGTAAAGTTGAGCTGCCTTAAGCGCTAAAATGTTAGCCTCGTTGATCGAATCATTGGCAGTAACAATGATTTGATTAGGGGTCAACTCTCCGACCTTTGATCGGAATTATTGCAGGTGTTTCGCCAGGCTGAACCTCCGTGACAGCTGGAACAGGTTCGGGGACCGGAGGAAGCGGCGTGGTCTCCTCACCAGAGAGCAGGGGGCGCGGGAGCAGGGGGGCGCGGGAGCAGGGGGTTCTTGAGCTAGGGACTCCGGCGGTAAGACCGAGAAGAAGAGATAAAGCAAATTTCATAACTAAAATGGACTGGATAAAATGGATTCGACTAATTGATTATTTTTTTGGGAACGTAGCGAACTCTTTGTTTCGATGTAGAACCGGAAGATTTCGTAGAACTTGAGGAGGTAGATGGTAGGGGTACTCGACTGCCCTTCGAAGTAGGACGGCCCACTTTTACCGGACTTCGAGCTGCTGCTTGTTGAAGGCTTACCCGGAACCGGAGGGGCGGGCGGCCTTTTTCTGGAGCTTTCTTGCCATTTGCTTGGGGCTTTGGCTTGTTCGTAGTTGGTCCAGCTACTTTCTTAAGAACGAGGAACTTCGGATCAAACCGAACCTCCCCGGTCTCTTTCCCCTTCTTGAGAGTGACAACGGTCTCTTCGATAAAGTTGCGAAACTGCTTCACCTCCTTGATCGCAAAACCCATCTCTGTCGCTTCCGGGCTTGGGATCCGAATCCGCGTCCGGTCTTTAACATTCATAACCTCAATTTCCGTTTTCCCAACATACTTACTGACGGCAACGAGAATCCAATCTGGAAGATTTTCTGGCTCCGCATCATCTGTGAGAACTTCCGGAGGATCAGTGAGGGCTGAATTAAGGTACAGTTCCTTATAACGTTCTGGTCGATGAGAAGTGGGAGGAGCAGCAAAGGCGATACCCCCAGTTAAGACTGTTAGCAGAAAGAATGGAGTAATTTTCATAATTTAATAGAGGCCACAATTTATTCTTCTTCGAAGGTCGGAAGGATCCACTTTTCGATCTCAATCTCAACCTCGATTCGAGTGAGATCATTGTTTTGAGGCTTCACCTCCATTTTTGTAATGACCTGACGCTGGTTAGTTTGGTGAATAGTGGTAAGCCAGGAAAAAACGTCCCGCTCCATTCCTGTCACTTTAAAGAGGACCTTCACTCGGTCGAAATGTTCGCCAGGCTGATGAGTTATGATACGGGAATCACGAATTTCAAGGCGTCGCGCACTAGCTTGCTTGCGAAGGAGAGCTTGCAGCTTAGACTGAGCATCGAGTGGACTTGTTCTGATTGTCCCGCTCCGCTCTAGCCAAGCCATCTCAGGCTCGTATTCTTCACGCAGCTCCAGAGTCGTCTCGGCGGCCTTTAATTTATCCTTGGAAGTCATCTCGGATCGATCAGCCTTCTTCACCTCTGGAAGATAGAGCATGTTGAACCCAATGAAGTTCAAGATCAGGAAGAATGTGGCCCCCAAGACGAGGAGGAGTTTTTTTTCGCGTTCGGACATATTGATTGGCGATCTACTCGGTGGCGTTGCCTACAAAGGTAAAAGTCAACTTACCACTTCTTTTGTCTATTGTTTCCGGCTGAGTTGCCCAATCAAAATCATCAAGGTCTGAACTTTGTTTTAGATTCCCGGCGTATTTTGGAATTTGTTGCTGGTTTTCTTGGTCGGCGAACCCTTCCAGAACGATTTCGCGAGCGACTCTGAGTTCATCCTCAATTTCCTTGAACTGATTAAGAAAAGTTAGTTTTTTAAAGCGGATGTAACGATCATCATTTGTGTTTGGTAGTATTTTATGAGTGTGTAAGAAAAGTTCGAGCGGATGGTAGTCGGTCTCGACTACTGGACGAAGCTCGGCCCATTTAGAACGATGCCTGTCGAGAAGGCTAGCCTCCGCACTTTTGTCATCGGCAGTGGATTTGACTTTTGCAGCGTCAGCCTTCGTCTTTTTGAGATCTAAGAAAAGATAAGCGACGACCCCGAGATAAACTACCGCGAGAGCCGCAATCATAAGATTACGGTTTCGTTTGCCCCGAACCGCGAGCCTTTCAGCCCGAACATCAGCTGGAAGAAGCCGGCTCGGCGGCTCTGGCCAGGTTGGGTTAGGTCTCGGTGAGGAACTCGTGGGAATCCCGAGACCACGCGATAGCGCTTCCAGCTCTTCGGGCCGAGCATCCGAAGCAGATCCATGAGACCAAACGACAACCCCTTCAGGGATATCTGTGAGCAACCCTTGGAGTCTCAACTGAGTCAGAGCCAGACCAATCTCGTTACCTGCCCGGAGGTCGAGCCGCTCTCCTGAGAGGCATTGAAAATAAAGGGCTCCTCCTGGTTTTCCGACCCCAAAGACCCAGCGGCCCAATTCAGACCACACTACGACTCGCCCTTCGGGCAAAGGCAGGCAGCGTGGCGAGATATCAAATTGATCCGGACTTCTCCGCGGAAGTTTGCCCTTCGGAAGGAGGATTCATGACAACCGCAGTCAAGTGAGTCTCCTCCGGCCGTGTTGCATAAACAAAATAATCTGTTAACTGACCACCATCAAGAGCAGGTCGGTTTTCCGCTCTTCTCGAGCTGCATTGCAGCAAGATCACCAAGCAAGGAAAGATCATCGGTTTGCGCACGGAAAGGCATTGCAAAGACCTCACGAACTGGAACGGCCATCGCAACCGCTCCGGAAGGGATCCCGGTGACGTCAAGCGCGAGCAGGTGATTAGTCGAGGCATGCTGCTGGAATCCGCTCATCGCGGACCCTTTCCAGATTTCCCAGCCGTCAGCGCCGGGAATCATTAAATTAAGGTCTCCTTTTTTGGCACTCATTGGATAGCGATTTCTTTTCGGTCAAGAATAGTAGGGTTTTGTGATCGGTTGTTGATGATGAGGACGAGCTTACGCCGAACTGAACCCGCATAGCCAACGCTTTCGATTCGGGTTACCTGATCATTAGCATTGAGCCGCGCTTGAATCACTCCTGTGGGGTCATTAACACCCAGGTTTGCGAGAGCCGAGGGGACGTCAATAGGCTGATCATCCTCGGTGTTACGAATGCCCATCGGCGCCATCGACGATCTCAACTAAGCTCACTGCAGCCTCGACGTTAGTCTCGGCCGCGACCGCGAGGTATTCGGCCGGCGCCTCATTAACATCGAGTCCGCCGCTGCTCCAAACCGTGAACCAGTCTCGCCAGTTTGGATTGGCGGCCTCCACAAGAGGCATCCCGCGAACCAAGCGCATTTCCTCTAGCGCATAAAAAGGACGGTTGAACGGTTGCTCGAAAATCCCCTGGCCCTCGTAGAAATCCCGTTCCGCACCATTGAGTTCAAGGTCATCATCAGAGTCGATCCAATCGATGAGGGCATCTGCAATTTCACTGGCGGTATCGAAGTCGATTCCCCACTCTGCAAAGATGAGGCGAATGAGAGCCTTATCCTCCGAAAAGAGGATGAAATTAATGTTAAAGCGACCACCCTCCGAAAGAATTTGAGCGTTGAAACCCGCTCCATTTTCAAAAGATTGACGGAGCAAATTCGTGTCCCATTCCTCAACCGATGGATTAGCGGCAACATTAATTCCCATCTCCGCATATTGCCGCGCTTCAATGCCATTGATTTGGGACGATGCGACCTCTGATTGATAACGACTCACCTTGACCGTAGCCACCAGCGCAAGACCCATCACCGCAATAATCCAGAAAACCGCAATCAAAGTGGCTCCGCGCTGCTGATTATGAGTAACTAAAATCTTCATTAACGACTAATTTTGGGAGCTACGCCCGATGCAGGGCCTCCTCCCGTTGAGGGTTTTTGAGTTCCGCCACCAGGTCGAGATCCGGTTCCAGGTGGGCGGTTTCCTCCCTGCCCTGTTCCGCCTCTGCCAGGAACACTTCCAGGCTGTCCGCCTGTCCCGCCGCTATTTGAGCGGGCACTGCGGGCACTGTTTTGTAAGGCACTCATGCTCGTCCGCGGATTTGATTTTTTGGGAATCCAAAAAAGCCGCTTCACCCGACGATCACCATTTTCGAAGATAACAGTCAACTCAACGTAGGATGGCCTTTGGTTTGGAGCATCCCATTCATAAGGCCACTCATCGCGCTCCGTATTGTCATAATTACGGACATCCAAAACCGTCCACTCAAAGAGCCGCACATCACTCAAAAGAGTGACTGTCGCAATCGGGTCAATTCCGCGTTCCGCAGGCCCTTCATCACTATCGAGAATTTGGACATCGTAATACTCCAGAACAATATCAAGGCCGTCAGTAATTGTAGGAATAGTAATTAACCGCGTAGCTTGGGCTGCAATAGGAATTCCACCCCAGTTGAACGAAACGGGCGTATTTTGGAAAGTCAGCTCGGAAGTATACGGCTCAGAGTTACTGGTGTTTCTAAGATTAAAAATAGCATCCCCTGGCAGGCTATCGAAGTGGTTCCTTAGGAAAGAAAAAAATGCGTCCCGTTCAATCTCTTCGTTTTGGATATCGATCATCTTGGAGTTTGCGCGGACCGAACCATCAGCAATCTTGAAAATAGAAGTGAGCACAAATCCCGCGATGGCAATTGCAATCACGAGCTCGAAAAGGGAAAAGCCCTTCTCGCTGCGCGCAGGTAGCTGACAGAATTCCACTTTCATCAGCGATAAAGGGGAAGGTAGCGCCAACCACGAACAACTCGTTCCTGATATTGACCGTCTTGCTCAAAGCGTGCGATCACCGTGACCTGCCACATATTTTGTAGGAAATTACCATCGATCGTCTCCATCTCCTCAAGCGGAACAACGATCGTCTCAAGATCAAGATCGCGTTCTTCGATATAAATCTCCGTGCTCCCTTCCTCGAGCCGCTGCAAATAAAGCGCCTCGTTGAGAGCACTGTCCATGATTTGGGTGATTACCTGCTTTTCTTTGACATAGGCTGTTGTTCGCCAGAGAGTCGCAAGAGCTTTGGAGTAAGAGGTCGCCACAATCGTAAAGATTCCAAGAGCCAGAATCACCTCGGCCATCATGAATCCGTTTTCCCGGCCTCTGGAGGATAATACCGTCATCACTGATTTCCGATGGCCATCTCAAAATCAGTGGCCTTCGCTGTAAGGGGGTGAAATTCTCGGGATAAGTAGGCGTCTCCTTCTTCGCTTATCAATTCAATGGCAAGGGGCTCACTTGGGCTATTCGGCTGATGAATCCATGTCTCGACCACATTATCGCTAACGATCTGAAAATCGTTGCTATTCCAGCGACGAACTGCCATTCGGTATTTTGGATCAATCTTATAAACGACCGGCCAAGACATGCTATCAAGAGACCTTAAAGCAGACCGCTCTCCGATCTGCTCCAGAGGCTCGGGAACAAGTTCATCCTCAGGGCGAGCCATCGGCATTAAACGAGCCTCACCCTCACTCAGTTCAATCAAAAAAGGCTGCTGATAACTGTGGGACATCGCCCTCGCCCGAAGCGCTAAATTCTCGATTCCAGAATGAGCCTCCCGAATATCTTTTTCGATATTTGGGATGGAAATCATAAAAGCAGCAGCGCCAAAAACAATACTCGTAATCGCCATCACCACGATCAATTCCAGAAGCGAAAAGCCACGGTGGCTCTTCCCCGGAGGGACCGTTCTGCACGACGATATCATAGAAAAAGGGGAGCTGAGGAAGCCTAGTTCTGAGGTTCCTTTTGGCTACTCATATCGTCCTCGGAACCAAACTGTTTGTCGGGACCAGCTGACATAATTTCAGGCCGGCTTGGGTCCTTGCTTCCTGGATACTCATATTTGTATTTGGTATCCCAAGGGTCAAAAAGGGCTTCTTCGTCATCCAGAGCCTGCACCCAGTCGCGAGGCCGGGGTGAGCTTTGGGGCCGTTTCAGAAGAGCCTCGAGCCCTTGGCTGGTCGATGGATACTTTCCCCCGATGTTTTTGTAGGCTTCTAGGGCCGACGAAAACGAGGTCATATCTTGTCGGGATGTGCTCACTGCGGCCGAATCCTTGATCCTGCCCATGCTGTAAATCGCTCCCCCTAAAATAAGCCCAATGATTCCCATCACAATGACCATTTCGAAGAGGCTAAATCCACGAGCCATCCGCGGGGAATTTCCTTTATTTCCTTTTGATTGAATTTTCATGAGTTGGTTGAGATGAACGTTATACTTATAAAAGCGCTGAAGGTGCAAAAAGTTGTCGGTTGTTTTCAGAAAAACAGCCGATCATCTTCGACCGATGGCGCGGACGGATGACAAAATCGACGAAAACCGCTAAATCACAATAATTTACCACTTAAAATCTCATATTTTGGATTAAAACGCACCCTCAACTAAATTGACATCCGGTTTCGCTCCCTCCTCGAGCACGATTTCCACCACATCATAGCGCCAAGAGATCTCGCGGCGAACGTCCTGATTCTTGCCCGGCCGGACCTCCTTTCCAAGCAAACGCAGCCATTCCGTCGCTCCACGAGTGATCAGAGCCCGTTTTTCAGCATTCACAGCACGAATTGGACGGCCATAATCACGCCGAGTTCTCGTCTTCACCTCCACAAAAACAAGAAGATCGAGATAATCGCCGCCGCGCAGAACTAGATCAACCTCTCCCCCCTTTGGTGCGCTGAAATTACGAAAAAGGACCTTCCAGCCACGAGATTGCAGGTATTTCGCAGCAATTTTCTCGCCTATAGACCCAATTTGGTGAGGCGAAAGCTTACTCAAGCGGCTTGGACAGTTGAGCAACCGGCTGGAACGAGCGACGGTGGATTTCGCACGGACCCAGAGTCCGGAGGGCTTTAAGGTGAACTTTAGTGCCATATCCTTTGTGCTTTTCAAATCCATAACCGGGAAAGCGAACCGCCGCCTTCCGCATGATACGGTCACGGGTTACTTTGGCGAAAATACTTGCGGTGGCAATCGAAAGACTCTTTGAATCGCCCTTCACAATTCCCTCATGAGGGTAAGGGAAATTCGGAACAGGAAGCCCGTCGATTAGACACATCCCTACTTTTACCCCAAGCTCCTTCACCGCCCGTGCCATCCCCAGGTGGGTCGCCTTGAGGACATTCACTTCGTCAACCTCCTTCGCCTCCACAAGACAAACCGACCATTTAATATCCGGATTTTCGCTTAACTCTTCATATAACGCCTCGCGCTTCTTTTCGGTCAGCTTCTTCGAGTCGTCAATCAGAGGATGTTTAAAATCAGGAGGAATAATCGCCGCCCCCACCGAAACCGGGCCCGCTAACGGACCACGCCCAGCTTCATCCACACCGATAACAATCCCAAGATCGGCAAAACGTTTTTCAAATTGAAGATCAGGCATCGCATTCGGGAGATTTTATCTTTCTCAGTTACTCAGCTTAACTCCCTGAGCAAGCCTGACCTCTGCACATCGATAAATCCACTTTCTTATTTCTAATAAGTCCTGTGACCCACCTCCGACAATTTAAAAAACAGGGACATCTTTATTGGCTCATCTGGAACAGTCAGAACCATGCATAAATCCGCCCTTTTTTGGCAAATAGGGTGAGACCACAACCGGTCACTGCCGTTGTTCAATATCTGACCTGAATTCTCACTTGTGATCCCCCTTTTCGGATTTACGGTGCCTCTAAATCAGGACAATCGATTTGAAGAAGGACATTATTATTATCGGAGCAGGACCCGGCGGACTTACCGCAGCCATGCTTCTTGCTCATCGAGGCTACAAGGTCACCCTCTTGGAAAAGGAGGACCGCATAGGCGGCCGAAATGCACGGATCGACCTTGGACCCTACTCATTTGATACAGGCCCCACCTTTCTTCACCAAAAATTCACCCTAGACGAAATCTTCGCTGAGGTCGGCCGCAAAAGTGAAGACTACCTCGACTTCGTGAAGCTCGATCCCATGACCCGGCTCACCTGGGGGGATGTCTCTCTTGAAACTAGCTGCGACCGCGAAAAAATGGCCGCAAATATCCGCTCCGTTTTCCCCCAGGAGGAAAAAAACTTCCTCCGATTCATGGACGATCATGCCAAGAAATTACGGACGATTTTTCCTTGCCTCCAAAAGCCCTACCAAAATCTCTCTTCATACCTTGATCCGACTCTTTTCAAGGCGCTTCCACACGTCGCCACCACAAAATCGGTGATGGATGTCCTGGGAAACTACTTTACCGACGATCGGCTAAAACTTGCCTTTACCTTCCAAGCGAAATACCTCGGTATGTCACCTTGGAAATGCCCAGGGCTCTTCAGTATCCTATCCTATATCGAATACGAGCACGGCATCTATCACACCCAAGGGGGACTCTCTGAAATCTCAGAAAGTATGGCCCGTGTTATTGACGAGGAGGGCGGCGAAATCTGTTTCAACTCCGAAGTGAAGGAGATCAAGTATGTTGGTAAGACCGCTGCAGAAGTCGAACTGACCGATGGCCGAGTCTTGTCGTGCGATCAACTTATCGTCAATGCAGACTACGCTTATGCGCGTAGTAATATCTTTGGGAAGAAAAAGAAGTCCCGCGAAGAACTCCTCAAGAAGAAGTATTCGTGCTCCACCTTCATGCTCTACCTTGGCATCGATAAAATCTATGAAGATCAACCACACCACCACATCATCTTTGCAGAAGATTACCAGCGAAATCTAAATGAAGTCCTTGAGGGGAAGACGATTTCGAAGGATATGTCGATCTACATTCGAAATTCCAGTATCACAGATCCAACGGTCGCCCCTCCCGGACACTCTCAACTCTACCTTCTCATTCCAACCATTAACACGCGCCATGGTGACGATTGGGAATCCGAAAAAGAGGCTTACGCAGAACAAATCATTGATCGTATGATCGAGAAAACCAACATGAAGGATCTGCGCGAACACATCGTCGCAAAAAGGGTCCTTACCCCAACAAATTGGGAAGACTCGAATATTTTTATCGGAGCGACTTTTAACCTCGCCCATACTCTGAATCAAATGCTCCACTTCCGACCGCAGAACAGGCTCAAGGGCTTTGACAATCTCTATCTCGTCGGAGGTGGAACTCATCCAGGCAGCGGGCTCCCGACCATTTACGAAAGCGCTCGCATCACCGCGAATCTTATCGATGAGGAATATGGCACGAAGCGTCAACGCGTCGACTTCGCGACCAAAATTCTCGAAGAAACTGCTAGGTAGAACTACTTCAGAAACTTTCGGATCCAGCGGTAAGCCTTCTCGTATGGAGGTAACATTTCGGTGTAATCTTTTTTGATGAAGTAGCGCTTCGTTACCGACTTTTCATAGCTGAAAGACTCAACCCCAAACCTTCCACGATACCTTCCATATCCGCTCTCGCCTACCCCTCCCAGCGGAAGCTGCAATTGTGAAAACTGCTTCATCGTATCATTCAGACAAAGCGACCCTGAAGGCAAGGCTCTCGTCACAGCATTCGTGAAATCTGCTCGCCTGCTAAAGCAATAGAACGCCAGCGGATTATCCATCTTCTCCAATCGCCCTACGAGTTCATTCTGATCAGAGAACCCCACGATAGGAAGCACTGGCCCAAAGATCTCTCCCTGCATCGCCGGGTGATCCCAGCCCGCATTTAGGATGATTCGAGGCGCCAGAAAAAACCGACCCTCATCATCATCACCGAAAGTCTTCACCTCACCTTCGCAAAGTGTCTTCACTCTTTCTGTATGATCAGATGAAATCATCGCAGCCATCTCCTGCGACCAAGGGATCTCTTTTAAAACTTCCTCACACGCAATCTCAAAATCAATCCTCACCTTCTCTTTTACTGCGACAAAATCCGGGGCGAAACAGGTCTGCCCTGCATTGAAAAACTTGCCAGCCAGCGCACGACGCGCCGTAATCTTTAAGTCTACTCCTTCATCTACCACACAAGGACACTTACCGCCCAATTCCATCAACGTCGGAGTCAAAGACTCAGCCGCCTTCATCGCCACTTTCCGACCCACCTTAGTACTTCCCGTAAAAAAGATGAAATCAAATTTCTCTTCCAGTAAAGCCTCCACGGCCTCCGCTCCTCCCGTGACCACTTCAACCGCACCCTGATCAAAAACCTCCTCGATGATCTCACGTAAAACTCGCTCACTTACCGGAGCCAATTCCGAAGGCTTTAACACCACTGCATTTCCAGCCGCGATTGCCGCGATAATTGGGCTAAGAGATAACTGAAAGGGGTAATTCCATGGAGCGATCACAAGAACCACCCCAAATGGTTCACGGTCAATCCAACTGCGGCAGGGCCAAAAATACACGGGCGAACTAATCCGACGTCGCCTCAGCCATTTTTTCATCTTTTTGCGAACAAGCCGCAACTCCTGCAGCAAAAAGTAATACTCTGAAAGATACGCTTCCATTCCGGGCTTCCCCAAGTCCTCAGCCAAAGCAGCCAAAAGATCATCACGCCTCGCAAGCAGCACTCTCTCAAGTTTCTCCAAGGCATTTCGTCTATTATCTAACCCAAGAAAAGCACCCGAGCAAAAGAACTTCCGCGCGCGCCCTACAACTTCCTGAATTCCATCAGACATCCCCCACAAACTAAAATGCTTCGCCCTGTTGACAAGGGAAGACTCACAACGAAGATGGCGGTTAGTGAAAACATCCAAAGTTGCAGTCATCGGCGCCGGTCTTGGCGGACTTTCTGCTGCCATCTCCCTTCGAGCCGCCGGGTACCAAGTCGAAGTCTTTGAAAAAAACGAAAAAATCGGAGGGAAACTCAACTTATTTGAGAAGGACGGCTTCACCTTTGACCTTGGACCCTCGATTTTCACCCTTCCCCAGTTTTTTCAAGACCTCTTCGAGCGCGCTGGAAGGAGAATGGAAGACTACGTGCAACTCGACGCTGTCACCCCTCACTGGCGCAACTTTTTTGAAAAAGGACCTACCATTGATCTTTATCAGGAAAACGAGCTCATGAAGGGCGAACTTGCGAAACTCCCCGGTGATCTCGAAAAGAACTGGGCAGAGCTCCAAAATTTCCTCGATTATGGTCGCAAGCAATATGGTGTCGTTAACGACGGCTACTTCAAAAAGGGCCTCGATAATCTCTGGGAGTTTCTCAAGCATTACAAGTTCAGCCTCATGGGTGGTAAGATCGACTACCGCTCGACCATGGCCGATTCCATTGCCAAGCGCTTAAGCGATCCCAAGCTCCGCATGATTTTTGAATACTTCATCAAATATGTTGGATCCTCAGCTCTCCAAGCACCCGGCTATATGAACCTCATGCCCATTATCCAATACGACTACGGTCTTTGGTATGTCCGCGGTGGCATGTATCAACTCGCAAACGGCCTGGGAAAATTAATGAAGGAAATGGACATTACCGTTCACCTAAACGCCGACGTTCAGAGTATATCAAAGGAAGAAAAAAAAGTGACCGCAATCAACCTTGCCGACGGCACCTCTCATGCTGCGGATATTATCGTGAGTAACATGGAAGTCATCCCAGCCTACCAAAAACTCTTGAACGAACCATTTTCCTTCACTCAAAAGCTCGACCAAAAATTTGCGCCAGCCTGCTCTGGCATCGTTCTCCATATCGGAACCAACAAGCCCTTCCCTCAGTTGGCTCACCACAACTTTTTCTTTTCTGAGAACCAGCACAAGCACTTCAAAACTGTTTTTGAAAAGCAAGAACTTCCGGAAGACCCAACTCTTTACGTCGTCGCTCCGACCCGGACCGATCTAACTAAGGCACCGGGAGGTTCCGACAATATCAAGATTCTTCCACATATCCCACCACTCCGTGAGGGATCGAATATCACCCATGAAGACTACGTCGCTCTAAAAGAACGCTGCCTCGATAAAATGGAGCGCTGTGGTATCAAGGGACTGAGGGAAAGCATCGTCGTCGAAGATCTTCTTACTCCAGTCGATATCGAAAGGATGTATCGTTCCAACCGCGGCTCTATTTACGGTGTTGTCACCGACTGGAAGCGGAACCATGGATTCAAGGCTCCCAAAACTTCGTCTAAATATAAGAACCTCTACTTCACCGGCGGCAGTACTAATCCAGGTGGGGGAATGCCCATGGTGATTCTCTCTGGGCAAAACTGCGCCGACCGAATTATCGCGCGCCACCCTATCTCCTGAACCAAGTATCCTACTTGTGATCCCTTACCAAAAGAGATGTTCCTCGCCCTTCCAGTCATCGCGCTTCTGATCTCTTCCGCGATTCTCTTTTCCCTCTGGCGCCCACGCTACCTCAACTCAAAAACAGCCGATGCTGGAAAAATTTCCATTCTTATACCAGCTCGTGACGAAGAACATAATATCACTAAACTACTCACCTCCATTCGCAGCCAATCCAGCCAACCATTAGAGATTCTCGTTATCGATGATCAATCGATTGACGAGACTGCCAAAGTCGCACATGAGCTAGGGGCTTCGGTTATTTCGGGAAA
The DNA here is from genome assembly GCA_949373085.1 of uncultured Verrucomicrobiales bacterium. Taxonomy (GTDB): domain Bacteria; phylum Verrucomicrobiota; class Verrucomicrobiia; order Verrucomicrobiales; family Akkermansiaceae; genus SW10. The sequence continues at coordinate 30,545 of CASICJ010000014.1, forward strand.
AGAAATGCCCGCAGGTTGGAAGGGCAAGACTTGGGCTTGCCAACAAGGAGCCGATGCCGCGGTTGGTGAATGGTATCTTTTTCTCGATGCCGACATCACCCTCCTCGAGAATGGACTCGCTAAATTGGCCGCTCTTACCTCAATTAAGGCCACCCATTCTATTTGCCCTTTCCACAAAATCCGGAGGCCCTACGAGCAGCTCTCCGCCTTTTTTAATGCCATCACTCTTGCCGGCGTCGATACCTTCGCAGCAACCCCATCTTCTCAGGGCACCCTCTTTGGTCAAGTCCTCCTAATTCACCGCGATCACTACGAGAAGGCCGGAGGACACGAAGCGGTCAAAGACGAAATACTTGAAAACTTCCAATTTGCCCAACGCCTCAAAGCCCAAAATTTCGATATTAATTTATATCTGGGTAAGGGAACTGTTGAGATGCGTATGTTCCCCGAAGGCCTCGCTCAACTTACAAGCAGCTGGAAAAAGGGCTTCCTTGCCGGAGCAGCTCAGTCCCCAAAACGCGCACTCCTCAACACCTCACTCTGGCTCACAGGAGGCATGATGCTAATGGTGGCCTTCACACTCATCCCCTTTGGAAATGCCACTTTCCTATCAGCAACTCTCTTGTGCTCATTTTGTTACGGTTTTCTCTCCTTCTTTTGCTTTCGACTCGCTGGCAACTTCTCAATCTTCACAGCTCTCCTTTTCCCGTTCCCACTCTTATTCTATCAAATCCTCTTTTTTAAGGCTCTGCTTGATCAGAAGAAAGGGGTGAAAGCCACCTGGAAAGGTCGCACCATCGATTAACAACACACCATGTGGCTCGAATTTTCCAACCTAACCATCATTTTACTCAACTGCCTTGGCATCCCCGCCGTCCACTTGGCAGTCGCTTGGCTCTGCGAACAATTAAGCGACCACCATTTCGTCCGTTTCTTCCCATCTGTCGCACCAAAGCCAAATAAATTTTACGAAAAACACCTCTTCATTCGCCGATGGAAGCATCTCTTGCCAGATGGAGCGCCATGGTTCGATGGCTTCCCGAAAAAAAAGCTTAAATCCACCGAGCCCGACTACCTCCGTAAGTTTATTCTGGAAACCCGACGCGGCGAATTTTCCCATTGGATTCAGTGGATTCTAATCACCGGCTTTATTGCGTGGAATCCGTTTCCAGCTAACCTCGTAATCATCGCTTACGCCTTCGCCTCAAACGTTCCCTGCCTCGTCAACCTTCGACACACCCGTCAGCGTCTTCTTCCTGCCCTCATAAAACAGTTATAATTGGGGATTCATCCAAGGTTCATTTTCATTCGGATAGATTCGCGATGTCATGAAAAAAACCAAGCTCATTGTAACTATCATCGCTGCTTTCCCCTTCATGCTCTCCGCCCAAGGTCCAGGTGGTCCCGGAGGGGCTCCTCCGACCGATCCACTTACCGCCCTTCTCGATAAGAACGAAGATGGCAAACTCTCAGCCGGCGAAATTAAGCGCGCTCCAAAAGCCCTTCTTAAACTCGACGACAATGATGACGACTCGATCAGTTCCGATGAATTACAACCCGAAGAACCCAAAAAGAGCCGGCGCCAGCGGCGCAAAGAACGAGATGGAAAAGGGCAACAGCCACGCCCTCCTCAACCACAAAAATCCCCACTCATGGAAGCGCTTGATACCAATGAAGACGGAGAGCTTTCAAAAGAAGAAATCGCAAACGCCACCAAATCATTGACTGCTCTCGACAAAGATCGCGACGGGAAACTTTCCCAAAAGGAATCTGGCCTCGAGTCTACAAAAGACCTGCAGCGCAGCAGACCTCCTCAAGGTGGGCCTCCGCAGGGTGGACAAAGTGGACCTCCGCAGGGTGGAAAAAGACCACCTCGGCGCTAAAAAATTCACCTTTGATGCCCCGCTAGATCGTTTCAACACGATCTAGCGGGGTTCTTTTGCCTTAGTCCAAAAGATCATCTCTGGTTTTTTAAATAATCTAGTAGGAGCCTGACTCCAACCCCGGTTCCGACAGAGCCGCCTTGGTAATCTCGGCGCGACGCGCCCCAAGCAGTCCCAGCTATATCTAGGTGAGCCCAAGGAATATCACCCACAAAGTTTGAAAGAAAAGCACCAGCAGTGCATGAACCTGCTCCCGTTGACGGACTTCCAATATTTTTCAAGTCCCCAACCGAGCCTTTCATATCTTCTTTGTGAAAATCAATAATCGGTAGCGGCCAGACCAGTTCACCAGTCGTCTGCCCTGAAGCGACTAATTCATCTGAAAGCGTTTTGCTATTTCCCATTACTCCGGTCAGTTCATGACCGAGAGCGACCACCACCGCCCCAGTTAAAGTCGCTAAATCAATCATGGCATCCGGCTTGATCGTCTTCTCAGCATAAGCCAATGCATCTGCCAAGATCAGGCGCCCCTCGGCATCGGTATTGAGGACCTCAATCGTAAGCCCATTACTAGCAGTCACCACATCACCCGGCTTCACCGAACTTGCATCGGGCATATTCTCCGAGGTTGGGACAAGACCATGAACCTCGACATCAGGATTCAACCCCGCAAGCGCATGGAAGGTTCCCAGCACGGCGGCTCCACCTGACATATCATATTTCATCTCATCCATGCGTGCCGATGGCTTGATGCTAATTCCACCCGAATCAAATGTGAGTCCCTTTCCCACCAAGCAAATCTTACGCTTCGCCTTCTTGGCGGGCTTATAAACAAGATGGATCAAATAAGCCGACTCCGAAGATCCGCGAGAGACCGACAACAACGAGCCCATCCCGAGCTTCTCCATCGACTTTTCATCAAGAGCCTTCACTGTGATTCTTGGCGAGCTCTTCGCAATCTTACGAGCTTCTGTGACCATATCCTTCGGACGCATCTTATTTGCAGGCGTGTCCTGCAAGCGGCGCGCGAAAGTATTTCCCTCACCCACGATCACTCCAGTCTTAGCCCCTCTTGAGACTTCCTTCGAAGACTGGATGATCACCTTTTTTAGAGAACTCTTTTTCGGTGAACGCTTAAAATCGACAAGACGATGAGCTCCCATGATCAGACCTTCGCCCAAGGCTTGTCCAAAATTTTCGGCAGATTTACCCAGCTTAAGATCCACCCAAAAGCTTACTGAAGCGGCATTGGTCTTTTCCGCCTTCTGCGCCGCAATTGCTGCAGCCCGTCTCACCGTCTCCAGATCAAACGACTTCCCCTTTCCCAAGCCGATCAAAAGCACCCGCTCTGCCGGACCGTCGATCGTATCAGCAAACCGAGTCTCCCGACTCTTCCCCGAAAATGAAGTTGCGACACTTTTCGGAATCGAAACTCCTGACGGCAACTTCGGAGTCTTCCCCTCCGGTGATAAAAGCACCAATAAATCCGTCTTCGTCACTTTCACAGAAATCGTCTTAAATGAAATATTCATGAACCACGAAATGCCCAAAAGACCTCATCAAATCCAGCTTAAACGGTCCAATAATCAATCAACTGAAAGACGCGCTCGCTGAGGAGACCTATTTCAGCTAAAGACAGGAAATGAGCGTATTTGCAAAATTAATTCTCGTCGCAACTGCAGCGGCAATCAGTGCACCATCCGTGACTTTCGCCCAAGCATCCAAACCCCGCGTCAATAATGAGAAGCCCGAAAAAGTAAAAGGGCAGGTCAAGCGTATTCATCCACACGCACTCAAGCTGATCCTCACCGGAAAGAAGAAAGAAGCTGCAGAATATCTCGAAAAAGCATCTGCCGCAAAAATTAACCCGGACCACACCAAGCTTCTTCAAGACATCATCAAAGGCAAAAAAAACGCCTGGCAATACGATGCAAAGACTTGGCCCTGGGACCGCGTCCTTCCAAATACTTCCCTTAAAGAGGACGCCCCAAGCGACAAGTTCACCATCGGATTTGGTGGTGGATCTGGATACGTCCCGGAAAACGAAAGGATGTGGGACACCATAGGAGCTATCGAGCCACGCGCCCTTCTCCTTCTTGGCGACAATGTTTATATCGACGACCCCGAAACCCCGGAGATGCAACGCTTCCACTACTACCGTCGTCAAAGCCAACCAGAGTGGGGCAAACTCGCAAAGATCGTTCCCATCTACTCGATTTGGGACGACCACGACTTCACAACTAACGATGGCTGGGGAGGACCCGATATTGAAAAACCATCGTGGAAGCGCGACGTCTGGGAAATCTACAAAGAAAACTGGGATAATCCCTACTACGGGGGCGGAAAAGAAAACCCCGGTTGCTGGTTTGATTTTAGGATCGGCGATGTTCATTTCATCATGATCGACGGGCGCTATTACCGAGAGTCACCCAAGGATAAAAGTCCGTCCATGCTCGGTCCTGTCCAGATGAAGTGGCTCAAAAAAACGCTCACGGAAAAGCCCGCTACCTTTACAGTGATCTGCACCAACGTCCCCATGGCTCCGAAAGTCAAACCCGGCTCCAAGGACACCTGGGATGGATACTCAGATGAACGCTCGACAATTTATCAATTCATCGCCGATCAAAAAATCCCCGGCGTAGTCATCCTCTCTGCGGACCGCCACCGCTCAGATGCCTACAAAGTCGATACAGAAATCGAAGGCATGTATCGCCTCTTCGAATTCAGCTCGTCACGACTCACCAACCAACATGTTCATAAAATCATCGACCATTCACTTTTTGGTTATAATGCCAAACAGTCCTTCGGGAGAGTCGATTTCGATCTCACCGCCGAAGACCCAACCGTTAAATACACCATCATTAATATCGACGGAAAAGAGATTCACGATCTCACCGTCAAGCTCAGCCAGCTTCAGTTCAAATAAATCTCCGACATGAAATCCCTCTTCCCTGTTATTTTCATTCTGCTTACCATACAAGGATTCGCCGAAATAAAACTACCCCATATTTTCGGCAGCCAGATGGTTCTGCAACGCGACAAGCCCGCCCGCATTTGGGGCTGGGCGGATGTCGAAAAAGAAATCGTCATCACCTTCGCTGGTCAGAAAAAATCCATCGTCTCAGGGAAAGATGGCAAATGGGAAATTTCGCTAGACCCAATGCCTGCGAATGCCACGGGCCAAGCACTCAAAATCGCTTCAGGAGATCACTCGATCATTTTGGACGACGTCCTTCTTGGTGATGTCTGGATCTGTGGAGGACAAAGCAATATGGAATGGAGACTTCGCAGCTCCCGCGACGCCGATATTGAAATCCCCAGCGCACGCTATCCCGCTATCCGCTTCATCCGGATCGAACCCGAGGGGCTGCCCGAACCCCAAGACGACTTTCCATCGGAGAATGGCGCTGGAATTTGGCGCCAATGCTCTCCCAAAACGATCGGCGACTGCTCCGGCGTCGCTTACTTTTTTGGACAACGCCTTCACCGGCGGCTCGATGTTCCGATCGGTCTAGTTAACGCCGCCTGGGGCGGAACAATGGCTCAACACTGGGTTACCCGTCGCACTCTCAAGACCCTGCCTACCATGAAGCCTTACTTCACAGACTATGAGAAAAAGTGTCAGGCATGGATCGATGACGGAGCTGAAAAAGGAGCCGCCAAACGCCTCGCCAAAGACTTTAAAGAATGGGAGATGCGCGCAAAGGAGGCGGAAGCTAAGGGTGAAAAGAAGCCCGGTGGAAAACCTAATCCACGCAATTACCAAAACCCTAATCAGGGACGCATTCCTTCGGGAGCACTCAACGCCATGATCATGCCTTTGAAAGGACTCACTATTCAGGGAGCTCTTTTCTATCAGGGTGAAAATAATTCCTTCAGTAATAGCTGGATTCCCTTCCGCGAAACTTTTCCCGCCGTTATCTCTGACTGGCGAAAAATCTTCCGCGATGCAAACTTACCCTTTGGTATCATCCAAATCGCAGGATGGAGCACGCGACGTTCAATGACCTACGACATGAATCACCACACTAACGTGATTCGCGAACAACAATTCCTGACCTGGCAAAACACTCCTAACACCGGTCTGATCGTCAGCTTCGATGCAAACAGCGACTCTAATATTCACCCGCATCGAAAGTATCCCGTAGGCGATCGATCTGCCCGATGGGCACTCTCGACCGTCTATGGCGTTGAGGACGGCACTCGCTCTGAGAAGCCACTTGAATGGCATGGCCCAATCTACAAATCGATGGCGATCCAAGAGAAAAAAATCCTGATTAGCTTTGGGGGAAAAGGATCGAGCGGACTCCGTCTCGACCAAACTGATGCACGCGGTTTTTACATCGCAGGAAAAGATCGGGTCTTCCACCACGCCGACGCAAGAGTTGTAAAACCTTCAAGCGTCGAAGTCTGGTCCGAAGATGTCCCGGAACCTATCGCCGTTCGCTACGCATGGTCCAACCTGCCTTTAGGAACCCTCATGAACGGCAAAGAACTTCCCGCCTACCCATTCCGAACTGACACTTGGCCACTTAAGCCCCACTACGGAGAGGATCTCTATTACGTCGGGCCACCCTCAAAAGACCCGAATTAGACGGAAAACCCACAAACTATGAAAGTTCATCAGGATAGCGATTCTTTCCGATCCGTGTTCATTGATTTAAACTCCTCCACGACTTCGAATCAAAATTCGAACCTACCCATTATGGGACATCCGAAATTTCAAAGATTCTCCCTGTTAGGCTTCCCTTTCTGGACAGTCCCCCACCTTCATCCTATCCACTGAAAACCTCATTGGTCCTCTCAATTTATGATTAAGCCTCAACTAGCCGGTCTCATTTCTTACATCTGTGCCCTACAAACCCTCTTGGCCGCCGGTCCTGCCGGTAAGATGGCACAACCCGACTTTACCAAAGGAGACAGCATTCCGGAAGGAGCAGTCCACGATTGGAATCTAGGGGCCACTGGCGCGCGTGGTTGGATGTTCAGCGACAAGATGGTGACCTCTGACGCTCGCCAAATCAAAATCACGAAAGTCGCCACGGGTTCTCCGTCCGATGGTAATCTCGAAGTGGGAGACGTCATTCTTGGAGTCGATAAAAAAAACTTCGCGTATGACCCCCGTACTGAGTTTGGAAAAGCCCTGACCGAGGCGGAGTCAGTAAATGGAAAAGGAGCTCTTTCCCTGATTCGATGGCGTGATGGGAAAACAGAAAACATCACGCTCAATCTTCCAATTTTGGGCGACTACACCAAAACCACTCCCTATAATTGTGCCAAGTCCAAAAACATCCTCGAGCAAGGGTGTGAGATCCTCGCGGCAAAAATCAAAACACCTAGCTATCGCGAAAACCCTATCACCCGGTCCTTGAATGCCCTTGCTCTGCTCGCAAGCGGAGACCCTGCTTATCTCCCAATCATTCGTAAAGAAGTCGAATGGGCCTCCACTTTCGAAAACAAGAGCTTCCAAACTTGGTATTACGGCTACGTCATCATGCTCATCTCGGAGTACTCCCTCTCCACCGGTGACAAAAGCTTTCTTCCCAATCTCAAACGTCTCGCGATGGAAGCCGCCAACGGTCAAAGCATGGTTGGCTCATGGGGACACCGTTTTGCCAACCCTGATGGACGTCTCGCTGGCTATGGAATGATGAACGCGCCCGGTCTACCGCTCACCACCTCTTTGATTCTAGCTCGAGCAGCTGGTATCGATGATCCAAAGCTTTCCAAAGCAATTGAAAAGAGCGCCAAGCTCCTCCGCTTCTACAACGGAAAAGGGGCCGTGCCCTACGGCGACCACGCCCCTTGGATCGAAACCCACGATGATAATGGTAAAAACGGAATGGCCGCCGTCCTCTTCAGCTTGCTCGGCGAATCAAAAGCAACCGAATATTTCTCCCGTATGAGCGTGGCTTCCCATGGCCCCGAGCGAGATGGCGGGCACACTGGAAATTTCTGTAACATTCTCTGGGCGATGCCTGGAGTCGCCCAATCTGGCCCCTACGCTACCGGAGCATGGATGAAGGAATTTGGCAGCTGGTATTTTGATCTTGCCCGCCAGTGGGATGGCACCTTTGTGCACCTTGGCCCACCTTCCATGAAAAAAGATAGCTACGCTAGCTGGGACTGCACCGGGGCTTATCTCCTCGCTTATGCAATGCCTCTTAAAAACCTTTGGCTCACTGGAAAAAGGGAGCCAATTGCTCCTCAAATCGAGCTTCAAGAAGCTGAATCTCTGATTCGGATGGGGCGAGGTTGGAACAACAAGGACCGTAATTCTGCTTACGATTCCCTCAATGGGAACACCCTCTTGGAAGCCCTAGGCAGCTGGTCTCCGGTGGTTCGAGAAAGAGCCGCGATGGCCATTGGACGGCGCAAGGGCAGCCCTCCTGTAACTGCCCTGATCAAGCTTCTTCACTCCAATAAGCTCTATGAACAACTCGGAGCGAGCCAAGCCATCATTACACTTCGAGGACGCGGGTCCGCGGCTGTCGAGACTCTCGAAGAAAACCTCTCTTCAAAAGATTTCTGGCTTCGAACCAAAACCGCCGAGGCCCTCGCCGCCATCGGCAAACCCGCCATGAAAACCGTTCCGAAACTTCTTCATCTTCTCACCAAAATTGACACGAAGAACGACCCCCGTGGCATGCAGCAACGTTACTTTTCCTTCGCGCTTTTCAATGGTAGGGGAGGCTTACTCAGCCGTTCACTAGAGGGAATTGATCGTGAAATTCTTTTTAAAGCGGTGAAAGCCGGTCTGCAAAATGAGGATGGTCGCGCCAGAGGCAGTTTCGGCTCAGTCTATCGCAATCTCTCTCCCGCAGAAATTAAGCCCCTTCTTCCCGCTATCCTCAAGGCTATCGAAAAACCGGCTCCAAGCGGCGTCATGTTCGCCGCCGAGATCCGGATAGAAGGCTTAAAAGTCCTTGCCGCCAATCATGTCAAAGAAGGCATCAAAGCTTGTGTCGAATACACAGGAAAACAGAACCCTTGGGCCAGCGAAAAACGGACTCCCGAGATTATGAAAATTCTTCTCACTTATGGTTCACACGCCAAGGAAATCATCCCGGATCTTGAAGTAATAGCGACTCGGTTCGACGGCGGAGAGCCCAACTTCCCAGGACGACTTAGCAAACAAAAGGCCGCCATCTTAAGGGAAACCATCGAGAAAATCAAAGCTTCGACAGAAGCGCCCAAACTCACCAGCATTCGCTAACATCCAACATTCATCACCATGCTACGCCACTCATTTTTCTTTCTTCTGACCTCGCTGCTTTCTCTTTCAGCCCACCCTGTCCCAGAAAGCGCCAAATGGCTCACTTACTCGGGAGGAGAAGGCCCCGGAAAAGGAAAACACATTGTCCTAATTGCCGCCGATCAAGAATACCGCAGTGAGCAAGCTATGCCCATGATGGCCGGAATCCTTAGCAAGCATCATGGCTTTGATTGCACTGTTCTCTTTGGCGTAAACGAGAAAGGAATGGTTGACCCAACAATGCCGGTCTATCCGAAGAAAGGAAAAGAAGATGAATTCGAACAGCACAACATTCCCGGACTAGAACACCTAATGTCGGCCGACCTTGTAATCTTCTTCCACCGCCTACTCACTCTTCCAGAAGGCCAATTGAAGAAAATCGCCACATACCTCGACTCCGGAAAACCAGTCATCGCACTTCGCACCGCCAACCACGGGTTTCGAGGTCGCATTCCCTATTCCAAGGAAGGAAAGAACATCAATTTTGGTCGAGATATTCTCGGCGGATCTTTCATGGGCCATCATGGAGGCTGGCACCGGGAAGCGACCCGCGGAACGATCGTTAAAGAACTCGCAGGCCACCCCATTGTTTCAGGAGTCAAAGATATCTGGGGGCCATCTGATGTTTATAGAACTTACAAGGAAGGAACCACCCTTCCAGAAGACTGCACTATCCTCGTCTGGGGACAGCCACTCACAGGCCTTTCTCCAGAAGACAAACCGAACATCAAAAAAGAAGCACTCCCGGTCGCTTGGTTCAAAACATGGAGCACGAGTATGGGGACTAAAGCTCGTGTCTTCAACACAACCATGGGAAGCGCCCGTGATCTACAGAGTGCCGGATTAAGAAGACTCATCATCAACGCCTCCTACTGGGGAATGGGACTGGAAGACAAAATCACTCCGAACCGCAGCGTGGCATATACCAGAAAATACGAACCCCGACCGAGCGGATTTAACTATGAAAAACTCGGCGTCCGTCCACAGCTTCCTTCGGATTTTCGATAAATCGTTGATCCCACAATCCCCCCAAAGTAATCGCCCCTTTTTTTCACCCAAAAAGGCAATTTCAAATCGCTTCAAATGGCATCTGAACACAATGGTGCGCAAACAATCGAAAAATAAATATGAAGTTTCTAATTTTTCTTACTATCGTAACATTTTCCCTTAGCCATTCACCCCACGCAAAAGAACGGAAACCCAACATCCTTCTTTTGATGTCCGATGATCTAAACTCAGCGCTCAGCGGTTTCGGACATCCACAATGTAAAACTCCACGGCTTGACGCCCTGGCCAAGCGAGGCGTCCGCTTTGAGAATATGCACTGCCAATACCCGGTTTGCGGTTCCTCCCGCGCCTCATTGATGACCGGACTTTATCCCTATACCAATGGCATGCTGGGTAACGGAGGTAACCTCCGCGAAAATCTTCCCAATGTCGTGACGCTATCACAACTCTTCCGCAACAATGGCTACCACGCCGGCCGGGTTAGCAAGATTTATCACATGGGCATCCCCTTCGAAATCATTGCAGGAACAGCCGATCATGACGACGCTCCATCGTGGGACGAAACGGTCAACATCAAGGCCTCCGAACAGAATGCCCCTGGTAAAAGAACGGAGTGGTCCCCAAAAGATAAGAGCTCCCAGACTTTTACCGGAGTCGAAGCTTCAACCGGTGATCTCGAACACGCTGACGGGATGGCGGCGGATGCGGCAATTGGATTCCTGAGACAAAATAAGGATAAGCCCTTTTTTCTAGGTTGTGGCTTTGTCCGTCCGCACGTTCCTTTAGTTGCACCCTCTAAATATTTTGATCGCTACGATCGCGATGCCATGGTCTCCCCAGAGGTTCCCAAGGGAGATCTTGATGATGTCCCCAAGATTATTCGAAACTATAAATCCATAGATCGCTACGGCGTGACTCCCGAATTACACAAAGGATTACTAGAAGCCTATTACGCCAGTATTTCCTATATGGATGAACAGGTCGGTCGGGTGTTAGAAACTCTTGACGAATTAGGATTGCGAGAAAATACCATCGTGATTTTTTCCAGTGATCACGGATATCTCTTAGGGCATCATCACAAGTTTCAAAAGCAGCACCTATTCGAAGAATCAACCCGTGTTCCGTTTATCCTCAGCGTTCCATGGATTACGAAATCGCATGGACACGCTAGCAATAAAATCACCGAACTTGTTGACCTTTACCCGACTCTAGCAGAACTCGCTGGATTAACTCCACCTACAAATCTTCAGGGCCAGAGCCTCTTGCCCCTCCTCAAGAATCCCACAACGAAGGAATGGGCTAAAGATCTCGCATTCTCGATCAGTCGAAGTGGCGGAGAATCCATTCGCACATCTGAATGGCGCTTCACTCATTGGGGATTTGGAGCAAAAGGGGAGGAGCTTTACGATCTGAAAAATGATCCAAACGAATTCACCAATCTTGCAAAAGACCCGAATTATACCGATCGCTTAAATCAACTCAAGGCGCGCCTAAAAACAAAGAGAAAAGAGGCTGGATACGATGCCAACCGATATAAATAGGCTTAGCGTACTCCCTCCTGCTTCGAATAGGCTACCACTGAACATCCCCATGAGGTGGACCAGCCAATGCTCACCGTGAGTTACGCAAAATAAAATTCACGGTTATTTCCTTAGCACTTCGATCTCACAATTCGGTAGCGCTTTTTTAAAGAATTCAACGCCTGCCTTAGTAACCTTGGTATCACAAAGGTACAGTCGTTTTAAGCTTTTTAGCGACTTCAAATGCTCTAGGCCTGTGTCGGTCAGCGGGTTTCGTTCGATTTGCAGCTCCGTCAGCTTCGTGAGTTTCCCAATCTCGGGTGGGAGCGTGGTAAGTTTGTTACTCTCGAGATACAACCACGTCAGGTTCGTGAGCTGTCCAATCTCAGGCGGGAGCGTGGTGAATTGGTTTTCTCCGAGCTTCAGATAAACCAGCTTCGTGAGTTTCCCAATCTCGGACGGGAACACGGCAAATTGGGTCCCATGGAGGGATAACCCCGCTAGGTTCGTGAGCTGTCCAACCTCGGACGGGAGCGTAGTGAGTGGGTTACCTTCAAGATATAACCATACTAAGTTCGTGAGCTGTCCAATCTCAGGCGGAAGTTTGGTGAATTGGTTTTCTCCGAGCCCCAGATGCGTTAGCTTCGTGAGTTTCCCAATCAAGGGTGGAAGTGTGATAAATTGGTTATCATGAAGAGACAACCCGGTCAGTTTCGTGAGCTGTGCAAGCTCAGGCGGGAGCGTCGGAAGTTGGTTGCTCCAAAGACTCAAATTTGTCAGTTTCGTGAGCTGGCCGATCTCGGGCGGGAGCGTCGAGAGTTGGTTGTCCCAGAGCCTTAAATGCGTCAGATTCGTGAGTTTTCCAATCTCGGGCGGGAGCGTCGAGAGACCATTCCCATTGAAGCTCAACTGCGTTAGCATTGTGAGTTGTCCAATCTTGGGAGGAAGCGTGGTGAGTTGGTTTTCTCCGAGGTCCAGATGCTTCAGACTTGTGAGCTCAAAAATCTCGGGCGGGACCGTGGTGAATTGGTTGCGCTTGAGTCCCAAATACGCCAGCTTCATGAGCTGACAAATCTCGGGCGGAAGCGCAGTGAGCTGGTTGTCATGGAGGGTCAAACCGGTCAGGTTTGTTAGCTGTCCAATCTCAGGGGGGAGTGCGCGGAGGCCGCTGAGGACCAGTAATTTATTCCCACGCTCAACGCATTCGCTCATCTTTTTAAGAGCACGTTTGACTTCGGGGTCTTCGGTTGTTGAAGCCGCCTCATCCAGTGTCGCGAGAACCGCTGTTCGGTCATATTCGACTGGCTTATCCTCGGCCTTGCTGAACTCGCAAGCCAAAGTCAAAAGCACAAAAGCAAGCAATACGGAGTAAGACGTTCGAACCATGATTTTTTCTCTGTAAAACATACGGCGTCTCCGAGGTCTCTTCCTATTTTTCGGCAGCAACGATGACTCGTAGGCCGTAATTGTAACGGACCGTCGTGGGACTTGTCCAACTGTTGCGTTGTGCGGACCGGGACACGGTGGGAACGCTGTGAAACGCCCCACTGCGCAGAGATGGCTTGTCGGTTTTCGTGGTATTCTCCGGATCAACACTCGGTGACCTGCTGTAAAAGTCCTTGTCATACCAGTCACGGCAGAATTCCCAGACGTTACCGTGCATATCATACAATCCCCAGGGGTTGGGCTTCAGTTGGCCAACCCGGTGGGCGTAGTCCTCCTTCTGCCCCGCGTTTTTTCCGCCATACCAGCCGTAGTCGATGAGTTTCGAAAGGTCATCTCCAAAGGAAAAAGCCGTGGTAGTTCCAGCACGACAGGCGTACTCCCATTGCGCCTCGGTCGGGAGCGATACGGTCCTGCCGGTTTTCTTAGAAAGCTTGCGGCAGAACTCGATCGCATCATAAGAGTCCACAAAGGCAACAGGATAGTCATCGAAGCCTTCTGGTCTCGGCTGCAGACGCATGTATCCCAAGGCCCGCTCTGCCTTCCATGGTTCAGTCCCCATCACAGCCTTCCACTGAGCCTGCGTTACCTCGTAGATGCCCATGTAGAAGGGCTTGCTGATCGTTACCTCATGGACAGGATACTCATCGATCAGGTTCCTCTCGAAGCCCCCGAACTTCTTGACCGTTTCCGCCGGAGTGTGATGGTTGCCCATCATAAACTTACCAGCTGGAATGAGCACGAGCTTCATCGACACCCCCTTACCAAGGTCCAGCGAGAGCGCCCCCACGATCGCCGTGTCCCCAGACACTTCGTTCGAAGGCTCGCCCTTTCCTATATTCTGCCCAAACGCAACCGTCACCAAGGCTACCTGCGCAGCGGTTAGAAGGATTGCTATGAGCAAGACAGCCGAAAACGGTTTCAAACTTGGAATATATGGGTGAATCATAACTGGTTCCTTTAAAGTGGACGATACGGGACTTAAATTATCGTTTTGTGAATGATTCGTCGGCAACGATACTAACAATCAAATCACGCAACTGATAATTGTTATTCTTTGACGCTTTCAAAAGACGATGAATCACTTCAGCGTCTGAATAATTGATCTTTCTCCCCATTGCATATTCCGAAAGCTTTGTGAGCAAGTTCCTGGCAATTTTATCTTGGTCCTCCAGCATCAGATTTTTTAAGCCTTCAATGCCCACGATAGGGCGCCCGTCTCGGTGAGAAGTGGAAGCATCGACCTTTGTGGTGGGTTCAAATTTTCTCGAAATCTTCTCGGTCTTCTTCGTTTTTCCTTCAGCGGTGACCTCGATCGTTGTCTTGGTTACAACAAATTTCTGATAATTTTCGCGATAACGGCCCAAAACATCAAAATTTTCCATGGCCAAACCAAAGGGGTCCATCTTGCTATGGCAGGAAGCGCATTGCGGATTGTTACGATGTTCATTGATCGTGTCTTTGATGGTGAAAGTTTCCGTAGGTGCTTTCAGGGCTCCAACTTCAAGACTGGCAGGAAGTTTCAAATCCAAACCATAAACATTTTTAGCCACCCAGGCACCCCGATAGAACGGATTGGTGAATTCACCATTGGTGTTCATCATCAAAATACCCGCCTGCGTCATCAACCCTCCTCGCCGGGACTCTTTATCAAGTATGACTTTTCGGAAGACCTCTCCTCGCCGCTTCTTCTCATCGTTCGTTATAAGCTTCGAGTCTTTTTGGTTTACTCTATCTGGCGATTCCGTTTCTTCAGGAATAGTCACCTTATAGATCTGATTCAAGGGTTGATTGATCACTACAAAATCGGAATCAATGAAATTGAGAAGGCTTAGATTCTCATTCAAAATCACCTTGAAAAACTCAATACTTTCTTGCCTCATGAAGGACTGAATACCTGCGAATCCTTTAAAGGTATATCTGAGAATCTCAGCTTGGGGATTAACGACGTCTATTTTATGAAGTTCGAGCCACTGCTCCGTAAAATCAGTAACAAAACGCTGGGATCTAGGGTCTTTCAGCATCCTTAAGGTTTCCGCAGAACGAACGCTTGGATCCCTTAACTTACCTTCGAAAGCCAACTTAATTAAACGGTCGTCGGGCAGTGTATTCCACAAAAAGTAAGACAACCTAGAGGCAATCGCGTACTCATCAAGATCAAGAGAATCACCTTCCTCCTTATACAAAAAATTGGGTGAGCAGAGCATTATAGTCAAGGCCGACTGCACGGCATCGAGGACGTTTTCATTCGTTTCATATCGCTTCTTTGCGACATCGAAAAATCGCGTCAACTCGCTTTCAGTCACCGGCCGGCGGAAAAGTTTAATGGCCAACTTTCTAATGAATTGTTGATATTGCTTCTGGGGTTCTTGACCCTTCAGATCTTCATAGTAGGTGTCGTAAAACTCGTTTTTTGGAGGCCAACTTTCATAATAGGGACCGGTCACATCAGCCGAAATGAAGTGCAATAACGCTTTTGGCATTTTGGAGAACGCCTTGTCTGCCGGCCGCGGAGGTATCGGCTTGAGTTTACTGAGATCCTTGGGCAATGGATAAAAATAATTGTAACTATAAAGAACCGCATTCTGTCCTGGCTCCAAATAGATCCGCACTTTGTCGCTTAATAAAAAATCCTGAGTGCTGAGTGCTTTTTTGCTGAGTTTAGGATCTATATTAGTTGTGATTCTCAGCCGTTCATTTTCTTTACCTAGGTCAACCTTGAAATATAAATCACGTTCTCTGAGAAAAGCGCCAGTAACGGTTGGATCAATAAGCGTAAAATGCCCATTGACCTTCACATCATAATAGCCTGGCACTGTGTCACCATATTTTAATCCAAACCCACGGGAAGCATCATTATAACGATACCCTTCGGTTGTCATACCATCATTAAAAAATTCATAACCCGCAACTCCATCGCTACCTAATCTGCGCCCTAGACCGTTATCATAACTATGATTGGTTGTAGAAGGCTCGGGCATACCTCCCACGACCTTCCCTGCTATTTCAGAGGCAACTCGGAAGTAGCTATCCATCGCAAAGGGTGACATCACCAGTTTGTCACCCTCATTGTCAAAACCATCCCTCGTGTTATCGACAGGCAAGTGGTTTTTGACTTCTAAGTCCATGAAAAAAGCATCGTTGATCGTGTTCTCATATTCCACGCGATTCAGACGTGTGAGCACGCCGGGCAACTTTTTTTTGATTGAGAAATACTGTTTGCCCAAAAGTTTCTCAAAGGCTTCCAACTCCTTTGTCGAGGGCTGCTTCTTGGCTTTCTTGGGCGGCATTTCCTTTTCTCTCAAAACCGTCAAGAGCTCATTGAGTAGTTCGTGATTGGCCCAATCTTTGCCGTTAAACGTTTCAAAATTATAATCGCCCTTACTCTTTTCATTGCCATGACAGCTCACACAATAAGAGGTTAAGAAAGCTCTACTTCGGTCGAGCTCCGCAAGGTGTTTTTCAGCGCCGCCCGAACTAGCACTCCCTAAAGCCCCGACCACCAGAAACACGAGAAGTGAACGGGATCTCATGGCGGCAATCTTTTTGCAGACGGTCGAAAAATGAGAACTTACCTGCAGAGGAATCCTGGAGAATCCCATTACGTCCGTTATTGTTGATCCGATCCTACAACTTCGCACTTTCACTACTGGTGGCAAAGCTATCAATTTCGAGACCCAGATGCTGCAAGGCTGCGAGGTAGACATTGTTCCGGTTGTCTGTGCCGTTAAATTTAATGTGCTTACCATGCTCAAAGCCACCGCCAGCGACAACCACGGGGTTATTCTTCATGCCGTGAGGGCCTTCTTCTTTACTGATACTCAGAGAACTAGTGATCAAACAAACCGTCTGATCCAGTAATGTGCCACCCACTTTCGTCTTAGTTGATTTGAGTTTTTCCAAGAAACGAGCCGTCTGCATCATGTAGCCTTGGTCAGCCTCGATGTTTTTTAGTAAGCCCTCTTTGGTAGCGACTTGGTGAGAATCAGTATGATGACCAAGCCAATTCCATTCCGAATACACGTTGGCCACTCGGGTGACGTCAAATTTGAATGCCAAAAAGAGCAAATCCAAATATGTTGAACGTTGGTTAAAGTGCGGGCACACCAAGATCTTCTGCGAATAGTCACTAAGGCCATCCGTCTTGAACTTTACGTTTTCAGGAAATGGCACGTCTACGTGTTTTTGATTCAACCAACGCTCAGATCGTTGGATCGACTTTTCAGACTCACGCAAACTAGAAAAATATTCATCCAATTTTGCGCGGTCTTCCCGAGAAACTTTATTCATCATGCTCTTGGCGTCATCTCTACTGGCATCCAGCATCGATTTTTTGAGCGACAGCAATTCGGCCCGTTTCGTTTTGTCGACTTTCCCAAATATGGTTTGGAACAAAATCTGGACATCCGCGATTGGGGAAACGGGCAATCCACCCTTCCAAGAGATGCCATAGGAATTCCTCTGTTCAACGACCAAATTTCTAATGCGCGTGTCATTGCCAATATGAGAGGCCGCGACCTCGTCAACTGAATCTTTAATCAACTGGGGATTTGCGTGGTCCGCATATTCCGCGAAAGCATACATCGTGCTTTCGTGATTCCCATAGTTCCTTAAATTCGTGCATAGAGTGAAATCATTCTTTAAGTTTTCCAGCGGCTTGAAAGTTGAAGAGCTTTGGTAGGCCTTGCCTGTCGACTTTGGAAAATTGTCCGAACACATGCCATTCCCGATGTTCATGCAAAACAGACGATTCGCCTTCACGGCATCATGGCCCTTCGGTTCTTGACCAAAGCTTTCCAAAGCAGGCAACATCAAAAAACAACCCGCGGACTTTAACGCATTTCGTCTATTCATAATGTCATCTTTCGGTTTTTGGATTGAACTCATACCAATTATTACGCCCAAAACCGGGTAATTTAGACATATATTTTGTAAAAAAAGCGCCTTCAATTGCTGGCGGATCAATCAAGCTGGTCATCAGTCGCACGCACGGTCGCCCATTCAACTTTCTGCAAGGACAGAATCTGGACGCCTAGCGGGACTTCTTTCATTCCAGGGCATACCGGAAAACCGGCGACTCTCCATGGATGCCAGCAAATACGTTGTAGGCGTTCTATCGTTTTCCCATCCGACATAAATCTGGCCCGAATCTTGCCGAACTGCACTTTTGGATAGAATGCTTTTTCCGATCCATAACAAGCGGGGCTGGCGCTACAGATCGATCTCCTTGAGCTTTGCGCCCGGGGCTTCTAGCGCTGTGATTTGGTCTTGCGTTGCTTTTCCTTCTCAGCGTTCTCAGCTTCAATTCGATGGTAGGCCTCGACAACCGCGGGCGGCCAGCGAAACTCGGGCGCGTCCGACGGATCGAAACCGCTAAGGTGTGGTTGGTCCAGCCGTTTCGTCACCGGGACATAGACCCATTGATTTTGCCGAAACGTAGTGTCGAGCAATTTGGCGAATTCCGGACAATGTGTTCTTAAAAGCTTGCGGGTCGTCAGGTGGCACACGATCTCTCCTTTGGGCCCGATCAAGGTGAACGAGTCCGACCCTCTACCAGACTTGGGCTTCTTGCGGTCGTTACACTCGAACCATGTCTGAACACCTTCGGCCCAGAACTCCGCGAAGCCACCATCGATCGCGTATCCACCGAAACGGCCACTTTGCTTCGCTTGGTCGTATAGCTCCCGAAGTCGCGCGTTGAAGTCCTTGCCAAGGACACCGTGAATCCCGTGGGCGAATTCGTGAACGAAGATGTTTTCACCCTTATAAGGATCTCCCTTGAGGTTCAGCAAGTTTTCTTCGGCACAACTGACCGGTCTGGACCCCAAGCCTCGAGCGCGATAGGCCCACCAAAGCGACATGTTTCGGCAGTCGGGCAGGTCAGTCTGCAATTCACAGTAAGCCATCACAGCCACGAACATCTTTCGCTTTTCACAAAGATCCCTTAGTAAGTCTGGCCGATTAACGAGCATCTTCTTTACCAGATACCCTGCTTCTCCCAGAGCGTACAAGGAAACTTTCTCTGAACCTGCGACCACAAGGCCATCGGCCACAATGTGTTGTTTGTAAAACGGATCGAGGGTTTCTCGCAGTGCTTCGGGGCTGTACGGAATCAATATCCTTGCCCAGAACTCGAACCGCTTGGGCGAGAGTTTTTTCAACTCCGCCAGATGTTTGGGGCCCGCGTCAAGACAGACGGCATACACCATAGCGAATTCTGCGAGATCTTCATGACGCACCGTGTCACCATAGTCAGAGACAGAGATCTTATCCGCTTTGATGGCCCCTTCCCACTGATCAAGCACCTCAGGATCTAACTCTCTGGCGACCTGCTCCAGCGTGTGTCCGGCTTCGTGAGCGATCACCAAGGCATCGGCATGAGGAACCAAATTGATATATCCTTTTCCGCCATGCGCTCTTGCTCCACCGAGATCTGCGTAGATCGCGATCCCGTCTTCTCCTTTGTCAGACACAGCCACGCACGCGCTTAAGTAGGGATCAGGAAGCTTCTCAAGGCGCTCGACCAGTTTCTCGAGCTTGGCGCCGGTCGAATCCTCAATAGTCAGCTTAAACCGATACTCACCGGAGGTCGCGATCCACTGCTTGCCAGCGACGCGACCGTTTCTCATCTGAACGGCCTCGGGCCCGGACACCACCTCTATTTTTGTCGTGCTGCGCTGCCCGAATTTTTCAAAAATCGGTTTGAAGTGCGTTTTCAACTGACGAAGGTCCAAGCTGAGTTCTTCACTCACAGTATCGCCGCCGGGGCTTCCCGCTTGGCCGAACGCGACCGGCACAATAGCCAGCAGCGCAACCATCAGAATGGTTGCCGCCGGCAGAAAAGACGAAAACGATTTCGGGTGGGGTCGACTTTTAGAAGTCATGGCAGTGCTCCTTTGCATTGGACGTTCATTCATCGCTACTACCATTCCCGCCAATACAGAATCTGGACAGGTTATTTTGACCTTATTTGCGATTGAAAAAAACCAAAAGTTGAAAAACATCCTCATAACAAATGCGTCTATTTCAAGACCACGCAGGCGTGGAAGCGTGAGGCATTTCCAACGACCACGCCAACTTGAGTTTTCGCCAGTGACTACTTAACTGGTGTAGACACTCCGCTGGGCATCGCCAAGGTATAAGGACCCGCCTGACGCGCTTACGACGGAAACCGGCAGCACTCCCTAGATTACCAGCATCAGAATTGCTAGGAATTTACTTTTGAGAAGTCGTGGTTGGATGGGTAGCAGAGGGATAGAATGGTGGTTCGCTCGTGGGGGTCAATGCACCAACATCAGCGAGCTCGCTTGCGCCGGGAAAGATGTGGCAGGAGAAAGAGGTTGAGACCAGTGAGCACCAAGGTGGCGAGCACAATGCCAGCGGGCAGGAAGACCCAAAGCTTGAAATGTTCGTTGAAGTAGGACCCGTCATGAATGCTCTCGATCAGATCAGAACGACGGAAGGCCACGTGCAGAATCTCGGCCGTCTCGGTGTCGATCTGGACCTCATAGCGGTTCTTGCAACGCACTTTAACCAGGCCCTTGCTGGGCCTTACGTCTAGCCGGTCAACATCTTCCCAAGACTCAATCTCTGCCTCGGGGACGGTCCTCACTACCTCGAGAATGCGGTCAAATCCGATTGTGGGTTCTGTCCCAGTACCGAGCTGGGTCGGCGGCTGGATGTAGGCTGATTCCTTCTTCAATTGCAGGACAATGCCGGAGAAGACGATGATCGTGATCGGAAGCAGGGCGATGATGGATCCCCACCGATGCAACAGGCGACTTAGCTTGGAGAGCTTCATGCTGAGGGCTACTTGGCCACCTCCTGCTTGATCTTCAGAATCTCCTTCGCATGGAGAACAAAAACGCTTCGGCCATGAGTCCCTGCGACAAGATCGCCGGTCCCCGCATGGAGTGCCAGATCATGCACCGGGCAGGTCGGCAGCGTCTTGCAGAGCGAGTGCCAGGTCTGCCCCTTATCAATGGAACAATAGGCACCCAACTCGGTCCCGACATACAGGGTATCCTGATCGTTCGGGTCTTCGCGTATCACGTTGATTGATTCCGAGGGCATGTTGTTGACTATTGACTTCCACGTCTCCCCGAAGTCGGTCGACATATATAAATAGGCCTCAAAATCATCTTCACGGTATCCCGTCAGTGAAACAAATGCGGTCCCCTCATCATACTTAGATGCGACGACACGACTGACCCATCTGTTCGATAAGCCATTATTAATCTTTGTCCAAGTAGCCCCGTCGTCCCTCGTCACATGCAGTTGCCCGTCATCCGTTCCAGCATAGAGCAGGCCCTTCTTCAGTGCGGATTCGGAGATGTCGGTGATGGTTCCGAAGGGAACGTCTCCCTGCCTGTCCGGGCCCGGATTGGTTGACAGGTCGGGGCTGATGCGTTTCCAGTTGTCGCCCCTGTTCTCGCTCCTGAATACGTAGTTGGCACCAGCGTAAAGCGTCTTGGAGTCATAACGCGACAGGATGAAGGGAGTCATCCAGTTGAATCGCAGTTTACTCCCCTCCGGCGCTGGGCCGGGCCGGATGCCACGACTCTTACCTGTCTTTAGATCTTTTCGCCCCATCGAGCCAAACATGCCCTCAAGATACATCGTATCCAGATCGTTCGGGTCGATCAGGGTCACGTAGTTGTCGCCACCGTGGTCCCACTCCCAGTGCTCCTCGCCAAGGACCATCGGCTTAGCCTCACCACCAAGTATGCCGTTATCCTGAGTGCCGCCCCAGATCTTGTAGGGCTCACGTGCGTCGACTGAGATAGCGTAAAACTCGGCGATCGGCAGCGTGTTGACATGGAGCCACGTCTTAGCCCGATCGTGCGAGATATAGAGTCCGCCATCGGTAGCCAGCATGAGTCGATCGGTATCGTCGGGATCGATGAACATATCGTGATTGTCACAATGGGGAGTGGCGCGCCGGGCTTTGTAGGAAAGCATGGGAACGGTGCGCTCGGAGATGATGCTCTGGGTCTTCCCTGCGTCGGGTGAATAGAGAAGGTTGAAACCCACGATGAAGATCTCGTCTTCGTTGTCCGGCATGACCCTGATGAGGCAGAAATCATATCCGATCCCGGTCTTCACATTGCCCTCATGGGTTTTGCGCCAGCTCTCGCCCTTGTCATCGGAGCGGTAGACTTCGCCACCCACCCCGCGGTGGTCGCAAATGAGGTAAAGAACATTCGGATTGGAGGGCGCGATGGTGATGCCCATTCTGCCAACCTTCTCACCGGTGGGAAGCCCCTTGGTCAAAAGCTTCCAGGTCTCGCCCGCGTCGGTCGACTTGTAGAGTCCGCTGCCGGGACCGGCGACGACATTATTCCAAGCCTTCCTGTCGCGCTCCCAAGCAACGGCATACAGGGTCTTGCTGTCGGACGGATCCATGGCGACTTCCACCACTCCGACCTTCTCGGAGATATAGAGGATCTTCTTCCATGTCTTGCCACCGTCGGTGGTCTTAAAAACGCCGCGCTGCTTGTTGTAAGTGTACTGGTGGCCGAGGGCAGCGACATACACGACGTCATCATTCTCAGGGTCGATGATGACGCGGCCGATGTGGTGCGTGTCATTGAGCCCCATATTCTGCCATGCGCCCCCCGCGTCGGTCGACTTGAAGACGCCCGTCCCGGCAATTGAACTGCGTGCCATGTGCGGCTCGCCAGTGCCGACCCAGACCAGGCTCGGATCCTTGTCGGATACCGTGACGACCGAGATAGAGGAAGTCGACTCGCTCTCAAAGATCGGCGTCCAAGTCGTACCATTATTGACGGACTTCCACAGATTGCCGGAACCGGAGCCGACATAGAGGGTCGACTTGCGCTTTTTGACCGACCAAATACTCTCGATCTTCCCGCCCTGAATTCTGGGGCCAACAGCCGTCCACTCAACATCTTTGAATATCGACGATTCTCTCAATCTCACGTGGTCATCCCAGGACTTCATGCGCACTCCGGCCGGCGTGGCCGGCCCCGCCTCCACTTCAGCCGAAAGACAGAGTGGCGCGATCATTGAAACTATGAATAGGTAGATACTGAAGATGCAGGTTCTATTGATCATGAAGCTGAAGGCATACTGACGGTCTAGTAAGGGGTAGGCAATTGAGTTAATGATCAATATTTCAGGAGAAATTGATCTACTTTTTAGCTGTGTGGATAGACTTCATTTTCTTCGAGCTGATTAATTTACCGCTCGCGCATGTCGGTGGAAGGTTTCCCTAGCCGTTACGGCTCCCATCGCGGTTCAACACCCAGCAGGTTACGGACGAAGTAATCCTTTTGACGGCGTCTCCCGTAGGCGGATCCAGCAGCACCGTGACCGGCGCCGGGGATGATCAGCATATCGAAATCTCGGTCGGCTTTGACCAAAGCGTTGACGACCTGCATGGTCGAGGCTGGATCAACGTTGCGGTCCAACTCGCCCACAATCAGCAGCAGCTTTCCCTGGAGCTTATGAGCATGGGTCACGTTAGAACTTTCGGCGTATTCCGGTCCTATGGGCCAGCCCATCCAGGCTTCGTTCCACCAAATTTTATCCATACGATTGTCGTGGCAACCGCAATCTGAAACAGCCACCTTATAAAAATCTCCGTGATTGAGCAGGGCTCCGGTCGAACTTTGTCCGCCGGCCGAACCGCCGAAAATCCCGACGCGGCTGAGGTCCATGTAGGGGTATTTCTTAGCAGCCTCTTTGATCCATAGAATACGATCCGGGAAACCGGCGTCGCCGACGTTCTTCCAGCACACATCGTGAAAGGCCTTGCTGCGGTGCGACGTACCCATACCATCGATCTGGACCAGAATAAATCCCAACTCGGCCCATCGCTGAGCACCGTGACAGGGTGAAAAGTTTTTCGGCACGAAGGAACCGTGGGGCCCCGCGTAAATCTTTTCAATGACCGGATACTTCTTCTTCGGATCGAAATTCGAGGGACGAAAAATCACCCCATAGATATCGGTCTTACCGTCGCGACCCTTGGCTACGAAATGCTCAGGCCTTTGCCAGACGGTGGCCTCGAGTTCGCTGGCGTCAGACTCTTCCAGTTGGCAAACCAACGAGCCGTCGCTGACTCGGCGTAACTCGTTCACCGGCGGCATGTCCACGCGGGAATACGTGTCGACGATAAACTCACGGTCCGGCGAGTATTCGATCGAGTGCGTGCCGTCGCCGGCGGTCAATTTCACCAGGCCTGTTCCATCGAAGTTGATGCGACAGTAATGGATGTAATAAGGATCCTGCTCGGGATAAATCCCCCCGGCTTGGAACCAGATCTGACGCTTGGCGGTGTCTACTCGGTCGATTTTCCGCACGATCCACGGCCCCTTGGTGATCTGGTTCTTCAGCTTACCGCTGCCGAAATCGAATAAGTACAAATGGTTCCACCCGTCGCGTTCCGACATCCAGATCATCTCGTTGGAGGACTCCAACAATTGGCGATGATTATAGAAGGCATAATTGACGAAAGTCTTGCTCGTGTCGTCAATCAGAGCGGTGACTTGTCCGCTCTCTGCATCGATGGCCACGATCCTCACCGCGCCGTGTCCTCGTTGGTTATAGTAGAACGTGAATCTGCTAGAATCCTTCTCCCAGCGATGCGAACCGATGCTCCATGGGTTGGCGAAAAGCGTCTCGTCGAGTGGGACCTCCTTCTTCCCGACGATGTCAAACAGATGCGGCTTGGTCTGGGCAATCTGGTCGCCCGGTTTGAGGTAACTGTTCGAATGCAACTTCGGTTGCAACTGGTCCTTGGGCGAGGACTCGACAAAATGGACGATGTGCTCTTGAGCCTTCTTATGACGGAAACCAATCAGTTTCCTCCGGTCGGGGGACCATTGGAAATTGCCTTGATAAGCATCGCCTTCCTTACCGTCTGTTGTCAGGGCGATTTCCTTGCCGTCCCCGCCGAAACGAAGCCAGACATTGTGGTCCTTGATGAAGGCCTCGACCTTCTTTGCGGCGTCCTTCTTTTCCTCGGGCGATTGAGGGAACCGCAGTTCGGGGGCGGCCGGTTTCTCGTGCGGAAAAGGTGCTTCGGCCCCAGGTTGCGGGGATTGCGAGAAGAGCAGCGTCGAGGCCTCCTGTTGCGGAGCGGGGATTCCTCTGATCACCGACACCTTCTTGGCCCCGGGCTTGTCTTCGGTGAGGGACTGATCCTTAAGATTGATTTTCCACGATTTGCCCACCGCCTTGAAATACACAGCCTCTCCCGGCAATCCCTTCTCATCGCCGTCCGTTTTCTTATATTCGATCTCGTTGAAGGGCAATTTATGAGCATCGAAGGCCTTGCCGGTTGCTTTCGCGAGATCCTTTGCCAACCGCTCGTGGTCGAAAGCTGCTTTTCGTTTACCCATGGCCGCATCGACAAAAACGAAATTCTTCCGGCCTTGGCCCAGATCATTGCGATACCAGAAGCACTTGGTGCCAGTCAGCCAATGCGCTTGCACCTTCGTCCGAAACACCTTGCCGCCGGTGATGCCGCCGATCTTGTCGAAACGTTCGTAGTCCGCCTTGGTTCCTTGGGCCTGAAGCATCGTGGCCGTTGACATCAGAACCAACGCCACGGCGGCGGCGATCCAGGAGTTCATCGTAGGGAGACTAGATATTGATATTTTCATTCTTTGTTTCTTTCGATTGCTCGCTTGTTCAACTTCGAAATTCCGGTCTTTAATCTAATTCCAAGCTTTCAGTGTGTCGATGGTTTCCTCGGCGTTGATCAATCCGATTCGGCCGGTAGCATTAGCTGGCAGTGCGAAGCTTTCAATCAGGATATCGTCAAGATAGAATTCCATTAACGACCCTTTGACAAGTAAGCGAAATGTGGCCGGGCTCCCGAACGTCATCTCCCGGTCGACGGGCTTCTCCGCTTTGAAGCCTGTCCCGTCCACTTTCATCGGGCCCAACTCAGCCACCCCGGTGCTGTCGATCAACACGCCGACTCCTAAATCATTTGTGCATTCAATGTAGACCCCGCAGCGTGGCGATTCTTTTGCCTTCGGCAGCTTCAGGGTTCCTTCAATAATGATCCCCTGTTTCGTGTCAAAGGAATTGCCGAGTAAGGCGACAGGTGCCTTGGGATCAACCGGCTTTTTAACGGCGATTGACTGGTGTTTCATCTTCTCGTTTTCTTTCCACCACCCGAAGCGTAGCGTTCCCTCGTGATCGATACGCACGTCCTTTATTGGAGCGAATGAGACCTCTACGTCTCTAGCCTGGGTGAAATGACAGGCAAGCAGACCCTCGGGGTGACGGAAGAAGCGAGAGAAGTAAGTATGCCCTGTTAGAACCTTGTAATTCTTCTTTGCCTTGCGAAAGGGGCCTTCGGGTCGATCTGCAACAAGTGTCGTCATAGCGGGATAGTGGCCGAACAACATGTAGTACTTGCCCCCTATCTTCTCCACCGCGCCGACCTCTCCACTGTTCTCATCATCGATAACTCTGGGAGGCGCAAGTGCTTTCCAGTGCACACCGTCGAGCGACTCGCCGAAGCCAAATATTCCCTCAGCGGCGTCCTTCTTTGAGCGGTCCGGACTTGCGGTCCAGTAGCCGTAGAGTCCGCCACCTGGCTTGGGAATAGTCCAAATGCAGTCCCAGCGTCCCTTCTTCTCGTACCATTGTTCGTTCTGTACGAACCGGTATTCATCCCCTTTTAAGCGGGTCCAGTGAAGGAGGTCCGTGGATTCGGCAAAGTAGATGTTCTGACGCCCGTCCTGATCTCCTCGGAGAAATTCATATAGAATTTGCCGTCCTTATCGAAGGCAGGTGACTTCCAGGTCGAACCCGTGCCCATCCACTTGGCTCCCGGAGTTTTTTTTAGGATCGGCCCCCTTTCAGTCCAGTGTACGCCATCACGCGACGTGGCCATGGAAATATTGTCCCAGCGCCAGCGGTGTTCGCCGACATTTGCGAGGTAGTACAGGAAGTATGTTCCTGCATGATGGTAGAGCCAAACATCCCACATGTTTCCGGTTTCCTGATGTTGTGCTTTGTAGAACATGGATTGCACAATCTTGTCTGAAACCGGTCGATTGGTGTCGCCGTCTGACTTCTCCTGCGCGTCGGCAGTAACGACGACCCGCATACCGTAGTTGTAGCGGACCTGCTTGGGACCTACCCACCTGGCGCGTTGTGAGGAGCGGGACACGGCGGGAACGCTGTGAAACGACCCGCTACGCAGACAGCGCAGATCGGTTTCCGTGGTATTCTCCGGATCAACACTCGGTGACCTGCTGTAGAAGTCCTTGTCATACCAGTCACTACAGAATTCCCAGACGTTACCGTGCATGTCATACAAGCCCCAGGCGTTGGGCTTCCTCTGGCCGACCCGGTGGGCGTAGTCTTCCTTTTGCCCCGCGCCTAACCCTCCATACCAGCCGTAGTCGATGAGTTTCGACAGGTCACCTCCGAAGGAAAAGGTCGTGGTCGTTCCCGCGCGGCAGGCATACTCCCATTGCGCTTCGGTCGGCAGGGAGACGCTCATGCCGGTCTTCTTCGAGAGCTTGCGGCAGAACTCGATGGCATCATAAGAGCTCATCCAGACCGCGGGATAGTCGTCAAAGCCTTCTGGTCTCGGCTGCGCACCCGCGATACGCCAGAGCCGACTTTGTCAGCCATGGTTCCGTGCCCATCACGGCCTTCCACTGGGCCTGCGTCAGCTCGTAGATCCCCATGTAGAAGGGCTTGCTGATCGTCACCTCATGGGCAGGATACTCATCTGACACGTGCTCCTCCTCGCCCCCGACCTTCTTGATCGTTTCCGCCGGGGTGTCGTGGTTGCCCATCTTGAACTTGCCGGCTGGAATGTGCACGAGCTTCATCGAGACACCCTTACCAAGGTCCAGGCTGAGTTCTTTGCTCAAGGTATCGCCCCCAGAGTTTCCCGCTTGGCCGAACGCTACCGGCACAAAAGCCACCAGCGCAACCGTCAGGATGGCTGCATTCAGGGAGAGGGAAAGAGTTCGAATTCTCATAGTATGTTTCTTTGTGTTGGGAGATAGTAGTCTACCTAATTATCATTCCCACTGGCAGAAAATCTGGACAGATTTTTTGACCTTATTAGCTATTAAAATTCCCGTTGCGAACATTTCCGCCGATGAAGATCGTAGGCAGATCTCCAGGTGTTGCCGACGAATCTGCTGATCCTCCTCTCCACTGGCCTCTTCCGCCAGCTGATCCCAAACCTCGTCGACAAAGACCAGCGGGCTTCGAGCCACTCGACGTCGATATTTCAAGGCCTCAAACCGAGCGATCGTGAGCAACCAACCACCAAACGACGTGCCCTCTTCAAAATCATCGAATTTGCGCCACGCAATCAGGCTCGCTTCCTGGGCGACCTCTTCGACATCATGCCATGTCGGCAACAATCCGCGCAGAAACGAACGGACACGCGGCTCGTGCTTCATCACAAGGCGTACAAAAACTTCGTATCGTTCGTCGTCGTTCACTGGGATTCGTTTTTCGGCAGATTGATCATCCAAAACAAAAGAATACTCCCTTAAGTAGAGAATCTGGACAGAAAAACTTTTCCTCGTATTCTAATATCTCGCGGCCGCTTCCTTCGACACAATCACTCACAACTGTAGAACTACCCCCCCCTTTTTACAAATGCCGCTGCAGGAACATCCCCGATCCTAATCCCCTGTAAAAAATCACAAGTAGCAGTTAATAATAATACAATTGAACGAGAGTGAATCGAATCACTTTAGCAGGGGGGCGGCCTGATTTGTCTTTCCGAACCGGTAGGCCCTACTTTCCAAAATTACTAGAGATACTGCGTCTCATACACGATGGCATGCCCGAACCAACGAAGGGAAAATCCAAGTCTTCGACCAGCAAGGGTATTTCTTTAAAACGATCGAGGTTGAGTCGGCTAATAACGGACTTGTTGTCACTTTAAGATTAGTTTGCAATTATCTCTCAAAACTAACCACCAATCAGATTTGAGTATTGATTATCCTGAATTCTTCATCATATTCTCAAGTTGGTAAAATAATTTATAAATTCCCTTTCAATCCCCTCCGCTGCGGTCCAAGGGCGTCTTTAGAGCCCTCCCGCCAAAAGCAAATTCCTAGCAGTTTACCTTTGTGTTATGAGACAATTACTATTTACATTACTTTTCTTACCTTTAATTGGACCCGGTCAAACCATTCTTTTAGAGGAAGATTTTGAAGGACTTACCTTTCCCTTAGGCTGGACACAAACTACCAAATCATCGGATGGAGGTTGGTTATTGGGTACCAACACTTTGTTGCAAAGCCAATGGTGGAGTATAGGAGCGCACGGCAGATTTATTGCTACCAACGATGATGAATGCGATTGCGATAAAACGGTCGATTATCTTATTATGCCACCCTTCGATTTAACTAACCTGACTTCTGCTGTGCTTCAATTTCAAAGTTATTTTGATGCAGGGTCCTTAGATGGTGGGACTGAAGTAGCTACAGTAGAATATTCGCTCGATAATGGGGTTTCATGGAACTTACTTCAAACAATTGTTGGTACGGATGACGGTATATGGGATGCGCAAACAATAAGTTTAAACTCACTAGCAGGAAATGCAGATGTTTTATTAGCTTTCCATTATTTTGATGACAACGATTGGTTGCTTGGATGGGGAATTGATGATGTATTAGTATTTGAATTAGAGGGCACTGATTTGGAGCTTAGCCCACTTACAATTAATTCAACTGTAGATGTTCAAACCCCTTATATAATAGAAGGCACTGTTACTAACACAGGATTAAATTCCATTCAATCTTTTGATGTTTCGTGGACCATTGGCACAACTGTTTATACCACCAATTTTAATTCGTTGTCCATTCCATCTTTGGGAACTTATAATTTCTCACATCCGAATGTCCTTACTTTTAATACATCAGGTTCTAAGAAACTAGAAGTTGTTATTAGCAATGTAAATAGTTTGATTAACGATTTCAACCAAGTAAACGACGGAATATCTACCCAAATTGAAGCTGTTGATTATGCAAAATTTGGCAATAGGGACTATATTTATTATCATGCTAGTTCTGCTCCGCCTAATTGCCCACTAGTATTAGTTTTTCATGGTTACAGTGGGACTGCACACGGCATTATGGATTATTCCAAATTTAATACGCTGGCTGAAGAATTTGGATTTGCCGTATGTTATCCCCAAGGAACATTGGATGGTTCAAATACAACTTTTTTTAATGTGGGTTATGATTTTCAGGATAATCAAACAGTAGATGATGTTACTTTTGTTGAGACTCTGGTAGATTCACTTCAAGCTATGTATTCGCTGAGTGAACAAAATGTTTTTAGTACGGGAATGTCAAATGGTGGTGACTTTTGTTATATGTTAGCTTGCCAGGCCTCCGAAACATTTAAGGCAGTCGCACCTGTAGCTGGTATGATTATGCAAGATATTATGGATAATTGTAATCCAGTTAAAGAGGTATCTATACTTGAGATTCATGGAACTCGAGACGATGTAACCTATTGGCAGGGCGATCCCAACAACGATGGGGGCTGGGGAGCGTATCCAAGTATTCCTAATACAATTAGCTTTTTCACAAAGATGTTTGGATTAACTGAATTAAATTCAAATACATTTCCAGACATTGATCCAGCAGATGGCAGTTCAGTAAATTCTGATAAACACACCAAATCTGGTTCCTGCACTCAGGTGTGGTTGTATACGGTAAATGGTGGTGGTCACGATTGGCCTGGTGCAGATGGCAATATGGATATTTCTGCCAGTCGAGAAGCATGGCTTTTCTTTGACCAGCTTTGTGTCAGTCCTGTTGTGATAGAAGAATATATTGAACCTGAAATTAGATTCGATCCTAGAGCTGAGAGGGTTACCGTTTTAGGAAAGATTGGCGAAACTTATGAATTGCAAAAGAGCCTTGATCTTGACCGCTGGGAGGTTTCACATTCTTTTACGCTTGAAACTCGCTCTGAAACTTATCCATTGTCATCTTTTTCAGGAAACTTCCAAAAAGGCTCAATTTTTTCGTTTGAAACACAAACCATAACTCGATTGTTAGTAGATCCCCTTTCACCCGCCTCCGCTGCGGTCCAATGCGGCTTCAAGGCCCTACCGCCAAGATGGTTCGTCAAATCCTTGGAGCTGTAAGTGAGTTTGAGAAGAACAGCATTGTTTTGAAGCTAAGAACGGCTCGCAAGAGAATGAAGGCAGAGTTGGGCCGCTGTGAGGGGCGCAAACCCTATGGTGATAGAGAGGGAGAAGCAGAAGTAATCGCCTTAATGAAAAGCCTCAGGCGCAAACGTCCAAATCAGAAGAGAATGAGCTACGATAGAATAGCTAAGACTCTCCAAGAAAGGGACATCAAGACCCGCTCTGGCTCCTCTGAGTGGAGGAGTAATACCATCAGGAGGATTTTAAGCAGATACGTCTCCAACTCACTGAGAACTAAATCCTAAGAGTGAATTAACCACCAAGTATTAGAAGCCTCGATTTCTGATAGTTCGTTTTAAGTTGGTAGTTTGGGGTAGTGTTTCTGTAACCTTTCGTAATGAAAGTTTTAATGACTCTCCTTCTTTTGGTTCTAGGCGTGAATGCTGCGAGTTTAGATGACCTGACTTACACCACTGCTGATGGAAAAGTAACCATTACCGATTGTGATGAGGCCGCTACAGGCGAGCTAGTGATTCCGCCAACTATTCGTGAAAATCCAGTCACCAGCATCAGGAATTTCGCCTTCTATAAATGCAGCAGACTCACCAGCATCACGATTCCTGATAGCGTTACCAGCGTCGGAGGATATGCCTTTTCCCGCTGCACCAGCCTAACGAACATTGCATTTCAAGGCGCTGCTCCTACCGTAGGTAGGGAAGCATTCACAGGCGTGGCGAATGGGGCTATCGCTATAGTGACCATTGAGGCTCTTAGCTCTTTTGGTGAGGTTGATAATCACTGGAATAGCCTACCCATACAGGTAAGAGATGGCACTACAAACCCCGCACCGTTGCCCGAGATAAGGACAGCCATCGAATTCTCTTTTGATGGAATGGATGGAGTAAGCTACCGCATCGAATCCTCTACAGATCTTATCAACTGGGAAATGATTGAAACCGCAATCATCGGTGAAGGTAGCCGAATTGATCGCTTTTACAGCACACGCAATCAGCCCAATCGTTACTTCCGTGTAAAGACGAACTAGAGAGTGGATGATTTTTTCGGGGATTAATAGTGCGAACAATCTAACGGCCTGAGTGAAAAGTGGCGGGGAATCGAGTAATCCCAACTCACCGTGCTAATCAAGATCATGAATTCTGGTCAGTAGCCCAAAATCAAAAACTCTGACTATGCTTCGTTCATGACAAGTGAAGCTTGTTTCATAAAAATAGAGCCGTCCCTTGATGAGTGTCAGGGGGCGGTTTTTTTCGGGTCGACCAATTCTCGATTAATCAAAAACATGAAATCTACTCATTAGCACCAAACTAAAAGGTGGGTATCATTCCTCCGTCTCATATGTGTGTTTAAGAACCGTTCCCGAAATGCGTGTAAGCCGTCCCCCTTCCGAGGGGGCGGTTTTGTTTTTTAAGGGGGGCAAGTTTCCTTAGTTTTTGCGCGATAATGGGGGGTTTTTGATACACTTAATTGCTACACTGACTTCCCTTACCCCTCTGAAACCCTTATAAAATGGAGCCGCTGGTCAGAATTGAACTGACGACCTATTCATTACGAGTGAATTGTTTTACTTGTTTTCAGCATTCTTAAAATCCTTGGAATCAAAGGGTTATAGAGGCTTAAACCATTTCTATAGAGGAGTTTTTGGATTTAGACCAAAGAAGACATTTCCTTACTTTTTACGCAATAAGATCAGCCGTTTGGTATACTATTTTGGTATACTATTGAATTTTAATCAAAATCTTGGAACGATGAGATTGTGAGCAACAAAATAAAAGGTCTCGACCAGACGAGTAAAGGTTACTGGCGGTGGAGGCCACCGATGCGGAATGGTCAACGAGATAACCCCATCTATCTTGGGACAAAAGATTACATCAAAGCAGTCGCAGCTCATGAGGAAGCTAAAAGAAATTGGGAATTGGGAGTAGCTACTTACGAGGGAACCTTCAAACAGGCAGTCGAGGAATACATCAAGGCACAGGAACTTCCTTTAATGGCGGGTGATAAAGAACCAGCCACCGTTTACAGGGCAAAGAATACGCTGCCAAAGATTGATGAAGAGCTGTCCCGAATAAAGTTTGGGGGCAAATCAAAAGCCAAATCACATCCCTCTGCCAAGCTCACCTCCATCACCAAAGATGATGTCGAGAAATGGCAAAAACAGAAACTAACTCAGAAATCAGAACGAACCAAAAAGCTACTCTCCCCCAGCACTGTGGATACATATATGCGGGTTCTCCAAGGATTTTTCACATGGTGTGCCACTGAAGGAAAAATAAAAGAAAGCCCATTCATCAAAATTAAACTTCCAAAGCTCAAACGAACTAAGGACGTAAAGTTTTGCACCTTGGAAGAGCGTGAAAAACTCCTAGAGAATCCACCAAATGAAGCTGTAGCTTTTATTCTAAATCTTGGCTTCTTCGCAGGTCTCCGATTTGAGGAAATTAATGCCATGAAATCTGATTGGATTAAAGGTGACGTAATCACGATTAAGGCGACGACACACTTTAAGCCAAAAGACAAAGAGTCTCGCACTGTCCCAATCAACAATAAGCTCAAAAAATTCCTTAAATCATACGGGACCAAGGAGGATTTCATGTATGCGCCTCACGTTACCACATGGAACCCAACTCCCTCCAATAAGTATCGCCACGATCCCAAGAAGACTTTTCAAAAACATGGTAAAAACTGTGGGGTTTCACCTTTGTCATATCACATGCTGAGAGCCAGTTTTGCCACTCACCTTTCGCAAGGTGGAGTTCCCATAGCTCAGATCGCTGAACTACTTGGAGATGACATCGCCACAACTGAAAAACACTACATTGGCCACTCTCCTACTAACAACTCTACTGCTTGCTTGTAAGCCTACTTAGGACACCACCCCTGCTTTTGCGGCAAAAGCGCAGCAGAAGTCAAATACGGCTCTTAAATCAGCATCTACTTGATCATTTAAATGGAATCTTTTTGCAGCATTTAGAGAAAAATCGAAAAAAGTTGGAGGAAAATTAGAAAAAGCAGCCACGACTCAGATAATAGGGCATGAATGTAATTACTCCCGCAATCATCAGAACAAAACAAGCCCACATTTTAGTGGGCGGCAAGCCCACTTGGGACGAACTTAAAAAAGCCTATCCTGACATCCTTGTCCCATTTCGACGCACTCGTAGAGGCGATGAGTCCTATCGGGTTGAGACTATTGAACATGCCATCAAACTCGCAGAAGCTTCAGGCATACTCCTTTTATAAGAATCACTAATAATCTCATGCCCAAAGCTCCAAATGCGGCTTCAAAGACCTCCCAAAAAAAAGCAAATTCCTAGCAGTCAGTCACATCACTCCCAGAGAAGGCAGCAAGAGATCTTTAGCTGAAGGAGATAAGGTTCATCAGTCTGATCCACTGTAGGGGATCTGCTTGAAGACTCCTAAATGAAGCGCCGAGTTAGGGTTTCCTGCCCTTTTCTCTTCGCACATCGTTAGAAGTTTGAACTTCAAAGAGGAACGTGTGGCTCTCATTGCCGACTGGCACCGTTAGGTAGAGTTTGCCCCCCCCACTGGTTTGAGTCAGTCATAGCATTTATTCCATGAAATGGATTCTCTATAATTAATTGTCCCCCATATGTAAACTTAGGTGGCATTGTCTGCCTCCTAAGCAGGAACTGACCCAAGTCGCTTTTGGCCTGATCAGCACTTCTTCTAATTTGATTTAAATTAGAAGCTGTCTGATTGGCATTCTGCACAGCCAAAGCGGTGGATAACCCAGAATTGTAACTCGTCGCCCTGAAAGGCGTATTCCCCACTTGCCCCATATGTCGTGGTAGTGCCTGGCCTGAGCAGCATTATAAGCGCCCGCGCCTCATTGATGACCGGACTTTATCCATATACTAACGGCATGCTGGGTAACGGAGGTAACCTCCGCAAAAATCTTCCCAATGTCGTGACGCTATCACAGCTCTTCCGCAACAATGGCTACCACGCCGGCCGTGTTAGCAAGATTTATCACATGGGTATCCCCTTCGAAATCATTGCAGGAACAGCCGATCATGACGACGCTCCATCTTGGGACGAAACAGTCAACATTAAGGCCCCCGAACAGAAAGCTCCTGGCAAAAGAACGGAGTGGTCTCCAAAGGATAAAAGCTCCCAGACTTTTACCGGAGTTGAAGCTTCAACCGGCGATCTCGAACATGCTGATGGAATAGCGGCGGATGCCGCAATTGAATTCCTAAAACAAAATAAGGATAAGCCCTTTTTTCTAGGTTGTGGATTTGTCCGTCCCCACGTTCCTTTAGTTGCACCCTCTAAATATTTTGATCGCTACGATCGCGATGCCATGGTCGCCCCAGAGGTTCCCAAGGGAGATCTCGATGATGTCCCCAAGATTATTCGAAACTATAAATCCATAGATCGCTACGGCGTGACTCCCGAATTGCACAAAGGATTACTAGAAGCCTATTACGCCAGCATTTCCTACATGGATGAGCAGGTCGGCCGGGTGTTAGAAGCTCTTGACGAATTAGGATTGCGAGAAAATACCATCGTGATTTTTTCTAGTGATCACGGATATCTCTTAGGTCATCATCACAAGTTTCAAAAGCAGC
>CASICJ010000015.1 GCA_949373085.1 uncultured Verrucomicrobiales bacterium
GCAAATATTTTTGTAGGTCAGACTGAGGCTCCTTTGGTAATTCGTCCTTATCTTCCAAAAATGACGAGTTCGGAATTATTCGCGGTTATGGTGGGTGGCCTGGCTAGTATCGCGGGTTCGGTTTTGGCTGGTTATGCTGAGATGGGGAGCGAGGATGGATCACTTGATTGCGGCCTGCTTCATGGCAGCGCCGGGAGGCTTACTTTTCGCGAAGCTCATCATGCCGGAGACGGAGGAGGTAAATGACAGTAAGATTGAGTTGGCGGAAGGCGACGATCAGCCGGTGAATGTTATCGACGCAGCGGCCTTAGGAGCTTCGAGTGGTTTAAAACTCGCTTTGAATGTAGGGGCGATGCTTCTTGCGTTTGTGGGGTTAATTGCGCTGGTGAATCTCTTTTTTGGTGAAGTAGGTGGTTGGTTTGGTGATCCTCAATTCAGTTTGGAGAAATTACTTGGATGGATTTTTGCGCCGGTCGCTTATCTGATCGGAGTACATGGTAGTGAAATCCAGCAGGCTGGAAGTCTCATCGGCCAGAAGGTTGTGGTGAATGAGTTCATTGCCTTTGGTAATTTTGAGAATTTAAAGGAGGGCCTCAGTCCAAAGACTCAAGGTGTCGTGACCTTTGCTCTATGTGGGTTCGCTAATCTTTCCTCGATTGCTATTTTACTTGGTGGGCTGGGGGTGATGGCACCGGGGAGAAGAAAGGAGATTGCCCATCTTGGTTTAAAAGCGGTTTTCGCCGCAACTCTCGCCAATTTGATGAGTGCAGCCCTAGCTGGGCTTCTTTTATAGCTTCAAGCTGCGCCGAGCTTTTGATCTTTCGTACTGTCAGACGGCAGATTTTAAGGCATTTTACCTGCATATGAGCCGCACACTCACAATCACTCTTGGGGTTATTTTTTCAGTTCAAGCGATTGGGGAGGTTGTCATCAACGAAATCGCTACGACTCACGTGTCCCGCAATTTGCGATGGGATCAAAATGATCAAGCCTATTCAGGATCGGGACCAGCATGGTGGTCCGCATCTTTCGATGACTCAAGATGGCTTTCGGGTAATTTACCAATGGGATATTCGCTTGGTAGTATTGCCACCGATCTGGGGTCGGGG
The DNA here is from genome assembly GCA_949373085.1 of uncultured Verrucomicrobiales bacterium. GTDB lineage: Bacteria > Verrucomicrobiota > Verrucomicrobiia > Verrucomicrobiales > Akkermansiaceae > SW10. The sequence goes on from CASICJ010000015.1 coordinate 1,110, forward strand.
TTGAGAAGTATTTCACCCTCATTCTACGTGCGGAAGGATTTTGAAGTATCGACTTCTGAGGCGGCATCGTCGGCCCCCATGGTTCTTGAAATTAATTACAACGATGGTTTCATTGCGTGGATCAACGGGGTGGAGGTAGCTCGAGGGAATATGGGAGCGGCGAAAGCTCACATTTACCATGACCAGTTATCTCATCGGGGGAGTAGGTTGGGGACGAATAGTGAATCGATTACTTTGCCGATCGCTTCGGAATTATTGATCCGAGGGAAAAACATCATCGCGATACAGGTTAACAATTTAACACTGACTGGTAATATGCGTCTTGAAATGTCGCTCCGGATCGATGAACCCTCTGGGGCTGATCCTCAGCTTTTTTCTTCGGGTAGTGCTGTGACTTATCTTCCTGGATTGCGTGAACCTAGCTCAGGCTTGGTTGACCCTGTCACTTCCGCGGATGATCCTTCGGATTGGATCGAGCTTTATAATAATGGGGAAGAGGCAGTGAACCTCGGGGGGTGGAGTCTAAGTGATGATTTGATGGAGCCACTTAAGTGGAGTTTTCCGGTAGGGACGACAATCTCAGCGGGGGAGTATTTGGTTGTTTTGGCGGATGACCCGGATAATCCGGTCGAGGGGGGAGATTTTTTGCACACGAATTTCAAGTTGGCCTCAGGAGGCGAGTATGTAGGTCTTTATGACAGTGGCGGAAATCCGGTTTCTGAGATTTCACCCAAGTATCCAAGACAATTCCCAAATTATAGTTACGGTCTCACGGCGGATGGGCAATGGCAATATTTTCAGACGCCGAGTCCGGGACAGTCAAATTTGGGAAATGAGTTCGTTGGGAAAGCTGATGCTCCTGATTTTAGTCAAAAGGGTGGTTTCTATGATGACGCACTTGTGGTGACGCTTACCACGATGACGCCAGGGGCGACAATCCGCTACACCACCGATGGTAGCGAGCCGACGCTTGAGAATGGGAGTGACTACACTCTTCCACTTTCGCTTAGCCCGATCGATTCACGCCGTGGACACGTCATTCGAGCTCGTTCATTTCGCGACGGTTTTATGGCTTCAAATATCAAGACGCACACATTTTTGATTAGTCAGGATCCTCGAGTTCGGACGAGTCCAGCTTTAGTTTACGCCGGAGATATTGAGCGTGCTCTTTATGATCCGTTTGGGGTGTTGGCGATTAATGGTGGATCTTTTCCTGGTAATGAATGGCGGCCCTCCCGTAAGTCCGATTATAATAATGTGATTAATCGTGGTCGTGCTTACGAGCGTCCGATTCATGCTGAATATTATTTTCAGGATGGGACTGCAGGCTTCCGATCGGACGTTGGATTGAGAGTTGCTGCCAGTTCGTATTCTCGCCCAAGGATGCAGTTGACCCAGACATCACTTTCTCCTTGGCCTGATTCATCGGTTCAGAAACCTTCGTTCAATCTATACTTCCGCGACGACTATGGGAACCCGTCGGTAAGTCTTCCTCTAAATGGTCCAGCCCGAACCTTTAGCGGATACGAAAGATTTCGGATCCGGGCGGGAAAAAATGATATTCGTAATCCCTTCATCATCGATGAGCTATTCCGTCGTCTCAGCTCTGATATGGGGAATGGAGCCAGTTTGGGTGTTATCAATAGCCTTTATGTAAACGGAAATCTTAAAGGATATTACAATATGGTAGAGCGTCTTCGGGAGCCATTCTTCAGGTCACTTCACAGCAATAATGACGGCGCCCAATGGGATGTTCTTCAGTATGAAGGAAATGATAATATTGCGGAAGGCGATAAGACGGCTTGGGACGATATGATTAGTCGTTTAAATACGCCCACAAATACCCAGAATTGGGAAAAGGTGCTTGAGGTGGCGGACGTTGAAAATATGGCGAACTACTACCTCCTGAATATTTATGGGGCAACATGGGATTGGCCCCATAATAATTGGGTGGCTGCCAAAGAGCGGTCACCTGAGGGTAGGTATCGGCTTTATGTCTGGGATGCCGAAGGTGCTATGAACAATGCTGGGAATCGCTCGGTTTCTCAAGAGATGATTAAAGCTTATATCGTAGGCACTTCCACAGGTCAAAATTGGGCAACTGGGACGCGAGGGGAATTGCGAGATCTATGGCGGGGTCTCAATCGATGGGAGGAGTTTAAATTGTTGTTTGCTGACCAGATTCAGAAGCACCTTTTCAATGGTGGAATTTTGGATGATCGAGATCAAGAGAACTCCCATATCCGCAACCGCTTTGACGGGCTCAAAAGTGAATTTGAGGACCTACTCCGCTTAATCGAAAATCAGGCTATTAATACAGGAAAGGTTCTCCGATGGATCAATCCTGCAAGCGGCCGGCGTCGTTACCTTCTTGGTCCAGTGCGTCAAGACTTCCGTGATAATAATCTATGGCCTGAAATCGCGCCACCTGCTTTTAGTCAGTTTGGAGGGACGGTCTCCGAAGGATATCCGCTACTTATTACTAATGAAAATACCATGTTCTACTATACCACTGACGGATCTGATCCGAGGATGCCAGGTGGTGCTCCAAATCCCAATGCCATCTCGCAGACTGGGGGGTTGCAGGAAGAAGTGTTGATTGAGGAGGGATCGATTTGGAAACACAATGCCACAGATGGAGATTTGGGAACAGAATGGCGCTTAATAAGCTACGATGATAGTGAATGGCAAAGTGGTTCGGCCCCTCTTGGGTATGGCAAGATTGCAAGCGGTGGTGTGACAGTTGAAATTGAAACTGAAGTGAATCGTGCGCCCCCACGGCAGTCGACTAGCTATTTCCGTAAAACTTTTGAAATTGATGATCCTGCGGCTTACCTGTCTCTTTCGGCGAACCTTTTGATTGATGGGGGAATCGTGATTTTTGTGAATGGAATGGAGGCCTTTCGTGGATCTAATCTGCCCGCACAGACAGATTATTCGACTGTCCCGACGTCTGATACAGATGATGGAAATGAGGCTGATTATCGAGCCTATCCGATTGACCCGAATCTTCTAGTTAGCGGTTCAAATATAATTGTAATCGAACTCCACAATTCCCCAGGTAATAGTGACATGGTCCTAGACATTGGGTTAAGCGGTGAGCGCGCTGCCAATGGGAATGTACCATTCTTCGTGAATGAGCCAGTTACGGTGAAGGCTCGCAGTTTTTGAAAATGGTGAATGGAGTGCGGTTACTTCATCTCGCTTTACCATCGATTCGGTGCCAGCGACCTCCCAGAATTTAGCAATTGCCGAGATCCTCTATAATCCGGTCGGAGCCAATCAGGCCGAGATTGATGCTGGTTTTGATGATGGCGATTTCTTTGAGTTCATTCGCTTGGAGAATTTCTCACGGGAAAATATCGACCTTAGCTCTGTTCGCTTCACTGATGGTATTATTTTTGATTTTTCCGAGTCCTTTGTTCGTGTTCTTGGTCCGGGAGAGAAGCTTCTCTTAGTTAAGAGCATCGATGCCTTTCGCATTCGTTTTGGAACCGATTTTGACGGGCTGATTGCCGGTGAATATTCAGGCCAGCTTTCGAATGGTGGAGAACAGCTTAGGATGATTGGGCAGGAAGACTCTCTCATTCATGAGTTTTTATATGACAATTCTTCGCCGTGGCCGGATCTAGCTGATCTCGATGGACATTCTATTCAAGTCATTGATCGACGGGGAGATCATGGTGATCCAGCTAACTGGAAGATCTCGGGGTCTCAAGGTGGCTCTCCCGGTGGGCGTCTGGATTTTTCTTCATGGCAGGCCGCCGTCTTTTCGGGAGCAGATTTGCTAAATCCTGCAATTTCTGGCGAGAATGCCGATCCTGATGGTGACGGTTGGAGTAATTTCTTTGAGTTTGCCTTAGGCTCACTTCCTCGTGATTCAGGCAGTTCACCTGGAGAGCTAGCAAGTGAAATCAGCGAGATTGATGGTGAGAGCTATCTCACCGTGACTGTTACTCGAGCCCCCGGGGAGAGATCGGTGAGGGTGGTCGCACAAGTGAGCGACGATCTTTCTAGTTGGACCGATGAAGGGGTTTTAGTGCTTCCCGAGTTAACGACTGAAGATGGCTCTGTGACTTCTATCTATCGTCACCCGCTTTCGATTGGAAACGGCGAAGCTTATCTGCGACTCAAGGCGATTTCGGAGTAGACGTTACCGATTCAGTGAGATCGCTTCGGCATAAGCGAGGTCACCAGTTCTACCATTATAGTATTGAAAAATAATTTGTGGATGGGGGTAGGCAACCAAGCGCTTATCTCCCAGTTTTTGGGGCATGTTGAAGACATTGTTTACTTGGACGATACAAAAGTAAGGGTAAAGCCGCTGGAGTCTTTCAAGATCGGGGAGGATATAAGAGCTCCAGCGGATGTCGGACTTGCGTGGACCCCAGTCGAAGATGCCGGTAGAAGGACGATTCATTTCGTCATTCTTAGGGACGTGATTCACACTGTTGTGCGGGCCACAACAGAACTCCCATACGTTGTCAGTAATTTTGATAGCGAAGCTATTGTGGAGGTCGCCGGTCATGACAAAGACTTTTTTCCCAAGCGCGTCCCACTCGTTAATTAATTGTTCGCGTTCATCCAGAAAGCCGGTCCAGGCTTCTTCTTTGTTTTCAGCGGCTTCGAAACCACCCGCGCCACTGTGGGGAATCATAAAGGGCACAGTGGAGGTGAGGAAAAAGAAATCAGCATCGCTCTCCTTCATCGATTTGAGTAACCACTCGCGTTGCGTCTTCCCAAGCATGGAGACTCCTTCCTTGCCGCGATTTTTGACATCGTGCATGTCTCGCGAGCCCCGGGTGTCGAGGAGAAAGAATTCGCAATTGGCAACGCGAAATTTACCAAAGGAACTACGTCCGATGGAGTAAGTGACTTCATCGCTTACCTTTGCTGGCATGTGGAGCTCGAGGGTGTGGGGATCGATGACTTTGGTGATTTGATAAACATAGGAATTCTTATGGCCATCATCGTTATCAAACTTGAGGTTGTTGACACCCGCTTCGGGAGTGCCCCAATGAACGTGAAGCGTCCCCATCTTATCGATTGGTAGCTTGGTGAAATCGGTTGAAGAATCGACGAGCAATTTGCTGCCAGCGGTCATTTTTCCACGGGCAGCGTGGACCCTGTGGGGATGTTCTACGGGGTTGGCCCAGCCAAGATAGTCAAACCAAGCTCGGGTTCCGATATCGCGAAATACGGTTCGGCGGTGGCGTTTACCAATTTCGGCTGAGCCCCAAATATCGTTTACGAGTTCGTGATCATCGAAGGTGAAATAGCTAGGAACATTACGATGCCACTGAGCTAGTTCATTGCCCCGGCTAAGGTAGAGTTTGTAATTTTCCCAAACCCCAACGATTGAGGGCATATTTTTCACGGTGGGCGGTAGAGTGTCGTGTCCTTGAATGAGACGCCAGGCTTCGGGCGGATATGTACGGAGCTCCTCGTAGAGCCAGTCACCATTCATAATATGGAAGTGAATTTTGTCAGCCCAGTCTTGATTGAGATTTTCGTAAACTGGTGCGCGGTGGCCGATTCCGTGAAGCGGGTTTTGGTTTGCGCAAGACCCGACTTCAAATCGAAAGTTGAAGAGGCCTTTTGGGTTATGCTCGGGGTTCCGACTTTCCTCCGCCGATGGTAAGGTTAAGAACGTCCCAGGGAGACCGTGAGGATTGTCTTTCACGAAAATTTGGTAGTGGTAGCGGGTATCTCCTTTGAGGCCTGTTAAATTTGCAACTCCAGTGTTGTCTTGATCGACTTCGGTTTTTGTAGGAAGGCTAGACTGAGCCAATTGAGATGGATCCGTTCCAAATTTCACAATAAACTCGCCGGGCTCCGAAGTGCGGCCCCAAACGGCGACTGAGCTACTGGTTGGTTTCCCTAGCATCGGGCCGTGGGTGAGTCTGATGGGGTCTCGATAGGCCTGAGCTTGAAGTAATAGGGTGATGGCAAGAAGTGAAACGAGTTTCAACATATCGGTAGGGTGACAGATTAGGTGTAGAATGCACCGAGATTTCGAGGTCGACATAATCTTGCTCGTTGCATGAGTGACGGGTAGTTTCGGTTTATGGCATTCACGGTGGCCAAAGCATTTGACCTTATTTCGGTGGCTCACGAGCGTGGACGGCTTGCACATGCCTTTTTGGTGACGGGTGCCAAAGGTGGCGGGAAAGAAGATTTGGCCGCAAAAATGGCGCATCTTCTCAACGGTAAGCAGGATGAAGGAGATGATCTTTGGGGAGAGCCCGTAGAGGTTGAGGCTCCTCTACTTGCTGAACAAGAAGGAGAATACATTCGGGTTGTTCGTCCTCGGTCTAAGTCTCGGAAAATTGCGGTGGATGATATTCGGGCTCTCGAAAAAATGATGAACCAATCGTCCCCTGAGGGAACGTGGAAGATTGGGGTGATTGTAGATGCCGATAGAATGGGGGACTCCGCGGCCAATGCTTTTCTAAAGACGTTAGAAGAACCTCCGCGCGAAAGTCTACTCCTCTTGCTCTCAAGCGAGCCCGAGAAGTTGCTCGCCACTATTTGGTCGCGCTGTGTCCACATTGCATTGGCGGCAACACCGGGAGCCGAAAGGCCGGAGCAGGTGCAGCGGATTTTGCCACTTTTAGAAAGTGTCACCCGGGACGGGATTGGCGATTTAGAAACAGGGTTGGCCGTCAAAGCAGGGCTCGAAAGTCTACTCCGTGACCGCAAGATGGAGATTGAGAAGAGGTATGCTGTCTTATTGAAGGAAGACAAAGTGAAGTATCAAAAGATTGTTGACTCCAAGTGGATAGACGATCGAGAGAAAATGTATTTAGCGCAAGCTTCAGCGGATTACTTGGGGGAGCGGGCTTTAATGATTGAGACCATCCATGCTTGGGTCGGTGATTTGCTCCGATTGAAGGCCGGTGGCGAAGGTTTGGAGTTTCCCGAGTATAACGAGGTGATGAAAAAAGCGGTGGAGGATGAAGATTTAGACGTGCTATTGCGGCGGGTTGCGGCCATGGAAGAGCTGCGGCGCTTATTGGAGACAAACGTCGTGGAGGCGCTCGCACTTGAGGTTTCCTTGATGAATACCTTTGGAAAAATTACCGCATGAAAAGAGATAAGTCATTTGTCGATCACATCCGCGTGCATTGTCGTGCCGGGAATGGTGGGCATGGAGCGGTAAGTTTTCGTAAGGAAAAATTTGTCCCCCGAGGAGGACCCGACGGTGGTGATGGCGGGAATGGTGGGAAAGTGAAGTTGGTAGTCGATGGAAACACCGACAATCTTCGTAATTTCCATTATGACCCGAAATTGTATGCAGAAGATGGCGCTCATGGGCAAAGTTGGAAGCGGCATGGACGAGACGGAAAAACTAAGATCGGGCGGGTTCCTCCTGGAACGGTTATTTATCGTAGCCCGGCCCTTGATGTCCAGGAAGCGGTCGAGATGGAGCGGAGCGAGGAAGGAGTCGATCTCGTTCCCGTGTGCGATTTGATTGAAGAAGGGCAGGAGTTTGTTTTGCTTGAGCCGGGGAAGGGCGGACGGGGAAACTTTCATTTTCGGAGCGCTACGAATCAGGTCCCACAGGAGCGGGAGCTAGGAACCGAAGGAGATCAAGGAGTCTTTTACTTCGAACTTCGGAGAATCGCAGATGTCGGTTTGGTTGGATTTCCAAATGCTGGCAAATCGACTCTCTTGGGAAAAATTTCAGCGAAACAGCCCAAGGTTGCATCGTATCCATTCACGACATTAACTCCTCAGATCGGCGTTGTGACTCTCGATGGTCAGAAGCGGTGTACCGTTGCTGATATTCCAGGGTTGATTGAGGGAGCCCACGATAACCGTGGGCTTGGGCATGAATTTTTGCGCCACATCACCCGCTGTCGGGTGTTGCTTTTTGTGGTAGATATTCCGGGAAGCGAGCTCCGTGATCCGATCGAGGATATCCAAACCTTACGGACCGAGATCAAACTTTACGATGAAGATCTAGCAAAATTCCCATGGATGGTTGTTGCCAACAAGATGGATCTTGAGGGTGCCGAAGAGAACCTTGCGATCTTTAAGAATCGTTTTCCTAAGATTCCAATCGTTCCGATTTCAGCAATGGAGGGCGAGGGGCTAGATGAGCTGAAGGTTGAAATGTCTCGGATTCTTGATTCGAGTGATGAGTGATCTTCTTTTCGTTTATGGAGCCTTACGGAAAGGAGCTTCGAATAACTGGCGGATGGAGGGCGCCCGCTGTTTGGGATCAGCCGAAGTGCCAGGAACGCTGGTAAAGATTGATTGGTATCCGGGGTTAGTTCTAAAAGGGGGGACCCGAGTTAAGGGTGAGGTTTACGAAATTGGGTCGGAGTTACTCAAACAACTCGATAAATTTGAGGGGATGTGTTCTCAAAATGAGGTAGAAGATGAGTATCACCGAATCCGAACTGACGTTTTGTTAAACCAGAAGCCTAGAAAAGTTTGGATTTATGAATGGTTGAAAGGAATCAAAGATTACGAAGTCGTCCATTCAGGAGATTGGCTGTCGGCTATGGAATCTGATTATTAACCCATAAAAGCTAGTTAACCGAACTTTGATAGGTGTTTTACGGAGTCAAAATATTAAGCTTTTTTCGCTTCGTCGAGACGAGGGTGTTCGTTGAGAAGATCTTTCCGGTTGAGCCCTTTGCCTCGGTTCATTTTATCCATCTCACGTAGCGTGGCTTCCATCCCGTGAACGGCGGCGAGGACGTCAAGAGTATGGCCGGTTTCGGAAATCGTGTGCATATTACGAATCGGGAATCCGATAGAGGTGGCAGCACTGTCAACTCCAGCAAGTGAAGCAGCCATGGCGTCGGTCCCTGTGTCGCGACCAGCGAAGTCAATCTGATAGGGGATGTTTGCTTTTCGGCAGGCCTTTTCAATGATGCTGTTGATATAGGCACTAGTGATGGAGCCGTTGGTGAGGCTAAATCCTTTTCCCATACTGAGGTTGTTCATTCGCTTTGCCGAAAGGCCGGGTGCCGCGTCATAGTCGTGATTGACGTCGGCTCCGATAAGAATATCTGGCTTCATTTCCCCGGCAATGGCAGCGGCTCCCATGCGTCCGATTTCTTCGTGCGTGGCGATGGTGTGAAGAACCCGAATGTTTTTGAGAGGTTTCTTGGCAAGAAGCTTTGCAAGCTCTGCAACCATGAAGCAGCCGAGTCCGTTGTCTAGGTAAGCACCGTAAAAGGTATCCTCGGTGAAGCCCTTGCGGATAGGGCGATTCAAAATGATGGGGTCGCCAGGACGGATCCCGAGAGCTTCGACACGCTCCTTACATCTTTCGCCATGCAGTTGGAGTTCGAGGAAAAGCATGTCTCCCTTAATTCCCTTGTCTCCAGTTCGTTGGGCGGGTTCGGAGAAGTGGATGGCGCCTAGAGCCTCGATTGTGCCTCCTTCGATGACGCGATATTGGCTAGGTCTCTTGGGCTTTTGAGAGAAAAGTTTTACTTCGTGGCCAATGAGCGTGCAGGGGAGAAACGAGTCACTGTTCACCCATATTTTTCCGTCGCTGCCGATGCTGCGGACCTGAAGGCGGATCTTGTCGGCGTGCCCGATAAACATGACTGATGGTTTTTCATTATCGCCTGGGTGAGTATCTAGAACGATACCAGCATTTCCTTTGAATTGTTGGACTGCCCAGGACTTCGGTTTGATTTTATCGAAGGTCGGTTTTATTACGCCATAGCTCATTGCTCCCTCAAGTCCAATGGGACTGGGAGCGGAAAGAATTTCACGCATGAAGTCGAATTGCTTTTTAGGCATTGGCTTAGCCCATGGTGCTGTTCTTTGGGCGGCTTTGTTTTTTAAAGTCATGGGTTGATACATAGGGCTGATTGAATGGAAGGGCAAAATCTTATCTGTGGATTTTGATTACTATTCTTAAGGTCATTAACTAATCGATTGAGATCGATTGAATCGCTAAAATTCAAGGGTTAAGCATCAAAAAATCAAATCTATTTCCCAAGCTTTGATGCCAAAAAAATCCGGCCTCATCCCTTGGGATGGGCCGAATCTAAGATAAGATTAAGATTACTTGCTTCCAAGGTAGTCGGAAACTCCCTGATGGTCTGCGGTCATAGCTTTCTCACCTTTTTGCCAATCCATGGGGCAAACCTCGCCGTGTTCTTCAAAGTGCTGTAAAGCGTCGATGGTTCGGAGGCATTCCGCGATGGAACGTCCAAGAGGCATATCGTTGACGACTTGGTGGCGAACTTTCCCGTTTAGATCTATAAGGAAGAGTCCGCGATAAGCTACGAGCTCTCCTTCGACGGCAATATTACCCTCTTCATCGATCATTTCTTCGCCTGCAAGGACATCGTAAGCTTCGGAAATCGTCTTGTTGATATCGGCAACGAGTGGGTAGGTGACTCCTTGAATGCCACCCTTGTTTTTGGGAGTGTTGAGCCAAGCCCAGTGGGAGAACTCGGAATCAGTTGAGCAGCCAACCACGGCAACGTTACGGGCCTCGAACTCAGCGATCTCTTCCTGAAAGCGATGAAGCTCGGTAGGGCAGACGAAAGTGAAATCCTTTGGGTAGAAGAATAAGACGACATACTTTTCACCTAGATATTGTTCCAGAGAGAAGGAATCGATGATGTTATCACCTTGCACGGCTTTCGCTGTGAAGGTCGGGGCTTTTTTTCCAATCAAGACAGACATGGTAGTGGGTTGGATTCTTTAATCCGTGGACTGGACTTAGGACGGGAAATGGGTTCCGTCAAGCCACGGACTTGACGAATTTAGTGACTTGCGGGCTTTTAGGTCTCCGAGTTGTGAAAGAAAAAGGTTGGCTAAAGTTCCTCCTCCTCGCCTTCGGCCCCCTCTGGAACAGGGGGTAACAGGTCTTCCCTCTCCAGCAGAAGTGGAATTGAAAGGTCGTCGAGAAGGTCATTTGAGGTTCGGTTTATGACTCCTAAGAGTGGAATAATTCGGTCAAGTTCCGCAATAGTGCAGTGAACCATGGATGATATAATATCCGCATCGTAGGCTTCTTTATCAAAAAGATTGGTGATTCGAAAGACGACAAGGCTGCGATCAAAATCGTATTCGAAGTTGCCAAGAGTCAATTGCTTGTTCGCTCGCATAACTAGTTCTAGTGCTAGTAGTATCCGCTCCTCATCGAATGTCATGGGAGATTCGGCAACAACGGCGAGGGAATTCAGATTTGGAAAGGCCTGGGCGTGGAGATGAATATGAGTGTGGTGGGCCTCAAATGCTGATGTGACGACCTCGCGGTTTTCGATCTGTTCACAATGCCAGCCCTGTTTGCCAAAGGCGTCGATGACGGAGTGAAGTTGTCTGGATATTGCCATGCGTGGCGAAGATGGAAGGGGGGCGAGGGAATGGGAAGAAATTTGTATATCAAAGAGATATTTTTGAATTTTCGAAAGGTGGTGTGTTGCTGGATCTTAATGGAGGGCTCCCAAAAAGCCGAGATGCATAATCTGGGCGCAGTATCAGATGAACTCAAATGATGATTCGGGGTCGGGAGTCGGGCTATCGAAATTCGATGGTCAACTTAACATGTGGGCCTAATTAAGGCGATCGGAGTCGACTTTTAGTGGTGACAAACCCGATCCGCTAAGTTTCTCTAGAGCTGTGAAGCTCACCCCGGCTCTTCTTTTAGGAATGCGACTTGGACTCTAAATCGAGTCTGAAGTCGCTGTTTTTCTTTGGGCCATTTTCCATCACCCATTAATTGATCGGACTTTTCCAAGGGCAGACATTTTCCTTCTAGCTGAGTCCGTGCGTTTCCTTGTTGATCGAACAACGAGAAAATGAAATCCGAATCCATTAGCAAATATCGTCCGTTCCCGGCAGTGGCTCTTGCCGACCGGACCTGGCCCGATCGTCTCATTACCGAGGCACCAACCTGGTGTTCCGTCGACTTACGCGATGGGAATCAGGCTCTCCCCATCCCTATGAGTGTGGAGGAGAAGTTGGAGATGTTTGATCTTCTTGTTAAGGTAGGGTTTAAAGAGATCGAGATCGGATTTCCGTCAGCAAGTGACACTGAGTTTTCTTTCATGCGCCGATTAATTGAAGAAGATCGTATCCCGGAGGATGTGACGGTTCAGGTTTTAGTGCAAACTCGTCGACACTTAATCGAGCGGACTTTCGAGGCCATCAAGGGAGCTCGTCGTGTTATTGTGCACATTTATAATTCTACGAGTACTCTCCAGCGTCGAGTTACCTTTGGTGATGCTTCGCGAGAAGATATCAAAGCGATCGCCGTTACTGGAGCCGAAGTGGTTAAAGAACTTGTGCCGACCCTTCCCACTACTGAGATTGTTCTGCAATATTCGCCAGAAAGCTTTTCTGATACCGAACTTGATTTCGCGCTTGAGTGCTGTGAAGCCGTGATCGACGTCTGGCAGCCAACTACTGAAAAGAAGCTTATTTTAAATCTCCCGGCGACTGTTGAATGGGCAACCCCGAATGTCCATGCTGACCAGATAGAGTGGATGTGCCGCAAGGTTTCAAAACGTGAGGCGGTGATTATTTCTCTCCATACTCATAACGATCGAGGCACCGGAGTGGCTTCGACCGAGCTTGGCCTGATGGCCGGAGCAGATCGAGTCGAGGGGACACTTTTTGGGAATGGTGAGAGAACCGGGAATCTTGATATTGTTATCGTAGCCTTGAATATGAACAGCCATGGAATCGAAACCGGATTAGACTTCTCGAACCTTTCGAGCCTCCGCGAAGTCTACGAGCGGACCACGCGAATGACTGTTCCTGATAGGCAGCCTTATGCGGGGGAGTTAGTTTTTACCGCATTTTCGGGCAGTCATCAGGATGCCATTAAAAAGGGCTTAGATCGCCGTGCAAAAGAGGGGGACGCAAAATGGGGTGTCCCTTATTTGACGATCGATCCGCATGATATCGGGAGGAGTTACGAGGCAATCGTAAGAATTAATTCTCAGTCTGGAAAAGGTGGAGTGGCCTATATCCTCGATCAGGAACATGGTTATGATCTTCCAAAGACGATGCATCCTCAGGTTGGTAAGCGGATTTATGATCTTGCTGATCAAAGGGGTGAGGAGCTCTCTGCTAAAGAGGTAGGGGATGTCTTTTTTACTGAGTTTGTTAATATGAATTCCCATTTAAGTCTGAAGGATTATGAATTGGATTATCATGGTGCTGAGCGTGGTGAATTGGCCTGCAAGGCGGTCATTGAAATTGATGGTGAGAGTAAGATCGTTGAGGGTATTGGAAACGGTCCCATCAATGCTTTTGTGCAAGGTCTTGAAGAAACTGGACTCAAAGATTTTTCGCTGACCGATTATCGCTCTCATGCGGTAAGAGGAGGCTCAAGCTCTGATGCGGCAGCGTATGTGCAACTGCGGAAGGATGATGGCACTATTCTCTGGGGAGTAGGTTGTGATCCATCCATTGAAATGGCCGGAGTGAAAGCGCTGGTTTGCGCCTGGAACTTGCTCCGGTAATCCCAAAGAAGCCTAAGCTTTCGGGGGCTGATCGGATGTTTAAAGTTCCGAGTGTGCGATGGCTTTTAATTTAATCTGTGTAGCGGGATTCTTTTCTTTGGTTGTGAAGGGAGATCGATCGTTTTGAAGCCTATTAGATATACGTCAATTCCAACCGAGGAATAATAATGTTGAAAAAACAGCATTTAAGTTGACGCGCAGGTGTTTTGCTGTTTTTCTAGCACTGCAATGAAGTTGAAAGTCGCTGTTTGTGTTATCTCCTATGCGCTATTCTTAATGGGGTTTCTTTCAAGTTGTTCTGCTCCGGCTGGAATACCGAGCGCCGACCTTCCTCCGCCTGCGGCTGAGAACGTCCCATCGGCTTATTCTCCCCTCACGACCGGCGTTTCTCCAGAGGAGAGCAGTAACAAAAAAGAACGCACTGGCATTGCAACGGGTTGGGGTAAAGGAATTAAGTCACCTGGTTAATTATACAGATTTTAAGAGGGCAATGGCTAAGCCAAAATATGTTTCTTTGATTCGCTATAATGATAGTGATGGTGCTCGTGAAATGGGGGTGGATCGACGGACGAGCGGAGGAGGGATTGCAAAAAGCGGCCGGAGGGATGCTGGAATGGGGATTGCATAGCGGTTGGTCGATGCTGGATAATTATTGGTGGCGTGGGACCCGTTTTGTCATCGGAAAGAAGGGTCGGGACTATAAATTTAGGGTTAAAAATCTCAGTGACGTTCGCTTGGAAGTCGTTCTCACTGTAGATGGTCTCGATGTTATTGATGGAAGGGCTGGATCAACAAAAAAACGTGGTTACATCATTGGCGCTGGTGAAGTTCTTGAAGTGAAAGGTTTTCGAATCGGCCATGAAAAAGTGGTTACTTTCCGCTTTTCATCAGTGAATTCATCTTATGCTAATCTTCGTGATAGACGAACTCGTAACGTCGGGGTTGTTGGTTTAGCCCTCTTCACGGAAAAAGGGAAGGAGCCGGGAATTGAAAGTCGGGCGCGGCAAGGAGCGCGACCATTTGCAGAGGCTCCCATGATTCGGGCGCGTGACTAAAAACCACTCTTATAAAAAATGAAAAAACTGATAACTACCCTCGCGCTGGGATTCATTTGTTGTCGGATTGGCTAGCTGCTGTTCAACAACAGAGCTCTCCAGTCATTCCGGAGGGTCCCGTCATTATTGAAAAATAGGGTTAGGAAAACACCCTAAAATAGCCAAGCCGTCTGTGTGCGATCCCTGCGCTCGGGCGGCTTTTTTTCAGAAATGATGACTTCTATGAGTCAAACCTCTTGGTCAGGCTTAAATTTTGAAGCTCAAAGGGATTAACTGAAATTTGTCTGAGTGGTTCTAGCGTGAGATTTTTCTTGGTGAACAGTTTCGACTGCGCGGTCCTTTGCTTTTTAGGCTATTCTGGCCAAGACGGTGTGGTTCCTTATTTGTCATTTTGCATTTCAGATATCTGAT
>CASICJ010000016.1 GCA_949373085.1 uncultured Verrucomicrobiales bacterium
AAGGAGGGCCTCGTGAAAGGATGGCGCTCGGCCTTCGATAACGAAGACCTTTCCTTTTACTGGGTTCAACTCGCCAATTTCCAAAACCCCGGAGACAAACCCGAGGGTGGTGGCTGGGGCCCAGTTCGTGAAGGACAACGCCGCGCGCTACGACTTCCTAAAACAGGAATGGCAGTCATCATCGACATCGGAAACGCGAAAGACATTCACCCTAAGAACAAACAGGACGTTGGCAAACGCCTCGCGCTTTGGGCTCTCGCGAAAGACTATAACAAAAACCTTGTTCCCTCCGGACCACTCTACAAATCAATGAAAAAAGAAGGACCTACGATCAGAGTTTCCTTCGACTACGTCGGCTCCGGCCTCACGACCGGGGAGAAGAAAGGCTTAGACCCAATGAAAGAAACCAAGGGCGCAGAATTAGCCCGTTTCTCTATTCAAGATACAGCCGGGAAGTGGCACTGGGCTAAAGCCAAAATCGACGGCGAAGATGTTGTGGTTTGGCACGACGAAGTTAAGAACCCACAGCACGTCCGTTTCGGTTACGAATCTAACCCTGTCGGTATCAATCTTTACAATAAGGAAGGCCTTCCAGCTTCCCCCTTCACAACGGACTAAAATTATCAGGACGCAAGCGCCTTCGAGTAGATTCGGCGGCGCTTGTGGGTCTCGTGCTCGATATCTTTCCAAAGCGAGAGCACTTGTGAATTCGTCTCGAGTTCGCCGTTCGTTTCCACCCATTTGAAACCAGCCGCGGCGGCAGACTGGTGCATCTCCTGCATAACAATCGCGTTCAACCCAGCGTTACGAAGTTTTGGCGTGACCGCGATTAGATAGAGATCAAGCGTATCGCAGCTCCCTTTTAGTTGCCCACCCAACCAAGCTAGAAAAATACGTCTTATCCTACCTTGTAATTTCTGCATTAAACCAGACCACGAAGGCATAGCCACCCCTAGGGCCACGATCTTGTCTTCTGTATCGACTACCAATTTCACAAAGCGCGGGTCGATAAGGTTGAAAAACTTTTTAATTAGAGCATCGATTTCGCCATCTGTCATTGGAGTGAATTCGTAGAGATCCGAATAGGCAGCATTAATCAGCTGGAAAATTTCACGCCCCAGCGGGCGCAATTCACTTACTGATTTCTTTTCAACCAAACGAAGCTTTTTTTTCTTCAAAGCATATTGAGCAACCCGCTGGTATTTCGAGTTCAGCTCAGGAGGCAGCTTAAAACGGTGCTCAACATAATCAACTTCCTTAGCGAAGCCACACGACTCAATGGCCGGCCCATAATAAGGGAAATTATACGAGGAAACAACAGTTGGAAGCCGATCAAAACCATCAACGAGCACCGCCGAACGCTCAAAAGTAGTTAGCCCAAAAGGCCCTTCAAGAAGGGTCATTTCTTTTTCCACTGCCCAGTTCTCGACAGTTTCCAAAAGAAGTCTCGCCACTGCCAGATCATCTTCAAAATCCAACAGGCAGAATCGCGCCGCCTCCACGTTACGGAGTTCGTTATCCCGACGATTAATCACTCCTGCGATCCGTCCGACACACCTACCATTGCGTATAGCTAACCAAAGTTGGAGTTCACAATTCTCCAATCCAGGATTAACTCTAGCATCAAGAGACTTGAGTTCATCGCGAATCAACGGCGGGACCCACAAAGGGGAATTATGATAAAGATCGAATAAGAATTGCACGAACCGAAGACGATCTCTCCGCGAACCCGAAAGAGATTTGATTTTAATGAGACTTTCTTTATCGAGCATCGGCTAGCAAGGACCTTGGAATATCGAAGCTCTTAGGACAAGTGGTTTGCTAGCACTTCATTCTCAGAAAACCATCTCGTGTCATCTGATGAAAACCCCAATGATTTATTCGCTTATTCATCCTACTTCAAAAACCTATTTTAGGTATGAATCATTGCAACGGCCCCAAAAATAGTAATAACCAGTCTCAAAGAAATTAAAAAGCGCTATTGAAGAAACATAATGTCCCCCCGTATTAAAGGGCCACAAACCATGCTCTTGAACCGATGTTAAGCCAGCTCCCTTTTTTTAACAAAAGCCTAGTCACTAATCTCGTCGCCATTCTCTTTGCGGTCACCGGTTACTTTCTTCCCGCTCCTTTTCGTGATCCATTTCTTAATATCGGATTATTCGCTTTCTCAGGAGCCCTCACAAACTGGCTAGCCATCCACATGCTATTTGAAAAGGTTCCTGGCTTTTACGGATCAGGTGTTATCCCCGCCCGCTTTGAAGATTTCAAAGAAGGCATACACCGCCTCATCATGAAGCAGTTTTTCACGACAGAGAACGTGGCTCGATTCTTCAAAGGAAATCAACCCGGCGATAAAGCCGGGGTCGACCTCTCACCCTTGATTGATTCGGTTGATTTAGACCCAACTTTCGAAGCTCTAAAAAAGGCAGTGATGAATTCAAAATTCGGGGGCGCCCTCGCCATGTTTGGAGGGGCCGCTGCGCTTGACCCCATCAAGCCCGACTTTGTTGAAAAAATGAGAAGCTCAGTAAAAGAGATCGTTTCATCCCATGACTTTCAGGAAAAACTTCAAGCCCTTGCAAACGGAGGAGCGAGCGATCACTCCGGGCTCCTTGACCGCGTCAGCGCCATCGTTGAAAAACGACTTGAAGAGCTCACGCCAACCATGGTCAAAGAAATCATCCAGCAAATGATCCGTATTCACTTGGGTTGGCTCGTTGTCTGGGGTGGAGTCTGTGGAGGTCTCATTGGCCTCATTGCTAGCCTCTTTCGCTACGCCTAGTAACCCCCGGTCAAAACCCAGGAGCTCCAGCCGATACAACAATGGCCATTTAAAAACTCCCCGCTACAACTGAACGTAACCTTCTCTCTTCTTGGTGAAAATAGCCCGCGCTTTCAAAATAAATCTTTCGTGGAATTCTGTAGTCAGCAGGACCGTAAATCAAGTGGTGCCATTACTCTCTCGAACCCTCCTAACCTTGATTTTCTCTGCGAGCTCAGGAACTGCGCAGAACATCAGTTTTAATCGCGACGTCCTCCCCATTCTCTCGGACGCTTGCTTCACTTGTCATGGACCCGACTCCGAAACACGCGAGGCCAACCTAAGATTAGACGTAGAGAAAGAAGCTAAGGCTAATCGTGATGGCTTTCCTGCGATTGCTTCGGGTAATCCTGATGAAAGCGAATTGGTCTTCCGTATCTTAAACGAGGATCCGGACGAGATCATGCCTCCCCCAGATGCGCACCGGCAACTCACTGACAGCGAAAGACAAACTCTCCAAAAGTGGATCAAGGAAGGAGCTAGGTGGGAAAATCACTGGGCCTTTGTAAAGCCACTTTCACCTCCGCTGCCGAAACCCTCTAACTCAGAGTGGCCGGAAAATCCTATCGATCACTTTATTCTTCACACTCTCGATCAAGAAAACCTTTCACCATCCTCCGAAGCCTCCCGAAAAAAAATCATCCGCCGCGTCACCCTCGATCTTACTGGCCTCCCTCCCACTCTTGAAGAAATCCGATCTTTTCTCTCAGATAAAGAAAGCGGTGCTTACGAACGCGCCGTCGATCGACTCCTCACCTCTCCCCGCTATGGAGAAACAATGGCTCTCCCTTGGCTCGAAGCAGCCCGATTCGCAGACACCGATGGATACCAATTCGACGGCCCACGTTTCATGTGGCGTTGGCGCGACTGGGTGATCGAAGCTTACAACAAGAACAAACCATTCGATGAATTTACCATCGAACAAATTGCAGGCGATCTCCTCCCCAACGCCACTCTCGATCAAAAAATTGCAACCGGCTTTAACCGAAACCATCGCTACAATTCAGAGGCCGGCCTCGTCCCCGAGGAATTCCTGCTCGAAAATGCGGTCGACCGAGTTGATACCACAAGCACCGTATTCCTCGGACTTACGATGGGCTGCGCCCGCTGCCACGATCATAAATACGACCCAATCTCGCAGAAAAACTACTACGAGATGCTCGCCTTCTTTAACAACATCCCCGAATTCGGACGTGCCATTAAAGCAGGGAACTCGGAACCCTACATCCCAGCTCCCACTAAACCTCAACAGGCTCAACTTGCGCTTCTCGAAGCAAAGGTGTTGGCCGCTCAAAAAGAAATCGACGCCATTGCAAAAACACTACCGAATCAGCAACCGGATTTCGATAAAGCCGAAAGTCTAGTTAACCGCGGGCTCAATTACCAACATCCTCCCGAAGTCCTTTCCTTCGATGGTACTCAATCCATCGATATTAAGAGCGTGCCACTTACAAAGAAAAAAAATGCTCCCACCCGCTTCCAAGTCTTCACTCCACTCGGTCGCTACTCTGTTTCCCTCTGGGTTAAACCCTCTGAGGTGAAATCAGGGACCATTATCTCTCATCAAACCGATAAGAATGCACGCGGTACCGGGATGAACTTGCAATTCAAAGATGGTCATCTCCGCTTCAGTGTGATCACCCGATGGATCGCCGGAGTTGCTCAGGTCGAAACTATTGAAAAAATTCCAGCAAATGAGTGGACTCACCTTACCCTGACATTCCACGGACAACTTCGTGCTACCAACCAGCACATCTTCGTTAACGGAAGAGAAGCCCGACTAAAAGTCCTGCACAACACCAACAGCAATACAGGATCAGCTAAGAAGACTACTCCTTTGCGGCTTGGCGGATATCCCGACGATTACCTGAAAGGTGACCTCCGTGACCTCCGTGTCTACGACCGACCATTAAAGCCCCGAGAAATTCTCACTCTAGCCGGAAACCCGGAAGCCAAAGCCCAAACTATTTTCCTCGAGCAAGGCCCTGCCATAGAAGCTCATCGAAAACTGATCGCTGCTGAAACCAAACGGGATCAGTTTATTCGAGCGTTTCCAACCACGATGGTTATGAAGGAAAATCTCACGATCAAGGAAACACACATCCGTAAACGCGGCGTCTATCATGCCCTTGGTGAAAAAGTGCACCGAGACGTTCCTGATATCCTGCCTCCACTCTCCAAAAATCTTCCTCGTAATCGCCTTGGCCTCGCGCGCTGGATCGCCTCGCCCGAAAACCCGCTGACTGCCCGAGTCACCGTCAACCGTTACTGGCAAAAATACTTCGGGACCGGCCTTGTCAAAACGTCCGAAGACTTCGGAGTTCAGGGCGAAAAACCCTCCCACCCCAAACTCCTCGACTGGCTCGCCACCGAATTCATTCGTTCGGGCTGGGACATAAAGCATCTTCAAAAGCTCATTGTGACGAGTGCCACCTACCGGCAGCAATCCAACCTCACCCCCAAACTCCTTGAGGTTGACCCTCACAATCGACTGCTCGCTCGCGGTCCCCGACAACGACTCCCTTCCCACGTCATCCGTGACCAAGCTCTCGCCCTCAGCGGACTCCTCGTCGAAAAAGTTGGAGGCCCCTCAGTTAGCCCCTATCAACCCAAAAACCTTTGGATCGAAATGTCGATGGGCCAAAAATATAAGCAATCGACCGGTGAAGACCTTTTCCGCCGAAGCCTCTACACCATCTGGAAAAGAACCGTGAATCCACCATCCATGGCAGTGCTCGACGCCGCCGACCGCGAGGCCTGCTGGGTCGGAACCAAAAGAACCAATACCCCACTTCAAGCTCTCACCCTCCTAAATGAAACCGCCTTTGTTGAATCCGCGCGCAAACTCGCCGAGCGCATCCTCCGCGAAAAACCCAAAAACCCCATCAGCCATGCCTTTCAACTTGTAACCCAGCGAACCCCTCGGCCTGATGAAAAAGAAATCCTAACGCAGGGTCTTCGTACGTATCTTGCTCACTTCAAAGCCAATCCAGATGCCGCCACATCTCTGATAAAGATTGGCACTTCCTCAGTCCCCAAAGACCTCAACCCTGTCGAGCTCGCTGCTCATACTACTCTCGCCAATGTCCTTCTCAACCTCGACGAAGTGATCACCAAGGAATAGCCATGAATGAAATGACACGACGCCATTTTCTTGAAAGGAGTTCACACGGATTAGGTTCAGTGGCACTTGCCTCCTTGCTCAATCAATCGCTCATTGCCGAAAGATCAAGAACCCTACCAGGGAAAGCCAAGCGCATCATCTACTTGTTTCAAAGCGGAGGACCTCCGCAGATGGACCTCTTCGACCCCAAGCCACAGCTCGAGAAATTTCACGGTAAAGAAGTCCCTAAATCGGTCTTTAATGGCCAACGTCTCACCGGCATGACAGCCGGACAAACCTCTTTCCCAGTCGCCAAATCAACATTTAATTTTAAGCAAGCTGGGCAAAGCGGCCAGTGGCTCAACTCCGACCTTCTGCCACACCTCTCCAAAGTTGCTGACAACATCAGTGTCATCCGCTCCATGCACACCGAGGCCATTAACCACGACCCGGCTATCACCTTTTTTCAGACTGGATTCCAACTTGCCGGACGCCCCTCCATCGGCTCCTGGCTTTCCTACGGACTTGGCAGCGAAAACGCCAACCTTCCCGCCTTTGTGGCCATGACCTCCAACCGGTCCGGCCAAGCTCTCTACGACCGGCTCTGGGGAGCAGGTTTCCTTCCTTCAAAACATCAGGGCGTCCGCTTCCGCTCTGGAAAAGATCCAGTCCTCTACCTCAATAACCCCGAAGGTATTTCTACTGATCTTCGCCGTAAAACCCTCGATCAGATCGGCGCGCTTAATCGTATTCATCATCAGGAATTCTACGACCCTGAAATCGAAACTCGGATTGCCCAATATGAGATGGCCTATCGCATGCAGATGTCAGTACCCGAACTTACCGACGTCTCCAGCGAACCCGACAGCACTTTCAAGCTTTACGGCGAAGATGCTCGTAAGCCTGGCACCTACGCTCACAACGCTCTCATGGCACGCCGGCTCAGTGAACGCGGGGTCCGCTTCGTGCAACTTTTCCACCGTGGCTGGGATACTCACAGCGGGCTCGCCAAGCAATTAACGCAACGTTGTAAGGAAACCGATCAAGCATCGGCAGCCCTTCTCACCGATCTCAAACAACGCGGACTCCTTGACGACACCCTCATCGTCTGGGGAGGAGAGTTTGGCCGAACCGTATACAGTCAAGGAAATCTCACTCCGAACGGGTTCGGGCGCGACCACCATCCACGTTGCTTCTCAATGTGGCTCGGTGGGGGAGGGATCAACCCAGGCCAGTCGATCGGAGAGACTGACGAATATTCTTACAACATCACTAAAGATCCAGTCAGCGTTCACGACCTACACGCCAGCATCCTCCACCTCTTAGGGGTTGATCATAAACAACTCACCTTTAAGTTTCAAGGCCGCCACTATCGACTAACCGATGTCCATGGTGAACTCATCAAACCTCTCATTGCCTAAACACAAAGATCTGACCTCTAGAGGAATCTTCAACTACTTTGAGATGCAATACACCGCATTGTTTGAGCGCAAGTAAATCGCGTCGCTTGCCAAAGCCGGAGTGCCATTGAAATCCGAATCATCATCTAAGGAATTTACTCTGATTAATTTCATTTCTCTACCGGCTTCGAAGATAAAGGTGCCATTTCTCCGACTCACGGCAACGAGGCTATCACCCACTCGTAGAGTCGAAGCATAGAAGCTAAACTTCTTTCGTTGCTTGATCGCAGCAACACTCCGTTTGGTTACAGTTTCGCCTTTTAGAAGGTCCATCGCAATGACACTTGCCTCGTCGTTCACCCAAAAGAGGAGACCATCTTTACAAACCGAACTCGGAACGTATGAGAAAGTCTTACTCTTCCAGAGAATCTTATCAGTCATATCGCCGGAACCACCACCTTTGATCGCGATTGACCCATTCCGCGGATACCCACCCGTCGTAAAAAGAATCTCCCCCTCACTGATGACACAGGGTGAAATATTCCCCGGGATTTCAGACTTTGCCCACCACAGCTTCTTGCCAGTCTTGGGATCGAGCGCGAATATCTCATTTGGTGCTGCGATCACCAACTCGATCTTCCCGGACTTTGGAGTGTGGACGGTTGGCGTGTTATAAGTTAGTTCTAATTGTTTCGCTTCATAGCGCCATTTCTCAGCTCCAGTTGCCTTATCAAAAGCGATGATCGCTCGGGCCTCATCAGCGGCATTCACAATAAGCAGATCGCCTACTAAAATCGGACTCGCGGCAGAACCCCATCGGCGATTACTAGAAGAATCCCCCACCTGCTCACTCCAAACTTTATCACCAGCAACCGTGAAGGCGTGGACGCCTGACTTACCAAAGAAGGCATAAACATGCTTGCCGTCGGTCACCGGGGTGGCACTCGCGTATCCATGTTCGGTCAAATAACCACGATAGTCATCCTCTGGATTTGCTAAAGGCACCTCCCCTTTCCAAAGAATCTTCCCAATCTTACGATCAAGGCACAAAAGGGTGCGGCTCAGCTCATCAGCATTACCAGCTTCTTTCTCACCAATCCCATATCCGGTATAGCAAGTTACAAAGAGCTTGTTGCCCCAAAAGATCGGGCTGGAGCTCCCTGGCCCTGGCAAGTCAGTCTTCCATCTGACATTTTCGTTAGCGCTCCACTTCAAAGGTAAAGTCGCACTATCAATCGCCGCAACCCCCTTACTCCCTCGGAACTGGGGCCATTTCTCTTCGCTCAACGCAAAGTTCGAGGACATCAAGATAATAAACAGGATCTCTAAGAAACTCTTCACTTGGTAAAAGTAACTATCTCTAATTTTTAGGCAATTTTTTATCGGCTTACTGTTAGCCTAACAAAAAATTTAGGAAGTAATGTCAAATCAGCTTATTTTACGTCCCAGTACAAGTTCTGGTTTGCCCAGTAAAATAAAAGCTTTATGGTTAAGTTGTGCTCATACGATGGTTGGGATTACTTGGCAGAAGAACCATAATATTTCTTCTTAGCTCTTTGGGATTCTCATCCGTTGCACGCGCGAAAAGCGTTGCTCGGCAGTGGAACGAGGAAGCCCTAGCGGCTATTCGTATCGACTTTCCGGCGCCAACCATCCACTCACGAAATCTCTTTCATCTTTCCGTGGCGATGTGGGACGCCTGGGCTGCTTACGACGATAAAGCGATAGGTTATCTTCATAACGACCGCGCCATAATTCCCGACGGATACACGGTAGAAATGGCTCGGCATGAAGCGATCAGCTACGCAGCCTACCGAGTTCTCAAATACCGCTACACCTTCTCAACAAATTCCTCCATCACTCTAGCTGCCCTAGATCTCCGCTTGAGCAACCTCGGATATGATAAAGCAGAGACTTCAACGACTGGAACTTCTCCCTCAGCCATCGGAAACAAGATTGCAGCCGCGATCATCAGTCATGGAAAGGAAGACGGGGCCAATGAAAGTACACTTGCCGGCTACCGCGATGACACGAACTACATCCCAGTAAATTCACCGCTCATTTTGGAGACAAATGACACTGCTTCCTTCTTTCCCAACGGTTGGTCTGATCTGAATCGATGGCAGCCTCTAGCCTTCAGCGTTGCCTTCACCCAGAATGGTCAAATTGCTTCAAAAATTCAACGATTTGTCAGCCCACACTGGCGAAGCGTGAAGGCCTTTGGTTTATTTTCCTCCGACCAAAATTCCGACGGTCTTTACTTCGATCCAGGCGCTCCACCAAAATTGGGAGGAAGCGGCGACCTTGATTACAAAAATAATGCAGTTGAAGTTCTGGAATACTCGGCACTCCTTGATCCCTCCAATTCCACTACCATCAACCTCTCACCATCAGCACGAGGAAATAATCCTCTTGGGACAAACGATGGGACCGGACATCCAGTCAATCCCGAAACGGGGCTTCCTTATCCTAGCAATGAAGTCCTTCACGCTGATTTCGGACGCTGTGCCGCAGAATTTTGGGCCGATGGACCAGAGTCGGAAACCCCTCCGGGGCACTGGAATGTCCTAGCCAACGAAGTCACGGATATGATAATCGCGAATCCTTCTCTGGATTTAAAAATCGCCCGTAAAGGCCCAGTATTAGAAACTCTCGAATGGGAGCTCAAACTCTACTTTGCTCTGAATTCTGCTCTCCATAATACCGCAGTCGCCATCTGGGGCGTGAAGGAGCACTACGATTACGTCCGCCCCATTTCGGCTATCCGCTACCTTGCTCGCATTGGCAAATTGCCTCTTGTTCCCGGGCTAATCGAAGAAATCACCTCTTCAACCGCCCAAACCTACCACAGTCATCTTGCCTTCTACATTGGCAGTATTGCTGTTAACTGCTGGCCAGGAGAGCCGGACGATCCTGAAACAGAGGCGGGAGGACGAGAATGGATTTTGGGCCAAGACTGGCTTCCCTATCAACGCGAATTCTTTGTCACTCCAGCATTCGCCGGATATGTCTCAGGACATTCGGGATTCAGCCGAGCTGCCGCCGAAGTAATGACTCTCTTTACCGGATCATCTTTTTTTCCGGGCGGACTATTTTCCCACACGATCCCCGCCGGTTATCTCAAATTTGAGGCGGGTCCTACTGAAGACGTTACCCTTCAATGGGCCACCTACTACGACGCTGCAGATGAAGCAGGCGAATCGCGGATCTACGGCGGTATCCACGTTTCACCCGATGATGGCCCGGGACGGGTCATGGGTCAAAAAATCGGACAAGCTGCTTACAAGCACGCTAAAAAATACTGGAATGGAGATATCTTGAACCAACCTCTTATCGTTTTGAATAACGATGGAATATTTTGGTTCCAGACTGTCCCGGGATATCAATACAAAGTCGAAAGTGGCACGGATCTTCTCAGCTTCCCGACAACCGCAGCGGACTCGATTCTTGCCACAGGACATGAAGCTTCGGTAACCCTTCCACTCTCTGAGCCAAATCGCTTCTTTCGGCTGAAAATCACCCTCCCGTAATCACGATTGCCGTTGGGGGAAATTCTAAGAGACCGCATCCGCACAACGCTGACAAAGACCCTCGTCATTGACAGGAGGCTCATATTTTCTGCAACGAGGACACATCGGATATGAAGTTGCTTCGGCAACCGCAGATAAAACTTCACCCTCTTCAACCTTAAGTTCGCTCACAATGAAGAATTCGCTAGCGAATTGGTGATCCTTGAGCAGTTCAAGGCAGGTATTGCTCGGAGGGACAGTGAGAGTGACGCTGGCTTCGTTATTCTTTTTAAACTCTTTAGCCTGAACCTTTTCTTCGATCGCGGCCTGCATGACAGTTTTGATCTCAAGAAATTTATCAATAAGCTCTATCGCCTCGGTAGTAGCATACTTGGGATTTACCTTTGGGAAATCCTGTTCATGGATGCTCCCTTCACGACCCGCGTGCTCCCAGGCTTCCTCGCTGGTGTATGCAAGAACCGGCGCGAGAAGTTTCACGAGAGCATCGAAAAGCTGGCCCATCACCCAAACGCTCGCTTTGCGTTGCTCACTTTCCTTGGTATCGCAATAGAGGCGATCCTTAGTAATATCAATGTAGTTGGCACTGAGATCACTCGCTGCAAATTGATTAATCAGCGTGAAAACTTTTCGGAAGTCATACTTCTCATAAGCATCTCGCACTTCAGCAATGATAACCTGTAAACGCTCCATGATCCACTGATCAATCAACGGGAGTGATGTTGGTTCATCTACCTTCTCATCCCGCATGTTACCAAGAAGAATCTTAAAGGTGTTACGAAGTCGACGATAAGGTTCTCCAACTTGCTGAAAGAGCTTCTCGCTGAAGGGAACCTCTTTTTGCCAATCCACCGAACTCACCCAGAGGCGAAGGATATCAGCACCATATTTCCCATAGAAGTGAGCCGCATCTGTTGGTTTCCCTTTCTTCTTGGCATCCGATTTCGAGGTCTTCTTACCAGTTTCGGTATCCACAACAAAACCGTGGGTCATCACCGTTTTGTAAGGTGCTTTATCTCGAACTCCAACACTCAACATCAGCGAGCTTTGAAACCAACCACGGTGCTGATCAGTCGCTTCGAGGTAGAGGTCAGCCGGCACATTCAATTCAGGATGGGCCTCAAGAACAGCAACATGAGACGAACCCGAATCAATCCAAACGTCTAGAGTATCTCGGCATTTTGTGGACCCAGCAGGCAGGTCGAGAAAATCGGCCCATTCGGCATCAGACTTTTCGAACCAGACATTAGTACCTTCCTTCTCAACGAGATCAGCAACTTTCTTAGCAAGATCAGCCGAGACGATGGGTTCACCATCTTCCTTGAAGAAAACGGGAAGCGGAACACCCCAAGTTCTCTGACGGGAAATACACCAGTCGGGGCGGGCCTCGACGGTTCCATGAATACGATTACGACCCCAACTTGGAAGCCACTCAACATCATCAATCTCACTCAGAGCTTTTTCGCGAAGCCCCTCCATCGAGATGAAGAACTGCTCTACCGCGCGAAAGATAATGGGCGTCTTTGAGCGCCAGCAGTGCGGGTAGCTGTGCTCGTAGGTTTCTTCGCCAAGGAGCGCTCCTTTTTCAGTCAGAATCTCAACAATACGAGCATTCCCTTTGAAGACATGGGTCCCAATCAACTCAGATAGGCCGCATTCCTCAGTGAAGAGACCATCGTCATCAACCGGGCTAAGAACAGCTAAACCATTTTGCTGCCCGATCGAGTAATCGTCAGCGCCGTGGCCGGGAGCGATGTGAACCGCACCTGTTCCAGATTCGGTGGTAACGAAAGGGGCAAGAATCACTTTAGAAGTGCGCTCAAGGAAGGGATGCTGTGCTTCAACTCCTTCAAGCTCTACTCCTTTAATTTCACCCAATTCCTCTTCTAGAGTCAGGCCAGTCTTTTCCTGAAAATCAACAAGGAGATCACGAACAACAATAATTGTTTCACCATTCGAATACTTTCCGATGGTGTAGGTAAAACGCTCGTGCACCGCGATTCCGAGGTTCGCTGGAAGCGTCCAAGGGGTCGTAGTCCAGATTGCGATCGAGCTCCCGGCAGGTAAAGCGTCGTGCGATGGAAGATCAAATTTCACGAAAACCGCAGTCGATCTCTTGACCTGATACTCAACCTCGGCCTCAGCAAGCGCTGTCTTAGCCCCGAAAGACCACTGGACTGGCTTCTTTGACTGATAAATGCAGCCCTTCTCAATTAGGGCGGCAAAGGTCCTGAGAATGTTGGCTTCGTAGCCTGGATCAAGGGTGAGGTAAGGATTATTCCAATCACCAAAAACCCCGAGGCGCTTGAAAGACTCACGCTGGGTATCGATCCAGCCGCGGGCGAAGGTTTCACAGCGACGACGGATTTCAGCAGGCTCGATGTCGCGAGCATCCTCATCCTGCATCACCTTAAACTCGATCGGCAGTCCGTGGCAGTCCCAACCAGGGATATAAGGTGCTTCAAACCCCGCCATGGACTTTGATTTCACCACAAAGTCCTTAAGCACCTTGTTTAAGCCCGTCCCCATATGAACGTCCCCATTTGCAAATGGAGGACCATCGTGAAGAATGAAACGCGGAGCATTCTCAGCCTTCTTCTTGGCGATAATTCGCGCGTAAAGATCTTCGGAGTTCCATTTTTCGAGGCGCGCCGGTTCCCGCACGGTCAGATTACCCTTCATAGGGAAATCTGTTTTGGGCAGAAACAGGGTGTCTTTATAGGATTTTCCTTCAGGAGTGCTCATAGCGCTAGAAATTAGGGCGGGACGCTAGGCATGAGGACCCAAAAGGTCAAGGTCGGGCCAAAACACCTCATTTCCTAACCATTGAAACCGAATTCGGATTACAAGGTTGTTCCGCCCAATTACCCAAAAAAACCACTATAAGCCCGCAAATATGATCACTGTTCCGACCGCGCAGGCTGGTTAATGAAACCGCATCGCAAACAAAATTCCAGCAACAGCATGTCACGCTAGGATATCGCGTACAACATGTCCGTGGACATCAGTGAGGCGGAAATCCCGACCTGAGTATCGGTAGGTCAAATTTTCGTGATCGAGACCCATGAGATGGAGGATAGTCGCGTGGAGATCGTGAACATGGACCTTGTTTTCCATTGCCGCAAAACCGAATTCGTCGGTCGAACCGTAGGTCATGCCGCCCTTGACTCCTCCGCCGGCGAGCCAAACGGTAAATCCATGGTGATTATGGTCACGACCACTTCCACCTTCAGACACCGGGGTGCGACCGAACTCACCTCCCCATAAAACCAAAGTGTCTTCAAGGAGGCCCCGTGATTTCAAATCACGGAGTAAGCCGGCAATAGCCTGATCACTTTGCTGTCCCTTAGATCGGTGTCCATTTTCGATATTACTATGGTCATCCCAAGGTTGCCCGCCACCAAAATAAACCTGTACCATGCGAACACCACGCTCGACGAGACGGCGGGCCGCGAGACAGGAATCGGCAAACTGCCCTTTTCCATAGAGCTCACGAGTCGCTTTGGTTTCCTTGCTCACATCAAAAGCCTCTGGAGCTTCGGTCTGCATCCTGAAGGCCACTTCGAGCGACTGGATCCGTGATTCCAGCTTGTCATCTCCGGCGCGCTGATCTGAATGGAGGCCATTGAGCCGGTTAATCAGATCAAGCTGTTGACGCTGGGTTCGTGGAGTCAGGTGCTTATTACTGATGTGATCGACGATCTTCTTGGGATCGAGCTTGCCAATATGGCAACCCTGATGGATCCCGGGAAGAAAGCCGTTGCTCCAAAGTTGTGGCCCCACCACGGGTTTGCCCGGGCACAAAACCACGAAACCGGGGAGGTTTTGATTTTCGGTACCCAAGCCATAGCTAAGCCACGATCCCATGCTGGGACGAATTGGTTGAGTGATCCCCGAGTTCATCATGAGCAGTGAAGGCTCGTGATTGGGTACATCAGTATGCATCGATCGAATCACGCAGATATCATCGATACACTTAGCGACCTCAGGGAAAATTTCGCTAACCGGAATCCCAGACTGCCCCGACTGCTTGAACTTAAAAGGAGATTTGAAAAGTCCTCCGGTTTGTCTTTCTGTTTTACGTTCAGCTCCCGGCGGGCGCTGCCCATGATATTTCTCGAGAGCCGGCTTAGGGTCAAAGGTATCAACCTGAGAAGGGCCACCATTCATGAAGAGATGAATGATGCGCTTGGCCTTGGGTTCAATATGCGGCGACTTTGGAATGAGCGGGCTTTCCGCGGCCAGTAAGCCTTGGTCCGCAAGAACTCCAGCAAGCCCGAGCGACGCGAATCCTCCTCCAGCGCGCCGCAACATGTCACGGCGATTCATTGTTGATTGATCAAAGGTTCCGTCTTGCATATTAATCGAGATACATCAACTCGTTGCTAGCAAGCAACGCCTGACAATACTGCTCCAAACGAGAGAGTTTGTCGTCCTTTTCTTTTCCGATTGTAAGATAGGCCTGCGCAACTTCTGATTCCGCTTCCGAGGACGAACGCCCAAAGGCAAGGCGATAAGCGAATTCCACTTGCTCTGGAATTCCATCATGCTCATCAGTCACCCGCTTGGCAAAAGCCTTAGCCTGATCAATCATGAAGTCACTATTGAGAACGAAGAGTTGTTGCTGAGGAACAGTCGTCTCTGTCCGAGAAGCGGCAGAAACATTTGCATCAGGAAAATCAAAAATCCTCAACATTCCATCGAGTTGGTGACGACTGATGCTCGCGTATACCGTCCGGCGGGTTTTATTTTTCGTGAGTTCAATAGTCGGGCCACCCATCGCTGGATCTAAATTTCCAGAGATCGTCAGTAGGGCATCCCGCCAAGCCTCAACCTCAAGACGTCTACGCTCAAACCGCCAACGGAAGCGATTATCGCCATCGAGCTCCTCGTTTTCAGAACTCCGCTCGCTGGAAAGTTGATAGGTCGCCGAGTTGAGAATCTGGCGATGCAGCCACTTAAGCGACCATCCGTTCTCAATGAAATTGACGGTCAACCAATCGAGTAGTTCCGGATGGGTCGGGGATTCACCCAAAAGACCAAAGTTACTTGAAGTCGTCACCAGCCCTTTCCCGAAGTGCCATTGCCAAACGCGGTTTACAATCACGCGGGCAGTGAGAGGATTCTGCGGAGAAGCGATAGCCTCAGCAAGGTCAAGACGTGAAAAAGGATGATTCTTGGCCGCCTCGGGATCAGTCGGTCGTGGTTCATTTTCTAAAATCTCAAGAGTCCCCCGGGCAACCCATTCTCCTTTGCTTGCCGGATTACCACGGATATAGACCTGCATCGCTTTACCTCCTCCCTGAACCCCATGGGCTAAGGGATACTTTGGCTTGGCCTTTTTACGAAGAGACTCAAATTCGGTCTTCTTTCGATCTGCTTCCGCTTTTTGCTCCTCATTCAAAAGCCTCGCATAAGCGTCATTTTCAGCGGCATAGAGGGGAGCGTGCCCGTCATACCAGATATTTTTAAGAAGGCGCTTCTGATCATTCTCCATCTTCCCAATGACCTTGTTCAACCGGTCTTCCAAATTACGAGCTTTGGCCAACTCCTCTGCTTTCTCAGTCTCAATCCGCGTAAAGGCTTCTTCAGCACGATCTACCAAATTTTGGAATTGGTTTGCCAACTCAACAATTTTTTCAGGAACCTTGAGGCTATCGTAAGTGGGCTTCTCTTTGAAATTC
This sequence comes from uncultured Verrucomicrobiales bacterium, assembly GCA_949373085.1. Classification (GTDB taxonomy): domain Bacteria; phylum Verrucomicrobiota; class Verrucomicrobiia; order Verrucomicrobiales; family Akkermansiaceae; genus SW10. The sequence goes on from CASICJ010000016.1 coordinate 16,539, forward strand.
GCGTCTACCTCATGCCACCCTTTTAATTCAGGCAAACGCTTCATCAGGTCATTCTTGCGACCCTTCTCCAGCATTTCTCGGAATCGCTTCGTATAATGGCGATGTAGACCCGCTTGCTCCGCGAACTCGTCGTCCGAAATCTTGACCCCTTGCGATTTCAAGGTCACCAGTCGCCAACCTTCTTGCAGGTATCGGCCCACTTGGCCAAGCTTCTTCTGGCCCTCTTGTTTACCAATCCCTTTAAGATAGCTACGATGTTTTGATTCAAGATCTTTAATGGCCCGCTGCTCATCATTATAAGCCTTCACCTCTTCCTCTCCGGCCAATGGAATCTCAGAATACCTTCGCCCGTTAAAGACTCCGGCCAAAGCATAATAATCTCGGGTTGGAATGGGATCGAATTTATGATCGTGGCATCGAGCACACGATACGGTCAGGCCAAGGAATCCGCGAGTTACTGTATCGATGGTGTCGTCGAGCTCATCCGCCTCAGCTTGTGCCTTGTCGGAGTTTTTATAATACTGTGCTCCGAGACCCAGGAAACCAAGTCCAGCAAACTGACGAAAACGATCTTCCGTTTCCTCTTCCATTAAATCACCTGCCAATTGGAATTTGATGAACTTATCGAATGGAAGATCTTCATTGAACATTTTGATGACCCAGTCGCGGTATTGATGGGCGTTCGTCCGCTTCTTAACTCCAAAAGTGTGAGCCTGGTCCTCAGCATAACGCGCCACATCGAGCCAATGACGCCCCCAACGTTCACCGTAATGGGGAGACTTCAAAAGTGTATCAACGAGATTTGCAATCGCACTTTCCTGATCCTTTGCAGAGTTCTTAAGAAACTCGTCGACCTGACCGGGAGTTGGAGGAAGCCCCAGTAGATCAAAGTAAATTCTCCGCACCAACACCCGAGATGAAGCGGCAGGCACCGGGCTTAAGTTTTGTTTTTCTAGTTGGCGCAGTATGAAACCATCAAGCTCAGATCGACCCCATTTGGAATTCTTCAATTCGGGCAGCTTCGGCTCTTTTGGCGCCTTAAAGGCCCAGTGGCTAGACGCATCAATTTTAGTGCTCTTGAGCTTACTGTCGGCTTGTTCCCGCGGATCAATAGCCCCCCCCTCGATCCATTGGGAAAAGTCGGAGATGATCCCATCAGAAAGCTTCCCCTTTGGAGGCATCTCCAATTCTTCCTGCCGCAGCGCTTTCAAGATTAGACTCTCAGAAACATTCCCTGGAATAACCGCCGGACCCGTATCCCCACCTTTTTGGATCCCCTTCTTAGTATCCAGAAATAATCCTCCCTTTAGCTTGCCTCGATTGGCCGCCTCCACGGAGTGACATCCGTAACACTTATCCACCAAAACCGGACGGATCTTGGCCTCGAAGAAATCGAGCCCGACTTCCGCCGCCGAAACCCCACTGACGAAAAAGACAGCGAGAATTTGAAGGCGAAACTTGAAGAGCATCGGGGAGGGGGGGGGGAGGAAGTGTCTGAGATTATGCTTAACGTCCGAGCGATACGAGATCTTACAAGGGGCCATATTTGGGTGCAATTCATCCGCTAGAAGCACCTGAATCCCCTGAAATTTCTGGGCACCCAAGCTGGAGATTCATTTTCACTGAAACCTTCCGTGAAATTGCCGACAGGGAATGGAAGCCGTTATTCTACCCAAAAATCTCGGTGATCGGACCAGCATCTTCTTTGTCAGGGCCAGCCATGCGGAAAGGTCGCTCGCTCGGGGACTCGATGACTTTAGCATGATCAAGCCCAAGACTATATGCGATGGTTGAATTTAGGTCGTGGAAGGTGACCGGATTCTCGATCACTTTCCGAGCCTCCTTGTCAGTCTTACCGTAGGTAATGCCACCTTTCACTCCACCGCCAGCGAGGAGGCTGGTGAAGGCTCCAGGGTGATGACTGCGACCGTTACGATGCTGTTTTTGGATCTCAGGAGTGCGCCCAAATTCAGAGCTTAGCACGACCAAAGTGGATTCGAGCAAACCGCGCGCCCTGAGGTCAGTGATCAGTGAACTATAAGCTGAATCTAGTAACTGGCAGCGAGCTTGCACTCCGGTGAAGTTGTCATAGTGGGTGTCCCAATCACCGAGGGTAACCTCGATAAAACGCACGCCATGTTCCACAAGTCGGCGGGCGAGAAGGCAACCCTGTCCAAAAGAATGGCGACCATATTGATTTCGGATCGTCGGGCTCTCTTTGGTGAGATCGAAAGCGGCAAGATCCTCGCTCTTCATGACACGCACCGCTTCATCGAAAAGCGTTCCAAAATTTTTGGCGTTGGGCGAGGGATTCTCAAGATGAAAGCGCTTATTGACAGCATCAGTAAGACTAAGTCGACGCTCAAAATCCTCCTCGCTCACAGAAGGATGCCTGCTCGTCCCTTCCAATCCCTTTTCGGGATTCGTCACAACTGCTGGAGCAAACCTGGCTCCCATCCAACCCGCACCGATCATGTTGGCCGGACTGTTAACCGCAATGTATCCGGGAAGCGTATCATTATCAGTACCCTTCAACCGGTTAACCCAACTGCCAAGCGCGGGATGAACAATTGTGCCGAGTTGGTTGTAACCCTTATGAAGAAGGTAGCTGGCTTGTTCGTGATCACCTTGCTTCGACTGCATCGAGTGAATGGTGCAAACCTCCTTCATGACCTTCGCCGTTTCAGGAAGGTAATTGGCAATCTGAAGACCATCGACCGTTGTCGGAATCCCTTTGACCGGGCCTTGGACATCCTGACCGGGTTTCAGATCAAAGGTATCAATGTGGCTCATCCCACCAGCCATGTTGAGAAAAATAACATGGGTCGCAGGCTTCGATCTTTTCGCGGAAACTTTCTCGCCGAGAGCTTGGGAAGCAAGGCTCCCTCCTAGCATGGGGGCAAGGCTGACCCCGAGGAATTTTTGGGAGGCATCTCGGAGGAATTCGCGACGGGAGAATTCGTCGCTCAGGTTTTGAGAAGAGGCGTTCATTAGTAGATGAAGAGAAATTCAGGAGTGCAGACGAGAGCGGAAACGATGTTGGCTAACCCCTGGCCCTCGCGATCGACCAATTCCTTGTTGCACATCGTGCGTTCCTGCTCGGTGGGCATCCGGGTGAGGATAGATTGGAAGAGCAAGACTCCCTTTTCGTCGAACGAACCAGGGACCTCAAAAATCTTACGAATCGCGGTATCGTCCTTGGTTGCGATCATGGTTTGAGTTACTCCGTTGAGCATCTGGAGCGTCTGACTTAGACTTCCTTCATTGGTCGCACCATCGATACTAATGCGATCGGATTGGCCGAACTTCCGGAGGAAATGGTTGGGCAACGCCGGGCTGGGAAGCTCCGAGGCACGAGCCATTCCCCGAATTGCCGAAGTCATCAGGCGACCGTGACCCGCGATGTAAGTCGGTGGTCGTGGTGCGGGTGCTTTGGGACCGGTCCCATCGCGCGCTTCCTTATACTTCATGATGACCCATTCCTGATAGTCCTTGATCGTCTTAAAGGAATGAACCTTTCCGATGATGTCCTCGAGGCGGCCAATGTAACGACCGTGAATGAAAAGGTGCTCCATGTCTTCCAGCCGCTGCGGCGATTCTGGGTCTTCGAGAACGAGTGTGATCAAGGAGTCCCAAATCTGCTCGGCGCTCATCCTCTCGATAGGCCGGCCTTGTAAGCCATGAAAGGAAGCCTCGGCATCCGGAGCGGACTTTACAGCAAAGGCCTTAGTCAACATGAGAGTCTGTTGGAAGGCGCGAAGATCGTAGTCGTAGTCCTTGATGAGCTTCATCAACGCACCACTGAGAGCACCGGTGACAGAATCTTTTGGATTCAGGAACTCTTCGTTGTCCTTCTTGTGCAATTTGGCACCCATCACCCGCAGCCACATTCTCGCCGCGATGGAACCACCAAAGGTCGGGTTTTCCTCGCCCACCACCCAGGCCGCAAATCGATCAAGGCTATCCGGGTTTGTCTTTTTTGATTCAAGGCGCACCTTCCCGCCAAAGGGAGTTCGGCCCTCTACCATCTCGCCCGGATCACCATCTTCGTATTGGTAATCATCAGGGAGCTTCATCCGCCCTGTCCCCTTACCGGGCTCGATCCCACTAGCGGCATACTGGCCAATCGCATCGCTAAAGAAGTGCAAGTGGTGAAGACCCGGTGCATTGAACTTTTTATCCGACGACATTTTAACAAACAAACGCCTACCTCTTAAAAAATCGAGGCGCCCATAATTGCTTTTTCCGTGGGTGAAGGCAGCGAGATTGAAAAAGTCAATTCGTTCCCAACTCGAACCCGGGTCATCGTGGCACTGGGCACACTCCATACGAACCCCCAAAAAAGCCCGCATGGTATTGGCAGAGTTATCTAGCGGCATACCAATATCCCGGGTGTAGTAATGGGAGGCCCCAGAACCGGTCCAGCCATTGCCACGGCTCGATAGCAACTCGACGGTCATCGCTTTCCAGCTTTTGTTTTCGCGAACGGACTGCCGCGTCCAATTAATAAGCGGAGTGTTGGAACTAAAATATCCTCCCTGTAATTTTACTTCGTTGAGCCTGAGATGATCATGGAACCAATTATTCATGTGGCTTTGATAACCCTTCGAACGATAAAGCCGATCAACCAAGCGGCTGCGTTTGTTCGCAGCCGGATCGTTAGCAAACTCCTTGATCTCAGCTAAAGTAGGGATCCGCCCGATGGCCACCAAGGAAGCGCGGCGTAAAAAGTTGAAGTCATCAATCGGAGCCGGCTTGGTCTTTCCGGATTTTTCAAGGACGGAACTGATGAGAATATCAAGATTTGCGGCCTCCTTTCCCATCCTTTCGGGAGTGATCTCCACCGCAAATAGAAAAGACCACGAAAAAAGAGCCCCGAATGCCAAGATGTGGGAAGTGAAAAGACGGCGCATCATAATTGATTACAAAAATAGAAACTCAAAATTTGAAAATAGAAACTCAAAATTCTCACCATTTGAGACCTCGGACACAAAAGTTTAAAAACAAAGTGAAATGACATCGCCCTGTTACAACGCTCTAGCTAGTCTCATCGACATGCCAAGGTTCTTCCTCCCGATGCTGTTCTCTCTTGGAGGAGGTTGCGTCTTTTCCATCGAACCTCATCCCGATGCAACTCCCAACACTCATGCGCCAGGTGAAGTCGACATCAAGGCCAACCTGAAATTCATCATCCCCAACCCAGATACTCTCCCAGGAATTGTCCTTGATGAGACCAACGCCATTCTCAAGGGAACATGGCAATATTCAACCCACACCCCACCCTATGTTGGCATCGGATACCTTCATGACCAAAAATCGGACAAAGGGAAAAAATCCGCGACCTTCATTCCTGATCTCCCACGATCTGGGAAATACGAAGTCCGTCTCTCCCATTGCTACAATTCAAGACGCTCGACCGTTACACCCGTCACGATCGTTCACGCGAACGGAAAATCCATCGTTCGGATTAATCAACAGGATGTCCCCAAGCATGGAAAACTCTTTAGATCCCTGGGAACTTTCGAATTCAAGAAAGGAAAAAACGGATCAGTCATTATTTCAAACGAAGGAACCGAAGGGAAATACGTCATCGCTGATGCCGTGCAATTCTTGCCGAAACACTAAAGAAGATAACCCGCTACTGTGTCTCTCGAACAACTTAATGTGATCTCGCGGCCCTGCGAGATACCGGATGAAGTTACCGCAATGCTTGCCGAGGCCGAGCAACGCTGTGACGCCTTTTTCGAGGCCGGACTGGACCGGCGCTACCCGCGTTACCTTCCCAGTAATCCTGAAAAAGTCTTTGCGGCCATCGCCACTCTCAAAGAATCTGGAATCCTTCGCGGTGACGTTTTCTGCGAATGGGGCTCCGGGTTTGGGATCGCAACCTGCATGGCCTCCCTCCTAGGTTTTAAAGCCTACGGAATCGAAATCGAAGATGGCCTTGTAAAGCTCTCCACCGAACTAGCTCAAGACCTCTCCATCCCCGCCGAATACCTTTGCACCAGTTACCTTCCTGAAGGTTATGAAGAATGTGAAGGCATCGGCGGCAAGGACCTTCTTCCTCCACAGGCCACCACTTCTGGTGGAGCAATCATCGACACTACTCCGCTCTACGATGGTCTTGACCCTGGCGAAGTCGATCTCTTCTTTGTCTACCCTTGGCCCGGTCAGGAGGAGTTCATGATGGACCTCTTTGATGAAGTCGCCAGCGAAGATGCCATTCTTTTAATTTATCAGGCCGACGGAGAAACCACCGTCCATCGCCAGAGCTTTAACGACGAGAATTAGATTCCTCTGGGGCTCCACTCACCATTCCCATTCAATTCTCAATCGAGGAAGAATCCGCCACCGATCTCCTATGAAGTTACTCAGACTGCTCTCCCGGATCTTCAGCTGGACCCGGGTCTTCATTTCTTCCAAAGACTTGGTTGAGCTCGCGGCGTTGCTCAGGCGAAATCTCTGCGCTTTGAAGTGCGGCATTCGCGGAGGCAAAGTCGCGTGAGCTCCAACGATGAAGCACCTCCCGCATCATCCCGGTCCTATGTCCATCATCACTGAGACTGTTTGCCCAGTCGAACGCTGCCGCGGGGTCGGCAGGAAGCATCGTTTCAACCACCCGTTCCGCCGCCGCATCACGAACCCTTCCTTCCGGAAGCTCTAGGATCCACTCGCCGGCAGCCATGCTATCAATCCGCAGCCAACGCTCAGCCACCTCTCCAACCGCAGCGCGACGCACCTCCCCAGGCTCCGGAAGACCCATTGCCCAGTCAGCAGCTTCTTGAGGACTAGCCGCGGACCACGCCGAAGCGATTTCTTGCGCCATCCGTCGGTGTTCGTTTGTTGCCCGCAACTGGGGCGAGAGGCCTGCCGTAAGTTCACCGTAGATCGCAGCTGCTTTTCCCGGAGTATTTTCAGCCACTCCACGTAAGATTGATCGAGTGGCTCGGTGACGATCTTCACCTACCAACCCTTGCGCCCATTCCATCGCAGAAGCCGTGTCTTGGCTTGCCCAACGACGAGCCGCAATCTCAAGGGCTTGATGCTTCACGAAGAGGTTGTCTATTGTCGAAGCGAAATTAGCGGCGGCTGAGGGATCTGTCTCGGCCCATGAACTTACGACCCCACCCATCGCCCGGCTGCGTATCGCGGCATCCTCTTGAGACGCTCCCCATTCCATCGCCGCAGTTCGGTCGCTCTCAGCCCAACGATGGGCCATCTCATGCACTAAATGTAAATTTTGCTCCGAGGTCGGGAGCTCGGCTACATATTGAGCAGCACCCGCAGGATCCTCTTCCGACCAGCCATGCAAAGCGCTATGTAAAGCTCGCCGACGATCACTTCCATCCAAACTTTCGGCCCATTCAATCGCTGCCTGACCATTCCGGCGACCCCAGACATTTGCGAGATGCTCCAGCATGTGTCGGCGATCTCGACCAGCCGGAAATGATTGTAAAAGTTGACTCGCGGTCTTTGCATCCATGCTCCCACCATCTTGGAGCTTTTCCATCGCATCTCGAAAAGATTCCAATACTCCATCAGCTCCCTCTTCTCTTGACTCTTGGAGCTGTCGATCAGAATCACTTCGACCAGACTGAGAAGAAATGGCCCGGCTTCTTGATCCTCTCGAAGACAAGCTGCTGGACTCTTTGTTTCTGACTCGCGCACCTTCCGCCGCGGCCGTATCCTCCACAGGAGAAAATACAACGCGGTCAACCGCGATCCCTGCAGCAAAGGCAGCAACTGCGATAAGACAAGAGCTTATGTTAAATTTCATTGGGCGGCCAGTAAGATACCCTACCAAATATTCGAACGAAACACTCTTTTTATAAGATTCCTCAGAATCTGCCCATAAAAAATTGGCTTCTCAAAAAACTGCCGAATTCCAGGCGATTTTCTGTCCGTTAACGAGAACCAAAGCCAATCAACTTGGATGCTTGCTGATTGCCTCGGCACCGATCCGCGTTATAAAGATCTCTGTAAATGGAGCGCCTTTCTCTTATTCTCACCATCGCACTGATCTCAGTCACTTTTTCACAGGAAGTGGTCTTCAACCGCGACATTAGGCCCATCCTTTCAAACAAATGCTTCTTCTGTCACGGCCCCGACGAAAAAACACGCGAGGCCGACCTTCGTCTCGATACCCGAGAGGGCGCGATTGAAGACCACGACGGATTCTTCGCGATCGTTCCGGGCAAACCAGATGATAGCGAATTAATCTACCGCATCGCGGAAGCCACTGGTGATGAAGCAATGCCTCCGCCACATGCCAAAAAAGAAAGTCTCACCCAAGAAGAAGTCGCTCTCTTTCGTCGCTGGATTAAACAAGGGGCTCCCTACCAAGGCCACTGGTCCTTCGAACCTCTCGCCAAGGGCACCCCACCTACCTCTTGGGAAGACCATCCGATCGACTACTTTATCAACGCTTCCCTTGCACGTCTTGGCATCAAGCCCTCACCCACCGCCGATCGAGCCACTCTCATAAGACGACTCTCTCTCGATCTCACCGGCCTCCTTCCGACGCCCGAAGAAACTAACGACTTCATCAACGACAAACGCCCCGACGCATGGACTCGCCTTGTAGACCGTCTCCTTGCGAGCCCGCACTATGGCGAGCGCTGGGGTCGGCACTGGCTTGATCAGGCTCGCTACGCTGATTCCCACGGCTACTCGGTCGATGGCGGCCGCGACATGTGGCCTTACCGCGACTGGGTCATCAAAGCACTCAACGACGATCTTCCCTTCGATCAATTTACGATCGAACAACTGGCTGGTGACCTCCTTCCCAAACGCACCAAGTCCCAGCTTATTGCCTCGGCCTTCCACCGGAATACCCTCATTAACCAGGAAGGCGGATCGGACCGCGAGCAATTCCGCGTGGAGTCTGTCATCGACCGCGTCAACACCACCGGAGCGGTTTGGCTTGGCCTCACGGTGGGTTGCGCCCAATGCCACACGCACAAGTTCGATCCCATCACACACCGTGAGTATTACGAACTCTTCGCCTTCTTCAACAACACCGAAGATGCCAACGGCACCGGCCCCACGGTGGAGGTCAAACAATTTGAGATCCTCAACAACGGCCCCAAAACGATTATGCCTGAAAAGACGGAATCTGCGCAGACAGCCAAGTGGGTTCCGGTTCGTTACGAGGACTATCGTACTTCCTCCAACGTAAATTTAAAACGTCTCCCCGACAACTCTCTCCTTGTTGATAAATCCACCAAACAAAAAGAATCTTACGAACTCAAAATCTCCACCAATCTCAAGACCGTCGCCGCGCTCCGGCTCCGCACCCTCCCTGATAAATCCCTCCCAAAGAAAGGGCCGGGTACTGCGAGCAATGGAAATTTCGTCCTCACTAATCTGAGCATCATGATCGGCGGAAAGCCCATTCGCCTTAAAGCTGCTTTCGCTGATCACGAGCAACCAGACTACCCGGCTTCCCACATCATCGATCGTGACAAGAAGACTGGATGGGCCATCAACATCGGTCGCGGACAAAAGGCTATAATGAACGCTGAGCACGAAGTGACTTTTCTCTTCGAAAAACCCATTGCAACCAACGGCAAGCCACTCACCGTCCGCATGGAGCACAATCTCCACGATGACTATCTCGTCGGACGTTTCGCCCTCGATCTCTCCGCCACCGCTCCGTCCATTCCGAGAGGTAAAGAACCCGGCAAAGTCACACCCCGCACTGGAAAGCTCATGGTGATGAAGGAACTGGCCAAGCCGCGCACCACTTATCTCCTCACTCGCGGTGACTTCACCCGACCCAATAAAGACCTCGGAGAACTCACGCCCGGGATTCTCTCCAAAGTCAAACCCGCTCTTCCCAATCCCACCTCGCGCCGCAATCGTCTCGACCTCGCCAAGTGGCTCGTCGATCCCGCCAACCCGCTCACACCCCGTGTCACTGTCAACCGAACCTGGATGCGCTACTTCGGGCGTGGTCTCGTCGAGACCGAAGAAGATTTTGGCACGCAAGGATCTCCTCCCACCCATCCCATTCTCCTCGACTATCTCGCCAATCGCTTCATCGAAGATGCTTGGTCCATGAAAAAAATGCACCGCCTCATCGTTACCAGCGAAACCTATCGTCGCTCTTCAAAAGCCCGCCCCGACCTCGCTGTTCTCGATCCACGCAATCTCCTTCTCGCCCACCAAAGCCGCCTTCGCCTCGACGCTGAAATCATCCGCGACGCCGCTCTCAGCGCAAGCGGACTTTTCACCCCCGTCATCGGTGGCCCCGGCGTCTACCCGCCCCAACCCGATGGCATTTACGCCTTCACCCAAAGCCGCAAAGGTTGGAACACCAGCACCGGTCCCGATCGCTACCGTCGCGGGATGTATACCTTCTTTTATCGCAGCGCCCCTTACCCGCTTCTCTCCACCTTTGACGCCCCAGACTTCCAAACCGTCTGCACCCACCGCGTCCGCTCCAACACCCCACTGCAAGCGCTCACCATCGCGAACGATCCCGCCTTTCTCGAAATCGCCCAAGGTCTCGCCACCCGTCTACTTCGCACCAAACCCGACGGACTCGAAGCTCTTATTCACCACGCTTTCCAACTCACCCTCTGCCGTGAGCCAAGCAGCGAGGAACTCTCCATTCTTAAAAAATACGTTCACCAACAGATCAAGGACTTCGCCGAAGACGAGGAAGCCGCCCAAGCACTCCTTTCCAGCAATCTCCTCTCTTCCGAAACTCCGCCCGCCGAAGCCGCCGCCCTCGTTGGCCTCGCCCGCGCGCTCTTAAACACCGACAACTTCATTACCCGCGAGTAACTCATGAATGACATTGAAAACAGCTGGCTCGCCGAGCGCACCCGCCGCCATTTCTTTCGTGACTGTGGAGTCGGGCTCGGCTCCATCGCGATCAATTCCATGATGGGACAACTGCAAGCCGGACAACTCCCCGTCATCGATCCGGCCAACCCGATGAGCTCCCGCAAGCCTCCTCTTCCAGCGAAGGCCAAGAACGTCATCTTTCTCCACATGGCCGGCGCACCGAGCCAACTCGAACTCTTCGAAGATAAACCCAAACTCCGCGAATACCACGGTAAGGCTCCCCCAAAAAGCCTCATGGAGGGCAAGCGCTTCGCCTTTCTCAAAGGTAACGAAACCCTCCTCGGCAACCAACGCGAGTTCGGTCGCTACGGAGAATGTGGCATGTCGCTGAGCGAACTTTTCCCACACCACCGCAAAATCGTCGACGAAGTCGTCTGGCTTCGCGGCATGACCACCGACGTCTTCAACCACGGCCCGGCCAAGCTCTTCATGAACACCGGGTTCCAGGCCCCGGGGCGACCCAGCATGGGCTCGTGGATCACCTACGGACTCGGCAGCGAATCAGAAAACCTCCCCGGCTTCGTTGTTCTGCAAAGCGGACCACGCGGACCACGCGCCGGAAACTCCCTCTGGGCCAGCGGCTTTCTTCCGACCTCATTTCAAGGCGTTCCCTTCCGAGGAAAAGGCGATGCTATCCTCCACCTTCGTAGCCCAAAAGGTATCACCCGCGAACGCGAGCGCAGCTTCTATGACACCGTCGGTGCCCTCAATCGCGCCCGCCTCAAAGAAACTGGTGATCCCGAAATCCTCACCCGCCTCAACGCCTACGAAATGGCTTATCGCATGCAGACCAGTGCGCCTGAGCTCATGGATCTCAAAGATGAATCCAAGACCACCCTTGATCGCTATGGCGTGAAACCCGGCGAATCATCTTTCGCTTCCAACTGCCTCCTCGCCCGCCGTCTCGTCGAACGCGGCTCCCGCTTCGTGCAACTCTATCACACCAACTGGGACAGCCACGGAGGCCCTGGTGAGAACCTCAACAAAGACTTTGAGAAAGTCTGCAAAGACGTCGACCAAGCCAGCGCCGCCCTCATCCTCGACCTCAAGGAACGCGGAATGTTAGAAGACACCCTCGTCATCTGGGGCGGTGAATTTGGGCGAACTCCGATGGGCGAAAACCGTAAGACGGTCGGCCGCGATCACCACATCGAAGCCTTCACCATGTGGATGGCCGGAGCCGGATTAAAGAGCGGTTATATCCATGGCCAAAGCGACGAACTTGGCTTCGGCGTAGTCGATGGAAAAGTCCACGTCCACGACCTCCACGCGACCCTCCTCCATCTCCTTGGCTTCGACCACGAACAACTCACCTACCGCTTCCAGGGCCGAGACTTCCGCCTCACCGACGTTCACGGAAAAATCGTGAAGGAGATTCTGGCGTAACCAAGAGCACCCGCTTTTGGACGATTCCAATCAGTCGATTCAAAATTGCTCCCCACAACCTCTCGTCCTTCCTGACTTTCGTAGCTTCCTAAGCTCTTCTCATATTCTTGCATCACACAGAATATGTTCTTATGAACACTTTTTGTGTCTTCCGTCTACCAGCCCCGCCGTCCCCGCGCCTCTCCCCTCTGGCAACTGGTTCACCACGGCTGGGATGACTTCCTCGCAGACTACGAAACGAACCACCGCAAATCCCTCGGCCCGCTTCCCTCCTCCGCCGTCGCCACCGTCCAATCCTTCCTCAGATGCGGCGACCTCGCTTCCGGCTTCACCCGGCTCCAGTGCCCGGATTGCGGCCACGAACGCCTCCTCGCCTTCACCTGCAAGGGCCGCCACTTCTGCCCCTCCTGCCATCAACGTCGCGTCCGCTCCACCAGCGAATGGATCGCCACCTCGGTCTGCCACGAAGTTCCCCACCGCCAGTTCGTCTTCACCATCCCCCGTGTCCTGCGCGGCATCTTTCGCAAACGCCGCAGGCTCCTCACTATTCTCTTTCACACCGCCACCGCTACCCTCCAGGACGCCTTCCGCACCCGTCTGAATCTCGCTCAAGGCCGCATCGGAGCCATCGCCGCCCTCGACACCTTTGGCGACTACCTCATCTTCCACCCTCACCTTCACATCCTTGCCGCCGATGGCCTCTTCACCCCTGATGGCCGCTTCCACTGCATGCCCGCCGACGACCTTGCTCCCACCATCGAATTCTTCCGTCACCGCTTCCTCCATGCCCTCCAAGACGCCAAACTCATCAGCCCCAAAAAGCTGGCCAATCTCCTTTCCTGGAAACACTCCGGCTTCAATATCCACCACGGCGGCAAACAACCCGTCCCCGCCCACGACGCCGCCGGTCGCAAGCGTTTGGCGGAATATTTGCTCCGCCATCCTTTCTCCCCCATGTATTCCGCCCAAATTCGTTCTTCACGGACTTTCCTCCAAAAGCAAATTCCTAGCAGTAATAGGAGCTCCAGCAATTGCTGGGATTAAGGTAGTCCAGCTCTCCATGCCACCTCCCAAGTAACCTAAAAGGGCAAGCGCGATTAAGATAATTCCGGTATTTATTCCTATTTTTGGCATGTTCATTTGATCGTGACTGCTAGGAAGAAGGAGCTGGAGGCTCGGATTGAGAAGAGCGGTCGGTAACACGAATGGTGGCTCTTGATTGTGGATTGTCAGGAAATGTGCCTGATCTCAATCCGATACAGTTTCGATTCAAAAGAAATCACGGATCGCTGGCTTGGTGACTTTCCCCATCGCATTGCGGGGGAGGGAATCCATTACCAGCAAACGCTTGGGAATTTTGTACGTCGAAAGCTGATCGCGGCACCATTCCCGGAGGGAGTCGATCGTGAGCTCCTTGCCTTCGACCAGGACGGTTGCCACGGCGACCATCTCACCCCAGGTATCGTCGTTCACGCCGATGACGGCACACTCATCAATCGCAGGGTGCAGCAGCAAAGAGGCCTCGATCTCGAGAGCGGAAAGTTTGTATCCACCGCTCTTGATGATGTCGACTGAGAGGCGCCCCATGATTCGATAGTAACCGGTCTCAATCACAGCCATATCACCGGTGATAAACCACCCATCATCGAACGAATCTTTTGTGACGCCGGGCTTATTCCAATACTCGTGAAACACCCCGGGGCCGCGCACTTGAATCTCACCCGCTTCGCCTTCCTCTGTCACGAGGTCGCCCTCTTCGGTCTTGAGCCGAGCTTCCACTTTTGGCAATGGTTGACCTACGGCGCCGGGCCTGCGTTCCCCGTGAAAGGGATTCGAAAGTGCCATGCCGATCTCCGTCATTCCATAGCGTTCCAGAAGTTTTTGACCGGTCAGCTCGGTCCATTTTTCGTGCACGCTGGCAGGCAAGGCGGCGGAACCCGAGATCATGAGGCGCAGCTTGGAAAATTCATGAATGATCGTCTCGCGTTCTTCCTCGGATTTGGACTCCAAGGCTTGGATCAACTTGACGTAAATTGTAGGGACGGCCATGAAAACGGTGTAGGCACCTTCAGAGACCCTCCCCAGTATGGTCTCCATATCGAAATGGGGAAACGGTTCGATGCTTGCCCCGCTCCACAAGGCGCAGGAGGCGATGTTGATGATTCCATGGATATGGTGAAGTGGCAGGAACAGGGGAATTCGATCCATCGCCTGCCATTCCCACGCTTCGACGAGGCTCTCAATCTGTGCCTGAATGTTCGCGTGAGTCGTCACCACTCCCTTGGGTTTGCTCGTTGTGCCACTCGTGTAAAGAATCATTCCCCGGCGATTCGATGAAATCTCCGGGAGTGTCTTTTCAGGGGTATCATCGACATCCTCGATGAGGGTTAAGCGCAGGTTCAGACGTGCGCACAGGTCGGTAACCTTGGCTGCATTTTCACGAGTCGTTATGACCTGGATCGACTCTGAATTAGTCAGGGCATACTCCAGTTCCGGCTCCGTCGCAGAAAGACATAGCGGCATCGCGACGCCACCGGCCCGCCAGATTGCCCACTGTGTCGTGATATAGGCAAAGCCGGCTGGCGCGAGGAAAGCAATTCGTGCTTCCGCCAAATCATCAGTGTTCTTCAGAAATGACGCGGCTAAGGAAGCGGAACGATCCAGTATTTCCGCATAGGTGTAGTCCCTCGCTTCGGTGTGAAGGGCTATTTTGTCGCCGTAGGACCGGGCGCGTGAAATCAATTCCAATTCTATCATTACAATGCTTATTCAACAATCAAGCGGATCACGAGAAATATCAGTGATGGACCTAACAAACAACCTAATCCGGTGTAGAAAGTGGCGGTCATCGCTCCGTAGGGAACCAGCTTCGGGTCGGTCGCGGCGAGACCTCCAGCCACTCCGCTGGTGGTGCCCATGAGGCCTCCGAAAATCAGGGCCGAACGAGGATTGTTCAGTCCGATGAAGGGGGCGACGAACGGAGTCACTATCATTACCAAAATTGACTTCACTAATCCTGCGGCGACACACAGTGCCATGACGTCAGAACTGGCTCCTAAGGCTCCGCCCGTTACAGGGCCAACGATGTAAGTCGCTGCGCCGGCTCCGATTGTTGTGATGCTGACGGCGTCCCGGTATCCAAAGGCATAGGCGACGCAGGCTCCGATAAAAAAGGAGACCAGCACTCCAGCGAAAAGAGAGACAATCCCACTAAGACCGGTCTTCCGAAATTCCTCCATCCGCACTCCGAACGCCGTTGCAACGATGGCGAGGTCCCGGAGCATGGCACCTCCCATTATGCCAATGCCTGCGAGCGCGGGGACATCTGCGATCCCCTTGCTTCCTCCGGTTAGTTTTCCTCCGAAGTATGCCAGAACCAGTCCCACAAAAATCGCGATCGCCGAACCGTGGATTCTTCCCCGGGTGAGATGTTTGGAAACGAGATAGGAGAGCCAGACGGTGATGCCAATGACAGCAAAGGCCGTGACGAGATGGTACTTGATTAGGACATCCTGCTGGAGAAATTCAAAAATCTTCATGAGGGGATATCTGTTGTTTCACCTTCTTCAGCATCCGTGCCCCCGATTCTGCTGATGATGGGGACGAGAGCAAAGCAAGCCACTACCGAAAGGGTTCCGGCCATAATTGCAATCCAACCACCCGAAACCGCCGCTACGACATTCTGACTCGCTGCCATCGCTACGACGATAGGAATGTAAATCGAACTCCAGAAGGTGATGCCTCCTCCCGTCGGTGCCTCGATTCGTCCTGATTTCTGCAGTCGATCACAGACCAGGATGAGTAGGAGCATCGCGATTCCCACTCCTCCGATATTTTTGTCCAGACCCACTGCCCAACCAAGTAGTCTGCCGACGGCCAATCCAATTAGCAGACAGATTGAAAGCAGAGCCGTTCCATAAATTGGCATGGGAAAGCCCTATCTAATTCCAAAATTTTGGTCAACCACCTTGTTCCTAGGAAACGGGGAGGACGAATAAAACTGTCAAGAGATGCCGCCTGACCCAGCGACTCGGAGACGGGCGAGACGCAGACGGAGTTCCAGTCAGGTGCGAATTGATGGCGCCTTTCGCATTTGATTTCCGGACCTGACGCTTCCAGATTATCAGTCGATGAATTGTCGTGTTATAGAATTTCTTGCTGTGGCCCTCGCGCTTTTCGCGACGGCTTCGATGGGGAGAGCTGAGGAGACGGCGGCGAAAAAAGAGTCGCTGCTGAAACTCAAGGTCCGAACGACTGCCTATACGCACACGGAGTCTGACCATGTGACCTACGGAAATAAATCGGCCTTAGGAACGGTGCTGCGTTACACCCCCGAATAACCCCCTTTCTCCCCCATGTATTCCGCCCAAATTCGTTCTTCACGGACTTTCCTCCAAAAGCAAATTCCTAGCAGTCGTCGTAGTTTGACCTTGGATCATGACCTGATTGGTAATCTTCTGCTTGCAAGATGGGCGTCCAAGAATGAACTTCATAATCGGGCGTAGAGACGGGTAAGTGCATCACAGGATTAACCCCCTTTCTCCCCCATGTATTCCGCCAAACCCGGGTTTCCGCGACCTTCCCGCCAAAAGCAAATTCCTAGCAGTCAGTCCCACGTGAAAAGCAAATTCCTAGCAATAATAATTCTCTGCCTGACACTCGCATTATTCAGCGACAGCTCGCGGGCTGACGATCTTTCCACCGGCCCGCTCCCACGCAACGGCCTCGCTCTTCCTTCGGCGCAACAACTTATCTGGCACGATTACGAGGTCGGCATGTTCATCCACTTTGGACCCAGTACCTTTCTCGACTGGGTCATCGACTGGCCGGTGCCGGAGTACCGCGCCAAAGAAGTGAAATCGCATCAGATGCCCGACAAGCCGGAGCACATGTTCGATCCCAGAAATTTCAACCCCAAGAAACTCGACACGGATCAATGGGTGGCCGCTGCCGAAGCGATGGGAGCCGGGTACATCGTCCTCGTCGCCAAGCACCATGGCGGGTTCTGCCTTTGGCAGACAGAGACGAGCGAACACGGCGTTCGCAATTCGCCCTGGCGCGGAGGCAAGGGCGACGTCGTGGCGGATCTTGCCGAATCGTGCCACAAACGAGGTATGCCGATGGGGGTTTATCTTTCGCCGCAAGACCATGTCCACGGTGCCGCTGGCGGCGGGCGCTGTCGCACACCGGAAGACCAGAAACGCTACCAGGAAATCTATCGTCGGCAGCTCACCGAACTGCTGACCCGCTACGGCAAGATGTCGGAGATCTGGTTCGACGGCGGCCTGGCGGTGGAAGTCGGCGACCTGATCCGCCAGCACGCGCCGGATGCCGTCGTGTTCCAGGGACCGCAGGCAAATATCCGCTGGGTTGGCAACGAGGATGGCTTTGCGCCCTACCCCTGCTGGAACGCCATTTCGACCAAGATAGCCCGGTCGGGAATCGGCACGGCGGTTCATGGAAAGCCGGACGGGACCGTCTGGATGCCGGTTGAATGTGATACCAAGATCCGGGGGCAGTGGCATTGGGCCTCCGACAAAACCGAGTGGGGATCCGCCTCGCTGAAGAGCCTGGATGTCCTCATGGATACCTACTACCGCTCGGTTGGTCACGGACAAGTTCTCCTGCTGAACCATTCGCCCGACCGATCAGGCCGAATCACGGATGCTGACTTCAAGCGCGGGGCCGAGCTTGGAGCGGAAGTCCGCCGAAGGTTTGGCCGCAGCCTCGCGGAAACCGATGGGCGCGGAACCTCCATCGAACTGGACATGGGCAAAGCCACGACCGTCGACCACGTCATCACGATGGAAGATATCGCCCATGGCGAACGCATCCGTTCCTACGTATTGGAAGGCTACCGGAAAGGTAGTTGGAAGCAGCTGTGTGAGGGGACTGCAATCGGCCACAAAAAGATCGACCGTTTCCCCCAAATTTCGGTGGAAAAAATTCGGCTCCGTGTGATCACTGCGTCGGCCTCACCGGTCGTTCGCAAACTCGCTGCTTACCATGTCAAGGCTGCGGCCGCCGCGACAGGTATTGGTCTGCCCCTGGACACCATTGAACTTCAACTTGCTGCAGCCACCGGCGAAGAAGAAAAATTCGATCTTTCCCCATGGATCAAGGGCCCCGGACAGTATACGTTGATTCTCCGGGCCAAGGGCGACGCACCCCACCCCCTCCTAGTCGATCTCAAGTTGATCATCGACGGAGCTGAGGCGACTCAGTATCTGAAGCCTCTGGAGGATAAGCCGGGATACTTCGATCTCAACATCACTGTTACCCGGTCTTGGCCCAAGGGCTCGCTGATCCTCCAACGGTCTTCCCCGCCGAAGAAATAGTCGGGCGATAATCCATTTTTGCACTGTGGGAGGAAAAGGTGTTGTTCAGTAATGTTCAGTAGTATCACGGTGGCCATGGACGGAACCGTTCTGTTGTTCGAGGAGCAACGGGAGAAAGGAGTCGTCGAGGTCAACCCAGGTGGGCCTGTCCTGCTGTTGGGATTGCAAAAAAAACCTTTCTCCCCCATGTATTCCGCCCAAATTCGTTCTTCACGGACTTTCCTCCAAAAGCAAATTCCTAGCAGTAGCAACCACGTCGGCCTTCGGTCCAGTAATAACCCAGTATCGAATTGGCCCGCCCGTATGAAAGATTGGATGCATTCCAGCGGTTGGCTCAAGCGGTAACTCAGTTCAATTCTTTTACTTACCCACCAAAAAAATGAACCTAAAACGAATCCTCGATCTATCCCTCGCCGTTTGCTCGGCCATAACGTTTTTTGCCTCCGCTCAAGCCGCCACGCCCAACGTCATCATCATCATGGCGGACGATCAGGGTTATCAGGACCTCGGTTGCTTCGGGTCGCCCAAGATCAAGACTCCTCATATCGACCGGATGGCCAAGGAAGGCATGCGCTTCACCGACTTTTATTCGGGTGCTGCGGTTTGCACGCCTTCGCGAGCTTCGCTTTTGACCGGTTGCTATGCGAAGCGGGTAGGGGGATTAGGCGTTCTTTTCCCTCGTGATAAGCGGGGCCTCAACCCTGATGAGATCACCATAGCGGACTTGCTCAAAACCAAGGGCTACGCCACAGCCTGTATCGGGAAATGGCACCTCGGGCACCTTAAGGAATTCCTGCCCACTAGCCAAGGCTTCGACACCTACTTCGGTGTTCCTTATAGCAACGACATGACCCTCGATCCGACTCAGCCCCTGGCCAATGACGTTGTTTTGCGGGAAGGGGTCACCTTGGAGAACATCAAGAACCGGGTGAAGAAAAACCTCGTACCCCTCATGCGCGATACCGAGATCATCGAATACCCGACCGACCAAAACACCCTCACCAAGCGTTACACCGAGGAAGCCATTTCCTTCATCAGGAAGAACAAGGAGAACCCCTTCTTCATCTATCTGCCACACACCATGCCTCACATTCCCCTCTACGCCACTCCTCCATTCGAAGGAAAAAGCCAGATCGGGCTGTACGGGGACACCATCGAGGAGCTTGATTGGTCGACCGGGCAAATCCTCGAGACGCTGCGCAAGCTCAAGCTCGATGAGAACACCCTGGTCATATACACCTCCGACAATGGTCCATGGAAACTTTCCTCCAAGTCCTGGGTAAAGGGTAATATGAACCGAAGCGTCGGGGGATTCGCCTATCCTCTCAAAGGCTATAAGTTCTCCCGCTTTGAGGGCGGGATGCGCGTGCCCACCGTGATGTGGTGGCCCGGCCGCATCCCTGCCGGCAAGGAGTGCTCTGAAGTGGGGGCCAGCATGGATTTTCTGCCTACCTGCGCTTCTATCGCTGGAGCCAAGGTGCCCGATGATCGTGTGATCGACGGCAAGAACTTGCTCCCCTTGCTCGAAGGCCGCGAAGGGGCCAAGAGCCCGCACGAGGCATTCTTTTATGGCACGGAAGCGGTGCGGAGTGGAAAATGGAAATTGAAGGGAAGGGAATTATTCGATCTGGATCAGGACGTCGGCGAAACCAAGAACCTGGCTGGCGATCACCCGGAAGTCGTAAAACGACTCAGCAGGCTTTTAGCTGTTCACAAGGAAGATTTGTCCAAGAACAAGCGCCCCGCAGGTGGCCCCCCCAAGCAGCCCCGTAAGAAAAAGAAATAAAGAAGGCATGGGAGTTTCCGCCCTATCTCCTTTGCTGGAATGGCTTTGTTTTGTTCACTGTTTTGTCCCAAGCGGCAATACTCCCTATATTGAACTAAGTTGTTTTATTTAAATTTACCTAGGATGCGTTCCGATATTCGTTTAAAATTCTTTGCGCTCATACCCTTTTTGAGCCTTCTCTGTGTGGCTTCCACTCCCCCCTCGTCCAAATTTATTCTTTCGTCGGGGTCTTCTTTCAACAACCCCCTTTCTCCCCCATGTATTCCGCCCAAATTCGTTCTTCACGGACTTTCCTCCAAAAGCAAATTCCTAGCAGTCATTGAGGAGCCCGCCGCAACGACTCGGTCAGCTTACCTTTTTCGTTCCAGACTTTTCTGGAGATCAACTTGCCATTTTTATAAGTGGAGACGCGCTGCTTTTGGCCGTTATCGTGCCACGCTGTGTTAGTCCCATTTGGGCTACCGCTTTCAAGGTGACTTATGCGTCCGTTCTTATGATAGCTTTTAGTTGCGCCCTCCGGCTTCCCCTCCTTGAAAACTCCTTCTAAGGACTTTTGGCCATTCTCGTGCCATGAGGTGTGAGGTCCATTTCTTTTCCCTGACCTATAAATTACCTCGCTCTTTTTTTTACCGCTCTCGTAGTAGGTAGTGTAGAGACCGTCCAATTGTTTACCTTTATAGCTACCTACCGCTTTCTTCTTTCCATTTGGCCAATGGTCGGTGAAAGGACCATCCTTCTTGGGTTTCGATTCCCGCACTCGGTCTTCGGTTTCGAAGATGCTCATCGCCTGTGAAAGGCCGACAATACCGAGACCCCCAACGATAAAGGCCGCGCTTGCTGGAATCATCGCAGCCTCCGCGAGGGGATTGGATGAATAACCGCACGAGGACAGACTCAAAATGAGAGCGAGGATACTGGATCGGAAACCGACCCGCTTTATAACATCTGAACGCATACTAGGAATATTACTTTAAAGGAAAGTTTGTACAAAATTGTTAACTCCGATTCAAACATCGACGAGAGCGATCATTTCTGGTCTTCGAGAGCCCCTGATAGCAATCCTACAAGTGGCCGCGCCCCTCGCCTGATTTACCTGAGCGGCTCATCCTTCCTGAAACCTGTTTGGACACGGTTAATCGGGCATTCGTCGCAATTCCTCAAGTTCTTTGCCCTTATCATTCCATGTCTGCCTGAAGGTAAGCTTCCCGTTTTTATATTTCGTTACGCTCTCCCGCTGGCCGTTTTTGTGCCAGGTCGTTTCGTTCCGATTTGGTCCGTGGCCTTTCAGGTAACTCATTTTTCCGTTTTCGTGATAGCACTTAGTGGTGCCATACTCCTTAGCTCCTTTAAACGTCCCCTCAGCGGACTTCCGACCGCTTTCGAACCACGAAGTATACGGTCCATTTCTCTCCCCCCCCACGTAAGTTAATTCACTCTTCTTCTTACCAGACTTGAAATACTCGGTATAAACACCATCTAACTTTTTATTTTTGTAGGTTCCTACCGCACTTTTCTTCCCGTTCACCCAGTATTCAATAAAAGGGCCGTCCTTGCGTGGCTTAGCCTCTCGTTCCCGTTCCTGAGCATCGAAACCCTCCATCGCCTGGGTTAGAGTCGCAACCCCAACGAAACCGACCAAAAATACCGCTGCTAATGGGACGCCAACGACCACAGCAGGGACCGCTGCGATTTGTGCGCAGGAGGATACGGCTAATCCTGCTGCAATCAGACCTGAGGGGAGACCAAGGCGCTTGATAGTGGTAAACTTCATTACAAAACTTTACCCGAAGAAGACAGGAGGCCATAATCGATAAGTTGAATGCGATCATCGACCTGAGTGATCAATAGCGGAAGCCTCCAACCCATCACCAACCGCCTTTCTCCCCCATGTATTCCGCCAAACCCGGGTTTCCGCGACCTTTCCTCCAAAAGCAAATTCCTAGCATTGGCTTCGGCGTAGTCGATGGAAAAGTCCACGTCCACGACCTCCACGCGACCCTTCTCCATCTCCTCGGCTTCGACCACGAACAACTTACCTACCGCTTCCAAGGCCGAGACTTTCGCCTCACCGACATTCATGGAAAATATCGTTCAGGAGATTCTGGCGTAGGTGAAATCATCAGATTTTGGAGCTTGACCATTTGCACTCTGGGAACTTGTTTTTTTAATGGACATCGCAAATCTTCGTAAAATTGCACCCGTTTTGGCCGGGCTGGCTACCGCAGAAATTGCCGGAGCTGAGACAGTGACTCTTTTGGAGTCCTTCGAAAAAAATGTCGATAATGTCTTACACTATGCCGCGGAAGGTGATCGGCGAATCACGGCCATTACGCAGTCTGACACCAACGATTACGATCAAATCACCGAGGGCAATAAAGCACTGAAAGTGAGTTTCGAGAAACTAACCGGTTGGAAACAAGACTTCAGCGTTCTACTCTCACCAGAATCGACGGCGATCCTCCAGGGCATCGTTGAAGAATTGGAAGAATCCCCGGAAGTAGGTCGCTACTACTTGCTCTACGATATCACCTGGGACAAGTTGGAATCCGATGCCGCCTGGTCGAATAGCCCACTAAATTTTGGCGGGCATGATACCGGCGTCCAAGTCGAATGGGCAGGGGGAAATCAAGCGGTAACACTAACTTACGATCTCGGCTCCGGATTGCCGGGAGGGTTCCTACTGGCTCTTGAAGGCGACAACAACGATCAAACCTTTATGCGGTTCATCTTTAATGGAAACTCGACTCTTCCAATGGATGTTTATGTCGACAACATTCGTCTTCTGGACACAAAACCTGAGGGCGGGGTGACGGAAGTCACCGTGCTCGATTCGTTTGAAGAGAATCTTGATTCGCTGTTGCCGGCAGGAGCACGGGTTATTACAGATCCCACAATCAATGCGAATCAGCTGTTTGTCACCGAGGGTGAAAAGAGCGCGAAGTTTGTTCTTCAGGACAACCCTGGCGGATACCAGCAGGACTTCACAATAGACTTGGCGCTATACTCGGAATTAGAGGAGGTCCTACTGCTGCCACAAGAGAAGCGGCTACAATATTCCCTCGCATGGGACTGGATTGTAGAGGCGGGAAATTCGACAGTGAATTGGTTTCAAGAAACACTCAATCCAGGTGGGCCAGGAATGCAAATGACCGAGGCTTGGGCCAGTGATGGGAATATTCGAACCCGCGTCATTAATCTTGGAACGGTCGAATGGGATTTCCCTCCGTCAATCACGGTCATTCATAACAGTAGCCAGCCTTGGGGAACACCGCTGAATCTCTATCTTGATAACTTGAGACTCATCAATACTGGAGGCGCGAACGTTCCAGAGGACTTGGAAATCTTCTCAATCGAACACAATGCCGACAATACGGTCACCTTATCATGGGCGTCCGTTGAGAGTGGTCGCTACGCCTTGGATTCTTCGATTGATTTGGAAGAGTGGGAGGAAATTGAGGATGATATCACTTCAGACGGAGAAACAACGACCTTCACCACCTCACCAAGTGAAGCCGTAAAGACTTACTACCGGGTGCACCAATTGATAAACTAGGATTCTGCGATCATCCTCGCAGGTAGCCCCCTTCCCGCCTCCGCTCACCACTTAAGCGCATCTCTCATCCTTTCTGCCAAAAGCAAATTTCTAGCAGTTCCATTTACCGCAACAAGCCACAAGCCACAAGCGGCAGAGCAAGGCACTGGCGAGACGCAGCAAACCAGCACGCGGATTCTAGCATCGTCAGAAGGCGCTTCGATGGCCTAGGACTTAAGCGTGCTTTCCCGATTCCTCCTTCTGCCTGCTGCGATCGTTCCCTCGGCGCTCCACGCTTTCGAGATCTCCGAGTTCCACATCTCGCCCGAGCGCCAGGTAGAGATGGGACTCACTGCAGATGCCGAATGCCTCGACGGTGAGTCGTGGTTTGAAAACGTCCGCGCGACGGTCGAACACTCGGAAACAGCGGTCCACGTTTTCACACGGCTTCCGGGCAAGGCTGACTCGCGCTTCTACCGCGTCGTCGGATTGGAGACGAAAACGACCTCCACGCGACCCTCCTCCATCTCCTCGGCTTCGACCATGAACAACTTACCTACCGCTTCCAAGGCCGAGACTTTCGCCTCACCGACGTCCATGGAAAAATCGGTCAGCAGATTCTGGCGTAGCACAAAGATCCTTGCATGGAAAAACTCTGGTCCCTTCGAAGACGCCCTTAAGAGCTCGACCATGAAAAGGCTCCTAGCAGTGACTTGATGATTTCGCATAAAATTAAAAAAAATCGTTATTCATAGGAACTTTATGATTAATTGTGGCTCCGCTACTTCAACATGATCTCCGCTAAAAAAGATCCCAACAAAAATGGAACTCACGGTCCTGAGGAAACTAGTCTCGGTAACGAAGGACACAATTCCAAAAATTGAGATAAAGAAACCAGCATCCAAAGCTGCTGGTCATGGCTGCCATCATTCAAACCATGAAGTTCATGATCAGAGGGCCTGGCCTGTTGAAGGGCATCAAGGGGCTTCTCAGGATGAATCAAAAGAATGGGTTCGATTGTTCCAGCTGTGCTTGGCCTGATCCATCTGGCCATCGGTCCAAAAACGAATACTGTGAAAATGGCGCCAAGGCACTTGCTTCGGAGTCTACAAGAAAGAAGATAACCTCAGAATTCTTTAGAAATTATAGTTTGAAAGATCTCTCCCAAAAAACTGACTATTGGCATGAATTACAAGGAAGGTTAACCGAACCAATGTTCAAAGATGTTGGTGAAACTCATTATTCTCCAATCTCATGGAGTGAATCCTATAATTTAATCTCTGCGGAATTACAAAATCTAGACAGCCCTAATGAAGCTAGTTTTTATACTTCAGGTCGAGCGTCAAACGAAGCTGCATTTGTTTATCAACTGATGGTCCGTTTATTTGGTACGAATAATTTGCCGGATTGTTCAAATATGTGCCATGAATCAAGCGGCGCAGCATTGGGTGAAACTATTGGTATTGGAAAGGGCACCGTCGACCTGCATGACTTTGAGCATGCCGACGTAATCTTTGTTGTCGGACAAAATCCGGGTACGAATCACCCAAGAATGCTCAGTGCATTACAAGATGCTGTAAGAAGAGGCTCCACCGTAATTTCAGTTAACCCAATATTCGAAGCTGGACTCAAGGCCTTTGCACACCCTCAAGAAATACGAGGAGCTATGAACTTAGCGATGCCGATCGCAGCAGATCATGTGGCGATCAAACCTGGTGGAGATTTAGCTTTTTTTAAAGCATTAGGGAAATCCCTAATTGAAAAGAGTGAACATAATAGTGATATCTTAGATCATCAATTTATAAGCGATTATACTAAAAATTTTGAGCATTATAAAAAATCAGTTCAATCAGCAAGTTGGGAAGAATTGATTGAAAATTCAGGTGTCCAAAAAAATCAGATCGACCGTATCGCAAATGTCGTATCGCAATCTAGGGGAATGATTACTTGCTGGGCTATGGGTATTACTCAAACGGAGAATGCGGTAGCCACGATTCGTGAAATTGTTAATCTTCATCTTTGTAGAGGGCAGATCGGAAAAAAAGGGGCTGGCCTCTGTCCAGTAAGGGGTCATAGCAACGTTCAAGGAGATCGAACTATGGGAATTTGGGAAAAAATGCCCAAATCTTTTCATGATTCTTTGGACACTCATCTTAATTTTAAATCTCCAAGAAACCCTGGATATGATGTCGTTGAGACTATTCGCGCAATGGAAACTAAAAAGGTTCGGTTCTTCATGGCGCTAGGTGGAAATTTTTTATCAGCCTCTCCTGATACTGAGAGAACTTCAAAGGCCATAGAGAAATGCTCGATGACCGTGCAGATTTCGACAAAGCTCAATCGTAGCCATTGCATAGTTGGTGAAAAATCTCTGATTCTACCTTGTCTAGTTAGAAGTGAGGAGGATAGGCAAGAAGACGAAAAACAGATAATTTCGACAGAAAATTCAATGGGGATTGTTCAAAGCTCCCTAGGAATTTTCAAACCAATATCCAGTAACCTGAAAAGTGAAATCGAAATTTTATGTAAAATCGCGATAAAGTTATTTCCCGAGAGAAGTGACACTTTCGAGGGATTTTTTAAAAACCATGATCAAATCAGGGATATGATCGAAAAAGTCATACCTGGTTTTGAGTCATATAATTTGAGAGTCAGAAAAAGAGGTGGCTTTAGTTTACCCAATGGTCCCAAAAAAAGGAAATTTAAAACAAAAAGTGGCAAGGCGCTTTTCACCTCAAATGAAATACTTAAAAATAACTATGCCGATGATATTTTAATTTTACAGACTCTTCGTAGTCATGACCAATTTAATACCACAGTCTATGGTTTAGAGGATCGTTACAGGGGGATATATAACGATAGGAATGTGATAATGATGAACGAAGATGATATGACATCACGGTCTATTAAACCTCTAATGGAAGTCGATGTTGTCAGTCTTTTTAAAGGTAAAGAGAGACACTTGAGAAATCTCAAAGCTGTACCATATAAAATGCCTCGTGGGGCTTGCGCTGCATACTTTCCAGAAGCAAATGTCCTAGTACCTCTAGATAAAACAGCGAAGGTCAGCAATACGCCTACATCAAAAGATGTTCCAGTGAAAATCTCTCAATCAAAATAGGTAGAGATTCAAATTGATTTTTTGTTTGAACAGAAATCCCCTCAAATACCTCATTCCCTTTCTCCCCCCTCCGTTCGAGTCCAAGGCGACATCAAGCTCCTCACCTCAAGAGCAAATTCCTAGCAATAATATTCTCCCAAGATTTGTAAAAAGCATGAATAATCGAAGGATGAGCCAATCTTTTCTTATTCCACTTTGCCTTCTTGCATTCGCCCTTTGTGCGAGCGGGGCCAAGCCCAACGTTATCGTCGTGCTGGTCGATGACATGGGCTATTCCGACCTCGGTTCGTTTGGGGGGGAGGTCAAGACGCCTCATCTCGACCGGCTGGCGGCCAATGGCCTGCGCTTTACCCAAAATTATAATTCAGCCCGATGCTGTCCCTCCCGGGCTTCTTTGCTGACGGGCCTCTATTCTCACCAGGCAGGGATCGCCAACTTCACGGGTCGGGATTCGACCGACCGCTTGGGTCCGGCCTACTTGGGCAAACTGAATAAGCAGTGCATGACCCTGGCTGAGGCCCTTCGGTCTTCGGGTTACGGAACCTACGGGGTGGGGAAGTGGCATGTCGGGTATGAGGAAAAACCGACGGATCGCGGTTTCGACGAATACTACGGCTATATCCGCGGACACAGCACGAGCCAGTGGAAGGTGGGCAACTACATGCGTCTGCCGGAGGGTAAGAAGCCCGAACTGGAGTTTGAGGCCGATGACTTTTACGCGACCGACGCCTTCAATGATTATGCGGTTGAGTTTCTCGAACAGGCCCAGAAAAAGGACGAGCCCTTCTTCCTCTACTTGGCCCATTCCTCTCCGCACTTCCCCTTGCATGCCCCGGCCAAGACCCGCGATGCTTATCTCGATACCTACCGCAAGGGCTGGGACGCATTGAGAAAGGAACGCTACTCCCGGCAGCGCAGTTCGGGTCTGGTTACGGATTCCTGGCAGTTCACCGGGCTCTCCGAGGTTCCGGTCGACCGCGACGACATCGCCAATGATTTTGCCGGCCAAACGAATCCTGATTGGAAGGACGTCGAACAAAACC
>CASICJ010000017.1 GCA_949373085.1 uncultured Verrucomicrobiales bacterium
CGTGGAAAATATTACCTGAAATCTTTAGGTAATCTAGTGAAGGTTGGGGGTTGTCTCGCGAGCTTGTCTTAATAATTTTTATTGGCTCCAGGGTTTCAACCTTTGATTTAAGAGCACGGAAATTTCGGTCATATCGTCTTTGGAATCCTAAAAATAACGCCTTTTCTTGCTTAGCTGAAAGTTCAAAGCAGGTTTGGATTTCAGCAAGGGATTTCCCAAGAGGCTTTTCGGTGAAGACATGTTTGCCAGCTTTTAAGAATCGAGTCACACAATCAAAATGAAACTGGGTGGGCGGTGAGATAATCGCGGCATCAAGCTCGTCATCTGCTAGCGCCTCTTCAATGTCTTCTAGTAAAATGAAATCATTATTTTGAACGATGTCATCCTGTGTCGAGAGGCTGGATCAACGACATACTTCAACTCAATAGAATCAAGTTTCTTAATCGAAGCTAAGTGGAAACGACCGGCTCTTCCGAGCCCCACAATACAAACCTTGGTGCTGTTTTTCATTCTATTTGCGCGTCATCTTATAGGTATCACTCTTTGCATTTAAAATGCAATCGTATCGGGCAGATACTTGGCAGCAAGGTCCTCGTAAAAGGGTCTTAATTCCGCAACATTGGGAGGGACTGGTGACTTGGAATAGAGATCATAAGGATTAAAACGCTTAACCCATTTAAAGAGTGAATGATCATGTTCATTCATTAAATGGTCATATGCTCCTTCTTTATGCTGTGCGTAAAACGAGTGATAGCGGATCATATACAAAGCAGGTTCAGGTAAATACTCCTTAAGAACGTAGTATAAATATTCGTCATGACCCCATGAAAGCTGGACCTTATCGAGGCCACAATTTGGCTCATAAATCCCATATTTTGTGTTAAAACGTGGGTCGTGAAAATCGGAATTTTCCTTGAAGAATTCGGGGTAAACAATGGATCGTGAAAACTGACATCCCACTGGGAAAGTATCTCCCACGACTGCCCATTGCGGCTCGCCAAAGAGGCAGAGAATCTTGCCGAGGTCATGTAGAAAACCGGTTAGGATAAACCAATCGGGATGACCGTCAGCCCGGATCGCTTCGGAGGTCTGCAACAAGTGCTGAGTTTGATCCAAATCAGTATCAGGATCAGAATCATCGACGAGGGTGTTCAAGAATTCAACAGCCTCCCACAGGCTCATCTTCCGTTTCTTGAGTTTCGTATATTGCTCTTTTTTCTGAAGAACGAAGTCATAGTTCTGATAAAGATGATTTAGGCGGTAAAACTCCCGCACTGTATCTCTTGCCGGATCGCTATAATCTCGAAAATCCTCGTTCCCTTTCTCTCCATTTTCAGGGTAGCGACTACGCAAGTTCATCCTCCCAGAGGTCTTCAATATCAGGGGTTTTATCTTTTAGGTTTTTCATGCTGGGGGCTACGGGTGTTAAAATTGGGACGATAACGCCTAGGAGGATTTTATAATTTGGAGATATTTCTCTGGGGACATTTACTAGATGAGCCAGCCTAACCAAATATAAATCCCCACAATGAGTATGACCAAAAAGCCGCTAAAGACCTTGGTATGTTTCCATTCTTCAATTTCCACAAGTCCTTTATCCTTCGGTTGGAATGGGTTCTTGTTTGGATAAAAATGTGTCACCGCAAACATGACAGCCATATTCAAAACAAATTCAATACCCCAAATGTGAACATAGTGAATATCGACCTTAAAAATGAATTCGGCGCTGATGTAAAACACAAGCCCCACACACATTGCGGCTTTCGCTCCCGGAGCTGAAATTTTGGGCAGGAACAATCCAGCGAGCATTACAGAAGCAATAGGAATAAAGAAGATCCCATTGAGTTGTTGAAGGAGGTCGTAGAGCCCGTCTGGAGCTCCCGCTACTAAGGGAGCTGTTAAAATCGCGATGACCGCAAGAATAATGGAAACGGTCTTCCCTGCGCGCACCATTTGGCGATCATTTGCCCCGGGATTCATGAGTCTCTTATAGATTCCCATGCTAAAGATGGTCGCGGTGCTATTTAAAACACTGTTAAACGTGCTGAGGACCGCGCCCATCACAACCGCCGCAAAAAATCCTACGAAACTTAAAGGGAGGACCTTCTTGATCAGTTCTGGATAAATGAGATCTTGGTTACCAAAAAACCGTTCTCCAAAATAATAGAAACCAATCACCCCAGGTAGAACGATGATCACTGGGACAAATATTTTTAACAACCCCGTGATTAAGAGCCCTTTTTGAGCCTCTACCAAAGATTTTGCACCCAGGGCACGTTGAATGATGGTTTGGTTCATCCCCCAGAAATAGAGTTGGTTAATCACCAATCCAGTGAACAAAGTCCCGAAAGGTAATGCCGAATCTGAGGCCCCCACCACATTAAATTTTTCGGGGCAACGCTCATAGACTTTCACTAAGCCTCCCCAGACGTTACCATCCCCGATATTCCATAGCGCTAAGATTGGGACTAATAATCCTCCTAAAAATAATCCTATGGCATTGATAGTGTCACTATAGGCGACCGCTTTGAGGCCCCCAAAAATAGCATAGCACGAACCTACGCAGCCAATCGCTAAAACGGTGTACCATAACGCTGCCGACTGGCTGATCCCAAAAGTTCCAGAGATGTTAAAGATGCTCTCTAAATTGATAGCTCCCGTGTAAAGAACGATAGGTAATAGAGTGACCACGAAAGAAACGAGCAAAAACAAGGCAACCATTGTCCGGGTAGTGGCATCAAATCGTTCTTCAAGATATTGTGGGATAGTGGTCAATCCCATTTTTAGATAGGTGGGTAAAAAGTAGGTGGCTGCCACGACTAAGGCTAATGCCGAAGTGACTTCCCACGCGATGATGATGAACCCATTTTTATAAGCGCTCCCATTCATCCCGATCAAATGTTCGGTCGAAATATTGGTTAAGAGCATCGAGCCAGCGATCACGACACCGGTCAGGCTTCGACCACCTAAGAAGTATCCATCTTGGGTAGAGAGCTCCTCTTTCCGCAAGCGGAACCACGAGTAGAATGCTACGAAAGCGGTAAAACCTATGAAGGTGATAAAGACTTGCATCGCTAGATGATGCAATTTCAGGAACTTGCTAGGAAGTCAATTCCGGAGGGAAGCTTGCGCTGGGAAGGGGGGCTGCGATGCCAGAAGTCGATTGTCTTCTAAATAAAAAAAGCCCTGCGGGACAAAGTCGCGTCAGGGCCTGGTTAAGATAGAGGTCGGTAATGTCTGGATCAGGCCTGTTGTGTGCCTTGATACTGGGCGGAGCCAAAGCCGAGGATAGGGCAGAATATAAAGGGCAGAAAAATCAGGCCAATGGTTGTTCCGGCGCCTCGACCAAAGCATTTAGAGAGTCCACTCAACATAATAATGGATATGATGATATTCACAAAAGGAATCAGGAAGAGAACAATCCACCATGCTGGTTTACCAATAATTTCAAAAAGCACAATGATGTTATAAATGGGAATGATGGCCGCCCAACCGGGTTTTCCGGCCTTGGCGAAAATTTTCCACATGGAGACAATCACCAGAATAATCAAGGCGAAATAAATGAAAAAGAAAAGGCCGACAAGGGGGGCTGCTGCGTCGAGATCAGGATTGTTTTGAGTGAGCGCGAAGATGGGAAATGAAGCCATAATATTTTAGAGTGAAGTTTATTATTAATTTTAGGATTTAATTGAAATAGATCAAAAATTTTGAGCTATATCATCTGTCATGAATAACTTATTTTATTTTCGTGGCGAGCCTAAAATATAAATAAATAGATACAAGTTCACTTACTTCCTCAGGAAGTAGCATCTAATTTCTTCTAGAGAAAAGATCCGTAAATAACGACCTGTGCTAACCGGGAATCAATCTATCCCTACCTATCTCAATTGATAGTTCGTGAGCCCGTATCCAAGTTATTCCTCTTGTTTTTCGATCCGGAAGTAGAGGGCTTTCGGATTATCGAGGTCAGTAATCCTGAAAGTCCTTGAGGTGGTTTCACCCTCATCGGCCAGAATTCCATCATCAAGATCGGCATCCCAGTTGATGAGATCTGTCGAATATTTGACGGCATAGAGTTCCCCTATGTTGGAGTTCCAAGTGAGGGTGAATTCGCCCGTGATTTCAGAGAGATCAAATGAGGTAACAGCGAGTTCCTTGGCAGGCCTTTCGACCGCAAGAGGACCACTGGTAAAAACTGTAGTGATTTCCTCAGGGCTCAGCGCCCTGTCCCACATCGCGACATCATCAAGAATACCCGTAAAGGTTTCCTTCCCACCCCGAAGATAGAGCGGAGCGGTGGTGTTGTTTACTCCTTCACAATATCCGCCCTCGCCAGCGATCCCGGTTTTTGGATTAAGGGTTCCGTTTTCGGGTAATTTGCCATTCACGTAGATGCTAGCGGTGTCAGTAGTGCTGTCATAAACACAGACGATATGAACCCATTCCCCATCCTCGTAAGCACCAGCAGGAAGCCGGCATTCAGTTCCCCATCCGCCATAGGCCTGCCAACCCCCGATCCGAAAGCGAAGCGGGCTGTCTTCAGTACCCGTTGGGCGAACCAAAATATCGAAACCTGAGGTGCTATCAGTGAAAGACTTATCCATGATGGTTCCCCAACTGCTTTGGTTATCGATCATCCACCAAGCCAGGGTGAGGTCCTCGGTGGTTGAGATGGCCTCTGCGGGACACAAGATTTCATCGGCGCCTGCACCCTCTAAAGCGCCTGCGCCTACTTTGCCTGGCTCAAGCCAAATTCCCCCAATAAGCGTTCCGTTATATCCCCCGATGACATCTTCCGCAATCTCTCCAGTTAGATCGTCAAAAGGCCAGTAAGCGATCAGATTGGCTTGAGCTAGGGATGCCAAGAGAAAGGTTAGAGGAACAAGCGAGTTTGTGAGTTTCATAACTAGTAGGAATTTTCTTTTGAAGGAAAAGGGAGAGAGTTGGAATATATGCCTATTAAAGTGATCATTTCATTTAATGGTTTCCCAGTTTTAGCAGCGTTTCATTCTTTCAGCAATAATACCGATCAATATGAAGATTCCTAGAATGACTGGGTATCTCAGCGAAAGATTAATCTGCAGATAGAATTGTTTGAGGACACTTCCTCCCGCGAGGGTTGCAAAGCCATAACCAAAAGCATTTAAAAGCACAAATCCAGTCACGCGGATGATAAAATGGTTCGGGCGTAGTAGCCTACGAAAACAACGGTCGATCGTATCACTACAGAGGACCAAGACTGTCACGATTTGGGCCAGACAGATTTCGAAGAGGTAAGGTTGCAGGAGGGTCGCAAGTTTAAGAGAGAATTGAGCGATCATCTTCTTGAAGTTCTTTATCTAATAATATTATTCAGGCGAGGGTGAAACAGTTTCCCCGTTCGGAAAAGCTCAAAAAACGCCGTTAGACTATTAAAAGTTTTCTTTTAATAAGGGGAGCCTTGATAGTGTTTTAAGCAAATTAGATGCCTCGATGGTGGGATGAAATTTATACTTATGATGACCTAACGTGTTGATCCGCCGTCGCCCTTGGCCTTCCTTGCTTCCTTAAGAAGGAAGTCGAGAGCGGGTTTGGCTTTTGGGTCAGCGAGACGGTTTTTCTGTTCCTTTTGATCGATGGCGAGGTTGTAGAGTTCGAGTGGATGAAGCTCACCGTTGTAGGCGAAGCGATGATCGAGGAAGAGTTTCCATTGGCCAGGGATGGGCGCAGCGTTTGAGCGTACCGCGACAATGGCGCGCTTGTTTGATTTCTTCTTGGAGGCCTCATTATGATCGTTTGGGAAAATCGGCGCGCGCGGATCGGTCTTTTCTCCTCGTAGAGCTGCGAGCTGCGAGTGACTATCTTCTGCGCCTTTCTCGCCCTTAGCTAGATCTGGAAGAGGCTCGCTGATAATTTCCCCAAAGGTGGCGAAGAGATCATTGAGCGCAAGGAGCCGGCGGCTTGTTTGGCCTGGTGTTTTTGCGTTTCCATCGCCGATTTTTCCGGCGGGCCAAGATGCGAAGAAGGGCGTGCGGTGACCGCCATCGTAGGTCGATCCCTTATTACTGCGCAGCGGGCCGGTATAGATCTTGGACTTGTTCTCTGATCCATTGTCGCTCGCGAAGATGACGAGAGTATTTTCGATGAGCTTGTATCCCGGATTACGTGGGTCTTCATGCTTCCCGAGATAGTCTAGGATCAGACCGAGTTGCACATCGTTTTCGTAAACGAAGTCAAGGCGTTTGAGCCCCGTCTTCTTTCCACTCACAAACTTGCTCGCACCGGTAACTTTTTGTCCGGCAATCGCAACGCAAGGTGTGTGTGGCGTGTGATTACTTGGGGAAGCGAAATACAGGAAGAAAGGATTGCCTTCTTTTTGTGTTCTGCGGAGGAACTCGAGACTAGCTTGGTGGAGCTTCGGGCCGATCTCGTTCAGGACATAAGAGCCGTCGAGTTGCTTGCCATTTTGGGTCGCACCGAGGATCTGGCGGTTTCGTATCCAGCCAGGACCGATGCTTTGGTCGGGTGTGTTTCGCTCCATTCCATCGGGCCCTGAAGTGGGATGGCTACGCGAAATCCCGTAGAAGAAGTCGAAACCGTGATCGTTCGGACCATCTGCGATTTCTTTTGTGAGGTCTGCGTCGTCCCATCCGTCTGCCACCGTTCCGTCAGTTTTGCGATACCTAAGACCGAGGTGCCACTTTCCTACCATTCCGGTCCGATAGCCTGATTGGCGGAGAAAGGTGGCTAGGGTTGGACGGTCTTTTTCGATAAGGGGATCACATTGCACTCCGAAGAGAACCCAGTGTTTGAGGGACGAGCGCCAGCAGTAACGGCCGGTCATAAGTGCGTAGCGTGAGGTTGAGCACCGGCTATGCGGTGAGTGAGCGTCAGTGAAGCGAATCCCCATTTTTGCGAGGCGTTGCATATTAGGCGTATGCAGTTGCACGTCGTCGCTATTACCGCACCAGTCCTGATAGACGGAGGTGTCACCTAGTCCCATATCATCAGCAAAATAGACGATAATATTGGGTTGCGGGGCGCCGAGAACCAAGTGGCCGGAGCTGAGGAGGAGAAAGATGACAAGAACGTGTCTCACACTAATATTAAGATGTTTGTTTGGTTGGGACTTGCAAGAAAATGCTGCAGAGTCTGATGTTTGAGAGGGATCTCGACCATCGCTGGTGCGGAGATATAGAGGAACTTAGAAGTGATAGAAAGTGGGCTTTGCAACTGGTTCTCCAAGTGACAGACTACGGTGTGACGCAGTTAATAAAGAAAGCCCGATTCCGTCGCAATGGATTGATTGGAATGATTTTTTTTGGGGTTGTGATTGCTGGGTTTGCTTGTCAGGTGCCGGTTTTCCGTTTTGCATTGGAGCGCTGGGAAACGGACTCTTACACGCTTGTCATTGTTCCTGGTGCGAGTGGCCAGTTGTCGCCCCCTGAAAACGAAATTCTTAAATTTCTGGACCTGGGAGGAGATTCTAAAGTTGGGAATATGAATTTGGAGGTTAGAATCGATGCTAAAAAGCTTGGGGAAAGTTCTGCCGCGACAATGCAGCTTTTCTATCCGCCAAGATCGACTGGACCGAGGCCCCTTCCAATCTGGTCAGGGGCTTTGACCATGGCAAATGCTAGGACTTTGGTTGATTCGTCTGCAAGGCGCGAAATCGTCAAGCGGCTTCTTAGCGGGGAATCTGCGGTCTGGGTCCTGATTGAGTCGGGTAACAAAGAAAAAGATGACCGCGCGGTGATAGAGATCGAAAAGGCCTTTGCGAAAGCTGAGGCTGAATTAAAGATCCCTGATGGGGTGCTGACCGTCGCAGAGGCGCGCAAGGTTTCGGCAGAGAACGAGCGCGATTCCGATTCCACGTTACGTTCCTCAATTCCATTGAAGATCAAATTTTCTCTTATGCGGATTGCGAGGACCAGCCCAGAGGAGTCGATTTTCCGGGAGATGTTGTTGCACATGGAGGCAGATCTTGAAGCGTTCCGGAACGAACCGATGGTGTTCCCGGTATTTGGGCGAGGCCGTGCTTTAGAGCCACTCATCTCCCGTGGAATTAATCTTGTGAACGTCTTCGAGCATTCCTCCTATTTTTGCGGAGCTTGTTCCTGCGAAATTAAGAATCAAAACCCTGGAGTCGATCTCTTGATTTCAGCGAACTGGGAAGAAGCCATCGCAGGGAATGAGGTGATTATTGGGAAATCTTTACCCCCTTTATTAGGAATTGGCGCTTTGAGCGATGAAAGCACGGACGGAGAAACGATGAGCCCCCCCCCTGGGTCTGAATCGGCAGATTTGATACGCCGGCCGTGGGTGATGGGCGGTGGAATCATTCTTTTAGTATTAGCCTTCGGGAGTGTCCTGATTTTGAAGAATAATCGATGACTGCAACGTAAAGTTAAAGATGGAGAGTTTTTATGATGATTAAGGCATTTTTAAAGAGAACCATTACGGTTTTAATTTTCTCTGGCTTGGCTCTTGGGGCCGACTGGCCGATGTGGAGAAATGATACTGGGCGGACAGCTCAATCGGTCGAAGTCTTGGCCGAAAATTTGAGTCTTCAATGGTCACGTAGATTGCCTCCTTTGAAGCCGGCTTATCGTGATAATCGGTTGCAGTTCGACGCAGGTTATGAGCCGATCGTGCTTGGGAAAAGATTCGTCGTGGGATCCTCGCGAGATGACAGCGTAACAGCCTTTGACACCGAAACAGGGGACGAGGTCTGGAAGTTTTTCACCGATGGCCCGGTCAGGTTTGCTCCTGTGGGGGGCGAGGGAAGAATTATTTTTGGATCCGACGATGGCTGTCTCTATTGCGTCAGTGCCTCAGACGGATCGCTGGTCTGGAAAAAACGGGCAGTGCCATCAAAGCGGAAAGTTATTGGGAACGAGCGTATGATTTCGGTGTGGCCGATCCGGGGAGGACCGGTTCTGCACGAAGGTCGTGTTTATTTCGCTGCAGGGGTTTGGCCACTGGAAGGAACTTTTGTTTTCTGTGTCGATGCCTTGACGGGCGAAACGATTTGGCGAAACGATCGATCGTCTTACCGCTATGGAGTTCATCCTCACAATGCTAAGGCATTCGGAGGGTTAGCTCCCCAAGGATATCTTTTGATCGACGACGAAGCCAAGCAATTGATTGTCCCGAGTAGTCAGGCTTATCCGGCCAAGTTTGATTTGCAAACCGGAGAGC
Source organism: uncultured Verrucomicrobiales bacterium (assembly GCA_949373085.1). Lineage (GTDB taxonomy): Bacteria > Verrucomicrobiota > Verrucomicrobiia > Verrucomicrobiales > Akkermansiaceae > SW10. The sequence continues at coordinate 9,181 of CASICJ010000017.1, forward strand.
TGAAGTCCTTTGAACTCCCGGCTCCAGGCCGGCTTCCCGGCGGATGGTTCGCGTCAACTCCATCAGAGCTTGAACGACAGAAGTTGAAGCGGCGTGGCTTGTTGTTCGACAATGAAGTCAATTACCGTGTCCACGAAGATAAGCCGCACTTCAAGGGAGAGAAAGGAGTCCGGAACAAAATTACGGTGGCGGGACGTGAGATGCATTTCGGCGATGGGTATCTCGACATACAAGCAGGCTCGATTCACTCAATGTTGGTGGCGGACGAAAAACTTTTCGTCGTAACCAAGGTAGGAAAAATTAGCTGTTTTGGACCCGGTTTGAATCAGCCAACCAAGCACAAGGCTTCCAAAGTCAGACTTGCTAAGGGTCGGGAGCAGGGCCTTTTTTTGAACTTGGATCAGACCCATGGCTACGCGCTGCTGTTAGGCGCCGGGGATGATTTGGAGCTTATTGAATCTCTCCTGTCGGAGACTGACTTCCGAGTGATCGTAGTCGATCCGCGGCCTGAGAAAGTCAGAGAGCTGCGGGACGGCCGATGGACAAGTGCTGCAACGGGTGAGCAACTCTCAATTGTTGAGGATGATCCGACTACTGTCATTCTACCACCTTATTTTGCCGAGTTAATCGTAATTGGTAATTCGACTAGTTTTGAACCTACCCAATTGAAGCGAGTGTATGAATCCCTCCGTCCATTTGGAGGCAAGCTGATGGCACGATTGAATCAAAAGCTGCCGGATGACCTTGATCTTGAGGGTGCTAAGAAATTCCAGACCGAATCTGGCTGGACTATAATTACGCGTGAAGGAGCGCTCTCTGGCTCAGCCAACTATGAAGGAAATTGGGAAGAAAGTTGGGATAAGAGAGTGCGTGGCCCTCTCGGAGTTTTGTGGTTCGACGACTCCCTGAGCCATTTCAAGCGTTCGCCGCAACCGAAATTTATCGACGGTGTGATGATCTCAACTCCAAAGGACTGGACCGATGAAACAACCCGCACTGGCAAGGTTGATTACCGTTTGCTAGCACCCGTTTTTTCTGATGTCTACACGGGGAGGATCCTCAGTGATAACGAAGCTCCTTCATTGCGAAAATCATTTTCAAATATTGACCTCGAAACAGTCCAGCCAAGCCAGTATCGCCCACCCAGACAAAAGGACGATTGGAAACCAAAAGCTCCGCAAGCTGGAACACGCACGAATCCAATGACTCTGGAATCTGAGCCCCGCGTTTTCCCAAAAAGCTATGGATGTGACGGAGGGGTGGATTACGGGCTGCTCTATACCATGCGATCAGGAACCCCGGCATTTTATGATAAGCAGATTGAAAGTGGCACTATCAACATTAGCGGTCCCCGGTCTGGTTGTACGAACAGCATTATCCCAGCAAATGGATTGTTGAACCTTCCTTACTTTTACGAAGGGTGCACTTGCAGTTACCCCCTGCCGATGGCGGTAGCTTTGGTGAGTATGCCGCCCGAATTCGAGCAGTGGGCTTCGTGGGGAGAATTACCAATCGAGAAGACTCGCGGGAAAATCCAAGTGATTGGGATCAACCTAGGAGCGCCGGGTGACCGCGTCACTGAAGATGGTACGATATGGCTGGATCAACCGGAAGTGGGTGGGCCTTCTCCGGAAATTGACTTTGTGACCGTCCCACCGTTAGCCGAATTGGAAACATTCTACCATCATTCGCTTTTTCATGAGGGTGGTAAAAGCTGGCCCTGGGTTGCCGGGTCTGGCGTAAAGGGACTTCACTCCGCGATTCTCGGAGGGATTAAGCCAGGAAACTATAATGTGCGCCTTGTTTTTTGTGAACCCGATGACTTAGAGAAGTTGCCTGTATTTTCTGTCGCAGTTAATGGAGAACAAATCATCGGCGAGCTGAATGTCGTAGAAAAAGCTAGAGGTGTCAGAAGAGGATACGTCCTTGAGACCACTTCTGTCAGTATCGGGGATGAAGGAAATCTCCGGATTGATCTCGGTCCGAAAACTGGGAAGACCGTTCTTTCTGGGATCAACTTACGGCGGGCCAATCAGTAGATTAGCTGAATGTATTTTCTGTTGGGCTAGGGCTGGGGTCTCAAGAGTCACTTTATTGGATTATCACGCCATCGAGGAAAAAGGTTTGTGGCTTACCATCCGAGCTCGTAGTAAAGTAGAGGGCAGACTTAATACGGGTAAGATTTTTACCAGTGAGATCGATTTCGAATTGTTGCCATTCGCCGGTGAGGGTGAGATCTTTCTTGCCGCTGAAAGTATCGTGGTAACGCTTATCGTTTCCGATGTTTCCGATGCCGATGCTAACTTTCTCGCCTCCTTCTGCGCCGCGTGCCCAGAAGCTAAGTTTGGTTGCGCCGGTGAGATCAAACCCACCTGGGGTATCACCCCAATCACCAGCCGGGTGCTGCCAAACCACACCAGCCCAGCCGGATTCGCTTTGAAAGCTAATCTTTGTGCACTCTTTCCCAACTTTCGGATTCTCGGTTGAGACTTCGTCCATTTTTAGTTTAGCCGTGTTGCCCATCCAGCCACTCGCAGCCCAGGGTCCATTTTGTGCGGCACCGGTAATCTCCACTGGGGTGTCGAGTAATTCAGCCGGAATGGGCTTCCGCTCACCCTCGATTTTGATGGAAATATTACCGGTCGCAGCAGAGCCCTTACCATCGCGGATAAAGGCGTAGATACGGTAAATGCCACCGCCTTTGGGAAGTTTAATCTTAGCTTGTTCGCCCGTTGTTCCGGGAAGAATTGCTTTAGGGAATTTCGGGGGAGCCGCGCGCAAGTCTCCGCCTTCGGCCACTTCCTTCCAGTCTTCAGTGAGGATCCATTGCACATCGAGCGGGTCGTTTTCGGGATCGGTGGCTTTGAGGTTTACCGTGATAGTCGATCCGGGATCGAGCTCTTCATTTGGCTGCCCGAGCTCAAGTGACTCGATGACAGGGCAGAGATTTTCGGCGACTTTGCCAGTCCAAAGCTGGGTGAGTTCATCGACCGAAGCTGTTTTTTCACCGGTCGAGAGGAGCATACCAAACCAAGTCGCAGAGGCCTCTTGTTTTGTCCCCCACATGAAGGCGAAGCTGCCGAGACAGAGAGGATCGGCGGCGAAGGCTTCGTATGATTTTCGATAAGCAGCAGCTTTCTGGGTGCTCGTGATTTCGTCTGGCATATCCCATTTATTTTTCGGTCGCTCCCAAGTTCCTGCAGGGCCGAACTCAGTGATGAGGTAAGGTTTCACACCGCCGCCGTCGCGATAGCGTTTGGGAAGCGAAGGCCCGCCACCGTAGGAGTTGATCCCGTGAATATCGATGCTTGGGCAGAAGCGATTGAGCCCCTCGATCTGCTTTTTTCCGATCTCTGCAGTGACTGTCATGATGGGATGATCTGGGTCGATCTGCTTCACCTTACGAGCCAGATATTGGATCTGAGTATAAATGGCCGGGTTGGAGGATTTTTCGAATCCTTCCATTTCGTTTCCGAGCCCCCAAAGAAGGAGAGCCGGGTGATCTTTGTATTTTTTGACAGCTGCGAAGAGACTCTCGGCCTGATTCACATTAGAAGCCCAGTCAGTGTAGCTGAACCCGTGGCGTTCGTGCCCAAGCCAGAAGCCGAGGGCCACCTTGATTCCTTTGCTATGGGCATCGTCGAGAATGGCTTGGGTGTTTTTATCGATAGCCCAAGTCCTTACGGCATTTCCACCGCTCGCCTTAAGTTTTCCTAAATCTCCATCTCCGCCCACGCCATGAACCTCAAAGGGCTGACCTCCGACGAGCAAGGTGGCTTGTCCACCCACCTTCTGGATGGTTACTTTTTCGCCCAGAAGCGGAAAAGAAAGGAGAAAAAAGCAGGAGAGGGTGGAGAAGGCTTTCATACGAGGGTGCGCAAATTTGCATGGCCGGATCAGACGGTCAAATGATTATCGTTGGCACCCCCTAATAGCAGAGTTTTCATGATGGCGACAGGGAGTTAAAAAATAGCAATCGTTGCCATAACGGCTGTCCCAGAAGATTAAAATCGTCACTGGGGCCAGTAGGCAATGGATCTGTGGATCCCGACAGGACCAAAAGAGGGCTGTTAGCTTTGTGTGAATTTCTAAAGTTGGAGGGAGACTACCCTTCCACTCTAAAGAACAAATATTTTTGGTTCTTAATTCCCTCGAAAAGAGGGAAGGTGATGGTAATTTGCGATGGATCTTCGGGGTTTTCATCACTGTCGCTAAGGACCTCGTCATCCAATTCACTACTCCAGTCCACGAGGTCAGTGGAGTATTTAACTCTATAAAAAGAGGAGTTAGTTTTAGGCCATGTTAAAGTTACTTCTGATGTCTCAGGGGTATATTGAATATCTGTAATGTTAAGGGAAACGGCCGAAGAAGGGTTTACTTCCACGACAAGATTATCGAACCGAGCAAATCCGTTTGTGTCCCCCCCTTCACCGGCTTGTCCTGCAAAAACTAGAAAAAGTTTTTTCCCAGTATCATCAGCTGTGGCGATGTAGACTCCGTCATGATTGACAGTTTCATAGGTGTTATTGGTCGTGCTTAGCCCAGAAAGGTCGACCGCCAGAGGGGTAGCATTGCCATCGATAGTATTATCGTCTGTCGTGAACAGGGTGACGGCAACATTGTCTAAACTGTCGTTCCAATTGTAGGCATCGCGCCATTCATATTGGATATCAAACACATCCCCCGCTGAAATCGTGTAGCCGTTAGGACCGAATTCGGATCCGAAATTACGGTCGCCACTTAGAGATAAGACGGCATTGCGAGTGCTATCTGGAGAAGCTAAATTCGTGCGGGTGCATTGCATAGTTTGAGCTCCACCTACATTTACCCAGTCTGGAGTTGATTGAAAATTATCGTCAGTTGTATCTCCGTCTGCGTTACCAGCATTTAGATTCCCGTTCAGGATATCGCCACCAATGAGGACGGTTGCCTGTGCGGGATTTAAAGACCCCATAATCATCCCTATTTTTACAAAGCTAAGGAGAGCCTTGAATTCATAACGCTCATTCTTGGGCCTAAATAGTTTTTTCATGATCAATCGGGGAGGTGTTGTATATTTTCAGATTCGTGAGCCTCTAGAGGATAGTAAAAAGTTTCTTGCTGTGAGAAGAAAAAATACCCAACAAGGCACTCTTCTCATTTCTACGGATAAGGATTTAGAGATTTATATCTGTATGCCTAAATTAAGAATTTCTGATTAATAACAGGTTGGACCCGCACTTGAAATCCTTCTATCTTCTCAGGCATGAAGCTGGGAAAAGTTGAAAATATTTCTGGAATCAAACTGGGAATTCTTGGAACCCACCTTGGGGTTCTTGAGGCTCTAGTTCCAAGCGACGAAGGTCTACTCCCACGAGATAAAGATGGGGAATTTGTCGTGGTTTCCGGAACAAAGAAGCTTCTAGAGCTTTCCCCTGTTAAAGTTGATCTCATCCAACTCCTTTCATTTGGCAATACCTTACCTTCGGAGAAAGATGCGCTCATTACGAAGCTCCGTGCATTGGGTGTTGAGCCCCAACTAGTGATGATGGTTAGTGGAGTTAATCCTATGAAACCAGAGGATGAAGATGAGGCCGTGGCGCAGCTTCTTCATAACATCAATGCTGCCAAACGTAATCACACAACTGAGATCAATTCAACTTCAATGGAGCCATGGATGGAGGGCACATCTCCTTCTGACGAAAAGGATTTTCAAGATAGAGTGACTCAAAATATCAAACTTCACTTTCGAGCCTTTCAAGAGGCAGACCTTACAAATTCATGCGTCAAGAATTGGAATCTCGAATTTTTACGTCCCGGAGAATTTGCGACGTTCACGTCACTCGAAAAAATCCGACCAGTTCTTGACGGTCTGAATGAAAAAGTCGGGCGTCCATTTTTTAGAGCGCTCATCGACGCTGCGCACTGCGGAGACTCTGGACTCTCAATAGCTCAAAACGCACAAATTATTTCTGAAATGGGAGCGAATGATCAGATCGGACCATTTCATTGTTCTGCGCCTACAACTCGTGGGTGTCTCTCTTCTGACGACGGGTGGGTGAGTGCGCTCCTTACAGCCAACGCGCAAACTGGAAAACTCCCTAGTGCGTTTGTTGAGCTATTTCGCCATGACGATCAAGCTTTTGCTGAGCTGCGTCAGTTGGTGCCTGGGCATGGGGTCGATACCACGATGGGACGAACCTACATTGAAGTGGTGGTCGATGGGCTTGTTGATACGGTCCGGCGTCTTAATAATCTAAAGAATCGTGGTATGATTTAAACGAGACATCTTTTAAGTTGGTTCCTTCGTCGGGGATTATACGAAGTAATCCTGGAGTTTGTGGTGAAGGTTTTGCCGCTAAATTAAAGGGCTTAGGGTGTCCTAGCGACTGGGAGTTCTCTCTTGTCAAAAGGGGAAATCGATACTGGTCCGATCCCATAGCGGTGGAAAGGGAAGTTGCTGTTGGGCGGGATCTAAATGAAAAAGAGAGAAGGTTCCCATGAGCCTAAAGCCCTATGCTAGGCGCTGCAATTTTTGGTCTAGAAAATCAACGACGCGTTCGAAGGGATCAAAACCAAATACTTCTCCGATAGGCCGACGGAGATTGGAGTTGGCGTTGATGTCATAGAAGACACGGCGACCATCTGGGGTTTCGAGATACTCGATTCCTGCGACATCCATCTTGGCGCTTTTGACAATTCGTTTCCCTGCTTCGAGAGCTTCAGCTGGAAGATCGGGGTAGGGATAGAATTCGACTGGTTGAGCGTCAGCTTCCTGAATTTCGGGAATAGCGCAGGCTCCTTCTTCTCCGGTCTCGGCTGGATTACATGCTTCGGAAGGGCAAAGATTGTAGCGGCCATGGGTGACGACTCGCATGGCATAGAGAAGTTCTTCTCCGAGAAATTCCATACGGACGATGCCAACGTCTGGATCATGAGGTAGATATTCCTGTAAGAGCAAGAGTTGGTCGGGATCCCAAAGGCTGGGATTCTTGGTGAGTAATTCGCGAAGTTCATCGAGGGAGTCGAGTTGATTCATGCGAGCACCGCTACCACCTTGTTCTGGTTTTAGCATTGCCGGGAAAGATAAGTCATTCCGCCTTGCCAAGGCCTCGGCGTCATTAAAAATGATAGAGCGGGGGTGATCGATCCCGAGTTCGTTGAGCTTAGCAATTTGCGCACTCTTTGAGAGTTCGAAGGAAAAGACATCGATGCCATTGAGAACTTCAGCTCCCTGTATTTGAAGGTTTTTGAGTAAGGCTAGCGTGAAAGGAACGACCCTCAGGCGGCCTCGGACGTAAGCACTCGGGCTTGCTTGGTTAAAATAGAGTCGAGCTTTTGGGAGATCGTGTCCGCCAAATGCCGCAGATTTAAGATCATATTTTTCATAAGAAATCTCGCGTCGGTCGAGGACATCAAAGAGTGGTTTTTGCCAGGCCTCATTTTCAAAGAGGACGACGAGATCTAGAGCGGGAGAGGCTACCATAAGTGCCGGACAATTGGCAATTTGAGGTGAAAGTCGATCTCGATTTCCTTGTTTTTGAAAGTCCCGGAACAGCAAGTGTTTCGCGAGACGAGAGACGGATAGGGATTTACTTTTGGCGGAGAGGGAAGCCGGGGCTGTGTTTGAGAGTAGATTAGTCCAATGCTAGCTCGACTTGATTTTGGAAAAGCTCCAAATCGGGGTCATCGACGTCTTTCATCCAATGCCACAGGGCCTTGGTCATGGCGCTGACTCGGCTCGATTGATTGTCACCCGATTTATCAAGTAGGTTCTTTAGGCAATCGGGGTCTTTTTTTAGGTCATAGAGTTCCTCGCGAGTGCGATGGAGATAGAAATCAGCGCGAGCACGGACTTTCGGACTTTTAGCATTCTTCATCGCCTTAAAGGTGAGGCCGCTCATTGATTCGTTGCGAAACTGCGTCTTACCATCCGACCATCCGTTCCAGATATAGAGGAAGTCACCATTATTGATGGCGCGCATTGGCAGATGTTTCCGAGAGTAGGGGCGCTCATGGAAGGTGAATACCTGATTGCGATTTGCTTGTTTGACACCCTTCATAAGAGGGAGCAAGGAAAGCCCGTTGGCACCTTGTAGATTCTCGACACCGGCGGCAGCGAGAAAGGTCGGGGCGACATCGATAGTGCTGACGAAATTCTTCTTATCGGTCGCACCGGATTTGATGTGGCCAGGCCAGCGGAGAATGAAGGGGGTGATGTTCGAAGCGAGGTAGCAATTGGTCTTCGCATAGGGTAGAGGCATGCCGTGATCGCTCAAGAAGAGGACCAAGGTGTTGTCGGCTTGGCCGCTTTTTTTTAACTCATCGAGGATCGCTCCCACCACCTGATCGGCACGAGCGACGGATTGAAAATAGGTTGCTAATTCGGTTCGAATTTCAGGAAGATCTGGAAGGAAGCCGGGCACCGGAACTTGTTTTGGATCGATTTGTCGAGGGAACGGGATCTTTTTGAAGGTATCGCCCTTCGCCCCGGCAAAGGGACGGTGCGGGTCGGCGGCGTTGGCCATGATGAAGAATGGTTTGTCGGCGTCATTGGCTTCTTCGATGGCAGCGCGGACGGCCTTGGCATAGGCGCCGGCACTGCGGCCTCCGCCGAGATCTTTTTGTTTATCAATTCGGTGGAAGGCTTTGTGACGAGAGGGCACCACGTGGATTTCTTTACCGATCAGACTATTGTAGTAGCCGGCTTTCTCAAGCGCTTCGGGCAGGCTGGGCACTTCGGGGTTAATTTTGTCGAACCCGAGTGCGCCGTTGCTTTGTGGATAGCGGCCGGTCATCAGGACGGCGCGACAAGGCATGCAGATGGCGACGTTCACGAAGCCACGGTCGAAGCGAATGCCTTCAGCGGAAAGTCGGTCGATGTTTGGAGTGATATTCTTGATTGAGCAGCCGTAGGAGCCGATCGAGTCACGATTCATATCATCGACGGTGATCAGGAGAAGGTTCGGTTTTGCGGCGAGAGAGGTGAAGTAAGCAAAGAAGAGTAGAAGACGCATGAGGCATGAAATTTAGATAGAAAACCGTTTGCCTTCGTTATCAGGTCTGGCCGAGGCATTGGGAGGCTAAGGACGGAATTAAAAACTGTGTATGCCCACCCTGCAATAGCCGAATCCTAATGCAGACACGATCAAGGATTATCTTTGTGGAAAGAACTCTTCCGTCCTGAGTATCCGTCGCTTAATGATTATCTAAAGGACAGGTTGCTCTGGGCTCTGTGATTTTGTTACACCCACAAGATGAAAACTCTCTCTTCCTCTGTTCTTTCCGGAATTCGTCTGGGAACCGCTACTCTAAGTGCTATTCTCACTGGCGCTGCTTCATCGGAAACCGTGAGTGTGAGTTCTCTAGCTGATTTGGGGGCTCCTTCCGAGACTGTGAATACGACCGGGCAATACGCGACTTACTCGAATCGGAATGTTGGTGATGTCACTCAGGTTAATACAAAGGACGCTACCTTTGCCGTCTTGATTGATTTCATCGCAGGTGATAGTGCCGTTAATGGTGTCATCTGGGAGACCGGAGGGGCCACAATTGGAGTAAGCGTTTCTTACAATCAAGCTGCAGCTACTGTGAGCGTGTATCATTCATCGAATGGTGGAAATGCCTTGGGGGTAGTTACTCATAATTTGACTGAAGCGCAGATTTCAGGGGGAGACGTCGAAGTTGTGTGGGCATACGATGCTAGCGAAATCGAATGGGAGCTCTTTGTTGATGGAGTCAGTTGTGGAACGACTTCCGATACGACTGCAGTGAACAGTCAGAACAACTGGAGCGGAGGAAACGCGGCTGGGCTTAGTATCTACGGAGGAAACTTTGCTGCTGGAAATGGTGATAATACGAACCTTGCAGCGATTGCTAATCTTGGAGACACTGCAACGATTAATTTAGCCAGTGGACTTCGTTTTTGGGCAGGAACGGACACAGCCCTTTCCAAGCCAACCGAGAAGCCCGAACTCCAGATTGAGACGGTGGCGGTTGCTGAAGACGGAATGACGATCACTTGGAATGGGCAGGATGGAGAGGTTTACCAAGTTTGGCGGTCTTCTGATTTGGAGAGTTGGGTCGAACTAGATGATAGTATATTAGCGGGCCCCGAGGGGGGCAGTTATCTTGTCGAGGGAGAGGGATTGATCCCAGGACGAATGTTTTTGCAAGTTCGCCAATTTGAGTAGGGCGGTATTGACTTTTATTGATTTATCCAAGCGAGCGCTTCCAAATTCACTCGTCAGGGAAGGGGCCTGAAGGCGCTTTTAGATTATAGCGGATGGTGGAGGAGGGAGGTTCTCGTTCATGGGGCATTCATTTTCAATCGGTATCCTTCTTCATCTAGCTCAATGAAACCTCTCTATTTTCCTTCAAACTGGTCAATGACTCTAACGATCCTTGCTGCCATTTCTCTTTCTCTTCCCCTCGTATTTGGAGAGGAGAAAAAGGCCTCTCCTGATCAGGATAAATCCAACGACTTCTGGAGTTCCGTTTACGAAGATAATCACGTCGTGGAAATTGATATTTCCCTCACCAAGGAAGCCTGGGAGTCCATGCAACCTGCTCAAAACGAACGCGGAAGAGGTGGCCCCCCGCGAGGAGGAGTTCTTCCCGACGGCCCGTCACGTGGTCGGTCCCGGCGCCCTGATGGCCCACCTCCCGGCGGTGGTGGGGGAAGAGGCGGAGCCGGAACAAGCTTCGAATATGTCAAAGCCGACATCACGATTGATGGCGAAAAATTCGGAGACGCTGGTCTTCGGTTTAAAGGAAACTCTTCTTACCGCTTCTCTTCTGATGGGCTCAAAAGACCTCTGAAAATCGACACCAACCGCTTTGTCACCGGACAAAAACTTCACGGCCGGACCAAATTCAATTTGTCGAACTCCTATCTCGATCCCGCCTTCATGAAGGAGAAACTTGCTTACGAGGTCTACCATGCGGCTGGAATCCCGACACCGGGCACGGGTTGGGCCAAAGTGAGCCTTTCCATCGAGGGTGAACTAGAGAAAAAGAATCTGGGTATCTATGTCCTCATCGAGCAAGTGGATGAAAACTACTTGGAGCGCAAGTTCGGTGAAAAATCGAAGGATAGCCTCCTCATGAAACCTGAGAGCTCTCCTAATTGGCAACACCCCGGTGATGAGACCGAACAATATAAGGAGGTTTTCAACATCAAGGAAGGGGAAGATAATAAAGAGCAGATCACCCAATTCGGTGACTTTCTTAGCCTCATTGGGGAGGTGTCCGATACTGAGTTTTGCAAACAGGTTGGCGAAAAAATGGACCTCGATTTTTATGCGGGCTACCTCGCCGCCACTAGCCTCCTCGCCAGTTTAGACAGCTACATTGGAGCGCCTCACAATTACTATTTGATGGTTGATCAGGCCGATAATAAGGTCCGTCTTTTTCCATGGGATGTTAACGAGGCCTTTGGAACCTTCACCATGGGGACGACTCCCGAGAAGCTCGCCGAGTGGGATATCACGCGGCCCTGGACCTCTAATATTCCTCTCTTGGAGCGCCTCTTTACTAATAAGGATTTTTCCAAGCTCTACCAAGAAAAGTTGAACGAGCTCATGAAGGGTCCCTTCACCGAGAAAAATCTTTATGAGCGAGTAGATATTTTCACGAAGGCCCTCAAACCGTATCTTAGCAAAAAAGAGCAAATCGCATTTCGTATGGGGATTGAAGGCGATAGCTCCGGAAAAAACTCCGCTGTTGAACGTGATATATTTGCCATTAAGCCCTTTATTAAATGGCGTATTAGGTCAGTCAAAGCTCAGCTCGCAGGGAAGAGCAAAGGAGTGAAAATCGAGGGTCGTGGTGGTCGTGGTGGTCGTCCCCCCCGTCGTCAGGCGCCACGGGAAGAGTCAAGACCACCCAAAGATTAATATTACGCTCTAGCAGGATGGGCTTTGCGCGCGCTTCATGATGAATTTAGAAGAAGGATTTTTTTGGTGGAATCGTTTGGACTTCATCTTTGATGCTCGTCCCGCTCTGGCGCAATTCATCGGCCACCAAAAATTAAAGCGGCGCCCTTAAGCCCTCAACCACCAGGCCAAAACTAAGACCTATGAAAAATCTTAATCTAAATAATGCTGTTATCAGTCTAGCTTCTGGTGGAACACCACAAGGTCTGAAGAAGTATTGCCTAGGCATACTATGCCTCTTCCTTCCTGCCGCGCTCTCCGCTGATCCACGCCTCTCATCTTGGGCCACTGTTAATTCTGGCCAATACGCTCGACTCTACGAGACCAAAGAAGCCGAAGCGTCAAACCAATCTGTTGTCACTTGGTTTCGGGGACGAGGAAATCAAAGCTTACCGACCTATGCTGATATTCATGAGATTTCTTATTCAAATGATTGGGTCTATATCCGAACGACCGGGCTATCTTCCCATTTGATGGGCCCATGGTATCTCAATGCCGCCAAAACCAATCTTTTTCCAAACTACCCAAGCAACCGTTCCATTCTTTACCGTATCCCTCGGACCCCGACTATCCCCACCAACAAAATCGGCACGAGTCTCGGAACGATCGGGCGCTACGTTAATGGGGTCTCCATGTTTGATTCTCGGGATGCTTTTTCTTACTCGAACAGCAATTCTACAGACTCAAGGCCAAACAATGGCATCACCGGAGATGGCATCTGGAATCGCGATGCCTATGTCAATGAATCGGTCACTTTCGATGCGGGGAATGCTCACCAAGCCGGCCCTACCTACCACTACCACGCGAACCCTCCTGGCCTTCGCCACCAACTTGGCGATAGCGTGGATCATGATTTCGAGACCAATACTTACACCGAAAATTTCAACTCCTACCACTCGCCCATTCTTGGTTGGGCTGCTGATGGCCTTCCGATCTACGGCCCCTATGCCTATTCGGATGCCAATAATCCTTCATCTATGGTCCGCCGTATGGTTTCAGGCTATCAAAAACGCGATGGGACAAATGGAACGACGAATCTTGCCACCACGGGGCGCACCACCCTTCCCGCTTGGGCTGCAACTTTCCAAAACCGAAATGCCAATCTTTCTACCAATCAACAGGGTCCACCTGTCAACAACGCCTACGTTCTTGGACGTTATATTGAAGACTACGATTTTCTAAATTCCGGCGACTTGGATCAGCACAATGGTCGCCGATGTGTGACCCCTGAATTCCCCGGTGGCACCTATGCTTACTTCGTAACCATCGCAGCCGATGGCACTCCGGTGTTTCCCTACGCCATGGGGCGAGAATACTATGGCACTCCCGCCGGAGGAAACGTCAACTCTATCACTGAGCCTGTCACGCTCCTCTTTCAAGGTGGTGCAGAAAAGGGTTCTAGCATTGACGCTATCCAGACTGGAAATGACGAGATCACCCTCACATGGAAGGCAGTGGAAGGTGGCTCCTACCAATTAGAAACATCACCTTCGCTCAGAGGTGGCAGCTGGAAGACCACCCTCTCCAGTGTCAATCCTGAGCAAGATAAACTCGTCGTTGACGATAAGACAGTAGCCCTTTCGAGGAATTTTTACCGGGTCAAAAAGGCCGCTGTTGCGCCCTATGATGATAGCGGATTCGTTGATAATAATACCTTCACGACCACTTATACGTTTCGCTTCTCAGCTAATCTGCCTCTTCCAGAAAATATTAACTCTCTCAGTGTTGGATCGCAAGAGGTCAGCCTCGCTAACATTTCATCGTACGATCGCTCCACCGGCATTGTTACCCTCTGTTTTAATAGTAGCACCTTACCCGATGGCGACCATCAAGCTGTCATTAATAGCACTCATATTTCAGAGAATTTCTTCTCTATTGGAGGGCAAAAAAATATCCTTCTTCTGATCATTGATGATTGGGGGATTGACGCTTCTCCTTTCGATAATCCTACTGGGATAGCCCTTCCCAAACTTCCTAACATGGACGCTCTTGTGAGGCGAGGACTCCGCTTTACCCGATGCCACTCTCAGCCCCTTTGCTCGCCAACTCGCGCCACCATCCTCACTGGTCGCCACCCCTTTGAGCACACCGTTGGGAATCCCTCTGCTTCCTCGATTTTACCCACATCAGAGTTGACGCTGCCCGAAATTTTCACTGCCCAGAATTCTCGCTTTGGAATGGCTTCCTACGGGAAATGGCACTTAGGAGGAACAGTCAATGCGCCCTCAGTCCGTGGTGGATGGCCAGAATTTGCTGGGATCCGCCGAGGTGGTGTCACGAACTATACTCTCTGGGATAAACTAGAAAATGGAACCACCACTGAGGATGTGACTAGCTACACAACCACCGACCAAGTGAATGAAGGTACCGATTTTATTGTCTTTCAAGGAACCAATCCGTGGTTTCTCTGGATGGCCTTTAATGCTCCCCACACCCCCTTCCATAGCCCTCCTTCTAATCTTGCGCCAGTGGGCGGGTATTCCACCAGTGGCTCCTCGAATAGCGATCAATACATTCGAGCTCTTGAAGCACTTGATACCGAGATTGGACGCCTTCTCACCGTCGTAGATCTTAATCGGACAAACGTTATCGTCATTGGAGACAATGGGACTCCCGGCCAAGTCGTCCAGGCTCCTTTCGGGAATGGACATGCCAAGGGCGATCTCTACCAAGGCGGAATTCATGTTCCACTTTTTGCGGTTGGCCCTGATATCCGCATCACTGGAACGACTGACAAACTTGTCCACTGCGTAGATCTCTTCTCCACTATCCTCGACCTTGGAGGGATTGATGAAAGTGCCGCCACGGTTGGAGTTTCGACCCACTCTCAAAGCCTTCTCCCCATCTTTCATGGGATTGATACAGCGAGCAGGTGCGTTATCGCAGAGAAATTCGGCGACAATAATGGCAATGGACGAGCCCTCATCTCCGATGTCCACCCAGACTACAAGCTCATCATCTTTGGAGATAAAGATGACATCAGCGACACGCCCATCTTTGAACTTTATAACCTTCCGAGTGATGCAAACGAGCAAACCAACCTTCTTCTCTCTCCTCTCAGTAATGAAGCTCAATCTGCTTACGATCACCTTCTTGCCAAAGACCTTGCTCTTGGTGGTGGTTACTCTGACTCACCCGCAGGATCATTCGATACGATCTACATCGAGCTCCCCAACCGAACAGGCCCCACTAGCCCTCCCAATAACCTTTCCGTTAACCCGACCGCGATCATAATCGATGGGCAATCAGCCTCCTTTGTCGCTCGGGAAGACAGCTCTGGGACAGCTCAAAGAT
This sequence comes from uncultured Verrucomicrobiales bacterium, assembly GCA_949373085.1. Classification (GTDB taxonomy): domain Bacteria; phylum Verrucomicrobiota; class Verrucomicrobiia; order Verrucomicrobiales; family Akkermansiaceae; genus SW10. The sequence continues at coordinate 24,390 of CASICJ010000017.1, forward strand.
ACTGGGTGAAATGTAGTCTGACACCTGGCACAGGCGGTCCCTTTACCTCTGCCACCGTCACATTTCCAAACAATCCAAATACCGGTGGTGCTCGCTCCTTCAACTCGACTCAAATTATTGCCAATCCCTAATTCATCCGTGCTCCATATCGTCTGGGTAAAGTGAAACTATAAAAATGAAAAAGCATCCTATTATACACACGGCAGTCGTGATGCTTCTGTCTTCGTCTGTCTTTGCCGAGCCACTCATCGATTCATGGCATACCGCTGACTCAGGTCGTTATGCCCGTATCTGGGCTTCTCAGGATCAGGAAACCGATGAGCGCCAAAAAGGTGCCCGCTCTTCTCTTAAGACCTGGGATTCCGCTGATTACCCCGGGGTGAGGGTCGGAGATCAACCCATGCCCGTCTATGCCGGAGTTCAGGGAATCTCGTACTCGGAGGACTATGTGTATATCAAGTCCACCGGCCTTGCCACTAATACCATGGGCCCGTGGTTCCTCAACGAAGCCCAAACCACGGATTTTCCTTCCTTCCCTGGAAATGCTGCCATTCTTTATCGTTTTCCCCGCTCATCCGGCTACCCAAAAAACTACGCTCCGGCCACCCGCACTCCGTCTAACGTCGGGACCTGCGGATTGTTCGTCGATGGCGTACCGCTTTTCAACACAAGCGATACCTTTTCTTACGACACCTCAGCTGGGGGAGATCAAGAACCCACCAATCAAAACCGTGGTGACGGATATTGGAATCGCGATGCGTTCACCAATGAAGGAGTGACATTTGACGCCGGCAACGCTCATCAGGCGATGGAGCAATTCCACTACCATGCCAGCCCCAATGCTCTCCGCTCAACCCTCGGTGACTCGATCGATTATAATCCCGCGGTAGTCTATAAGGGAATCGGAAAAGCGAGTCCCTACACCGAGAATTTTAATGGGAAACACAGCCCCATCCTCGCTTGGGCTAATGACGGCCTCCCCATGTATGGTCCCTACGGTTATAGCGATCCAAGCGACGCCACCAGTGAAGTGCGCCGGATGGTTTCCGGATATCAAAAACGGGATGGCACGAATGGTTCCACTAACCTTGTCGCAACCGGCCGCACTACCATGCCTCAATGGGTCGTCGCCCAAGGAGTTCGCACCACCAGAACTCTCTCCTCAGCATTCTATGGCCCCAATGTCTCCTCTGCCTTCACGATTGGGCACTACATGGAGGACTACGAATACAAAGGTCACCTCACTTCGGATGTCACCAATGCTCGGTTTGCTCAATATTCCAGCGCTTCTCTTGGCGTCTTTCAGTCCCGCTGGTTTTTTGATCTCAACGAATACAATGTGCGCTTCTGCGTCACTCCTGAATTCCCCGAAGGGACTTGGGCCTACTTCACCGCCGTCGATGACAACGGCACCCCCGTCTATCCTTACAACCTCGCCTGGCACTACTTCGGCGACCCCACGGTCGCTTCCGGTGTCACCGAGATCGATGAAACTGTGATCGAGGTCTTCACTGGCGCTGCCGAAAAAGGAACCCAATTTGAAACCGCTACTCTTGCCGATGATACTGTCACCGTCATTTGGAATGGCATTGAAGGGGGAGCCTACCAAATTACCGAATCCTTTGATCTCAAAACATGGACGACTGGTCCTTCTTTTGCCGCTGACGATCAAATGATCACCCTTACCGAAACCGGGAATCTCCGCAAATTCTACAAGATCGAACAAACTGGACTGGCAGATTATGACACCACCGAATTCGGGACTGCTGCTGGAGGCGGAGGCCCAGGAGGTGGAGGCCCAGGAGGCGGAGGCCCAGGAGGAGGCGCTGGCGGCACGCCCGGCACTGGCAATCCAACTGATGGATTTGTGTTCAGCTTTGGAGACGGCCCTCCACAAGCTAATCTTATCAGTAATTTGAAGGTTGGAGGCGTCACCGGAACAGTGGTTAGTTATAACCTCAACGGTCCCGCCGGGGGGACAATCACGATTTCTTTTAATGACGATAGTTTCTCCTCAGGGACAGCTTACCGGGCCACCTACCTGCACTCCCCGCCCGGAGCAGGCACCATTACCGCGACCTCAACCAACGGCTTTACTAAGCCGTAATCCTCCCCAACTCGATTGAAAAACCTCCACGTAATCCTGTCAGCCTTTGGGGGCGGCTTTAGGCCTCTTTCGAAGACTGGCGATTGTGTTATCAAGACCACCGTTTTTCTAGTTATCCTTCTCATGCCTCTTCTTGCAGGCACTCTCCGCATTGACTTCTCTCATCAATTTGGGGAGCAACCTCTTACTCTTAATTCTCTAAAGTACGAGAGCGCTGAAACCCTATCTGTCTCGCGCTTCTCCTATCTGATTAGCCAACCCGCCTTACAAAAGGAAGACGGCAGCTGGCAAGAGCTCCCTGGACAATACGCCTTCATCAACGCCTCGACTCGTCGCACCTCATTTACTTTGACGAAGGTTCCTCCCGGCACCTACAAGTCATTCCGTTTCAGCCTCGGAGTTCCCAAAAAAGAAAACCATGGAGATCCGGCCCAATACTCCGCCGATCATCCGCTCAATCCCAATTTCAACAATCTTCACTGGGACTGGACTGGAGGCTATATCTTCCTCGCTCTCGAAGGACAATTTCGCACCTCCCAAAAAAGACTGAACGGCTTTGTATACCACCTCGCCAATGATCAAAACCTCTCCCGCGTTCAGCTTGCTGCTAACTTCCGTATCAAAAATAAGACCGCTCTCGCCCTCTCCTTCGATCTTAAAAAACTCCTGACCCAACCTCGTGCACTTTCTTTCGAAAAGGATGGGAATTCCACTCACTCCCATCCTGGCGATGCCATCTCGAGTGCCCTCGTCGCGAACCTAAAAAGCGCATTTTCTGTCCGGGGAGTTTCCTACCCTCCCGACGAAGTTCCCCTCGCCGCGGTGACCCCGCTTTTTCTCCCAAAAAATTACACTCCCTTTCCCTTGAAGATGAGTCGCCGTTTCCCCATGCCTCTCCTTCCTCGCGACAATCCTCTCCTCACTCAACGAGTCGCTCTTGGTAAAAAACTCTTCCATGATAAATCCCTTTCCAAAGATGGCACTATTTCTTGCGCGACCTGCCATCATGAGGACAAAGCTTTTACTGATGGACTCAAATTTTCCAAAGGCATTAACGATCAAGAGGGTGACAAAAACTCTATGCCCCTCTTCAACCTTGCCTGGAAATCCTCCTTTTTTTGGGATGGGCGGGCGAAATCTCTCCGTGATCAGGTCCTCCAACCGATCCAAGATCATCGTGAAATGGCCTCCGATCTCAAAATCGTTGTGGCGCAGCTTCAAAAAGACGAATTGCGCGCTTTCGAAAATGCCTTCGGGCCAGGTCCGGTAACCGAAGAGAAAATCGCCCTTGCTCTCGAAAATTTCCTCCTCACTCTTACGAGTTACGATTCCAAATTCGACCGGGCGATGTCTGGGAAAGCGAAACTCAGCGAAGCTGAGCAACGCGGGATGGAACTCTTTTTCACTGAGTATGAACCGCGCAGCCAGCAATATGGAGCGGACTGCTTCCACTGCCACGGAGGTTCCTTCTTCAGCGATCATCAATTTCACAACAACGGCCTCAAGCCCTCTCTTTTCGATACCGGACTCATGAAAGTCACTGGGAAAGAAACCGATCGAGGGAAATTCTCTACGCCAAGCCTCCGAAATATCGCTCTCACCGCGCCCTATATGCACGATGGCCGCTTTCAGACACTCGAAGAGGTCATTAGGCATTATAACGAAGGCATCCATCGCACTTCTACCCTCGACCCTAATCTCGCCAAACATCCCAAAGGGGGCATCGCCCTCTCGGGCAAAGATCAGGCGGCCCTCATCAGCTTTCTGAAGTCACTCACCGACGAAAAATACGGAGCTAAAGCCAGCAACCCCCAAAAAAACACAAGCTCCCCTGAGAAGATAGCCCAGTAGGGACGAGAAAAAGTTGAGCGGCATCGCAGCGCGATAACTAGGAATATGTTTTTGAGGGGGATGGGAAGATAAGACTGTCACGGGGGTTTGGGTCCACATCGATGCGAATTATCTTTAAAGATTTGGATTTTTCTTATCCATGAGATCTATAATCTTCAAACTGTGATGAGACCTCTTTATTCCATCTTTTTTTTCATAATGGCTCTAGGTTCTTTGTTCTTTGCAGGACAGGTCAGGGCCGAGGTTCCGGCGAACCTGAAGGTTGATAGGCTAGCTGCTTGGTGCATCGTTCCATTTGATGCGAAGAAAAGAGGCCCGGAGGACCGGGCCAAGATGCTGGCTCGTCTTGGTATCAAGAGATGTGCTTATGACTGGCGCGGCGAGCACGTGAAGGATTTCGAGGAGGAGATCCTCCAATACAAAAAGCACGGTATTGAATTCTTCGCTTTTTGGGCTGGTCATGATGAGGCTTACAAGCTGTTCGAAAAACATGACATTCATCCACAGATCTGGCGAACTCTTGGGTCACCGACTGAGGGGGCCCTTGAAGAGATGGTCTCGGCAGCAGCAGACTCGGTATTGGACCTTGCTAAGCGTCTTGACCAAATGGGCTGTGAATTAGGGCTCTATAATCATGGAGGGTGGGGAGGTGAACCGAAGAACTTGGTCGCGGTCTGTAAGGAGCTCCATGAGAGGGGACACAAGAATGTCGGGATTGTTTACAACTGGCACCATGGTCACGGGCATATCGGAGACTGGAAAAAATCGCTCAAGCTTATGAAGCCTTATCTCCTTTGCCTAAACTTGAATGGTATGAATGCGGAAGCGAAGCCCAAGATCCTAGACCTGTCGCACGGTCAGCATGATCAGGCGATGCTTAAGGTTGTTATCGAGAGCGGTTATGATGGACCGATCGGGATTCTTGATCACCGAACCGATCTCGATACAGAAGTCGTTTTGAGGTCTAACCTTGAAGGGCTAGATTGGCTCATTCGCGATTATAACGAGCCGGGATCCGCGGGCCTGAGACCCATAAAAGCTCCAGACAAGCCGAAGGTGGGGGCGATTGCCCCGCGGGATATGAATGCCAAGCCACTGGACCCGGAGTCGAACCCCTTTTGGGAGGCGTATGTAAACCGGGATCGAATCTATGATTTTTATGCGAGGCAGGCCATTACCCGGAACCGAGAGCCTGCTGCTTTCCCCGGGATTGACGGAGCGCACACGGGTCACTGGGGGAACCAGAACGACCAAGAGACTTGGAAAGACGGAAGAGTCAAGGAGATGGATACTGGCTCCATGGTCAGTGGGGTCTTCCGTGGTCAGGGGCTCACGATTCCACGGGCTGTGAGCGTGCGCCTTCCATCCGTGCCTGGTCAGGAAGAAGCTCTCAACGTGGTCTTTGATACAGATAAGATGCGGTTCGCTGCGGCCTGGTCAGGTGATCTGGTGGCTTGGACCGATGTGCGGCGTGGTTTAATGCATGGGATTCCGATGGGAGGAGAGCCAGTGGAACTGCTTAATATGAAAGCTCAGTTCGAAGGCGCAAAGTTCCTCGGTCTATATCGTGACGCTGACCGGGTCATTTTCTCATGGTCCATCCTTGGGAAGATCAATCACAGAACCGCCGTTGTGATTGACGGTAAGGTACATGAGGTTGAGGCGGAGATTCCTGAGGATCCGGAGCCTCAGTGGACACAGAGGATCACAACTCGGGGAAAACTCGGGGACCAAACTCCTTATGCCATTGATACCCTCACTCTCCCATATGATAACCCATGGGACGCTCTTTTATTTCCGGGAGGACATGACTTTGTCTCGGAACGGAGAATTGCTCTTTGCACGATTCACGGTGATGTCTGGGTCTGTGACGTTTCCGGTCCCGGCCTTGAAGATCTGACTTGGAAAAGGTTCGCAGCCGGATTGCATCAACCTCTGGGTCTCAAAGTAGTAGATGGTCTCATTCATGTGATGTGCCGTGACCAGATCGTCGCACTACATGACTGTAATAATGATGATGAGGCTGACTACTACAAGCCAGTGTCACGGGTTCATCAGACCTCGGCTGGGGGACATGATTTCATTACCGGCCTTGAGCGAGATCTTGCGGGACGCTGGTTTTTTGCCTCAGGCAATCAGGGCCTTTGCCGAGTTGATAATGACAGGATCGATATTCTTGCAACGGGTCTTCGCAACCCAAATGGCCTAGGGATCTCGCCAGACGGGAGCACGGTTCTAACAAGTGTTCAGGAAGGGACCTGGACCCCTGCTAGCGCGATCTGTGATGTGAGCTTTGGTGGGCACTTTGGTGCAGGCGGTCCACGCGAAGGGGAACGGGGCTATGTGCCTCCGATGCTCTATCTCCCGAGGGGCGTTGATAATTCCTCTGGAGGGCAGGTCTTTATCAATAGTGACAAGTGGGGCCCTTTGAGCGGGCAATGGGTGCATTTCTCTTCAGGATTTTCCAAGCATTTCATTCTTCTCAGAGAATCTTTGGATAAATCTTCACAGGGAGCTGCAGTGGTCCTTCCAGGATCGTTCCTTGCTGGTTCGCACCGTGGTAGATTTTCTCCCTACGATGGCCAGCTTTACGTTACCGGTTCTCAGGGGTGGGGGAATTATGGCATTGCTGATGGAGCACTGCAGAGGGTCAGATATAATAATCAAACGGAAGACTTTCCCTATCCTGTTGATTTTGAGGTGCGAGAAAATGGGGTCTTGCTGACTTTTGCCAATGAGGAATCAGTCCCCAAGGCTGATCATGAAAAGTGGTACGCGCAGCACTGGAATTACAGATATGGCCCGAGTTACGGATCCAGAGAATACGCGGTTTCGGATCCGAACAAAATTGGCCATGACTGGCTCGAAATTTTTTCCGTCCAGAGGGTCGAAGATGGCCCAAAACTTTTTATCGAGATTCCCCAGATCGAGCCGGTCCATCAGCTTCACCTTCATCTTGATGATGGGAAAAGAATCGAGCTCTTTGCAACGATCCATCAACTTGGAGAACCGTTCACTCATTATAAGGGCTATCGGAAAATTGAAAAAACCTTTGGGATTGATCCCGCCCTTGTCAGTTCAGACCTGCATGATCCTGAAGTTCTGATGGAGGCATGCGCTGCTTGCCATCATCCAAAGGATCAGACTGTCGGACCTTCACTCGAATTTATACGTGGTCGATATGCCGGGAATCCAAATGGAATTGTTGACTGGGCCATGAATCCGAAAAAGAACAATCCTCAGTTAGCGCCGATGCCGTCCTTTAAGTTCCTTGGCAAAAAGAGACTTCGTGCCATTGCAGAGAAAATTTTAGAATGAGGTGGCTCCTGCTGTGAATTCAATGGTGGCGAAAGGATTCTATTGTCCCCCGTTTATGAGTCCTTGGATGATCGTGAGGTTCCGTTGTGCATCGGGATCACCGGGTCGAAGCTTAAGAGCCTTTTCAAAATAGGTCGCGGCCTGAGGGAGTTGCCCCTGCTTGGCTAGCACAAATCCTAGGTTTTTGTGGATGTCTGGGGAATTGGGATTGGCGAGAAGAGCCTTTTCGAAGGTAGCTTGCGCTTCAGTCCAGCGTTCCTGTTTGAGCAAAAGTTTGCTCAACTTAGATAGGCTTTTTTTGTCCTGTGGATTGCTACTGATGGCTTGTTGGAAGTGGCTAATTGCTTCCGTGATTTTCCCCTTCTGGGCGAGCAGAGTTCCCAGATTGGCGTTGGCTCTACCATGGTCAGGCTTGATTCGGAGGGCTTCGCGAAAACTGGTTTCGGCTAGATCGAATCTCTTACTCTTGATGTAAGAAAATCCGAGATTATTATGGGGGCCGGCATTTTTGGGGAATGCTTCTACAAGCGAAAGATTTTCGGATCTCGCAAGAGCGGTGTATCCTTCTTGCTGGAGGAAAGTAGCAAAGCGGTATTGAGCCTCGTATTGGTTTCTCTCGCGCGAAACGGTTGGGATGGGCAGCGTTCGACCGGGCAGGGGAGCGGAGCGGGCAAATCGCTCGAGTCGGGTTCCTTTCGAATGGTTGACATCCGCTTTCACCTCGTCGGGATTCAATCTTCCCTTGTAGATCACTGATACTTTTCTATCGCTATCGATGAGGAAACTGACTGGGACGGGAAGAGTTTCGGCACCGGTGATTTGGTAGTCGTGCATCGATTGGAGATAGCTGACTAATTGGATCGTTGCTCTACCATTCGCGAAGGGGAGTTTCAGTCGTTTAGCCATTTTTTCAGCGTCTGGCGCACTCGAGCTACTTTCCTCGAGACCATCAACCGCGAGAGCGATGACTTCGATCCCAGCCTCACGGAGCTCCGAATTTTTTGCGGTAAGGTCTTTCAATTCTTCCTCGCAGGCCGGGCACCAACTGCCCCAGAGACTTAAGAGGTAGGATTTGCCTTCACTCGTCGGGATCGGTTGAGTGTCGCCATCGAAGGTTTGGTAATTCATTGGCGCCATGGGAAGAAGAGTGGCGAGGGGAATGCGGGAGGTGCTTTCCGGAGACGGGAGATTGACCGGTGCTGGGGAGATAGCGACCTCACGTTTCTTTGTTTCGATGGGCCTGGCTTCGCCGCTGCCTTGGACAAGGTGATAGCGTTGATCGATCGTGATCCCGGTGAATGTTTCGGTCCCTCCCCCTGGCCATTGGACTATTACTGAATCGATTGCCTCGGCGCTGCCTAGGCCAAAGTGCAGGGCTTTGCTCGATTGGGAGAGGAATGATTCACCCGCGCGGAGGGTCTTGATGAGGGGTTGTGAACCAGCGATGATCACCTTCACCCGTGCCCCGATTGCGTCGCGGTTTGTTGTAGGAGCGGTCCCCTGAAGGCGAATGGTGAGGTGGTGGTTATCAATAGGAACATCGTTCCTAAAGAAGCGAAGCCGTGGAGCATTACGATTGGAGATCCATACGTCGAGATCGCCATCGTGGTCCCAGTCGGTGGTTACCAAAGCTCGGCCATCGTCAGGAAAGTCTATTCCTGAAGCGGCAGAGATGTTGGCAAAACTTCCGTCCGGTTTCGCGGTGTTTAGAAAGACGCAGTTACGTTCTCTACCGCTATAAGAACGGCCGCGGCGCATCATGCTACCGAAGGTTGCGTTGGCGCTTTCTAATTCGCTTGTTTTGGCTTCGCCAACCTCATTCAGGGATTGCGACAAAACTTGTCGCCAGTAGAAACTTCACAAATCCCCTGGATCTTCGCCCGTGATATTTCCATTGGCGACGAGGATATCCTGCCATCCGTCATTATTTAGGTCGGCAAAGCTGGTGCCCCAAGCCCAGCGGGCTATCGCGACTCCGGCCGCCTCGCTGACATCGTCAAAGGATCCTTTTCCAGAAGCCTTCATCAACGTGCTACCACGGGCGAATCGTTGAAGTCTTTCCCGAACTTCGGTTGGGGCATCCGGTTTGAATTGATCTTGATAAGTGATTCGGTTTCCAGCGGCTGAGAACATGTTGCTTACGTAAACGTCCATGTTGCCGTCCCGATTGTAGTCTCCCCAGGTGACGGCCATTCCAGAGGCGCTGTCTTCGACCCCGGATTGGGCGGCGACATCCACGAATTTCCCACCATCGTTTCGGAAAAGGTTGTTCCGTCCGAAGTCATTGGCGACGTATAGGTCCTGGTCACCATCGCCATCGTAGTCTTCCCAAGAGGCAGCGAGGCTCCAGCGCAGATTATTTTGGTCAAGCCCGGTCTCGGTCGTGACGTTTCGAAAGTTGAAAGCATTTTCGTTTTTGAAAAGGCTGTTGGGGCCCCCGGAATTGGAGTCATGATAGACGAAATCACCCCCGACAACGCCGCTTGATCGCGATTGGGGACCGTCCGAGCTATTTTGATAGTAGGTGCAGACGTAGAGGTCGAGGAGACCGTCGCCGTCGTAATCCGCCGCGCTCATCGACATAAGATCATCGGCAGTGGGTAGCAGAGTTTGGTATTCGAATCGGCCATCACCTTGATTGGCGGCCAGCACAATTCCGCCCATCATGGCCACGGCAAGATCTTGGTCACCATCATTGTCTAGGTCGACTAGAAGGGCGCTACGCGAACCCTCCAGCCAATTGACCTCCGCCTGTTCGGATTTGTCGCTAAGGGTTCCATCGGGGTTCTGGACATAGAGACGGTTGGGAAGGCCGTCTTCCTGGCAAAGATAGAGATCATCGAGCCCGTCGCCGTTGACATCTCCCAGAGCCAATCCGGGGGTGCCCAGCCAAAAGAAATATTGGGTGTCCTGTGTGCGTCGTAGCCAATGACCGTATCCGTGGCCAAGCTGCGTTTCAAATGAATCTGTGGATCCGATGACGGATTGAGTGCAATCGGAGAAGAGGGTCCGGCCGGGAGTGTGAGAGTTAATCTGCTCGATATCGCTAACTTCAATGGAGGTGAGGAGGGGTAGCGAGTCATCGTCTTTTTTAATCCAACGGGTTCGCCAGGTGGCGTGCTTTTCGATGACGCCCTTTTCGGTGATCCCAGAGAGTGCTATATATTGTAGGGTCGTGAAGGATTTGTCGTCCTGCTGCACACGGAAAACCTTGGGGGTGAACCTTAGATCCGTTCCCCCGGTCAAGGGGGCGCCCAGATTGCGGAGTGCGGTTTCGATTTTGGCGAGGCCTTGTTGTTTTGATTCAGCTGGTTGATCCGGCATGCGAACGATATGGAGCACGGAATCTGAGAATACGGGTTTGGAATCCTCCGTTTCGAGAGAGTGAAAAGAAATGCCATCGCTCACAAACTGGCGAAGACTCTCGGAGTTAATTTCCCCGGGGTTTAGGATCAACTTGCCAAGTCCTTTGAGTTGCTGTTTCGCTTCTTCCGCGAGCGCCTCGGTAGGCCAGCCATCGGCATTTGGGTCGTCGAGGCGATCCATCGGGATTTCGGGTTGGGCTGGGACTAGATAGGGTTTGTCGGACGATCCGAGGGCTGGATCGGAATTATCTTGGAAAATTAGAAAAATGGTTGCGATAGCAATCAGCACGGCCCCAAGCAAAATTAGAGGCTTCCGTTTCTTTGGCCGCGACCCGATTGGTTTTTTCTGATTCTTGTGTGTTGAAGTCATGGGGCGTTGGAAGGATCGATACTCAATTAACTACTTTGGCAGTAAGAAGTGCGAGCGAATTTTAGAGCAAAGCGAGAACGAAAACGGGGCGTCCTATTAGGACGCCCCGTTGAAATTTTATCAGACTTTAATTGAAGTCCGATTGTCGTTACTTGCGACGGCGGACGAAAGCAAGAAGGCCAACTAAGCCAAGGAGCATTGTGCTTGAAGGCTCTGGGACGCCAGTGATGGCAGCTTCGTCAATGCTGACTGCCTCCAACCGGGTCCAACCCCAACCTCCATCGTCGTTTTCGAAGAAATCGAGAGCATAATCATCTGTCATCGACACTCCAGCTCCTTCAAGCTGGGCTAAGGTAAAGGCCACAACCTCAGTGCCATTTCCATTTTGAGCCTTATATGAATAAGCATCGTAGTTACCAGTCGCGAGGTTGAGGAGAGCCATTCCCTTCATACCGTCTTCGAGACCGCTGGTTTGACCGGCAATAATGTCGCTTGGTTTTGTTGGATCCAAGATGCTTGATGGATCAGCGGCTGCGTTAGCACCGTCCTGTTTTCCTGCTCCACCAAACCAATTAATTTCGAGGACAGTTCCAGTTGCTGAAGCGTTCGAAAAGTTAATATTCGGCGAACGGAAAATCATAGTACTGTGAGCTCCATCATGAGAGTTCCGGGCTGCTCCAGTGTTAGCACCACCACGCCAGCCGGCGTCCCCTGCTCTTCCTCCTTCGCCATTAAGCTGTCCAGCTGTCACGCCTTCATCGGAAAGAAACGCTGAACCCTGAACTGATGCCCAGCCGTCGCTGCTACTAACGAAGTCCCATGTAGTCAGGGCCGCATTCGCAGATGTCGTCGCGAATACTATACCCGCAATGCTTGCTACTAATTGTTTAATTTTCATAATATCTATTCTTCGGTTCTGTGTGTGCAAATCATCGTAATAGCACCTAAGAGGCGTCGTTATTCCACAAAAGTTAGAACGGGCCAAGAGAAAAGTTCATTTTCTTCATTGATTTCGTTCATGAGAGCGTGGAACACCCGTAGTTCTCTTGTTCGTTCAAATGAGATCAATATAAAAAATGCCAAAGCTCACATAAAAATGACAAAGGCATGGCCGCTCACTTTAGCCGTCGGTCTACTTTTCGGATTTGGCGTATCAAACGCCCGAGAATTTTGCCCATCTCCGCCTAGATTCTTTGCTTATCACTCAACTCGACCCAGTTGGTAAACCTCGACAAGTTCATCAACACAGACTCTTTTAAGCCAATAGCGACCGAGCTCGCCACTTCTATCTGGGCTCCCCTTTTTTGCCTTCACTGCGATATGTTTGACTTTTCCGGTGTAACATTGGTGGAGAATGCTCTGAGTTGGGAATCCGGCGAGGATTTCACTACGCAAATACCGGTAGTGTTCCGGAAAATGGCTGGAGTATCCGTTAAAAATTGGGGTTTTATGGAAAGTTCCCAGATACATAAACTCAGCGGTGTGAAGGTAATCCCTGACCTTCGGCCCCGGTGCAACTGGTAAACAGAGGATACCTTGGTCAGCCGGCGTGTTCTTCTCTATGTATTCGAGCCATTTCTGGTGCTTGTTCTTATCGAGCGGAGTAAGATCCGCTGATCCATTGAATTCCTTGCCAAACTGGTCGTAGGCGGGTCCGGATTTTGTCGGATAGCCGTTGGCTAGAGCGGTGAAGGCAATCGCAATAACTGCCAACCGGCTAGCGGTCTGAGATTC
>CASICJ010000018.1 GCA_949373085.1 uncultured Verrucomicrobiales bacterium
CCCATACAGATATCCTATGATGTTTTACGTGCAAATGATTGTCCTCGAATCTACAATCGGGAGCAAAATCAACATCTTCCCCAAGGATCTCTACGAATTTTTGTTTAACACTCTCAATCGAATCGAAATATCCGAAAGATTGAACATTCGAGTCGAAGTAACGGCAATATTGAATTTCAAACATAGTTTATACTTATATCATAGATTTCTAGTAACCATTTTCGAATTTTATTTATATGAGACTACATTGGCGGGCCTAGGCTAGGCCGATTCAGCTTCTCATACAAAATAGGAGGGGCACATAACTGGGGGTCGGACTGAGACTTCGGACAAAAGATCCCTAATTTGCGCTCCGGCAATTCCCGGCGGAGCGAGCATTGTAGTGAGCATTGTGCCGACACTGCTCGGCACCCGGCGCTCAAGACAAAACCAAAGCAACCAGGTAGTACTCGCTCCTCGAGGATAGCTTTTCGTGCTCGCCTACGGCCATCCCTCCGACCCATCTCGTGCCCCCGTACATCATCTCGTGCGTCCATGCGGTGTCCGTGTGTTTTTTGCGGGATCACGTGACGAGCGTGATCTCATCGAGTCGTCGACCGACGCTCGCTCGAGTACGTTCCGAGCGTGTATTCACTCGACCGAGAATGATTCACGAAGTCGTGAGAGACCATCGAGCGAGACTTGTACGTGTCCGAGTGATCATCGATCAAACTGATCGCGTCTCAACATTCCGCGGCCATCTTCTACGCGTAAAACTTATTCTTCCAATTTTTTTCTAAATGGAAACGTTTCATTTCACGCTCGAGCGCCTGGTCAAGCTGGCTTCCAGGAACAGACACCTCTTCGCTCATCGAAACCTTAATCTGCAACTTCACCAGTTCGTCATCGATGAGCTCGTTCACAATGACCTGGCGCAGTAGCTTTCGCTCTCCTGCAGTCGTTTCCTCGATTGTTCGGCCCCTACGCCAAAGATATTCCACCATCTTTTCTTCAACTTGTGCCCGGAAAATCGGCCGATAATAGACCCGTGCCACCACGCCTGACGCCCTAGCCTCCGCAATTTCGGTCTTCTTGTCTCGCTGTGGCTCGTTGAGCGACTTGTAGACCGGCCCTTGAAATACAAAAAGGTCACATGCAAGGTAGATTACGAGGACGCCATAAACGCCAAAGCGGATTGCCATGGCCTTGGCTAGGTCCCTCATCGCACAATCACCTTAGCACCCGGACGAACATACTGAGGGAAACGCGCGGCATCCCAATTTGAGAGCCGATAACACCCGGCACTCTGTGAACGCCCAATCGTGCTGGGACTTGAGGTTCCATGAATCCCAATCCCCGACTTCGATAAACCACACCAAAGAACACCCACAGGGCTATTCGGCCCATGAGCGACATCGACTACATCTGTGCCCCTCTTACCTGTCTCTAAGAACTGCTTGTCATACCGCCACGAAGGAAATTCCACACAATTTACAACTTTCCAAACTCCATGGTGGATAAACTGCTCGCCACCTGTGGTCGTAGGAAACATCGCGATCATCTTGCCAAGTGGCTCCTGATCCTCATCGGAGACAACCATTGCCATCCCAGGAATCACAATTGTTGGCTGAGAGGGGTCGTAAACAAAAATCTGCTTATTTTTAGTGTCTATAACGATGTTGTGCTTACTGAGCTGCTCATCTTCCTTGTGCATTCGGCCAACCGAGATGTCCTCGATGCGGAATGGTGCAATGTTAGGGACCTTGAGAGTATCCCCTGTCCTGAGGCCATATGCCTTTGACTTTCCATTCAATTTTATGAGGAAGCCCTCGGAAGTGTGGTAGCGCTCAGCCATAAACTCCAAATAACTCCGGTAGGCTATCAGTTCCACTCCACCTAGCTGGCCATACTGTTTCGGGAGATTAGGATTAATATAATCCTTCGCAAGAGCAGGAACGGTTGCGAAGGCGAAAAGCTCTTTAACCTCTTCCTGAGCCTCTTTCAGCAAAATATCCCAAGCTCCTGGGGCACGTCCACGAAACCGATTATAGGAATAGACCGCCCGCAGGGTGAAATTACCAGGTCTTCCATCAAGATAACCGGGGCCAAAGCACTTTTGATCGAGATAAATCTGAATACGTAAGCCATCCTCACCCATTTTGGGAGAATCAATTTGAGCCAACAAAGCTACAGGAAGGGAAAGAATAAAAAGGCAGAGTATTCGCATACGTAAGTATCTACGAGTTGGAAGCTAACATACTTAAATTATTGCGCCAGCTTTCCAAAATCGACTTTTTTTGCCCCCCCTGAAAACTCTCAAGCAATAGTAAACCTTGATTTCCCTGCAACTTTCATTAAGCCCCACCCATGCGATTTGACGAACTTGGTCTCAAGGAGACCGTCCTCGAAGCTGTGACTGAGTCCGGCTACGAGAATCCCTACCCCCATTCAGGCACAGGCCATCCCCCTTATTTTGGATGGAAAGGACGTCATTGGCGCCTCCCAGACTGGCACCGGCAAAACCGCAGCCTTCGCCCTTCCATCGCTCTCCAAAATTGAACCAATCGGCAAACCACAAATTTTAGTCCTCGAACCCACACGCGAGCTTGCCGATCAGGTCGCCGAGCAATTCCTTCACTATGGAAAAAAGACAGGCTGCAAGGTTGCACTATTATATGGTGGCGTGGGCCATGGAAAGCAGGACGAGCAACTTAAGGAGGGCGCTGACATCGTCGTTGCAACCCCCGGGCGACTTGTCGATCACTTCTATCGCGGCACGATGAAGTTCAAAGAGATCAAAATTCTTATTCTCGATGAAGTTGATCGCATGCTCGATATGGGATTTCTTCCCCAAGTTCGGAAGATCATCAACATATGTCCCTGGAACAACGAAGAGCAAAATCGCCAGACCCTTTTCTTCTCGGCTACCATGCCTCCCGTCATCGCTGGTTTTGCCGAATGGTGCCTCACTGACCCCGAAACGGTTGAGATCGCGCGACGCGAAGTCGCCGCCACTGTTTCACATGCCTTTTTCCCAGTGGCGATGACTCAACGTGATGAACTTCTCCTAGGCCTTCTTGAAAAGACCGATTACGACTCTCTCATGATTTTCACCCGGACGCGAAAGGAGGCTGATGTCATAGCGAACCTCCTTCAGCAACAGGAGTCGATTGGAAACTCTGTCACCGTGATGCATTCCGATATCCGACAAAATGACCGCATGAAGGCGTTAAAAGGATTTAAGGACGGCACTTTTAAAATCCTTGTTGCCACCGATGTTGCTGCCCGTGGAATCGATATTTCCGACGTCACACATGTCATCAACTACCGCGTACCCGAGAACGCAGAGGACTATGTCCACCGGATTGGCCGGACCGGTCGGGCCGAAAAAGAAGGTGATGCTTTTACATTGCTAACTGCCGACGAGCTAGAATTCGCCGACTCCGTCGAAGCCTTTATTAGCAAGAAAATCGAGCGCAAAAAATTAGAGGGTTTCGAATACCAATACACCGCTCTTCTCGATACCGAAAAGCGAAAGCCCATTAAGAAACCCCGCCGTCGGGGGGGGGAAACGTCGGCGCCGCTAAACCATGTTCTCGGCGCAGAACGCCAACAATTGAATCGTGCGCATCCTTGGAATCGACCCCGCTGTCCGGAATACCGGCTACGCCATACTTGAGGGTGATCAAACCTCGGCAAAGGCGCTCGACTACGGCGTAATTTCCATTCCGCAACGCATCAAACAATCCGGCGCTCTCGAGGCAATGTCTGCACCGGCGTTCGCAATCTCATCGAGAAATGGCAGCCCGATGAGGTCGCCATTGAGGGCATCATTTATGTCCAATCTCATCGCACCGCCATCTCCATGGGAGCAGCCCGAGCCGCTCCTCTAATCGCGGCTGCCAGCTTCGGCCTAAAGGTCTACGAGTATTCGCCCAAGAAGGTGAAAGAAAGCGATCGTTGGTAAAGGAACCGCCGACAAAAACCAAGTCGCTTTTATGATCCGAGCTCTCCTTGGTCTCGACGAGACCCCGCCATCTGATGCCGCTGACGCCATGGCCATCGCCCTTGCCCATCTGCAAGCCTCCGATCCCCGTCGCGCAATCCTTCTAGATCGCAGAGAAGTATAGCACACTGCACGAAACCGCCCCATCTCGTCCCAGCATCAAAACGCTAATCCTACTCTCGCAGGGAGATTTCAAAGAACGCTGCACAAAGTTTGGAACCCCATTCAAACGCCAGCCAAGCAAACCATCTCCCAAAGACATAAACCTACCCCCACTCCCTCCAATTAAGAAATAGCGAATATGGCTTCAGCAGTGAATTTTCCAGAACTGATCGCACCCTCAATCGAGGCACACATCGCATGGTCCCCGCAGACGAACACGCCACCGATTTCCCGAAACCCAAGCAAGTTTGTTTCTTCCTGAGTCGGCAAAGCTTCTTTGATCAGATCAGTCCTGAGATGTTTCCAAGCTGCGACCTTTTCTCCAAACCATTCCTTAAGTTCTTCCTGGACCACCCAAGCGAGATCGCTTCCCTCCCCCTCGCCGAGAACTGAAACCGAAATCAAAGCCTTCCCATTCAGGAGCATAGTCTGGCGCAAGATCACTCATCACCGCAACATTGTTCACCCTCCCACTCTGAGTGCCATTGAGGGCAATAATCACTCCATCAAGTGGAGAAGCTATCAGCTTCAAAATAGACATTGGTCACCGCACGCCAATTCGGCTCGAAAGCACCGAAGCCATCTACCAGACGAGCCGCCGCAGCAGCATTTGTGGCAACAACCACCTGACTTGCTTCGATCTCCTCACCATTTTCCAGAACCACACAATCAGCACTCACAACTGACACCGGCGATTTTAAGAGAATCGCAGACTCGGGCAAACGAGCTGCCAGTTGCCTTGGAATCTCCCCCATTCCTTTGGCAGGTACAGTTGCACTTCCTTCACTAAACATTTTGAAGGTGAACTCGAACATCCGGCTAGAAGTCCTAAGTTCCCGCTCCAGAAAAATACCACCGTAAAAACTACGGAAAAAAGTATCAATCATCTTCGCCGAAAAACCAAAATCTTGGAGGTAAGATTCCGTCGATTGGTCCCCCCGTTTAAAAATTTCACTTTTCTCAAGATCCAAAACCTTTTGGCGTAATACCGCCACTCTGAGCTTATCGAAAATTGTTCCGACCGGAGCCAACGCAGAAGATATAAGTTCCTTAGGGCGGCGAAACACATCCATAACCCGGCACAAGTTTGAACCATTGAAAACAAGCGCGCCAGGCTCAAACGCTCTAAGGTCCAAAGCCGCCACGTCAAGCATCTCTCCAGCTTCCGGATAAGCATCTAAATAAACTTGGAAACCTCGATCGAGAAGGAATCCTTCAACCGCATCGGTTTGCACCCGGCCCCCAACACTCGCGGAAGCTTCAAGAAGTATCACTTCTCGTCCATGCCCATGTAAAGTCACAGCACATGCGAGCCCTGAAAGGCCAGCCCCCACAATCACAATTGGCTTCATTTCCACTTCATCGCCCAACAATTGGAAAGTAACAAGCCCAGACAAAAAAAGAACCCGGTTGCAACGATTCACAACCGGACTCTGGGGAGATTCATGAAATGATCTAGGATTCAGTCACTACCGAATCACTTGCCTCCATCACCCCACGGGCATGGTTAGCAAGGGCCTTCAACTGAGAGTTGATATCAGTGTAAAGCATTTCGACTCGGATATCCCCTTCAGACATCCGCTTGATCGCCTCTTTATTAAAAGATTTACGCATCTTTTTAGACTTCTTCTCGAGCGACTCAACCGCCGTGATCACTTCGTCTGGTGTCTTTTTAAGAAGGTAGCTCTCAACCGTTTGCAGCGACTGACCAACCACCGAAGTAATTCGCCCAATTTTCTCAACATGGTGATCCGCAAACTGGTAACCTTTGTTGTATTTGCGCTCGGTAAGCTTTACGAGGCGGTAAATGCAATCGGTGGCTTCTTCCAACTCGCTTACGATACGAATCATAGCAGCAACACGAGATGCGTTTTCATGATTCATGTCTCGAGCAACACACTTTACGAGATACTGTATGATGTCTTCCATCATGTGATCAGCTTCATCTTCCATCTTCTTGAGCCGGGAAACTTCTTGGGAGAGATCCGATGCCGGTTGATCAAAAATCTTTATAAAACCCTCAAACATATTATTACGTCATTCGTGACGAAATCGTGATGATCTTCTCGGGCCTACCAAGGGGAGAAACACCACAAATCTAACGCGAAGCTAAAAGGAAAACACACCAACATGAATAAGGTGAAACACAAATTCCTCGCTCAGTCAGTCCTACTGTCAGCCCTCACGATACCCTCGTTTGGCGGCGATATAGCCGCAGATTTAGGAAATATTTCCTCCGGCGACCCTGCCTCTGACTTCTGTGACGCCTTCGTCAATATGGGCAAGTTGTATAAAGATGACGACAATCCTTGGATTCAAGAATTCAAAGTTCACGGACGGATCAACTTCCAAGCCGCTACCTTTGATGGCAATGATGTCAATGGGCGCGATTTTGAAACCGACTTTGCCGAAGTTCGCCGCATCCGAATCGGAAACAAAATAAAGTTTCTCGACTATTTTAATCTTAAGTTCACCGCAAACATGGGGCTCGATAATCGGCCAAAAGGCAGAGATCTCACCTGGGGTTACGAAAACCTCGACGAGTGTTTTGTTGGTATTGATCTTAAGAAAGCCCTCAACTTAAATTCGCTCGATAAGCTTCATCTTCTCTATGGAGTTCCAAAATTCGACTTAGGTGGAGAATCTTACGAATCCTCTAAAAAGATCGTTACCGCTGAGCGTTCTGGTGTGTCTAATAAGGTCTACGTCGATGGGATTCGGCCAACTGGTTTTAAATTGAGTGCGATCAAACAAGATTGGGACTTTCTCCTCGGCCTCTACAGCACGGAAGAGAATCCTGAGTTCGATGCCAAATGGAATCAAGGCCTAGCTTATCAAGGAACCCTTGGCTATCAAATGAATGATGAGCACAAGCTAGTTGCAGACTTCCTTTACAACGACTCAGGCGTTGGCCAAGAAAACCAATGGACATACGAGTGGGCTCTTTCATTGCGTTCGGAATACGTGGCTGATCGATGGGGTGTCATGACTGAAGGCTTCGTTGGAGACAATGGCGATGAGGCGAATGGTGTCACTAAGGCGGAACGCCAAGGTCACTTCTGGGCCGCGGTCATCACTCCTTATTATTATATCATCCCAGACCGCTTACAACTCGGGTTTCAATACCAGTATTCCGCTTCCACTGGAGATGAAGGCGTTCGCACATCAAGTCGTTACCTACGCCGCAATCATGCCGATCCCACTGTTGATGTGGGTGGAGGACGAGGCAACGAACACCACAGCTACTATCTCGGACTCAACTACCTCCTCTGTGATCACAACGCCAAAATTATGACTGGTATCCAGTATGACGATTTGAATGCCGAAGAAGGCAAGGTCACTGGAACCACTTATTGGTTCGCCTACCGCACCTTCTTCTAAAATTCACGACCAATTTTAGATCACAAAAAATGTGGACGACCTCACGGCCGCCCACATTTTTTTTGATTCTTAACCTAAGGAGAAATTAGGACATCACCTTGGTCTTGCCGGGAATGGCACAAGGGTAGAGTCCATCCTTTCCTGGCTTCGGCCCAGGATCAGCATCCCACGCAAAGGATTTCGGCATAATTGAGAGTCCTTTCTCGAGCGCTTCGGCATACTTAATTTCCTGCCCAGAATTGGTCGCCATGCGCCCCAAAATGGCCGTCATAGTGGATGCTGCGGTGTAGTAAGCATTATTGATCGGCTTGTCTTCGCGAATGTGGCGATAAAGCTCATTATGCTCAATCTGGTATGGCGAAGTCTTGTCCTTAGAACGGTGGCGCCAAACAGTCTTGCCTGCAGCATCTACAATGCGGCCCGGATATGCTTTACCACCCTGACAACCAATGATCTCGGTCACACGATTTAAAGCTCCCTTTTGATGGCGGCACTGGGAATTCATAACAGTTCCATCCTCATAGGTAAACTCGACATAGTGGTGATCAAAAATTTCGCCGTAATCTTTGCCGACCCTGACTTGGCGCCCGCCCATTCCTTGAGCTTTGACTGGAGGACCGCCCTTGAACCAGTTCATGACATCAATATTGTGAACATGCTGCTCAACGATATGGTCACCGCAAAGCCAATTGAAATAATACCAGTTACGCATCTGATATTCCATTTCGGTCATACCTTCCACCCGCGGCCTGACCCAAACACCACTACTATTCCAGTAAACCTGGCCATAGTTAATATCGCCAATGATACCCTCTTTCAGCTTGGCTAAAGTTTCAATATAGCTCGGCTGGTAATGGCGTTGAAGACCACAAACAACTTTAAGCCCTTTTTCATCAGCTTTCTTAGCAGCCTCTAGAACTTTGCGAATCCCTGGAGCATCGGTCGCAACTGGCTTCTCCATAAACACGTGCTTTCCCTGCTGCACCGCATACTCAAAGTGTTGGGGCCTAAAACCAGGAGTTGTGGTCAAGATCACCACGTCGGCCGCATCAATCGCACCACGAAAACCATCGAAACCATCGAAAATCCGATCCGCAGCAATGTCCACCTTATCCGCATACTGCTGCCGGAATGAACTTACAGCCTCTTCGGCACGATCACGAAACGCATCAGCAACCGCAACCAGCTTAGTTCCAGGAACGTTGAGAGTCTGGGCGGTCGCACCACGTCCACGTCCACCGCAACCCACCGTTGCCACTTTGATTTCATCACTGCCACCTGCTTGCGCAAACCCTGCGATAGGGAGCGTAGCCGCTGCTGCGGCACCCGTCTTAAGAATGGCCCGTCTGTTTGTATCTTGAAGATCGCTCATCATGACACCTTACGTTGCTCACCCTGAGTTTCTAACGAAGAAGTTCATCTTCGTAAACCACCGTCAATCCCGCTCGATTCAAAACCGAAGCCCCAAATTCACAATCTTCTAAAAATAACGCTAATAATGCGTGCCCCTGGTGCTGTACTATCAGCGAAAATGCATAATCGAGGTTAGTCTCAGCTTCATAAAGTTTGTTCAGACATTTCTTTAAATCTCCGCATTCTTTCATCTTCACCACCAAAAGCTCGGAAAGAGTATAGGCAATCCCCTGCTCCATAAACAATTCCTCAGCACTATCCGGATCATTCACGATTAAACGTGCAACAGTGGCATCACGAGAATCCTGGACACTTAGACCAATCACATCAATTTCACGGCGGCTCAAAAGATTCGAAAGCGAAGAAAAGGCCCCCACACGGTTCGGCATCATGACTGAAAATTGCCGGACAAATTCCCTCCGTTTACTCACATCTTCGCTAGCCGTCATTGATCTTGCTTAGGTGATTATCAGAATCTTCGCTTTTGTTCAATCCGCATCTGGGTCAGATAGTATGGCTGTGACTGAGGACTATCTCAACCGTTTTGGCGGCATCGCTCGACTTTACGGCATCGCTTCGCTCGAGCGATTCTCTAAAGCCCACGTCATGGTTGTCGGGCTCGGCGGAGTTGGATCCTGGGCCGTCGAGGCCCTCGCCCGCTCCGGCGTGGGACAATTTACGCTTGTCGATCTCGACGACCTCTGCCTCACCAATATCAGCCGTCAAATTCACGCAACCACCGACACCATTGGACAATCTAAATCCGTCGTTCTCGCCAAACGAATCCTACAAATTAATCCCGACGTCCGCTGCGCTGTCGAGCAGACATTCTACTCCGAAAAAAATTCCGAAGATCTCCTCTCCACCACCCCCGACGCTATTGTCGATGCCATTGACTCCGTTCGTGCCAAATGCCACCTCCTTGCTTCCTGCCATGAACAAAATATTCCGATCATTACCAGCGGCGGTGCGGGTGGAAGAATTGATGCCTCCCAAATTCGGCTAGATGACCTCTCCCGAACCTTCGGCGACGCCCTCCTTCTTTCGGTCCGGAAGCGGCTCCGCTCCGAATACGGCTTCCCAAAAGCCCAGAAAAAGACTCCTAAATTCAAAATTCCGGCAGTTTTCTCACCCGAATCACCCATCTTTCCGACTTGCGATGGAAACACCTCTACCACCCGCCCCAAAGAAATGCCCGGCGGCATAAAATGCGATGCTGGCTACGGGGCCGCCACTCACCTCACTGCAACCTTTGGCAACTTTCTTGCTGGCTGGATCCTCAGTAAACTTCAAAACACAGATCCCGCCTCATGAAATTGGAAGTGATCCTGCCGAAGTCAATCCATAGGCTCTTCCCCGCCTCCGCGGTGGAAATCAAGGAGCCTGATAGGGTGATTCACTGTTCGCCCAACAAAAAAACGATCCTCCGACGAGAACCGCTCATTAAAGTTTTAAAACCATCCAAAACCCTAATTCACGCCCTTCTTTGACATCTTGGTTCCTTTAGTCGATCCTTGGCGCGCCTTAAAGCGAGGATTCGTCTTGTTAATAACGTAAAGAGTCCCTTTACGCTTTACGACTTGGCAATCAGCGTGGCGGCGTTTGGCGGAGGCGAGGGAAGAGAGGACTTTCATAGGGTCAGAAGTTGAGGGCGGGAGACTACTCACCAACTCCGGCCTGTAAAGCCCATTCCTCACAAAATTTCGGGTGCAAGTGAACCTCTAGCATGTTTCACTTCCTCAACGCAGATTTACATGTCGGAGTCCTATTTTCAAGAAGCAGTCAAAACACCAGAGGCTCCCGAAGATCTCACTCTGCGCCCCCCCGGCTTCGAGGACTTCCACGGGCAAGACAAAGTCACAGAGCGCCTCATGCTCATGGTTGCAGCCGCTAAAGGACGTGATGATGTCCTTGAACACGTTCTCCTCTCGGGCCCCCCTGGCCTCGGAAAAACAACCCTCGCAAACATCGTCGCCACCGCCATTGGCACGACTCTACACACAACCTCTGGCCCTCAGATCGAGAAGGCGGGTGATCTCGCCGGTGTTCTCACGAACCTCCAGCGAGGCGACGTTCTTTTTATTGATGAAATCCACCGCCTCCATCCAGCAATCGAGGAATATCTCTATCCCGCAATGGAAGATTACCGCCTCGATATCATCATCGACTCCGGCCCTTCGGCCCGCTCTATTCAACTTCAGCTCCCGAAATTTACTCTTGTCGGCGCAACCACCCGCTCCGGCATGCTCACTTCCCCTCTCCGTTCTCGCTTCGGCCTAATAAACAGACTCGACTACTACACCCACGAGCAACTCTCTGTCATTATTCAACGTTCCGCCGAAATCCTTAAAATCAAAATTAACGAAGATGGAGCTACGATTATAGCTTCCCGCTCTCGCGGCACTCCTCGCATCGCAAACAACCTCCTCCGCTGGACACGCGATTTTGCCCAAGTAAAATTCGATGGCGAAATCTCGGCTCCGATCGCCCAAGCCGCCCTCGAGATGATTGAAATTGATGAGGACGGCCTAGACGAAATGGACAAACGTATTTTGGAGGCCATGATCTACAAGTTCACTGGGGGTCCAGTCGGTCTTTCTTCCCTTGCTGTCGCTATCGGCGAAGACGCCTCGACACTCGAGGAGGTCCACGAGCCATTCCTTATTATGCAAGGATTCGTCAAACGCACCCCACGCGGACGCGTCGCCATGCCTGCAGCCTATACTAAAATTGGAGCCGAACTTCCGACTAACACCTCCGACCAAACTTCCCTTTTTTAATATCATGTCATTATACGACAGTCTCCTCGAAACGGCCAAGAAGGCCGGACTCCGCCGCACCAAAGCTCTCGAAGCCATCTTGACCTGCTTTACGGAATGTAACCGGCCCATGACTTTATCCGAAATCATCTCCTGCGGACACCTTGCCGAAAAGTGCGACAAGGCAACAGTTTTTCGTCTTCTCCAGAGACTCAGCAGCAAAGGCATGATCCGCCGCCTTGGCCTTCATGAACGCGCTGCTTACTTCACTCTTCTAGTTCCTGGCCAACACCGCGACTACCTCATCTGCACAGACTGCGGTAGCATCGAAGCAATCGAAGCTCCTTGCCCTGTCCATAAACTCGAAGAAGAGATCCGAAATAAAACCGGCTACGCCAACCTTTACCATGAGCTAGAATTTTTCGGAAGCTGTCCAAAGTGCCACTAGTGATAAGATAAACTGTCTGGTTGAAAAAACCTGATAACTTCACTATTACTTACAACCGCAACCTCCATCGCCTCCCCCCTACGCCACCTTTTACACCCCCCCATTGAACCTCCGCCCCACCAGTCTCACCCTACTTTTTCTCCCTCTCGTTCTTTCAGTCAAGGCCGACCTCCTTCTACACTATTCTTTCGATGGGGAGGCAGGGTCCATTGTGACCAATAAAGGGACTCAAGCAAATGGAACTCTTGTCGGAGGTGCCACCTATGGCGCCAGTAAAGAACCAACTTTTGGACAGGCCTTTTATGGAAATCGCACTAGGGCTAATGATGGTTACGTGCAAACCGAAATAACTGGGACTACATTGGGAATGGGACCAGGTTCTGTTTATACCGCGATGGCATGGGTGAACTGGATTGGTTCCGGCGGTAACGTTGACCACATGGTCTTCGGTCAGGAAGACGGCCCTGGAAACACCGCAATGCTTCACCACGGAATCCGTGATGATAGCCCTACAAACGTTCACTACGGTGGCTGGGGAAATGACATCGGCGATGCCAGAACAGTCGTTCCAGGTGAGTGGACTCACCTCGCTTGGTCATACGATGGCAATGATAAGATCGTCTTTGTGAACGGAGTCGAGACTTCCCGTGGTGCAGGCAGCACCATGTCAGGACATGCTCTTCCTGTGATCGTCGGTGGTCACGGACGGGACGCTGCTGATCCAGCTGGACAAAGCTTTAATGGAGCAATCGATGAAGTAAAAATTTTTGATGAGGCTCTTACTGAGGCACAAATTCAAGCCGAAATGCCCCCGGGTGCCGCCGACACCGACAGTGACGGACTGAGTGACGACGACGAAACCAATATTCACGGCACTGACCCCAACGATCCCGACAGTGATAATGATGGCATCAATGACGGTGATGAAATCTCACACGACCTTAATCCAAACTCCAACTTAGGCGACGATGGAGCCAGCGGAGACCCCGATGGTGACGCAGTAACGAACATCACCGAAATCAACACAACCGGCACCGATCCTAACGACGCTGATAGCGATGATGACAGCTTTGATGATGGTGAAGAAATTACGGCTAATTCCAACCCCCTGAACCCCGATAGTGACGGCGATACTCTGCGCGATGGCGCTGAGGTCAAAATACATAATACCAACCCAACCAAAGCCGACTCCGACGGGGACGGTTACAATGACAATATCGAAATCGCTGCCAACTCCGATCCCAACAATCCTACCGATATCCCTGCGACACCCCCAGTCGATGGGCCACTGATTTACTATTCATTCAACCGACCAAACGGCACTGTCGTCGAAAACCTCGGCTCCCTCCTAACTCCCGGCACCCTGCGCGGTGCAGCTACCTTCATTACCGGAAAGGACGATTCTTTTGGCTCCGCTTTTTCAGGAAATCGAACTGGAGCCAACGACGCGTATATCCAAACTGGCTATAGCGGAACTGAACTCGGATTTGGCCCAAACTCAGTCTACACCGCCATGGCTTGGCTAAACTGGACTGGCGCTTCAGGCCAAGTCGACCACATGATCTTCGGTCAGGAAGACGGACCTGGAAACGCCAGTATACTTCACCACGGGATCCGTGCTGATAGCGACGCAAATATTCATTACGGTGGTTGGGGAAATGACCTCAACGATGCCGGAACCGCTATTCCTGGTGAGTGGACTCACCTCGCTTGGTCCTACGACGGAAACGATAAGATTGTCTTCGTCAATGCAATCGAAACTTCTCGGGGGGCAGGTAGCACCATGGCAGGACATGCTCTTCCGATAATCGTCGGTGGTCACGGACGTGACGCCGCCGATCCCGCCGGACAGAGCTTCAATGGCCTCATCGACGAGATTAAGATCTACGATCGCGTCCTCACTTCCGAAGAACTCCAACTCGCGATGTCCCCCCTGCCCATCGGACCGAAAATCATTTCCTTTTCTCCTAACGCTCAAGTGATCCCTACCGGTTCACCATTGACCCTATCATGGAATATCGACAGCGAACTCACGTCACTCACCATCGAGCCAGATATCGGTGATGTTTTGGGAGTCACCACCAATGGGATAGGACAAATCACCCTTAACCCTGGACCGCTTTCCAACACGACCTACACCCTCACGGCAATTAATACTGACGGGATCAATACCGCTGAAATCGCTCTCAGCGTAAGCGAGCTTCCGATTATAGAATCCTTCAATTCCAACCAGGTTATCGTCGCGCCGGACACGCCTATCCAACTCAACTGGAAGGTCGTTAATGCCGTCAGCCTCAGCTTAAACGGAACTGATGTCACCGGCACTTCTTCAATCAATCTTGCACCGTCGGAAACGACAACGTGGATCCTTTCTACCACTAATCCCAAGGGAACGAAGACCAGCGAAATCACGATCACTGCCGTCATCCCCGGCGAACCTGCGATATCCGAAGTCAGCACCTCCAATAGCTCGCTTCTCGATGATGAAGATGGCGACAGTTCAGATTGGATTGAAATTTATAACCCCATTGGCACGGATCAGAACAAAACCTATCTTCGGCTCCGCGGCCGCTAAATCTCGGAAAATATCCAGACCTGAGTATTCACAGTTGGACCTTCCAGGTTCAGCCATCAGTATCTCGGCATTCTCATCCGTTTCATGACATCCAAACGAACTACTGTTCTCGCAGGCCACTCCTCGACCAACGCCACTCTTTTTCATCGCTGCCGTTTTCTCGTCGGTGACTCCTCGGTCGCAATTGACTTCGCCGATGATACTTCCGCATACCTAGTCCGAGACATCGAAATGGATCGGGCTCGTAAATCCGTCCAGGCTAGCCGAATCGCGTGTGCCGCTGACTTCATCCCGGAGGGTGGACTTTCCGGGGATCGTGATACCGCCCTTGCCCAAGCGACCGCAGAGTGCCTTCGCCAAGCTGGAGAATCAATCATCACAGTCGACCGCTCGCTCCCCTACCTATACGCACACTTCATACAGGAAGCAGGAATCTCTATCCACTACTCAGCCGACTTCGGCGTCCTCGATCGCCGAATTAAAGACGCTCAAGAAATCGACCATCTTCGTCTCGCTCAAAAAATCACCGGGGAAGCCATGACTCATGCTTGCCGCACAATCGCACGCGCCACTCCAGACAAGGACGGAATTCTCCACCACGACGGAGCCGCCCTCACATCCGAGCACCTACGAGCAATCATCACAGCATTCCTTCTCGAACGTAATTTTTCAAACTCGCACGACTCCATCGTCGCTACTGCACCCCATGTTGCCGACTGTCACCACTATGGCACGGGGCCTCTCAGAACGGGACTTCCTACCATCGTCGATATTTTCCCTATGGATAATACAACCCGCTACAATGGCGACATGACCCGAACCGTCGTCAACGGGACGCCCTCAGATGAAGCCATCAGAATGCACACCACCGTGTGTGAAGCCAAAGCTGCTGGTTGTATCTCGTTAAAACCAGGCACTACCGGCGAAGCGGTCCATCTTTCGACGACTGCCGTTCTCGAAGAACACGGATTCGCGTTAGTACGCGGAGACACCGATCATGATACAAGACTTCCCTTCATGAGCCACGGCACCGGACATGGGATCGGACTCGAAGTCCACGAGCCTATCCTCCTCGATTATGGTGGTGGCGAAATTTTCGAAAACGAACTCTTCACCGTCGAGCCCGGCCTCTATTCCTCCACTCTCGGCGGTTGTCGCGTCGAAGACATGGTCTTGGTCACTACCAGCGGCTACGAGATTCTCTCTCCGATTTATGAAGGCCTCGACTGGAAAGACTGAGCTTCCGATCGGCCAAATAATCCTAAGCTCATTCCAAACTCATCGAATTTAGCGTAATGGGATCCAAGTTCTTGTGCGGCCAAGCCCTCGATCCTAGCGCACTACGTGGTCGATTAAAATGGCTCGGCGATAAAAGCAAAGCACCGCTGGGTAGAAGGCCTCACTCGTAGATAAGAATGGCTTATCCTTGGCGCATCTTAATTCCTCATGATCCAAAAAAATCCCCACTTACACTTGGCAAAATGGATTTAGGCTCTTACCACCACGGTGATGCTCCCACAAGAAACGATCGAATGGCCGGACCCAATTGAAGCTCTCATAGATCAATTCGAAAACGAATCTTCTGAACGTGACTTTACCCGAGAGGAACGAGCCCTCATGGATATTTATGAGACGGTCCCCATCCTTCAGAGCGATGACTCACTTCACGAATTTTGGCAAAGCGGAATAGATCAACAGCGGGTCATCAACTCTTTCGAACTCATCGGAGCGACCAGTCTCGTCGATCCTCTCAACGCCAGTCGCTGGTGTGAAACCCGCCCCGAGGACCGCAACGACTACAGTGAAACCGAAGCGAATCACCTTGCCACTATCGAAGAGGAACTGATTGATGGATTGGATGAACTCATTGACCTGGTCCTCGACTTCATCGAGGAAGAGATCAAATAGCGGCCTGGAAATTACATTTAGAATTACTAATCCTCTTTTCACTCATCTTCGAGAGCGAAGCGATAGAACTTTTTACCAGCTTCAAGAGGCATGGTAAACTCATTAACCCCGCCACGAGGTGTCCAATTTTTAAAGTCATCTGTCTCTTCGATAGAGAAGCGAATCTTAACGCTGTTGTTCGCACTATCAGATTGCAGGACAACAGAGCCCAAGCGGGCATCCTTAACTTCACCAAGGGTGGGACGTGTATCTCTTTCTTGAACGACCAAATTATATTCTTCACGAGTCGGCCTCGAATCGCGTTGGGCAACCATTGAGCTATAGGCAACCTGCGTTGGACGAGTGTCCCTCTGTTCAATCACAGCGTTGTAGGAGGCAATTGTCGTTAACTCGTAATCTAGAGGATTGCGCGTCACATCCCCTCTCCCTGTGATTCGGGCGTTAAGAACGGCATCCTGATAGACTCCTCCGAGATAAAAGGTCGTTATTTCCTGAGGATCGGAGGAAAGTTCCGCTTCCTTAATGTCAGTGATGCCGTCAGCGTCAGCATCTAAAAAGCGCTTATCTCTTTGCGCGACGATCTCTTGATAAGCTCCCTGAGTCGGACGAGCATCACGCTGTGCAACAACCGCGTTGTAAAGCGTCTGACTGGTTAAATCGTAATTGGCAGGACTATTAGTGACGGCATTACGACCTTGTTCCTGTGCCGTTGTAACAGCAGTTTCAAATACTTTTTGGAGATAGAAAGAGGTTTCGTCTTCAGAATCTGTATCCAACTCCGCCTCTTTCAGATCGGTCAACCCATCTCCATCGCTATCTAAAAAGCGGCCATCTCGCTGTGCAATAATAAGGTTGTAGGCATCTTGTGTTTTAAGCTGATAGATCTGTGGATTCGCAGTAACTTCGGTGCGTCCAGTTTGGCGTGCATTGGCAAGAGCTGAATCATAGGCACCCTGCAGATAGAAATTTGTTTCTTCTGAAGCATTAGAAGCCAACTCGTTTTCTTTGTCATCGGTGAGTCCATCGCCATCGCTGTCTGGGAATCGAGTATCACGCTCGGCCAGCACAGCTGCATATGTGGCACTTGGAGTCAGTTCATAATTTTGAGGGTTAATAGTGACATCAGCACGACCTCTTTCCCGAGAGGAAACCATGGCAGCATCAAAAGCATCTTTAAGATAAAAAGCTGTTTGAGCTTCCGGATCGGTGTTCAGCTCTTCTTCCTTAGCATCGGTTATCCCGTCCAAGTCTGAATCTGCAAACTTAGTATCCTCAGTAGTGGAAAGAGCGAACTGAAGGCCACCAGAAGTGGATTTCCACCCCTCATCGGCGACCTCGGCTATTACAAAGTTAAAATCAAGAGGTATCGCATCAATCGAAAAGAGAGTTTCGACATTTGGATCGGTCTCGAGCTCCTCTTCCTTACCATCAGTCAAACCGTCGCCATCAGTATCAAGAAAACGCCCATTTCTTTGCGCCAACAATGCGTTATAGGCAACCCTACTTGCCAAGCTGAAATTCTGGGGGTTGGCAGTGACATCGTCACGGCCAATTTGAAGAGATTCAGCGATTGCCCTTTCATAGACATCTTCAAGATAGAAGTTCGTTTTTTCGGAAAAATTGGTTGTAAGCTCACGTTCTTTTTCGTCAGTCAGACCATCCCCATCTGAATCGAGGAAGCGGCTATTGCGCTGTTCCAAAACAACATCGTATGCCTGTTTGGAAATCAGCCCGAAATTCTGAATGTTTGCCAGAACCTCTTCGAGCGCTGCCTCTTTGGCATCCGAAAAGATATTCTCAAAAGTATTTTCTAGGAAGAATGATGTTTGCTCATTAGCGCTAGTTCCGATTTCACCCTCCTTCTCGTCAGTTAACCCGTCCCCATCATTATCGAGGAAGCGAGCATCTCGCTGGGTCACTACCGTATTAAAAGCGGCACGTGTTGTGAGTTCAAAATTTTGGGGGTTGAATAAAACATCATTCCGACCCGCCTCTCGAGAAGCCTGGAGCGCGATCTGATGATCATCTTCAAGAAAGAATCTAGTTTCAGTCGCCAAACTCGATTGCACCTCTCCTTCTTTGAGATCGGTAAGCCCATCTCCGTCGCTATCGAGATAACGAGTATCCCTCTCAATAACAATAGCGGCATATGCCTCGGCAGTTGGCCGAGCATCCCGTTCCGCCAATACCGCGTTGAAAGCGTCTTTTGTCGTAAGATTAAAATTTTGTGGATTTTCGATAATATCGTTACGCCCTAGTTGCCTAGCCTCGGAAATCGCGGCGGTATAGGCTGAGCGAAGGTAGAAGACGGTTTCAAGCGACAGATTCGTTTCAAGTTCTGATTCCTTAAAGTCAGTGAGCCCATCACCATCAGAGTCAGAGAAACGCTCATCACGTTCCGCTACAACTCTGTTATACTCCTCGAGCGCAACGAGCCCGTAGCCAAAAGGAAACACCACAACATCATTTCGGCCAGTCTGGCGGGCCGCAGCTACCGCATCCTCAAGCCCAGTATTTTCTAGATAAAAGACAGTTCCGTCATTGGGATCTGTCTCGAGTTCATCTTCCTTAACGTTAGTAATACCATCCCCGTCGGTATCTTCAAAGCGAGTATCTCTTTGAGAAACTAAAAGATTATAGGCTTCCTCGGTCTTAAGACTATATTTTTGAGGGTTGGAGAGGACTTCCGTTAGTCCGGACTCTCTTGCATCAGCAATTGCTCTGTCATAAGAGGCTTGAAAGTAAAAAGTGGTTTCTTCAGAGGGATTCGAAAAGAGCTCGCTTTCTTTT
>CASICJ010000019.1 GCA_949373085.1 uncultured Verrucomicrobiales bacterium
TCAGTCCCCAGAAAAACTTTAGAAATTAAGCTTGGAAGAGTTTGGGTTTTAAACTCTCGGGCCCTAGCTCAATCTTGATAATTTTCTCCAAGAATCGCACTTAGGATATCTTCAATTTCAGCAAGCCGCCCGATTCCTTGATAACCGCAGGCGAGCTCCCCCTCGGCAGGATCAATGACGGTAACACCATCGTTTTTAAGCTGGAGAAGGTTCCGTTGGGTTGCTGGATGATTCCACATTTTTCCATTCATAGCTGGCGCAACGAATTTCGGAGTCTTGGAAGGAAGAGCGAGATAAATTGCTGAAAGTGGGTCTGGGGCAAGACCATTTGCAAGTTGTCCAAGGGTGTCTGCAGAAGTAGGTGCAATTAGAAAAAGATCGGCATTGTCTGCGAGTTCGATATGTCCGGGTTTCCAGGAGTTTTTTTCGTCTTCAAACGAGATCAGGACTGGCTGTCTCGAGAGAACTTGTAAGGTTAGTGGCGTGATGAATTCAGTAGCAGCCCTGGTCATGACGATATGAACCCTGTGGCCTAACTTCGTGAGCTGACTCGTTAGGTCTGCGGATTTATAGGCAGCGATAGATCCGCTGATTCCAAGTACGATATTCATTTGAGACGGGAGACACGTAGGCGCTCGGCGACGATGAGCGATTTGAAGTTGAGATAATCCTCTTCACGGGTAGCGGAAATGAGACGGTAGGAATATTCGGGCCAGTGCTCCATTTCTTCGAGAGCATTTTTCATTCTGAGAACAATAACTTCCTCGGCATCAGTTCCGCGTCCGGTAAGACGGCCGCGAAGTTCTTCTTCGCTAGGAGGCATGACAAAAAGGTCAATCAAGGCTTTTTTGATTTGAGTATCAGAGCAAGAGCGCACCTGATTAGCCCCTTGAACATCGATATCCATCACAACATCGGTCCCGACGGCGAGTTGATTGACGACTTCGGATTTAAGAGTGCCGTAATAGTTTTCGTGAACTTTTGCATATTCAAGAAACTCGCCGACATCGATACGTGATCGAAAGTCTTTTTTAGAGAGGAAATGGTAATCTTTGCCATCAATTTCTCCATCACGAGGAAGTCTTGTCGTGCAGGAAATAGAGTAATGAGCCTCCTTCTCGTCTGCCAAACGACGGCAAAGAGTCGTTTTTCCGGAACCTGATGGGCCCGAAACCATTAAAAGAATCCCTGTCCGAGAGGTCACAAGGAACAAGTTAGGGTGAGAAGTTCACTTCGTAAAGCAGCATGCTGGATTCGATACTTCTTTTCAAATGTAAATACTTTGGCATGAGTTTCGTTTACATGATTGGGTTAGGCGGGATTTTCACTCGCTCTTATTTTTTCTGAGACACCAATTTGTGGTCGTTATTTATTTTCTACAGAAAAAGGGAATCGTGCTCTTGGAGACAGGCGCGGTTTCAGGTGGATTAATTTATACGTTTTGGAGCTGACCCTTAGGAGACATTGAGTAGACTCAGCTTATGCCGACTATCGAGGTGATGCCAGAGACTCTAGCTAGCCAAGTGGCGGCGGGAGAGGTCATCGAACGGCCTGCTAGCGTCGTTAAGGAGCTAGTTGAAAACGCCATTGATGCTGGGGCTAGAAAGATAGAGGTCGAGATCCAGCGCGGAGGGATTGCAATGCTTCGGGTTAGGGATGATGGCTGTGGAATGAGTCAGCAAGATACGGCGAAATCATTAGAGCGTCATGCTACAAGTAAACTTCGTACTTCCGATGATTTGAATGGTATTTCTACCTTGGGATTCCGGGGAGAAGCTTTACCTAGTATTGCCAGTGTTTCACGCTTCACGATGAGGAGTCGGGAAGTAGACTCGGCAGAGGGCACTGAAATTAGGGTGGATGGTGGAAAAATAGGTGAAATCCGGGCAAGTGGCTGTTCGGTGGGAACGAGTATCGAAGTAAGAGATCTTTTTTATAACGTTCCCGCCCGAAAAAAGTTCCTCAAGGCGGAATCAACCGAAGCAGCACACATTGAGCATCAGATTCGTCTCCATGCTTTGTGCACTCCAGGGATTGGTTGGCTGCTTCGTAAGGATGGTCGGGTAGTCTTAGACTTACCGGCAACTTCGGATCGAAGGGTTCGGATCGAGGCCATGAGTGGTGGAGAATCAGGAAAGGCCCTCATAGAAGTTCCGCGCCACGAGCATCGTGGAATGGTGATTGAAGGGGCGATACTTCCAGTAGCCTTCGCGCGTCGTGGACGGAAACATCAATACGTTTTTTTGAATGGTCGCCCCGTAGAGGATTATACAATCTCGAGGGCTATTCGTGAGGCGTTTAAAGGTGGTCTTCAGGAGGGGTTCCAGCCGGCCGCATGGATGTGGATTCTTATGGATCCGGCATTGGTTGATGTGAATGTGCATCCGGCAAAGCGCGAGGTTCGCTTTGCTGAACCTGCGCAGGTTCGGATTGGTATTCTTGACGCAATTGAGGAGGCGCTCCGACCAAAGGAAGTGGCAACACCAGAGATTTTGGTGGAGCAATTCTCTCCTCTTCAGTTGGGTGGGGATGAAGTGTCAAAAGAAGTGGTTCGTGAAGATGAAGTGGCCCCGGTTTCAGCTGCGTTGAGTGTCAACACAATCGCATGGCATCATGAAGAACAGAAGGAATTGGAAGTTACTCCAGAAGAAATCTCAAAGGCACCGGGGTTTCGAATCGTGGGCACGCTTTCGAAGCGCTATGCGTTGTTGGAGGGAGAAGAGGGGTTAGTCCTGCTGGAGCCCCAGGCCGCTCGTGAGCGGGTTTTTTATGAGCGTCTCATCAACGATCAGGGTGAGGTTGAATCGCAAGGATTATTGGTTCCAGTTCTTCTAGAATTGGATGTTCGCGATGTTGATTTTTTGATGAGGTTTCGCGAACATTTTAATCGGGCGGGATTTACTTTGGAGTCGTTTGGTGGTCAAACTGTGACCATTTCTGCAGCACCGTCTTTTTTAAATGAGAAAGATATTAAACGCTCACTCATCGACTTGGTAGACTTGGTGATCGAGCGAGAAGGTTCTTCTCGGGTGAAGAGACTAGCATATGAGGGTTTTGCTTCTAAGGTCTCATATATATTAGCGCGACAAGATGGTTGGAGCGAATCATCGCTGTCAGGTTTGTTGGATGATCTTTTTAAATGTGACTTACCTTACTGCGATCCAGCTGGACGTCCGACCCTTGTGCAGATCTCATTTCAGGAACTTGATCGAAAATTTGGGAAGAGTTAATCGTCCTCTGGTTGAGCGTGATACTGGTAAGATGGAATCGAGCGAGATGGTTCTGATGAAACGAATGGAATCTATTTCGCGAAAATTGAACGTAGGGTCACAGAGATAAGGAACATAGCTGCTAGGGTTGCAGCAATACTTGCGCCAGCACCGGGGAGATCGAAGTGAATATTCAGATAAAGTCCTAGTGCTGATCCGGTGGCACCCACTAAACCGCTTAAAGGGAAAAGGGTCTCAGGGCTTGAAATATAAGGGCGGACAATAGCCGCCGGGGTGACAATCATTCCGATTGCAAGAATACAGCCGACGGCTTGTAGCGTTGTGACGAGGACAAGAATAAGAACGGCAAACGAGGCATACTCCAGTAGGCGGGTTCGGATTCCGAGGCTTGCTGCAACTTCGGGATCGTATAGCTTGATGACGATTGCCCGTCGAAAAATGGAAAGCAAAGCGACAGCTATGATCCCCACAATGAAGCTCATCCATAAGTCAAAATCAGAAAGTCCGAGAATATTTCCAAGAAGCCAATTCTCAAGGTCTTGATTCGATCCGATTTTTAGTAGGACCATGATGCCAACGGCAAATGCGCCTGTGTAAAGGACGGCGAGAACGGTATCATCACTGATTTTTGTGACTCGGGACAAGAGGACCGTAAGAACCCCTATAATGACTGCGGCAATGACGGCCCCAAAAAAGGCGCTGAGAACTCCAAGGCCAACGAAATAGGCGGCAAGTGCGACACCTGGAAGGAGGCTATGGCTAAGGGCAGTCAGTTTGAGGGGGCTTCGGTGAAGGAGGACAAAAGCGCTGGCGTAT
The DNA here is from genome assembly GCA_949373085.1 of uncultured Verrucomicrobiales bacterium. GTDB lineage: Bacteria > Verrucomicrobiota > Verrucomicrobiia > Verrucomicrobiales > Akkermansiaceae > SW10. Next base: position 4,047 of record CASICJ010000019.1, read on the forward strand.
CCGTTGACGAAACCGATTATGAGTGTCGCAAGAATAGCTCTTTGGTAGAGCGGGATGTCAAAGAGCTCGTTCATGCGCGTGCGGCAGGCAAGAGTAAAGAGTATGTCTCACCGACTCGCCTGCCATGACCTTGGTAGCTTCTCCAAACTCAACCTGCTGTCGGTCGAGAACAAGGGCATGGGTGAAGATCTGGGTAACACTTTCCAGTTGGTGATGGGAGGCAATAATAAGGTGGCCACTTTTCGTGAGCTCGAGGAGTGAGTCTGATAAGTGATATCGGCTCTCAATATCTAGTCCGTTAAATGGCTCATCGAGGAGTAGAACATGTGCCTCTTGAGCTAGGGCTCTGGCGATAAAGGTCCTTTGTTGTTGCCCACCTGACAGTTGGTCGATTTGGCGATGAACAATATCACCAAGATTCATCAGGTTGATGGCTTCATCGATTTTTTCATGATCAATTTTCCGAAACTGGCGAAGATGGCCAAGGTGTGGAAAACGTCCCATGGCAACGACGTCTTTGACTCGGATTGGAAAATTGCGTTGGTGCTGGTCGACTTGTGGAAGGTATGCGATCTCGCGGCGAGCCTTGGTGATAGGGTTTTCACACCACTGAATATTTCCAGATTGTAAGGGAAGTAGTCCGGCAAGTATCCTGATTAAAGTGCTTTTCCCGGCCCCATTGGGACCTAGCAAAGCAAGGCGCTGACCGCAATGAATTGAAAAGTTAACTTCACGTAATGCCTCCTTTTTTCCGTAACAAAAGCCAACACCGGTGAGGTCGAGTCGATGGTGTTCGTGACTCATAACTAGCGGTCCCAAGTGAATTTTATTTCCTCGGTGAGCTCAAGGAAGCCCCAAAGAGTATGATTCCGGTCGGGTCGGCCGTCAGGTTTCAATGTTAGGAGGATTGCTGATTCAGGGATGCCCTCTGGCCATATTGCAGTGACAGTGAAAATAAGCTCAAGGTCTTTTGGAAGGTAGATCGTTTTGATGTCTTCACCGGCATTGAAGATCCAAGTAGTATCAGCAGCCGATACTTCAAGCGTCTTGAACGGGTGGGCAGCTTTGATCTCTAAATCTGCCTCGAGGAGGGGAGTAGCACTGCTTTTTTCAACTCTAGTTTGCTGGTAAGGTTCCTGATTAATCACCTTCGCAAGCGGCCAACCTAGGGCAGCAAGTGGGGCCAGAGGTAGAAGAGTGGCCGTGAGAGGAGATCGGGTCATGATCTTTATTTTAACCCAGCAACAATACTCTCTACGTTGGCCATAATCATCGCTTGATAGCTCGGAGTGGATCCGTCCGCGATGAGAGGGTTACCAACCTTGGCGCCAGTCTGTTTCGCGATTTGTTGAAGAATCTTGGGATTTGCAGTTTGTTCAGGAAAGACCATTGGAATGGCCTCCTTGCGGAGTTGTTGAATGGCCCCGGCAAGGTGGCTTGTAGAGACTTCTCCCTGAGCACTTAGCCCCTGCACAAAACTCGCCTTAAACCCATACCCCTTACAGAAATAGCCGAAGGCAGCATGGGCGGTTACGAGGTGACGCCTTCCACGGGGAATTGAAGCGACTTGACCTTTCACCCAACGGTCTAGTTGAGTTAGGCGGGCCCGAGCAGCCTTGGAATTTGCGGCATAAATCGCTTTTCCAGCAGGATCTAGTCGAATGAGTTCCTTCTCGATGACACGAACGGCGCGCTCCATGTTACGGACGTTGTGCCACCAATGTGGATCGATCCCCCCAACTGCGTGATTTGGGCAGCAAGTGTAGATTTGATCCTCTTTAGAGACCTTTTGGGAAGGAATAGTCCGGCCTACCTCGACAATGAGCTGGTTGGGGTTTAAACTGTCCCTTAGGTCAGCAAGATAGGGTTCAAGCTTCTTTCCCGAGGCAAAAATCAATCGGGCGCTGTTCATATTTTTGATATCTGAGGCTCTTGGCTGGAATTTGTGGACATTTGCCCCGGGTTTCACGACCTCTACTACATTGAGTCGGTTACCGCCCACTTGTTTGAGGGCATCTGTAATGAGAGGATGAAGTGAAGCAACATCGAGACCATTAGCGCCGATAATGAGGGAAATGAAAAGGGCTAGAATTTTCATAATTATGAGGACGGTGCGGCAGTTGCAAAGAGAGTCAAGCCTCTTCATTCAGCATCCCGTATTTAAGAACGGAGCACCGAAAGAGGTTTCTTGCAAATTGTAAGGGAGGCACTTGGAAGGAGCGCAGAAATTATTCTCCAGTTTTCTTCCCTTCCAATCCTGCTTCGTCAGCTGATTTGGGAGCAGTCTCCTCGACCTTAGGTTTGTTTGGAATGGGTGGAACTTGAATGGGTGGAGTAACGGCCTCGATCTTTGGTTTGTTTTGAACTTCTTTGGGACGGGCAATCGAGGGTGGGGGCGTATTTACGCCGGGTAGCGGCGGTGGGGTGACGGCTTTATTTCCCGGAGTCGGGACACGAATTGGAGGAGTGGCCACTGTGACAGGCTTCTTTTCCTCTTTTTTAGGCTGAATCAGTTCTCCGCGATTTTTGTTTAGAGCTCCAATTGTGGTCTCACTTACCAAAAAGTAGCGCTTTCCGTAAGTGCTACGCATTCGGTTCACACTCGCAGATATTTCTGCGAGATTGTTGATGCGTTCCGCATAGACCGCTTTTTCCTGGACAGTCGCATCAGCTCCAACGGGCTCGGGCTTTATCGGACCGTTTAGAATCTCAATTGAGACGAAGTAGTCGACTGCTGGTGGCGGTGTTGGATTAGCTGTATCGTTCTTCTTTTCTTCTTTGGTTTCTGTCTTTTTCTCGGGAGTGATCGTGATCGAGAAGGTTGTTCCAGTGGAATCAGTCGCCTTCAGTTGACGAGCCGCCTTTTCGTTGGCGCGCTTCTTGTAGTCTTCACTCGTGATGAGCTCCGTAAAGGTTGCTCCTGCTAATAGATTTTTTAAAACTGCCGTGTCATTGCTCTTGGTCTCTTCCTTTTCGCCGAGACCTTCGACAATAAAATCATCACGCACTGTTTCACGGGAAACGGTCCAGGATTTGAAGCTTTCATCATTTGGAGCCGTCACTTCCATTTTGACCACTCCTTCTTTCAGAGGTGTGAGGGATTTATTTATCCAATTGTCAGGGCTAGCGTTCAAAAAGCTAAAGCTTTCTTGGACGACATAAACACCGCTTTCATCATTTGAAAGGCGAACAAAGCGACCCGCTCGACCACCTGAGCCACCCGTCGATTCACGAGTTTTACCAAGAAAAATAGTGGAAGACTCTTTGCCATCTTTTTCTAATAAGATGGTGTCAGGTTGTTCGCCATCTTCCTCAGTGGTGGGATCTAAATTGAAGCGGTCGTAATACTCGTCTGTAGCAACCACGCTCTGAGCTACCTTGGCCTCTCGCAAAGCACCGATGATTTGATTGATAGAGTCATAATTGGCTGGGAAGTCTCCCTTTTCGGATACGACCCATCGTCCGTCGATTTTCTTTAGGGAAGCCTTATCATCACCCGAAATCACGGTGAGGCTATCAACCATTTCGATAAGATCAGAAGGAACGATTTGAGATCCAACCTCAAGTTCCGTTTTGTTGCTGATGGAATCTGGGACACCCTTGCTGTTGAAGTAATAGAAGCCTGCGCCGATGGCGAGGATCCAAAGAATCAGAAGTTGAAGTCGTGACATGTTTTCTTAGTCTGGTTCGAGGTTGATGTAATAAACTTAAAATTTATCGGGCTTTGGTTTGTTGCTTTCGCCAAATGAAGACGAAGAGGCCAATGACGATGACACCTAGTGGCATGTAGAGAATGTTACTCCAAAAGATATTGGCTTTCAGAAGATCGACTCTTCCTTGGTGGGCTTTTTTCTCTTCTCGGCGGTCCTTCTGAATTTGGACCTTATTTTTGATGTATTCATCACGTTTTGCCTTAAGCTCAGGTGACATCTGGGCTTCCTGAGCAGATGACATCTGCGATCTGATTTGTTGAAACTCCTTTTCGATCCTTTCCTCTTTGGCCTGGAGTTTATCGAGATTTTCTTTTGATTTTCTTTCTGAATCAGCTTCGAGTTCTTTTAGGACCGTGAAGGGGCGGTAAACCTCGGCACGGGCTCGTGCTCCGACCAAATGTTCGGAACCTACGGCCTGATCGAGAATATTGAACATGAAAGCTCCGTTGTTGGTAATGGGTTCAACGACTTGAGTGTTGAACATCCGACGAGCGTTATAGGCCATCCCGTCATACAGGAAGTCGGAGTCGCTGAATAGATAAAGGTTTCCGGCTTTGATTCCGGTAGTAAGAGCCTCGAGGGTTGTTTTTTCTTTTTCGTCTTCCTCGGTTTCATTTTCATCGGAGCCCTCTTTTGCAGAAGGGTCACCCTCAGGGAAAGCTGTCGTAAATGTTCCGCTAAGGAGCGCGACGTATGTTTGTTTTTCATTTCCCTCACGCCGGCTTCCTAGGGCGAAACGAAGCTGATTCGCGGCGTCAGGGCTGTTGAGTGTTTGATCGGTGACAAAGGTATATTTATAGGAAGATTCGACCAATTTTCGGACTTCAAGACCGGGTCCCATCGGTTTGCCGTTCTCTCCCGTGAATCCTCCTGACATCAGAAACGCAAGGTTTTTGATTTCAGAAAGTGAAATATCATCCTTTGCGGTCATGGCCTCTTCGTTAAGTAAGAGAATGCGTGGGTTATTCGAAGGAGCGTAAATCCGATCGATCACCACTTGGGATTCTTTGAAACCAATATTGTGCTTTTTGAAGAGTTTCGGGAGCGATGAAGAGGGAGGAGTTCCGCCTTGTGGCGGCATCCCGGGAATCTGGGGTCGGCCAGATTGCTGTGCTACGAGAGAAAGTGGATCAACGCAAGCGATCACAGTTCCACCGCGGAGAATGTATTGGTCTAGAATGAACTCAGTCTGAGGAGTGATTCCTGCCGGATGGATTACAAGGAGGACTTTAATTTTCTCGGGGTCGAGATAGTCTGGAGCATCTCCCCATTTCCGGCTTTCATACTCGGTTCTTAGGGCCTCGATTGGCATCATGCCAAGATTCGCTACATCATAAGAACGTTGAAGGAGTTGGTAAAAGAGCCAGCCTCGATTGGTCTGTCCGCCCGAGGCTAGGTTGTGTGCCGAAATCAAACCAACAACTGGCGTTTCACGCCGACTTACTTCTGCGATGGCACTGATAAGCTGGAATTCTAGCTGCGTTTCCTGACTTGGTGCGAAGAAGGGGATCACCGTCTTTTTATCCAACGAATTGATAGAAGCTCCAAAGAAAAACTGGTCGTCCTGAGTGACTGGAATTTGCTGAACTTGGTCGAGTAGTGCAGCGTCTTCTTCATCGGTATTCGGCTCTGGGTCAATGAAGTTGAGTGTAATATTCTTATCATTCGCGAGTCCTTCGACCTGTCGAAGGAAGCTGTCTACCCGAGGGATATGCCGCTTATACGCTGAGGGGGTGCCATCAACATCACGAGTTACGTAGTAGTTGATCGTCACTGGATCCTTGAGTTCGGTCAGGATGGCGCGCGTCCCTTCACTTAGGGTATAACGATCATCTTCAGTAAGATCGATAGACTTGTTCCCGAGATCAGTCCGAGAAATAAATTCAGTGAAGAAGAAAATAAATACGGGTAAGGCCACCGTTGCGAAACCAACTCGAATGAGCCGGCTATTCGAAATAAACGACAAAGCAATAAAACTCCCGATCGCAAAGTACCATGTATAAGGACTGAGAGATTCTAAAAATTGAGAGAGAACGAAAAAGATGAAGCCAACGGTGGTGATTCCGATGGCGAAAATTTTTGAAACATTCATGACGTTTTCAGGATGGTTTAGAGGAAATTGTAAATTAGGCGCGCTGCGATTTCAGAGCGAGGTTTGTGCCGAGTAGGCAAACTGAGATGATGCCGCCCAGATAAATTAAGCTGGCATAAGAAATCCGGCCGAGAGTGGCATCGAAGAAGTGGCTGAAGATACCGACCCTAGTCATTAATTCAACAGCCTCCTTTGTCTCGGGACCGGTCCGACGGACCTCGTTGATGACAGGCTCCCAGCCAATCATCGTCAGGAGACAACAAATCGCAACCGAGACGATAAGGGCAACGACCTGATCGCGTGTGAACGATGAAACAAGCGTCGTGATTGCCAGGAAGGTAAGGCAGACAAGAAAGCTGCCGAGGTATCCTGAAAAAATAGTCCAAGGATCAGGATCTCCGAGGTAGTTAACTGTCAAGATCATTGGGAATGTTAGAGCAAGTGCCAGTGCCCACACAACGGCGCTCGCAAGGAATTTTCCAATGATTGCGCTTCTTAGTTTAATTGGATAGGTGCCAAGTAATTCGATTGTCCCAGTGTAGTGTTCATCGGCCCACTGACGCATGCTGACGGCAGGAACGAGGATCATCAGGAGAAGAGGGTGGTAGACGAAGAATGAGCCGTTCAGGCTAGCATCGGCGACGTTCCAGAATTGCCCTAAGGTAAAGGCTAAGAGCGATGAGAGAAAGCCAAAGACGATGACGATGGCGTAAGCGGTTGGCTGTGTGAAATAGCTAGTCAACTCGCGCTTGAAAATAGTGAGCATGTTCATTGTGAAAGATCTTTCAGAGTTTGAGTTAGGCAGCCGGAGTTTCGAAGGTCGTTACTTTGTGGAAAAGGTCGTAAAGTGAACCCCCGCCTTGAGCTTCCAATTCTTTCGGAGTTCCGTCGGCTACGATGATTCCTTGATCAACAATGACTGCACGGGTGCAGGCCGCTGTGACCTCTTCCAAAATATGGGTCGAGAAGAGAATAGCTTTCTCCTTGCCGAGGTTCTTGATGAGTTTGCGAACTTCTAGTTTTTGGTTGGGGTCGAGACCGTCGGTCGGTTCGTCGAGAACAAGCACCTCGGGATCGTGTAGGAGGGACTGCGCGAGGCAAGTTCGGTGGCGATACCCTTTAGAAAGAGTTCCGACAGACTGACGATATACGCTTTCGAGGAAACAAGTTTCGATAGATTTCGCGACTGCTTCGCGACGTGCCGATCCAGTAAGACCTCGCATTGAAGCGCAAAACTTCAGGAACCCCTGCACGGACATATCGTTGTAAAGAGGTGCCGATTCGGGAAGGTAGCCGATCTTACGCTTAGCTTCCTGAGGATTATTGATCATTGAGATATCACAGATGCTAATTTCGCCGGCGGTTACGGGAAGAAATCCGGTTACCATACGCATGGTTGTGGACTTCCCGGCGCCATTAGGACCGAGGAACCCAAGGACTTCGCCCTTTTTGACTGAGAACGAAAGATCGTCTACTGCCGCCTTGGGGCCGAAACGTTTTGTGAGACCGGTAACTTCAATCATAGGATGATAAAATTCGTTTGATACATGTAGGGAGCGTCGAACTACCCAAACTTGTTTTGAAATTTTAATAGAAGAGGGATTTTTTCAAGCGGAAAGTTCGCTGGTAATTTTCAGACGGTCTGCGAGATCTTTCTTTATGAAATTACGAGCCGGAGTGGCAGGGTCAGGATCCATGGGAAGAAATCACGCTAGGTGTTACTCTCTCATCCAGGAGGTCGAGTTGGCTGCGGTTTACGATGCTGATTTGAAAAGAGCGCAGGCCGTTGCCGAAGAATTCGGGGCAAAAGCAGTGGATTCGTTGGAAGCCCTTGCTGAAGCCTGCGATCTGGCCAGTGTTGCGGTCCCGACAATCGCACACCTTGAGGTGGGTGGTGAATTGATGAGGCGGGGACTGCACGTTCTCATGGAGAAGCCGATTGCTCCCAGCGTTGAAGAGGCCAAGCGGCTTGTTGAATTGGCCGAAGAACGTGACCGAATCCTTCAAATTGGCCATATCGAGCGTTTCAATCCAGTGATGAGGGAGCTTGAAGCTAAATTAAATCACCCAAAGTTTATTGAATCCCATCGGCTCTCTCCCTTTCCAAACCGTAGTATTGATATTGGAGTTGTCCTAGACCTTATGATTCACGACCTCGAAATCATTCTGCATCTCGTGAAATCGCCAATTGCGAGGATTGACGCCGTAGGTGTTCCAGTTTTGATGAAGAGTGAGGATATTGCGAATGCGCGGCTCCGATTCGAAAATGGTTGTGTAGCTAATGTGACTGCGAGCCGAATTAGCCCCGAAAGGCTACGAAAGATCAGGGTCTTTCAAGATGATGGCTATCTTTCACTCGATTATCAGGAGCAATCGGGCGAAATTTTTTGGAAAGAAGGAGGCGCGATTCAGAAAGCCACGGTTGAAGTCGAAAAGGACGAGCCTCTAAAGCTTGAGCTTGCCGCTTTTGTAGAAAGTGTCCAAGAGGGTAAAACTCCTGCAGTCACAGGGAAGCAGGGTGCTGATGCCCTCGCTATTGCCCTCGAAATCACTCGGCAAATTGAGGCTGGCTAAAGATCGGGTGAGAATTGTCGACAAGTGAGCCCATGGGGATAACTTGATTTCGAAGGCAAATTCATTTTTTTCCAAGGATTTGGCTCTCGAGATGTCGGTCTTAATGAAAAGAATGTTAGTCCGTGTCTCAAGAAAGTTCACAGCAGGCCTCGCGGCCGTCGATCATGCGCCTACCCAGTAGCAAAGAAACCTCGTCGATGCTCCAGCCGTCTCTCGAAGAGGTCTTTTTTGCTGAGGAGAGTCCGCTCCTTCGCTACGCCTTTGGGTTGTTGGGGCGACGTGAACTTGCCGAGGAAGTGGTGCAAGATGCCTTCCTGCAGCTCCACCAACACTGGGATGAGGTCGAAATACCCCGCGCATGGCTTTTCCGCTGTGTGCGGAACTTTTCATTCAATATTCTTCGGAAAAGTAAACGAGAGACACTCGATGAAACTCCGGATGATCGTGAATCAGATCTCGAGCGCCCAGATGATGAATTGGGGCGCCTCGAAGCGGTGGGAATGATTCAGATGCTTGTTTCTGAAATGAACGAGCGGGATCAGTCGATGGTTCGAATGAAATATTTTGAGGATCTAAAATATCAAGAAATTGCCGACAACCTCGAAATGAGTGTGGGAAATGTCGGTTACCGGCTTCACCACCTACTCAAAGATCTCGGGGAGCGGCTCCGTAAGTCCGGAATCAGTCATTTCTAACATCAGATTTATATGAACGAATATCTGCAATCTTACATTGAACCCGAGCTGGAAGCTCGCATTCTCGCCTTGGTTCTGGGGGAGGCCTCAGCTTTCGAGGCAGGAGAATTAGAGAGGTTGATGTCAGAGAGACCCGAGCTTAAAAGCTATCAGATCGGCCTCGAAAAAACTCACGGTCTTTTGGTGGAAGCTCATGAGGTTCAGGATAACTTAGAATGGAAATTATCTGATGAGGGTCGCGGGAAAATTCTGGCGAAAATCAATGAAAAGAAGCGCGAGGAAATGGTTGAGAAAAGGAGAAGACCTATCTCGATAATCGCGCAGCGAAGGCTAATCTACACGCTTGCAGCATGTTTTTTTCTGACCTTGGTGATCGTTGTGTTCAATCAACCGCGCAGTTTAGAGGGGGAACCGCCTTCAATGGTAGCTGACTCACAAGCTGCACTGGAAGAAGGTGACTCAGCGTTTGGATTACGGTCCGCTCAATCATCTATTTCATCTGCTTCAGTGGTTTTGGAAGACTTGCCAAGGAATCGTCTCAGTATGCAGCGGAATATGACTGAAGAGGATGCCAAACTAAAGAAACCTAATGATTCGCTTGCAGGCGAATCATTGGCACAGGCAACCATGGATACTGGAGGAAAAGAACTATCCACGAAACTGGCTTTTGTCGAAAAGAAGGAAACTGGGCAAGATGCAGCCAGAAGCATTCACGAAAATAAAAAAAATGAATTGGTAGCAAAAGCGCAGGGTCGGTCGGTGGAAAAAATGGACAGTGACGAAGCGTCAGCTGTCGTAAAGCAACGTATGGCCGAACCTGAAGTTGAACCGCAGAAGACGAAAGTTCAGGGTGCTCCAGCTGAGAATCAGTCAGAGGTGATTGAGCCCAAGAAAAAGCCTGGAAAGAAAAGTGCTGCAGAGCGGTGGGGAAAGAGGGTCTTGATCCCGATTCTGATTTTGTTTGGCCTTTTTCTTGCTTGGTGTTGGTCCAAGCGAAGCCTTTAGATTCCGACAAATAAATCACTAATTTCTCTTCTTAAAGGGTTGACGCATCTTCTTTTTTTCCTAGAGTCCCGCCACGCGAATTAGCGCTCGTAGCTCAATTGGATAGAGCGCCTGATTACGGATCAGGAGGTTTGGGGTTCGAGTCCCTACGAGCGTGCCATTCGCCGGAAACAAGTAAGTTGGAACCCCGTAATATTTGTTTTCTCCAGTGGGGTGCCTGTCGTCTGGACGATTAACCAAACTAACCCAAATCCTAACCTACAGTTATGAGTGAAACCGCAGTGGCGGAGCCCGAAAATGCAGAGCTTTTGGCTCTCATTGATGAGCATTTCCGCGAATTTAAAGAAGGATCGATTGTCAATGGCACGATTCTTGATATCCGCCCCCAAGTCGTTGTCGTCGACATTGGATACAAATCCGAGGGAGCTATTCCAGTTTCCGAGTTCGAAGATGAAGAGATCGAGATCGGTGACGAAGTTGAAGTTCTCCTAGAGCGCCTTGAAGACGATGAAGGGCTAATTGTCCTCTCCAAAGAGAAGGCTGCCCACAAGCAGAACTGGGAAAAGATCATGAAAGTTTACGAGGATGGTGGCCTCGTAAAAGGAAAAGTGAAAGGCGCTGTCAAGGGTGGCCTGATCGTGAATGTCGGCGTGGAAGCTTTCCTTCCTGGATCGCAAGTGGATATCATTCCTCCTCGCGACCTTCAGGAATATGTTGGCAACGTTTACGAGTTTAAGATCGTTAAAGTGAACGATGATCGTAAGAATTTGGTTTTAAGCCGTCGTGAGGTCATTGAGGCTGAGCGCGCCGAGCTTCGCCAGAAATTCCTCCAAACCGTTATTGTTGGAGATAAAGTTACCGGTCAGGTTAAAAATATCACGGACTTTGGCGCTTTCGTCGACCTTCAGGGTATGGATGGACTCCTACACATTACAGATATGAGTTGGGGCCGTATTGCGCACCCCTCGGAAATGCTTCGCATAAGCCAGGAAATCGAGGTTCAGATCCTTGATGTTGATCGTGACAAGGAGCGTGTCTCGCTTGGTCTCAAGCAGATGACTGACAACCCATGGGCTGACATCGAGGCCCGCTTCCCAATTGGAGCTGAAGTTTCCGGGAAGATCACTAAACTTCTGCCTTACGGTGCCTTTATCGAAATTGAGAAAGGAGTTGAGGGACTTGTTCACGTTTCCGAGCTTTCTTGGGTCAAGCGTATCACGCGACCGAGCGATGTGCTCGAGCTTGATCAGGAGATCAAAGCGGTGGTTCTTGGAATTTCTACAGAGGAGCAGAAGATCTCTCTTGGGGTCCGCCAACTCGAGGAAAATCCATGGTCCGAGATCGAGGCTCGTTACCCGATCGGCAAGGAAATCAAGGGGGAGGTGCGCAACCTCACTGCTTATGGTGCATTCGTTGGCCTCGAAGAGGGGATTGACGGTATGATCCACGTTTCCGACCTTTCTTGGACTCGTAAGATCAATCATCCTTCCGAAATGCTCAAGAAGAACGACGAGGTCGAAGCTGTTGTCCTTAGCATCGATAAGGAAAATCAACGCGTTTCACTCGGAATTAAGCAGCTTGATAACGACCCTTGGTCCGATATCGACGGCAAGTTCAAGGTGGGAGACAAGGTCTCTGGAACGGTTGCCAAGATCGCTTCCTTTGGAGCATTTGTCAGTCTCGATGGGGATATTGATGGTCTGATTCACATCTCGCAGCTTAGCGAAGAGCATGTGGAGCGCGTCAAGGATGTCCTTAAGGTCAGTGACGACGTGGAGGCCCGTGTTATAAAGGTCGATAAGATTGAGCGTCGGATCGGTCTCTCTATCAAGGCGGTTTCTTACTCCGAAGATCAGCTTCAGAAAGAAAGCCAGTCCTTCGAAACTCTCCGTCCTTCCAGTGACCTCGTTGGTCTGGAGCAAGCGTTTAACCTTGCGACTTCCAACGACGAGTCTGAAGAGTGGAGCCCGTCCGAAGAGGATTAATCCAAGGTTAGATAGAAAAGATTCAAAGTCGCTTCGGGAAACCGAGGCGATTTTTTTATATGGGGCTACCCCACGGCTACCTTTTGGAGTCATTCATCAAAAAAGGAGGGATTCACCAATTTCAGACGATGAAATAGCTCAATGGGTGAAATTGGCGCCTTGCGGCACTATAAATATCTTCGTCCTAAGCCAAGCTCCTGCTGTCTAGTATCAGTCCCTCCTGATCCAGAGAACTGAAGAGGAAGCTGTTGAGTCGTTATCAGGAACATACTATGTGCGCGACCTTGACCTTGGGACTAAAAGGCCAAGTTTTTTAAGCCGCATTCGAGCGCCGCTTTTTCATAGCTGGGGCTTTGTCACCTTTCACAACCGCCGCATTAACAGTTACGGTTTCGATGTCTTCCCGAGATGGCACTTCGAACATAACGTCGAGCATGAGGCTCTCGAATATTGAGCGTAGAGCTCGTGCTCCGGTTCCCCGTTCAATCGCTTGCCTCGCCATTTCAGAAAGTCCGTCTTTGGTGACTTTGAGCTGAACGTTGTTCATGGAAAGCTGCTTCTGATATTGCTTTACGAGAGCGTTCTTTGGCTCGGTGACGATCTGGACTAATTCCCTTTCGGTCAATTTGCGGAGGGAAGTCAGGACGGGTAAGCGCCCGATGAACTCCGGGATCAGACCAAAGTGAAGCAGGTCCTCTGCTCGGACTTGTTTGAGGAGAGCAATCTCTTCGGCTTCTTCAGTTTCCTCAGTTTTGACTGAATTGAACCCAAGCACTCGTTTCCCAAGTCGCCGGCGGACGATGTCTTCCATCCCTACGAAAGCGCCACCACAGATAAAGAGGATTTTCTCAGTATTGAGTTGGATGTATTCCTGCTGCGGGTGCTTGCGCCCTCCTTGGGGTGGAACGTTGCAGACCGTACCTTCGAGAATCTTCAAGAGTGCTTGCTGGACTCCCTCACCGGATACATCGCGGGTGATGGAGACGTTCTCAGTCTTGCGGCCGATTTTATCGATTTCATCGACATATATAATACCGCGCTCCGCGCGCTCGACATCAAAGTCAGCAGATTGCAGAAGTCGCAGAATGATGTTTTCAACATCTTCACCAACGTAGCCAGCTTCGGTTAGAGTGGTTGCGTCAACGATGCAGAAGGGAACATCTAGAAGGCGGGCAAGAGTTTTAGCAAGTAGGGTTTTACCGGAACCAGTGGGTCCAAGCAGGAGGATGTTTGATTTTTCGATCTCGACGTCAGCATATTTTTCATCTGCGTGCTCATGCTGACGGAGTCTCTGGTAGTGATTATAAACCGCAACCGAAAGGACTTTTTTAGCATCTTCTTGTCCAATCACGAATTCATTGAGCTGCTGTAAAAGCTCCGAGGGTGTAGGAACTCCGTCTTCAAGAAGTGTCGAAACCTCTTTGGTGGGTTCTGACTGCCCGGCAAGTTCTTTGCGAAGGATAGTGGAGCAGACGTCAATGCATTCGTTACAAATATAGACGCCAGGTCCAGCGATGAGCTTCTTGACTTCCGAGTGACTTTTGCCACAGAAGGAGCACATGGTGAGGTTGTTTGCGCGGGCCATGAATAAAAGGGGTTAGCAGATTTTCCTGTGAGGAGTTTAGCACTTTGAGCGAGTTGTGTCGCGTGATTAATTAAAAGATCGAAAGGTGGGTCCAGAGGGTTGGGTCCAGTTCTTTGAGCGTTCGTTCTATGAGTGGGGCCGCGTCCTTCTGATCGCGCAGAACAGCAAAAATGGTAGAGCCTGAGCCTGACATCATGGAAGTTTGAGTTTCTGGCTGCTCAAGAAGGAATTGCTTAAGTTCACCCAAAAAACGATGCTTTTCGAAAACAGGGCGTTCCAGATCATTATATAAATCAATTTCGCCCACCTTTGTTGGAGTGTAGGAAATACCGGGGATTTGTTGGGAGTTGCTCCAGCGGGAATAGGCCCAAGGAGTCGAGATCAAGAATCTTGGTTTAAAGAGAAGAATGGGATAGGTCCATGGTAGATTAAGCGGTTCTACGATCTCTCCCTTTCCTCGACACCAACTAGCTGATTCATAAATAAAAAGAGGGATATCGGAGCCAAGCTGCCCGGCCCATTCCGCAAGCCTTGAAAGCGGAACAGAAGTTCCCGTGAGTCGATTGAGCGCCAGAAAAGTGGATGCGGCATCTGAGCTCCCACCGCCAAGTCCGGCGCCGTGTGGAATTCTCTTTTTTAGGGTGATTCGATAGCGTGCTTCTTCCCCGGTGTTTTTTTCAAAGAGGTGGAGGGCGCGAGAAACCAAGTTGGATTGGTCGGTGGGAACGCCTGGAGTGTCGCAATGCAGGGTAAATTTTTCTGCCGATTCGAACCGAAGTTCATCGGCTAGCCCAGGTAAGGGGAGGACAAGAGTTTTAAGCCCGTGGAAACCATCCTCCCGCTTATGGGTGATCTTCAACGAAAGGTTGATTTTAGCAGGTGGGTTGATTGTGAGTGTGCTCATGAGCAGTAATGTCCAAGCAAAGCGAGGTGTCGTCCGGTTTTTCCTTCTTCACGACGATAAGAGTAGAATCTCTCATGGTTGGAAGCGGTGCAAAGGCCACAGTCGTGAAAGTTTTCAGGTAAGACCCCAGATAGTATCGCCTGATCTCGAATTGTTTTGGCGAAATCAACTTCATAGTGTGGAGGCCTGATACAGGGTGCCAATACGGCCACAAGGTTTACGGGGTTGGTTTGGAAATTGAGATGCATCGCTCGAATTATGTTTCTAGTGATGTTGAGTTTTGTTCCTTTTTTTCCAGAATGAAGAAGTCCAATTGCTCCAGTTTTACGATCGAGGAGATAAAGTGCGCCGCAATCAGCGACATGGATTCCGAGAAGGTTATTTCCCGATGTTATTAGGCCATCGACTCCCGGAGATATCAGTGGCGATTGTTTTGTGATCACAGCAATCTTGTCTCCATGAATCTGTTCGGCATGGAAAGTTTTGCTAAATCCCAGCGATTGAACAGCGGCGGCGTGATATTTAGAAAGATGTATCAATGTTTCTTTCTTGTCAGTAGAAGTTTGGACACCAGAAATCCGTTCTACAAAATCGGCACAATGGTCCCTCGATTGTAGAATCGAAGACAAAAAGAAAGACGCTTCCTGCACGCCCAAGAGCGTAGAGGAAGCGTTTCAAGTTCGCAAAGGTTCCTTCGCGAACATTTGGTTTGGAAGTTGCTATGATTCCAGATTTTTACCTTCGATCGCCTGGTTGGCTGCAGCGACTGAAGATGCGTCGACTTCATCAAGGTCTTCCATAATATTAGCTAATTCGGAAGCAATATGTTGTCGCATGGTTGAAACGATTTCAGACCCGTTGTTTGTTATGCGAACCATAATTTTACGGCGGTCTTCAGCTGCGTGAACACGCTCGACAAAACCAAGCTTTTCGAGGCGATCAACGAGACCGGTAGCGGCTGCGGTAGAGTGGCCCATTTTCTTGGCGATCGCAGACATTGTGAGGTAGTCCTCGCTAGAAAGGTAGGTAAGAAGGAAAAACTGAGGGAAAGAAATGTTTCCACGGTTTAGTTCACTTGAAAGATTCAAGATGCACGACCGCTGGGTCATCATCACAAAGTCAGCCAATCGGTTTGGGTCCACTTTTTGTGGGCTTGAGGTGTTGAGTGTGCTTGCTTTCATTGTATATCAGCTTTTTTGAATTATTTAGATATTTAGGATGCCCTAGTAGCTTCGTTAGGAGTATTACCAAGAAAAACAGAGTACATTCAAGTGATAAAGATAAATTTTTTTAAATAAAGTGGGTTTCACTCACAATAAGGAGAGGGTAATTAGTCCAAATCCCTGATAGTTTGGGGGGCTTGATCGTTTTCAGGCAATCCCTCCTCATCTAATTTTTTTGTTTCACCGTCGATCTCGTCCTCTTGCTGGAACTCCTCTTCGTCATGCGTGCTCTGTTTTCTGTCCGGTTTCTGATAGGCTATGACAGCATTACCTTTTTTTGTTTCTCCACTTAACAAGTCGGCTGCGAAAAAGTCCCGGATTCGTTCGCCGGAGGGGCGAAGAGATGCTGTGCGGCCATCGGGACCTCTTGATTGGTAAATTATTCCTTTGGGTAGGGTTCCAGTTCCTAATTTTTGAATGAGGACAAATTTACCCCGCTTGGAGACCGAAGCGATACGACCAACAATTATTTGATCTGGACCATCGATATTCTTGCGTTCCTTTTGTTCGTCTGGTGCGGTTTTGCTACCGCAGGATACGAGCAACAAAGAAATAAAAAGGAGGGATTTCATGAGCTGATAAAAAGGCGTGCCTCCTTCCGGCGCAAACGTTGCCCTCCGGGGAGGTTCATGGACGGAGGAGCATCTGGGTGTATTATCGAAAGGGCTTGATCGACGTGGGCCGAAGTGAGGTTTGGGATTCTATGCGATGAGAGGAATTGGTGGATTGAACGCTTTTGCAGAGCTTGCGGAAGGGTCCGAAGAGTTGGAAGGTAGATTCTCCCTTGAGGATCCAGAATTTCAACTTCGGATAGAAAATTGTCTGCAGCATCTTCCAGCCCCCAGTGATGATCAGAGGCACGTAGAATATTCGTGGTGATATCTCGCTTCATAATGTCACAGAGAAGGGGGATTGCTTCGTTTCTGAGCCGGTTGCGAGTCGCAAAAGGTTCGAGGTTTGAAGAATCGTCGCGGAAGGAATGGTTTAGGCTTAAGAGGTATCGACTAATGAATTCTCTACGAACCTCCAAAAAAGGTCTAAGGATTGTTAAAGGGCCAATCTCTTGCTGACTCTTCATCCCTTTGAGACCTGCAGTACCCCGAAGGAGATTGAAAAGGATAGTTTCAGCCTGATCGTCGGCATGATGCGCAAGGAGGATATGATTGATTCCCGTTTGGGTGGCACATTCCTGAAAAAAGCGATGCCGCGCATCTCGAGCTGCAGTTTCGAGAGAGAGGTTTTCATTCTCAGCTAGTTCCGCAACATTGACTCGGTCTACAATAAGATCTTTGCCCAGGAGCTTACGGAGAAATTTTTCGTCATCCTCGGACTCGCCCCTGCGAAGTTCGTGATTCAAATGACAATAAACGATTTTGTTAAAACCATTTTCGACGAGCCAGTGATGTAATGCGATAGAATCTCGTCCACCGGAAATACCGACAAGGTAGGGCTCTTCCGGATTCAGCCATTCTGGGGGTGAGATCATGGCTTTCGAAATACCATGAAGTGCTGCCATGGCAAATCGTCGATGGTTTTGTCCCAAACAAGGCCAGCCATAGCCATTTCTTTCTTGGCTTGATCCTGACTCATTTTATGGAGTGGTTTGATGGGGACATTGGGGTCCTCCTCTCGATATTCCAGAAGATAAACACGTCCACCTGATTTGAGAGCGGAAGCGATTGATGTCATCATTTCATAAGGATGCGAAAATTCATGATAGGCATCGACCATTAGAGCGGCATTGATGGATTGGTCGGGAAGACCAATATCATCGATCTTACCGAGGTGAGGGGAAACATTTTTGATGTCTAACTGCTCGGCTCTTACTTTTAGGAAGTCAATCATCTCTGGTTGGATATCGACCGAAACCACTCTTGAGTTAAGATGATTCATGGCAATCCGGAGGCTGTAATATCCGGAACCAGCTCCGATATCAGCTAGAATCTCCCCAGGAGCTAGCTTGATTAAATCGAGGGCCTTTTTTGGTGCTTCTTCCTGTTCCCGCTCCCGTCTCTCTAGCCAGTTGATAGCAGGATGGCCCATTACGTAGGCGATCTCACGTCCTTGATAATACTTGCCAATACCATCACGAGTTTTTGGTCCGTTGGAATAAAGATCGTGATCAGGTTGGGGTGGTTGGTATTCAGCACTTTGGTCAGCGGTGGTGACAGATTCCCAATATTCCGAAGTATCTCCGATATCGTTCTCGATCCCAGTTTCTCGATCATCTCTGGAAGGCGAGTCTTTCTTTGTGAAGGCCCAATAAGTGAAGCCGGAGATGGTCAGTAGAATGGCGATAAGAGGAATTTTTTTCATGGCATGAGAAAATGTTGGCAGGAGGAAGGGAGCTCTGAAATCAGGATTTCACACAGTCTTGAGAATTCTTTTGGGTCTCCTGTTGTTAATACATTAACCACGTTTTGCTCGGGAGTGCTCAATGGTTGTTGGCTGACTCTCCGCGCAATGGCGCTCCCTGTATCAATAAACTTTATGTGGTCGGGGAGGCGAGCCTCAAGAGCGGGACGTAAAAATGAATAGTGGCTACATCCAAGAATGAAAACATCTGCATTTGCTGCTAAAATGCTAGATGTGTATTCATCGATCGCTCGATCAACCTCGTCTCCTTCTAGAACCCCTCGTTCCACGAATTCAACAAACTTTGGGCAGGGTTGTGTGATGACTCGAAGATCTTTAGCGTGGGTTGCAACAAGACTATGAAATTTTTCACCTGCGAGGGACGCTTCGGTAGCGAGGACCCCAATGGTGCCTGTCTGAGTTAGCTCGGAAGCTGGTTTGACGCCCGGCTCCATTCCAACAAAGGGAATACAATATCGTGATCGAAGGGCTTCGATCGCTACGATTGTGGCTGAATTACAGGCGATCACTATGATCTCTGCCCCTTTGCTAATTAGGAAATCGCTCAGAGCGAAAGTGCGATTCCGAATCTCAGAAAAATCCTTATTCCCGTAGGGACACCAAGCGGTATCGCCGACGTAAGTGAGTGATTGTTCTGGGAGCTGGGCACGAATTTCCCGCATGACGGATAAGCCGCCAACACCGGAATCAAGGATGCCAATCACTCTCCAAAGTCTGCCGCTTAAAACTCTGAGTGGAAACGACAAAAAAAGCCCGGTAATTACGACCGGGCTTTTGAAAAATAAGATCGACGATTTACCCTAAGAAGCAGGTGCTTCAGTTGCTTCGACGCTAACCGTGAGAGAGGTGGTTACGTCGGCATGAAGCTTAATCTCAACATCGCTATTACCTGTCGATTTGATAGGCTTGTTTAGCTGAATTGAGGTCCGGTCGATAGAAATGCCCTTTTCTTCGAGTGCTTTGTGGATATCGATGGTCGTGACTGACCCAAAAGCCTTACCATTCTTGCCTACATCGAGAGTGAACTTGGCTTTTATACGGGAGATCTTACTTGCAAGCTCCTGGGCTTCATTGAGCTCCTGGGTCTCACGCTTGGCGCGAGCAGCCTGAAGGTTCTCGATCTGGCGTAAATTGCCGTGAGTTGCCTCATAGGCCTTGCCTGTCGGAATGAGGAAATTGCGGGCAAAGCCAGCTTTCACTTTTACGACGTCAGCTTCTGCGCCAAGGTTATCAATTTTTTCGCGGAGGATTACTTCAGTCTGGGCCATGGATTTAAAGGGAAAGGGTTCTCGGGAGCGCGGGGAATAAGGATTTGAAGCGAGTCAGTCAAGGAATTATCAGCGTAGATTAAGAATCTCTGCCAAAAATGAGGTTGGATTGAAGCTTTGCTGAGCTGGTAATTTGCTGGTTGAGTTGAAATCTTTGCTTATTTGAAATGGGTTAATTGAATTGATAGATGTAGGAAAGCGATTATTTCGTCTGCGTTGAACTGCCGCTAGCCACGGCGAAGATTTTGAGGCTCCATGCAGGATCAGGTTTCCTCCCCCTTTTCTAATCGTAAAGTGGTAGTTTTGCGCGATTGTTTGGAGTCCGGTCTTGCTCGAAAGCGGCTTCGAGACGGTTCACAATTTCTGGATTTTGTTTGGCGAGGTCGTTACCTTCGGCCGGATCTTTTCGAATGTTGTAGAGTTGCCATTTTCCGGGTTTCTTACTTTTTGCCTTTTGGCGGACTACCTTCCAAGGGAAGTCGATAACAGCGAGTTGTCCGCCATAACCGTGGAATTCCCAAATCATTGGTTTGCTTCGTTCAAAAGATTTTTTGGTTAGAGCTGGCGTGAGGTCAGATCCATCAAGTTCTTTGGGAATCTTGACTCTGGCAGCCTTGCATAGAGTTGGAAACCAATCAGGAAAGTAGGATGGCGCAGAAGTCGTGGAACCAGCTTCGATTTTTCCTGGCCAACGAACGATAGCCGGAACCCGTATTCCACCCTCATTGACTGAACCCTTCCATCCTCGGAGCCCAGCGGTAGAATTAAAGAAAGGGGCGTCTACCCCACCCACATGAAATTTAGGATCACGCGAAGGGTGAGTTGTTCCATTATCAGAGGTGAATACAACTATTGTATTCTCGACGAGACCATGCTTTTTGAGGCGTTGAAGTATCGTGCCGACGTGTTCGTCGAGATCTGAGATCATGGCAGCATACCCGGCCCGGGGGCGTGGGTGTGGGAGATAACCGTTCTGTCCGCGGTAAGGTCCTTTTTTTTGATCCCATTCTTTGGGATACCGATCAATCCATTCTTGTGGAGGATGCATCGCGACGTGGGGTTCCACGAAGGGGAGATAGAGAAAGAAAGGGGTGTCTTTATTTTTATCCAGGAACTCTAAGGCTTCTTCTAGAATCCGATCGGGCGCATAGGTTTCGTCCCGGTAGTCGTTTGCCTTAATTTCCTCCTTTGGTCTTCGAAGGTGTCCTGGGATGGGTTGTTTGTTGATGATTTCCTCTCCTTCGTCGTCATCGAGAAACGGGGGGAAAAATGAGTGTGCATTTCGCTGGCAGTTATATCCGTAAAAACGGTCGAATCCTTGTTTGATTGGGGAGCCGGAGCTGTCTGTTGGCCCTAATCCCCATTTTCCAAAGCCTCCGCTAACGTAGCCGCCTTCCTTAAGAGCTTCAGCAATTGTAATGGCTCCACTGGTAATAGGCCACTGACCCGGGAATTTCCGACCGTTTTTCGAATCCCCATTATTACGAATTTCAGCATGTCCTAAATGGAGCCCTGTCAAGAGAACGCACCGAGCAGGTGCGCACACGGGCGCTCCGGTGTAGTGGTGGGTGAATTTTATTCCCTGGCTTGCTAGTTGATCGATATTTGGAGTTCTAATCTTCTTCTGGCCGTAACAACCCAGTTCACCGTAACCGAGATCATCCGCGAGTATAAAAACAATATTTGGCTTTCGATCAGCTTGAGCGGCTAATATGGCCACTGTTAGAAATGATGAAATCAACTTCATAGACATGTATCTATACAGATCAGAGTTAGAATTGAACTTTGAATTTCAAGATGCTGGACGTAAGACATCGATATGAGAAAACGAGCAGGGGAAGCGCGAGATAATCGTCATTCCCGTCCACGCGGTGAAAGGGAAGCGAGACCGAGGGGGGAAGGTGACTTGTTCGAGATTCTCGATAATAAAGAAAAACCTCTTTTACTGATACTTGATTGTGTTCAGGACCCCAATAATTTGGGTGCTATTTTAAGAACTGCCGATGGCGCTGGCGTAGATGCGGTCATAGCTCCAAAAGATAAAGCGGTTGGTTTGACCGATACCGTAAGACGTGTCTCAGTTGGGGCTGCCGAAAGCGTGCCCTTTGTTAAGGTTACAAATCTGGCTCGAACAATGAGGGAGCTGAAAGAACGCGGAATCTGGATTTTTGGAACGTCTGACCAAGCAACGCAATCTCTTTATGAGACGGATTTAAAGGGAGCAGTCGCAATTGTGATGGGGCGCGAGGGGGAAGGGATGCGGCAACTCACTGAGAAGGAGTGTGATTTTTTGGTGAATTTTCCCATGAAAGGAACTGTCGACTGTTTGAATGTTAGTGTTTCAGCAGGTGTTTGTTTATATGAAGCTGTGAGGCAACGGGCGGAGTGAGAACGGGAATCATCTCCGGTTTTCATTTGGAGTACACTGCTTTCCGCCTAAAAATTAGGGGAATGTTGGCTCCTATTTTAGATGGACCTAATCATCTCTCGCTGACGAAGAAGCGCGTAAGGTTAATGAATCAAAATATCAGAAGAGTCCGATTGCCGATGAGAGAGACAGACAGGTGGGCTCACTTCGGTTAATGAGGTTTTTTCCGATGTCCGACGCCGGAAAGCTTGCGATCAGAGTTGTTACACCAGCTGACTTAGTATCTGAAACATGAATCCTCCCTGAGAGACTTTTCCCACCCCAGGGCTCATGATATGTGATCTTGAAGGACTTCTTTTCTTTGGGGAGTTTTTCAGGAAGACCGGTGAGGACGATGAAGTGAGCCTTTACGGTTAGCCAATTTTTGGTGCTCGATCCTTCTGGAGTTCGCCATGCTATACGCCGTATTCTAAGAATAGGGGGAAGTCCTTTTTTAAGGGATTTTGAGAGCTTGTCATGCACCCTAGCCAGAAGCGCGGCCTCTTTTTCCCGCGAATTCTTGAAGAAGATCTCCTGCTTTACAGAGCTCATCCACCTCTCACTGCAGAGCTCGTTGGCCATTGCTACGAGATCCGGACTTGCGATTCCGTAGTGCCCATTCCACCTCGATTTTTTTGGGTCAAGGGAGGAAGGACGCCTGGCGTAGTCATGAATTATTTTCCGGATTTTTTCCGAATCCGAATTGCCTTCGATTTTGGAGATTGAAGCGCGCCACTTTTCGCTGCCGGCACGAAAAGCACTTAATAGACAGGTAGGGCCGCAAGCATTTCCATCGACGAGGAGCTGGTTCGCAGGCAAAGCGCTGGCAAAGGGAGCGGAAATCCATCCCGGGGTAGCGGAGGCTACGAGGGATGAGATGAAAAACATCAAATATTTATTAGCGATCATCCGTGGGAATCGTAACGATTTCCTTCCTCTGGTCATTTCCAGGTTTCGCATCGCTTTGTCCATTTGGCAGATTGATGTGTGCGGAGACCTCCAGTTGCGAATCAGCCCTGAGTTGGTTTAGGCCCGATGGAATGATGACCACACTGCGCTCGTTCGGGCTTAGCTTTTGAATCGTATAGGGGAAGTAGTCGCTTCCAATCTGAATATCGACCGTGGATTGGAAGACCGTTTCTGTGCCGCGATTCTCTACGCTGACTTGAAGTCCGGAGGCAGAGCTATCAGCACTTGGGAGAAGGTAGGTTTGTGAGGCGACTGCGACGTCTACAATCCCACTAGTGTTCCTGTTGATGGCGCGACCTACGTCAACGATTCCGATCCCAAAATGATTATCGGATCCCGGAAGGCCGGCTTCATTGCTATGGCTTTGGAGGATTAAAACGGCTTGTTGTGGACTGATCGATTGCTGGCTCTCGGACATGATAGCGGCAACAGCACCAACTGGGAATGCTACCGCTCCAGACGTTCCGGTAAAAGATGTGACGTTGTCTCCTGGAAAGGCGGCCTGGACTTCAAGGCCGGGAGCCGTGAAAGCCAGGTTTTCATCAGTATTTGAGAAGTTCAGGTGGGTTCCGTTGGCATCAATGGCACCAACAGAATAGACATCAGGATCGGCCGCTGGATAAGATGCTTGTTGTGTTCCATCATTTCCTGAAGAGGCAAAAATAACGGCGCCTTGTTCAATGGCGTAATCGACAGCCTGGCGAACCAGGGTGCTGTCGCTTGAGGAGCCCATTGAAATGTTAATGAGCTGGGCTCCGGCATCTGCTGCAGCAGTGATTCCTTGGGCGAGTAAGAAAGAACTCGAAACGCCAGTTTCGTCAGCGACTCGGACAGAAATGAGTTCAGCCTGGGGTGCAACCCCCCGCATATTGGGATGCTGTCCTGCTATTAGGGAGGCGACCGACGTCCCGTGACTGTTTGGACTTCCTCCCTCGTCTAGTTCAATGAGATTGATGTGCTGAATATTATCACTCAGAGCGAGATGAGGCTCTATTCCCGTATCAATGACTGCAATTTTGATATCTCTGCCCCATTCCGAATTATCCTTGCTGATACCAAGGAAATCTAGAGCGCCATTTCCAAATCCAACCACTCCTTCCTGTGGCTCAACTTCGCGAAGTTCAGGAATGAGGACAGGGTAATTAAATTCGACATCTTCGGCTTCTAGTTCCAAAGCATCAAAATCGGTCGATGAATCAAAACCGATCCGAACAGCGCGTAATGAATCGATTGATCCCATATTGCGAACTCTGCTGGCTGCGAGTTTTTTGAGGAAATCGCGGTAGGCCTCCTCGCTCGAAAAAGCTACGACTCTTTCGTATGGGATTGCGTTGGGGTCGAATTCGGAATTTCGACCGGAATTACCGCCGTTCTTCTGTCGATCACTGGCGGGATTTGAGGGGACGTATTCTAATGGCTCCTTAACTAGATTCTTAGCGCCCTTGGACTCCTTGGGCTGGCCCTGTGTTTGAAACAGGAGCCAGCTAGCAAGCAGTCCGATAATCAGGGTGAGGGTAGCGATGATGAAACGAGGTGACATCTGAAGGGAAACTAGTTCATGAAACCCTATTCGGCGAGGAAAGTTGCCCAAGAACGGTTAACTTTCGTCTTTTAGTTAGAAATTTCAGGATCATCCCACCCTCCTTCAGTTTGGTGAAAAAACTGGCTGAGGATTCAACTAATCGTTAAAGTGTGACGAGATAGGTGATGCGGTCCAAAGGATTGGGTAGACCTCGTTCGGAGTCATGAAAAAAGACCTTCAAAAAGAGCGCCTCATTTTCTGGAAACGGCAATGTCCGAAATGATAGGGGCCTGAGGCGCGTCTCCAGAAACTCGCTCCCTTTTAGAACGCGCCGTTGAGCTTTCGACCAATCCAGAAAAGCGAGAGGAGTGTGATCAGAATTAAAGGCGCAAGCCAATGAGCCCAGAGCTTGATAGAAGTGACTAATGGTTGGGGCTCTGGAAGGGCATTAATTTCCTTCACTAATTCATCGAGTTTTTCGGCCGTTACCATGCGTCCCCTAGATATTTTAGACATTTCCTGGAGAACTTCAAAGCGAGCTGGTCGTCCTGTTTTCTCGATGGAATCGGTTTGAGAAATGATTTTAGCTTTGATTGCTGCAGCTGGTTCTTCGGGGATGAATGCGTTAAGATTCCATTCACCTGGTTGGGAGATTTTGAAGCGTCCAGAGAAGCTTCCCCAAGCCCCTTCTTCTTTCACAAGTTCGATTCGTTTAATCTGGCCGTTGGGAGCTGTGAGATCGATTTGTAGAACCCCATTATTGAGTGGCGCACCATTAGAATCAAAAGCATTGGCCGAGAGGGAGACAAAATCTCCAGGTTTCGGTCGCTCGGGAGTGTAGAAAAGTCGCATCCGTTCTCCTGCGGCCATATTACGTTGGTAGGACATCCAACGAGCAACCTGTCCCCAGAAGCGATAATGATAGAGATCCTCAACACCTCGGCGCCAACGCCACGCGGAATCAATGGCCATGTAGAGAACCTTTCCAGAACCAGCTCTCGAGGTGACGATGATCGGAAGTCGGCCATAGGCATTTCTTCGGGCCTCATTTTCGGCAAGAATTGTGGAGCCTGCTTTCGCTCGAACTACTGGGGCTTGCCAGTAGAAGCCAGGAAGATTCCGCCAGATTGTTTCATTTTGTGCCTCACTTTCTCCAAGCATTGTTAGAAGTGATTCTTCCCCTTCGGGAGTAAGTCGCATTGTTGTTTCGATGGATTCCGAGAGGCCCTCTTTTTTATCTTGATCAAGGATGACAGGGATTAGGTCGCCAAGATTTGATTCGGAGAGCGTGAACTGGTTTCCTCTGGCGCCGGGGATGAAGACAACACCGCTGGCCTGGCTCTTGACGAGACCTTCAATCAGATTGGCTTGTTCAATTGTGAGTTGACCTTCTCCAACTCCAACATCGCCGATGAAAACAACATCATATTTTTGAAGATCTTCGAGTTTTTCGGGGAATTCTTGGATGTAATCGGGACCATCGCCCCTACCTAGGTCTGGATGGAGAAGGAGGCAATCTACGGTCACTCCGGGATCTCGCGAAAGTGCATTTCTAATGAACCGATATTCCCAACGAGGTAGGGTTTCGATTACGAGAACTCGGATTGATTCAGGCTTGCCACTGATGACAAAGTCACGCGAATTATTATTTTGGATTAGCTCTCCGTTGGCTACTGGAAGAGAAATGGAGAGGGTCGAGGCGCCCTCCTTTTCGACCCGCCAGAGCAGTGAATCATAGTGGGTGCTGTTGGCGCGGATGGTAATATCTTTATAGCGTTCTGCTCCGGTGTCGCTTTTGATGCGGATCTGGGTGCGAACATCACGAGCAAGCGATGATTCAATAGTGAAAGGGATTTGGGCATTCTCACCGATGATACCATAAGTCGGAGCGTTAACCGAGGTGAGTTCCAAGTCAGGGACTCTCTTATTGTTTCCCGTCGCGAGGGTATAAATCGGAACGCCCTTGAGGCGGAATTGTTGGGAAACACCGACGGGGGAGGTTCCGAGGTTCCAATCGCCATCACCCAAGAAAATAGTAGCTCTCAGATTTTGTCCATTAGCCAAAGAATTACCCAAAGCTTCGTTAATGTCTGTACCACTCATCGCTAACTCGATGACATCGGCATCAGTTGAGGGTGCACCAAAAGATGCTGTGGTGACACGGTTTTTACCGTCTGCTTCAAAGGTCTCCCAAAACTTAGAGTCAACGAGGCGTTTAACCAATTCGCGACGGGTTAAAATTGTTTCAGATCCTGCCATTGACTCAGGCCGCCTAGCGTCTTCGGTCTCCATTGAGATTGATTCATCCCAGACGATAGCGATCTCTGGCTGGAGGTCCGATTCCTGAACCGTGCGCCATTCGGGTCCAAGTAACATAGAGCAAGTAAAGATGACGCATAGAAGTCGAAGGCCCTCAAGAGAGCCAGTGCGATTGGGACGGGTGGATCGATTTGTCGCTATGACTCCCAGAGTAATCGTCGCAATAAGGATGATCACCACTAAGACGATCAACCAGGTTTGTGCCTGAAAGTGGAGTGGGCCGAGATTAAAATGATTCACGAGGCGGGAGACGTTTTTGAGGTGCCGAGAGCGGGCGGTCCGCTTAACTTGGGTTGCAGACAGAGGATTGCCTCAGCAAGTAGGAAGAAGAGAACAGCGATGAGGAAAGCCCACCAAACCGGAGAGACGAGATTATCGTCATCGCTCGTGCTTTCAAAGAGCGAGTAAGAGGTTCCTTCCAGGAGGGTATCGAGCGCTTCTCCGTTAACGCGGAGAGGTGAGTTTTCCGCGGCGGGCCTGTTAACTGCAATCACCCTTTCACCAAGGCGATAGACTCCAGCACGATACGATCCAAGAGCAGGTTCATGGCCCTCAAAAGCATCAAGGCGGTCGCGAACTTCATCACCACGGAGCTTAGCTCTTTCACTCCCAGCAATCGCGCGATAACCGGCGTAAAGTCGGTCGGTGCCCTTTTCAAGGAGACGCTGAACAGCTACGAGGTGGAGAGCGACAAACTCGAGATTAGACCAACGATCATCGGGAAGCGTATTGATGAAGATAGCGGTCCCGAGACCTTCTAGTTGGCGGTAAAGAAGAGGAGATCCGTCGTCCCATTCTGCAAGTGAGGTCCCATCACCCTTAATGCTGCAGCGCTTGACCCCGCGGACTTGATCAATTGGCATTTTTTGATCAGTTAGGCTATTTCGCCAAGGACCGTCATCCATGATCCATGATCCGTTAATAAAATATTCGTCGGCCGGAGCATCTTCAATGAAGCCCCAGGATGTCCCGAAAATGATATTCTTGGATTGTTTTTCTGGGGGGAAGAAAATGACGGAGCCTCCAGACGCTACAAATTCTTGAAGTTGGGCGGCAACAGCACCGGTTGGGATCTGAGCTTGCCAGACAATGAGTGAGGCGGTCTCCCAGTCAATTTTAGTCGTTTGGGTTAGGGCGATAATTTCAGACCGATAGCGGTCAAAGCCATCGGGTGCTGCTGCTTTGCGGAGGTAGTTGGCTGTCTTACCTGAAGGTTTTTCTGAAACGATCCAAGATTTGACAGGCTCTTTACCCCCAAATGCGAAAAAAACACTATTGTCGCGCGGATTGTTGTCCGAAGGGATTCCAACCCACCCGCGGCCATCAATATCGGCTGCGCCAAGCGGGAGACGTTTTTGAAAACGAAGCTCTTGCCCATTCATCGTGACGCGCTCGGCTGAGCGAGCACCCTTGAGCGAGTAAGTGATTGGGATCGTAGAGGTTCCATCGCCTTTGCTGCGTGTTAATTTGAGATCTAGGAAAAGGTTGTCGTCCACGCGGCGAGAAGAGACGAGCTCGATTGCTATGTTTTGCGTAAGTTCGCTGCCTGATGAAAGAATCCTAAGCTTTGTTTCGCCTGGAAGGCTTTCGAGTCCGGCACGAACCGCGTTCCATCTTGAATCAGTTGGCCGCCAGTCCCCCCGCTGCATGTCGGAAGCAAGCCAAATTTCGGTCTGTCCTGGATTAGTTTCGTCAATGTAATCAATCGCTTTAGTCAATAAAGTCGGAATGTCAGCCTGAGTATCGGTAGCAAAAGTGGTCGAAAGTTCTGAGAGAGCATCGGGTGAGGGGACTTCTTGAATATCTCCACTCGCACTATCGATAAGAATTAGACGGGGAGAGCCCATTTTTTCGACGGCTTCCGAGACCCGCGTAATCACGGCCTGTCGGTAAGAGGGAGCTCCGCTCTTCGCTTTAGTCTCCATGCTTGCAGAGCGATCAAGAACAAGAATTACGGTTCCGACTGATCCACTTCCTGATCCGAGAAATCCTCCCAAGAGAGGCCGGGCTACCGCAAAAATGAGGGCTGTAATTGCCAAAGTTCGACAAATAAGAATGAGGATATGTTTAAGCTTCTTTTTTCCACGTGATTCACGGGAAGCTTTCAGGAGAAAGCTTGTGGCCGCCCAATCGACGATGCGAAAGCGCCGTCTGTTGAGCAGATGGATGATCACTGGGATTGAGGCTGCGAACAGCCCCCAAAGGATCGGTTGTGAAAGAAAGCTTAGGCTCAAGACTTGGTTCTAGCGTTTGGAATGAAGACGAGTCGTGATGAAGTTGGAGACAATTTCCTCGTAGTTGGCACTCGTCTGGAAGAGGTGATAATCAGCGTAAACGTCGTGGCACTTACTTTCGACCTTATTTAGGAATTGGTTTAAAGCGGCATGGTATTCGTCGGCGATAAGATTGGGCTCTGCGATGACAGTGGTGCTGTCCTCAAGGTCAACAAAGCGGTGCGGACGCTCAAAATGGAATTCGACCTCTTGGGGGTCGAGGAGATGGAAGACCGCGATGTCGTGTTTCCTAAATCGAAGGTGCTGAAGGGCATCGCCAAGTGCCTCGGTATCGGCAAAAAGGTCTGAAAGGATTATCACAAGTGCGCGCTGTTGAATTTTTTCCGCGATCTGATGAAGGGCATCGACAAGACCAGTGTCGCCGGTGGGCTCGAGTTTTTGGAGGGAATCAAAAATTGTCTGAAGCTGGGCAGCGCGACGACTGGGCGGAATTTCAAGGTGGATCTTCTCGTTACAGCAGCTCAATCCGGCCGAATCGCCTTGATTGACGATGAGATAGGAAAGGGCAGCTGCAATTTTTCGGGCGAAGTCGATTTTAGTGGTGTGATCACCGGATGAGAAATTCATTGATCCTGATGAATCGACTACGAAATAGGCACGCAGATTTGTATCAGCTTCGAATTCCTTGATATAATAACGATCAGATCGGGCATACGCCTTCCAGTCTAGGCGACGAGTATCATCGCC
This sequence comes from uncultured Verrucomicrobiales bacterium, assembly GCA_949373085.1. Lineage (GTDB taxonomy): Bacteria > Verrucomicrobiota > Verrucomicrobiia > Verrucomicrobiales > Akkermansiaceae > SW10. Next base: position 33,665 of record CASICJ010000019.1, read on the forward strand.
GGGAACGTATTTTCGGTATTCCGCGAATTCTACGGATGATCCTCGGTGGGGCGAGCGGTGCCGTCCAGCGACGTTCCCAATCATAGAGGTCCGGGACTCAAGAGGAATCGCTACAAGACGGGCGAGTAACTCGGTGTCGAGAAAATCGTATTTCATTTTTTAGGGTGCTTTGAAACGTTAGAAATTTCGATTCGGAATTGATCGGCTAGCTTACCTTGTCAATGAAGGCCGATTGCTCCGGCCACCTCGGCTAAACAGCAAAAATGACAACATTGGAAAGGCAGCCTAAACATCATCTCTCATTTCCTCGACGAGACGGGCGACGATTTTCTTGGAGGTCATGCCTTGTGATTCAGCAGCGAAGTTGGTCAGGACACGGTGGCTTAACACTGGGCTCGCGACAGCTTCGATATCATCCAAAGAAGCCATATAGGTGCCACGCAGAGCTGCCCTGGCTTTACATCCGAGAATGAGATATTGGACGGCACGAGGTCCGGCGCCCCAGCCTACGTATTCCTTAATCCAGTCTGGAGCGTCTGGGCCATCGGGACGGGTTCGACGAACAATCTCGACAGCATAATCATAAATATGATCAGGAACTGGAACACGGCGAACTAGACTCTGGAATTTTAAAACCTCTTCCCCGGTGAGCAAAGGATTGAGGGGCTCCTTGTCAATCCCGGTTGTTTCACGGGCGATTCGCTTCTCCTCTTTTGCGGTTGGATATTCAACGTTAATAAGAAACATAAAGCGATCGAGTTGTGCCTCTGGAAGGGGATAGGTTCCTTCTTGCTCCACTGGGTTTTGAGTCGCGAGAACAAAGAATGGAGCGTCTAGGGTGTAAGTCCTACCGAGAACCGTAACGTGGCGCTCCTGCATAGCTTCAAGCATAGCGGACTGGGTTTTGGCGGGCGCCCGGTTGATTTCGTCAGCAAGGACGATATTGGAAAAGACGGGGCCTTTCACAAATTCGAATTCACGTTTGCCGGTCTGACCATGTTCTTGAATAATGTCAGTCCCTGAAATATCGGTCGGCATGAGGTCGGGAGTAAACTGAATTCGATTGAAGCCAAGATGCAAGGTTTCGGCAATCGAGGAAACCAACAAGGTCTTGGCCAGTCCAGGAACACCCATCAGGAGACCATGGCCACGTGCAAAGAGGCAAATTGCGAGCTCTTCGATAACGGACTCCTGACCAATGATGACTTTTGCAAGTTCGGTTTTTAGTTCCTGATACTTCTTCCCAAGTTCATCGACTGAAGCAACATCGTCCGAAGTGAGTGAACTGTTGGACGGATCTTGGGCTGGGGCTAGGTCCTCAGAGATTTTGACAGGCGTTGGTAGTGTTTCTTCTCCTTTGGGTTCGGGGGACAGATATTGAGGATGGGATCTCAGCAGTGAGAGGTGGGGAAGAAATGGGAGTAACAGTAGGCTCTTTCGGGGGAATCTCAACGGGAGGAATAATTGGAGGCAAATTTACGATGTAGTGAACCAATTTCCGATTGATCTTACGCTGGGTTGGCGGAGTGGTCGGAATAAATTTTTTAGACAACTTTTTTCTAGTAATTGATTTTTTTGGAGAGGCCTTTTTTGCTGCCTTTTTCTTAGGCGAAATTTTAGAGGCGGAGCTTGGAGGAGTGACCTTTCTGCGGGCAACTTTATGAGCAGGTTTCCAGGTGTCTTTCTTCTTGGTAGCTGCCTTTTTCTTTGATGCTGATTTTTTGGCAGTAACTTTCTTTTTCGCGACTTTCTTAACCGCAACCTTTCTTGCCGTTGTTTTCTTTACGGCTTTTTTAACGGCCTTTTTCTTTACAGCCGTTTTCTTCGTCGCTGATTTTTTGATGGTCTTCTTTTTGGCTGAACGCCGTGGTTTTTTGTCGTTCGTCATTTGGTCGGCAAGGGTAAAGAGGATAGATTGAAGTGTTCTGGAGTGAGAGGCGAGAAGGGTAAGCTACTCTCTGACAAGTAGAGGATTAGCCGTCCCTATTCGGTGAATAAAAACACTACATTTCTCGCCTCCTTTAGCAAGCGTATGGACTGGCTCAATTTGTGGTTTTTTTTGGAAGAAAAAGATAAGGGGCTTCGCTGGATTCCTGAGCTGATATTTGTAATAATGGACGGGTCGATGAGTTCTCCCTACGAAGTCCTTCTTTTTTATAAATATGCCTGGTTGGATGATCCTGACCGTTTTGCGGCGGATCATCGTCTTTTGTGCCAGCGATTAGGGCTTCGTGGTCGGATTGTGATTGCGGCCGAAGGCCTTAACGGGACTGTTTCGGGAACAAGAGAAAATTGCGGTAGATATCGGGAGGCCCTTGATAAGAACCCAATTATGGCTGGAATTGCTTGGAAGATCGCCTCGGAAGAGGGGCATGTCTTTCCAAAGCTCTCTATAAAAGTTCGTAATGAGGTCGTGTCTCTGCAGTTAGGCGAGAAGAATTTTAATCCTATTGATCTGACGGCACCTCATCTTAATCCGTCTGAATGGCGGGAGGCGATGAAAGAAAAAAATGTAGTCTTGCTCGATGCTAGAAACGATTACGAGTGGGAAATCGGGCGGTTCGAAGGAGCAATTCTTCCCAATGTGCCGAGTTTTAAGGACCTCCCAAAGTGGATTAGAGACCACCGGTCTGAATTAGAAGGGAAAAAGATCCTAACCTATTGTACAGGTGGAATCCGTTGTGAAAAATTTAGTGGTTTTCTTTTGAATGAAGGATTCGATACGGTATTTCAGCTCGATGGGGGGATTGTAACCTATGGAAAGGATGAGGATGTTCAGGGGGAAGGTTATGAGGGCGAGTGCTATGTTTTTGATGAGAGATTGAGTATTCCTGTCAATCAGACTGATGGAGCTAGCGTGGTTTCAAAATGCCGTAGTTGCGGAATCCCGAATATTAGATACCGCAATTGTGCTTGGATGCCCTGTAACGCCCAAATCCTCCTTTGTGAGGAATGTGAAGAGAAAAAGGGGCGATATTGTGATTGCCGATGCAAGGAGATTGACTTGATAAGTCGGTCCGCAGTGATTGGAATCTAGCGCTGTTGCCTTCGTCACTAATTGTGTGAGCGGTGGTGTCCTTGATTTTGCTTGGCATTCGACCCGGAAACCTAATGCTGAAGACGTTGCTGCGGATACCCGCTTTGGCGGGACTAGATATGAATGTGGACTTCACCAAGATTCTGGACAAATTGACTATCAAATCTAACCAAGAAAAAAATGAGCATTGCTGAAAATATTGTCGACACAGTCGGCAACACTCCCCTAATTAAATTAAACTCCGTTACTGAAGGGCTTGATTGCGAAGTCCTCGTAAAAGCGGAATTTTTCAATCCACTCTTTAGCGTGAAAGACCGCATTGGAAAAGCGATGATTGAAGCTGCCGAAAAAGATGGTGTTCTTAAACCAGGCGGAACAATTGTCGAGGCGACCTCTGGAAATACAGGGATCGCTCTCGCTTTCGTTGCTCGTTGCAAAGGGTATGAGTGCATTTTGACGATGCCGGAAACGATGTCAATTGAGCGCCGAATTCTTCTCCGAAGCCTTGGAGCGAAAATCGTTCTTACTCCAGGGCCGCGTGGGATGGGTGGGGCAATTGCTAAGGCCAAGCAGATTCTAGCCGAAACTGATAATAGCTTCGGTCCCAGTCAGTTTGATAATCCTGCCAATCCCCAAATTCATAGGGAGACAACTGCTGAGGAAATTTGGCGTGATACCGATGGCAATATTGACGCGATAGTTGCCGGGGTTGGCACGGGGGGGAACTATTTCGGGGGTTGGGGAAGTGATTAAAGATCGTAAACCTGATTTTAAGGTCATTGCAGTTGAGCCAGAAAATAGCCCTGTGATTAGTGGTGGGACTCCCGGTCCTCATAAGATTCAGGGAATTGGAGCTGGGTTCATCCCTGGGAATTTGAATACCGCGATCATAGATGAGGCTATCACTGTAACAAATGAAGAGGCTTTTGAGATGGCGCAGAAGCTGGCTCAGCTTGAAGGTCTTCCGGCGGGAATTTCTACTGGAGCAAATGTTGCCTCGGCACTGAAAATAGCAGCGAGGGATAGCTTCAAAGGAAAGCGGATTGTAACAATTGGGTGCTCATCCACTGAGCGGTATCTCAGCACTCCTCTCGCCGAATCTTATCGTGATGAGGTGACGAATCTTCCTGTTTCTGATTTGCCTGATTAAGCTGGAGGGTGTTGTCACTTTACTCAGGCCCCAACTGGATACAGTTGGGGCTTATTTTTTGGGAGGAAAGAGCGGGGCTTAGCTAATGTTTTGAAGAATCCAGTAGATTGGCTGGGGCCAGAATCCCAAAACGACTAACAAAGTAGCTAACCCGGCAATAGAGCGGGAGGCGATTGGCCTAATTTCCATGGGGTCGGAATCCAGTGAGCTTCGCCAATACATCGCGCGAATGATTTGGAAGTAGTAGTAGAATCCTGCTGCAACTCCAATAAATCCGAGCGAGACCGGAAACCAAAGTCCGGCATCAATTGCTGTCTTAAAAGCGAGGAACTTACCCCAAAATCCTGCTGTCAGAGGAAGTCCGGCAAGGGCTCCGATGGTTATGGCGGCCATGAATGCGAGAATGGGGTCCCGTTTGCCCAAACCTTCAAAAGCTGAAATTTCGTCCGAACCTGTATTTCGATGAATTACTGCCAGAATGAAGAATGCCGCGAAAGTCATGATAAGGTATATCGTGAGATAAAAAGCGATGACCTGTTTCGATGTGAGCTCATCAGAGGCAGTTTGCCACGCTGCTATTGGCAGCAAGATGAAGCCAGCATTTGCGATTGAGGAATATGCAAGGAGGCGTTTGAAGTTTTTCTGTGGAATCGCTGCAAGGTTACCGAAGAGAATGGTAGCTCCAGCAAGAATAGCTAAAATGAAGGTCGTCTTGCCTGCAAGATCAGTCCCGCTATTTAAAAAGGGCTCGGTAACCCGGATAGCAATTGCAAAACCTGATGCCTTAGATGCAACAGAAAGGAAAGCGGTCGTTGGGGTTGGAGCACCTTGGTAAACGTCGGGGACCCAGAGATGCATGGGAACCGCGCCAACTTTAAATGCGAGGGAAACGAGAATGAGAGCGAGGCCGAAAAGTAGATAGGTGGAATTTTGCTCGGTAATACGCTCGCTAATCAGAGCTAGATCTGTTGTCCCCGTCGCCCCATAGATCCAGGCGATACCGTAAACGAGAAATCCTGTTGAAAGAGCGCCGAGGATGAGGAATTTTACACCAGCTTCGAGTGAACCGACGTTTCGTCTCATGTAACCAACCAAGATATACGATGTGATCGTCGTGAGTTCGAGTGAGACAAAAAGTGAGACGAGATCTTTAGCTGAAGCCATCCACATCATTCCGGCACAGGCAAAAAGAAAGAGGCAGTAGTATTCACCGGTCCCGTCCTCTGAGCCTGGGTTAGCAGTGAATTTTGAAAGGACTTTACGATGATCGAGCGCAAGGAGTAGAGCTAGGATAGTCGCAACAATCGTGAAAAGCTTGAAGAACCTTGCTAATGGATCAAAAGCGTAAAATCGTGTAAGCTCGACATTTTTATCACTAAACCCTTTGTCTGCGAAAAACAGAAGGATCAAGGAGAAGCAGAGGATTGAGATCGCGCCAATAGCGATCGATGATTTTCTTTTCGGGGAAGTAAAGGCTTCTAGAAGAAGCAGGACCAATCCGCCGACAAGGACGATAATTTCTAGCAAGTAGGAAGGCATTGGAGGCGGGCTTTGAAAAATTATTTAGAAGCTTGTTCGGTTTCTGAAGTGACAGCTTCGGGTTCTTCGAGGAACTGGAGAAGTGAGTTTGGGTAGAGTCCGACGATAAGAAGTGAGATGGCAAGGATTCCTGCTGGAATTTGGCAAAAGGGCCCAAGGTCTTTAAGGTGTTCGGAGCTCGTGTGGCTAACCGGTGTTCCTTGGAAGGTTTGGCGATAAGCTCTCAGCATATAAACTGCACTTATAACAACACCCCAGAGAGCTAAAATAGTCGCGGTCTGGACATAGCCCAGACACTCGCCATCGAAGCTGTTGAATCCCGAGAGGAACACGAGGACCTCGCCGGAAAAGTTTGCCAAGCCCGGAAGTCCAATCGATGCCATGCCGGCAAGGCCGAAAAGGAATGCGAGGCGTGGTGCGGCTTTAGCAAGTCCTCCCAGTTCAGCGAGTTCAACTGTCCCAGTCTTCCTGCGGATCGTGTCCGTTAGCATAAAGAGGAGTGCGATGCTGATTCCGTGGGCAAACATCAAAATCACTGCGGCAGGCTTGGCCAGTGGATTGGCCTCAAAGCTTCCGGCTTCGATCAAAGCCGCGAATGCTAAGAAAATATAACCCATGTGCATCACCGAGGAATTTCCAAGGATCATATCAAGGCGCTTTTGGTTGATTGTCACGAATCCCACCCAAAGAATATTACAGAGAAGAAGAATAATGAGCCAAACGAGCCAATCTTGCATCCCAATCGAAACCATAGGGTAGAGTCTGATTAGGCCATAGAGCCCAAATTTTTTGAGGACGCCGGCGTGGAGCATCGCGACTGGAGCTGGTGCTGAGGCGTATGCGGGAGCTGCCCATGAATGGAATGGAAAGAGTGAGATCAGAACTCCAAAGCCTACGATCAGAAGTGCAGCGATCCCTGGCTGAGTATCTTGTGAGATCGAGGAAGCGAGAAGATCATCGAAAAGCCAAGTTTCTGAACCACTAGCTGAGACGAGCCAAATAAGGCCTGCCAAGAGAATGATAGAACCCAAAGCAAGATAGATCGTGATCTTCCAAGCCGCATTTTTTCGATCGCCAGAACCCAATATCCCTATCATCAAAAATGTTGGGATAAGAGCTAGCTCGTGAAAGGCGTAGAAGAAAAATAGGTCAGTGGATAGAAATGCGCCCAATCCACCTGCTCCAATGAAAAGAATCGATGAGAACCAGAGTTTCTCACGCCCCTCAGGGCACTTTCCAGACATGACTGCTGTGAAAAGAACCAGCACGCTTAGTATGACCATCACTAGGCTCATTCCGTCGTAGAATCCAAGAGAGAGATGGATACTTGGTTTTGAGAGAACTTCCCAAGAGAAATCCCAGGTCGAGGCCCTCCAACAAAAAACGGTGCCAAGTCCTAGCGCTAGGTTTGCAGTGGCCGCGATCGTTGCAATCGACTTTGCTTTACCGAGTCCAGCTAGAATAGCGAAAGCGGCGAGGAATGGGATGAGAATGAGAATGATGCTCATGAAACAAAGACCGTGAGATAAATGACTAAAAGAACGCCGATACCGAAGAGGACGGCGTAGCCCTGAAGATTGCCGGACTGAAGTCGTCCAAAGATACGACCGAAGCCACCAGCGGCTCGCGAAAAACCATCAACAATGAAACCGTTAATGATCAATTCGTCAAAGAAGTGAATGAAGGCGGCGATTGTATCTTGACCGTAGCTAACAAGTTTTGCGTAAGCTTCGTCGATATAAAACTTATTGCGGAAGTGCTTAAAAATACCTTTGTTTTCAAGAGGGTCGTCTTCAGCGCTGCCGTAGATTTTCCAAGCGAGGAAAAGTCCAATCAGGACAGCGGAGATTGAAGCGATGAACGCTGGAGCATCCGGGTGAAACTCAAAAGGTTTGTAACTTGGTGCGATGTTACCCCCGAGGAACTGATAGCCGGAAAAAATTGCCATAACTGCAAGGACGATTAGTGGGGTGGACATGAGCGGGCCAACCTCTTTTGCATGACCGGCATGATCACTTCGGGGATTACCAAGAAAGGCCACGAAGAAGAGGCGGAACATGTAGAAAGTCGTGAGGCATGCCACGAGTGCGGCGATGCCAAAGAGAAGCCATTGTTCGCTATGGGCGGCAGATTCAAGAATATGCTCTTTGGAGAAAAAACCGGCAGTTCCCGGGACACCGCAAAGAGCTATCGTTCCGATGCCAAAGGTGAAAAAAGTGATAGGCATGGTCTTTTTTAGACCACCCATTTTCCAAATATTTTGCTCATGATGGCAGGCGAAGATGACTGCGCCCGAGCCGAGAAATAGAAGGGCTTTAAACCAAGCGTGTGTGAAGAGATGGAACATTCCCGCTTCTGGGTCCAGAAGGCCTACGGCCATGACCATGTAACCGAGCTGAGAAAGAGTGGAATAGGCTAGGATTTTTTTGATGTCATCCTGTTGAGTAGCCATTAAGGCCGCGAGAAGAGAAGTGATCGCGCCGATCCAAGCGATCACATCAGGTCCCCAAATGGATTCGAGATTCTCCATCCCAACCGCAATAAAGAATCGGACCATCATGAACACTCCTGCTGCAACCATCGTTGCGGCATGAATTAGAGCTGAAACTGGAGTGGGGCCTTCCATCGCATCTGGGAGCCACACGTGAAGAGGGGCTTGTGCCGATTTCCCCATGGCTCCCATAAAGATCAGAAGGATCGCGGCTGAGAACATCGTCATGGAAGGCACGACAGCTTCAGAGTGACTAGCACCAGCGAAGAACTCACTTATGCCATTGAAGGTGAAGCTCCCGGTGATACCCCAGAGGATAAGAATGCCGATCATGAACCCAAAATCACCAATCCGATTTGTGAGGAAGGCCTTTTTGGACGCATCAGCCGCAGAGTCTTTCTGATACCAATGCCCGATGAGAAGATAGGAACTCAGTCCAACCAACTCCCAAAACATGAACATCATGATGAAGTTGGAGGCAAGAACGATCCCTGTCATCGAGAACATGAAGAGCGATAGTCCGCAAAAGTAACGAGCTAGTGCTGAATCATCCTTCATGTATGCGAGGGAAAACAGGTGAACAAGGAAACCAACGCCGGCGACCACAAGCATCATGCCTCGCGATAGTTGATTTAATTCATAACCGACTTCGATTCCATCGAAGCCGGGAATGGAAGCCCAAGTAAACGATCCGGTCAGATCACTTCCTTTCGAAATAATCACCAACGTGAGCACCAGAGTTACCGCCGCTGAGCACGTAGAGACAAGAGCTGAGAGAGATTGCTTGTTTTTAAGTCCAAGATGGATAGCCGCAGCTGTCAGAAGCGGGAGACCGAGGATAAGCCAGGGAAGTGATTCCATGAGAATTCGAAGTTCGTAGGGTTAGCCGCGCATTGAGGTGAGTTCCTCGACGTTAATGGTTTGGCGGGCGCGGTAGAGAGCCACGATGATCGCAAGCCCAACAGCGACCTCGGCGGCGGCAACAGTAATGATAAAGAAGACAAAAACCTGACCGTTGTAATCCGGTAGCCCATTCAACAAATGGAATCTTGAGAAAGCCACGAGGGTAAGGCTGGCCGAGGCAAGCATCAGCTCGAGGCACATGAAAATCACAATGATATTTTGCCGGACAATAACGCCAGCTAGGCCGATCGCGAAAAGTAGGCCTGAAACAAAGAGGTAGTCGTTAAGTGAAGCCATGAAGGAATATCGTTAGGAGTCAATGGGAGCCTGCTTGTTTGACCGCTTGGAAAGGATTACGACGCCAATTGTTGCCACAAGGAGGAGAACACCAACCACCTGAAGGGGGTAGTTGTAGCTTTTAAAGATGGTGTTTCCTATAAGGTTGGTGTCTGGAAGCTTTGGACTCTTCTCATGAGTCAAACTCTTGTAGATTGCTGATTGTTTCTCGCGTGGAAATGCAACCTTGTCTTCGTCAAGTTGAGCAAACTGCTCAGCTGACCTTCTCATTGACTCATTGGTGATTTCCTCGAATTCGACCCTGTTACCTTTGGATCCGGCCTGGATCACTCCAAGAATTTGAACGACTAAGAGGAGGGGGATTACGAGGCCTGCGACGACCGAAGAAGACTTAAATTTGACGGGCTTCTCGTCGTTCAGGTCGAGAAGCATTATGATAAAGATAAAGAGCACCATGATTGCGCCCGCATAAACTAAGATTTGGACGATTCCGACAAAGTAGGCATTTAGACCGATGAATAAACCCGCTAGTCCAACAAAAGAGAGCACCATAGCTAGCGCGCTTGAAACCGGATTGCGGAGCGCAACTAATAACACCCCTCCCGCCACCGCCATAAAAGCAAAAAGATAGAATACGAGATTTTCCATAACTTATTACTTTAAGTCGTTCCATTTATTGACGAGTCCAACACGTTTCCCTCCAATTTCGTAGAGTCGGTCTTTGTCGTGGACCATTTCATTACGGTCTGTGCCCGTAATGACGTAGTCGGGACGAAGGTAAATGGCCTGCTCTGGACAAACCTCCTCGCACATCCCGCAGTAAATGCAGCGGATCATGTCGATGTCAAATTCTAGGGGACGTTTCTCAATCTTGGCCCATTCGTTATCCGAGGGGATCTCACCGGGGGTGATTTTTATCGCTTTGGGTGGGCAGATAAACTCACAAAGCTGACACGAAACGCAACGCTCCCTGTCCCGTTCATCGGTCACTAGGGCAGGCGCACCACGGTAATATTCTGGCAACTGATCATCCCACTTTTGTTCCGGATATTGCATCGTCACTCCGACACCGGATGAGTTTAGCTCCTTAGCACCCGTAGTCTTTCCGACCAAGGATCGAAAAGCGTGTCGAAGGGTAATGACCATCCCTTTGAAGATGGCGCCGAAGTAGATTTTTTCTCCGATAGAAAGTTTGGGGCGCTCAACTTTGATGATAGCCATGGTGAAATTGGAAGAGGTTGAAAATGAGGTGGGGTTTTAAACTGCGGTTGCGGAAGGCTTCTCAAGAGAACCCTTGGCAATCTTGATTAGAAGGATGCTAGCGGTAATCAACAAAGCAAATCCGATTGCAACACCGACGAATCCAATACTTGGGTAGGCAATTACAAGTGCTGCTAGGAAGACGTTTATGAGAGCGGCTTCGAAGAAAACGATCCACCCCAGATTCATCAACTGGTCATAGCGGAAGCGTGGGACGGTCCAACGGACCAAGATGAAAAACAATATGAAGAAAGTCACTTTACCCAAAAAGACACCGATGTGTAAGAGGCTGACCCACCAAGCCCCAACGGGAAGGAGGTTGTCGATACCAAAACCAATTGACCATCCGCCAAGAAAGAGAGTCACAATAAGTGCCGAACCAACCACCATCGCAGCATACTCACCCATGAAGAAGAGAGCGAATTTCATTGAAGAATACTCGGTGTGATAACCTCCGACTAGCTCAGTTTCACATTCAGGAAGGTCGAAAGGCATACGGTTGGTTTCTGCGAAAATCGAAGTGGTGAAGATAATAAATGAAATGATGATTGGGATAAGAAGGAGGAGGCGCTGGATTGATGCCTGCGGATCCGCCCAATAACCTGAGCTGATGATAAATCCACCCTCATTCCAAAGAGGGAGAAGTAACCAACCATTAGTGACTTGATCTTCGACAATGTGCCCAAGATTCAAACCTCCGAAAAACATAAGCACCGGAACGATTGAGAGTCCAAGGGCGATTTCATATGAAATCATCTGAGCGCAAGCGCGAACGCCACCAAAGAAAGGATACTTTGAGTTGGAAGCCCACCCAGCCAACGTGATTCCATAAACGGAGAGTGAAGCAATCGCAAAAATATAAAGCGGGCCAACGTTGAGGTCGGCCACAGCCATTGGGATGACATTTCCTGCTATTTCCATCGGGCTCCCAAAAGGAATGACAGCCATCGTGAGAAGGGCAGGGACGACGACTAGAACGGGGGCTAGCCAGAAGAAAAATTTCCGAACGTAAGAGGGGGTAAAATCTTCCTTGAGAATAAATTTTAAGCCGTCAGCCACTGGCTGCGTGAGACCACCAATCGGAAGCGCGAGATCTTTCTTAAATCCAAGAATCGAGAGCGGGATCATCGTTCGGTTGGGGCCAACTCGATCCTGAATGATAGCCGAAAATCGGCGCTCAAAGATGACACAGATGCTGACAAAACTCATCGTGATGCCGATAAAAACGGCAATCTTAATAGCAGCTGCGATGAGGAGAGTGGTATCCATGAAAGATAGAATCTGATGTGTTTCTGGTTATCCGACGATCTGCCCTGACTCTACTCGAGCTTTTTCTTGCTCGAGAAGCGGAATCGTAACCCCAGTCTCAGTGATTTGAATTCCAAGGTCACCAATCGAGCCAAATGTTTGGCCCTTAAATTCGCTAACTTCGGAGGAAATATGATTCAGAATACTATCCATTGAGGCTGGTGGGATATAGTTTTCATCAAGTTGCGAAAGGAGAGCGGCGAGAGATTCCCAGTCGTCGCGCGCTTCGCCTGGCGCAATGACTGCCTGGTTGGCCCTCTGCAACCGTCCGGTAACATTGACATAGGTCGCGCGCTTCTCTGCGAATCCGGCACCCGAAAAAACGACATCTGCATGGGAAGCAGTTGGATTGGCGTGGGTGTGAGAAACAATCAAGTGATCAAGCTTTTTAAGATCTGAGGAGTCGAAGTTCGCCTCCTTAAGAAGATCTTCCGAGAGAACAATCAAAGCTTTGATTCTCCCAGACGAAACTCCTTCGCGAATGGCGTCGAGTTTCTCAGCTGGGTCGGAAGTATTCCAAATCAATGAAGCTCCTGTTGTATTAGGATTACGGTCGGCTGAGATGAGCTTGCCGTCGGATTCTCCAATACGGGGAACGGTCGCTATAAGCTCAGTTCCCAGGGCTTTTGCGATTTGCTTTGTGAGAAAGAGCTCCTCATTACTGAGGCGACCCGATGCAATTATCGCAACCTCATCTGATTGCCTCATTCCGAGTCCCGCGGCAGCATGGGCGGTTGCTTCCATCCAAGAAGATTGGAGATGCTTTCCATCTTTTTTAATGAGAGGTCCGCTGAGGCGATCATCTGTCTGGAGGTTGTTGAATGAAAGTCTGTGACTGTCTGGCATCCAGGATGAGTTGACATCGTCATTCTGGCGAGGTGTGACTCGGAAAACCTCGTTACCCCGAGTCCAAATCACCGTATTAGCTCCAGTTCCGCAGTTTATATCGATGCTTTTCGTCTCTTTAAGGAACCAAACACGCATTTGGAACCGAAAATCATTCGAGGTGAGAGCTCCAACCGGACAAATATCAGCAGTATTCAGTGAATAGTTATTATCGAGCCGATAACCCGGATGAACAGTGACCGAGGTGTGGGTTCCTCGCTGAGAAAATCCTAAAACGGGTTCCTCTGCGACTTCATCCATAAAACGAATGCAGCGGCTGCACATGATACAACGCTCGTCGTCTAGGCGAATGTTTTTGCCGATGTCAACATTTTTGGGCTTCTTGATCTTGGTCTCCTTAAATCTTGATGCACCACGGCCATGTTCGACCGAGAATTCCTGAAGCTTGCACTCCCCAGCTTGATCGCAGATCGGGCAATCGAGCGGGTGATTGATCAGCAGAAACTCCATGACGCCTTCTCGTGTCTTTTCAACCAAATCACCGCCGGTCCGAATTCCCATATTTTCGGCAACCGTATTGGCGCAAGCAATAACAGGACGGGGCATCCAACCAATTTCTTGAAAACCATCGTCTCCGTAAACAGGGGCTTGTCCTGGTGCGGGGCGCGGAGGCATCCCCATTTGGACTAAGCACATGCGGCAGTTACCTGGGGAAGAAAGCTTTGGGTGATAGCAATAGTGTGGAACCTCTTTCCCCACAAGTTTGGCAGCCTCGATCATCCGTGTTCCTTTTGGAACTTGAAGCCACTCGCCATCAATCTGGACGTTGACCATGCCTGCGGCGGCAGCCAAATCCTTGGGAAGCTCCTTTTCAGCCGTTACGGTATTTGCCGGGGCATCTTCGCTCATCGTGTTATCGCGCAGTTACGGGTGTGAAGACGAAGCCATGAGACAGCTCCGCGCAGGCCGACTATGCAAGTGGACTTGCGGTCCGTAAAGCGACTTTGTGAAATATTTCACAAAGTCCTTCAATCTTTCAAATTATTAGCTTCCTCCAAGGCAAAGCTATTGGCCTAAACAGGGTCTGAGAGTCTCGAACTGCTGACACTGTGAAATTGAAGATAAAAACAACAAAACTAAGATATCAGCCTAGCTTGGTAGCTTAGCGATTTTTAGTTCGTCTTGGAATTTTTGAATGGGAAATTGTTCATCTTGCTTACGAAAATCTCACTTTCTCCTTGCGTGAATCTCTTTGGCCTAATATTTCCCCGCCGTCGCTGTGCTGCTAGGCAAAGTGGCCCACGAAAAACTTACAGGGGTAGGTGGCCGAGTGGTTAAAGGCGGCAGACTGTAAATCTGCTCACGTATGTGTACGCTGGTTCGAATCCAGCCCTGCCCACCATTTTCAAAGCCCTGTAGCTCAATGAGTTACGGGGCTTATTTTTTTGGGAACGGCTCTTTATTCGTTTTTCAGGGCGGTAATACTGCCCGAATACTGCCCGAATTAGACGGATGGCAGAACAAATGCCGAATCAGCCAAGGCATCAGCTTTGATGCAAATTTTACGGTAAAGCTGCCCCTGCTTATCAAACACATCAATGGTGCCACCACTATCCCGGGCATCCCAACGGACATATTCGGCTGCATCCCGGGCGGTTTTATACCTTAGGCGACCTTTTGCCCCCACAGGCCCCGTCAGCAGCCATGAGCCACGGGATGGCTCGTATTCGACTCGGTAGGTTGGGACGGCTGCTTGTGGCATTCTACCATTCCCTTCTGTATGTGTCTCCTTGTTCAGTGGCCTTGGGAACCCACTTTGTTGCTTCGGCCATTGGACTTGATAGTTTGGAACAGGTGCTTGGGGCATTTTCGGCTTCGGCTGGCATCACTATATGCTTGAGTGGTTGCTAGCCAAGGTTGTTTGGCTTCATCGAGATGTCGGGGAGCGTGGGAGCCAAGGCTAAGTCTGCAAACGGAGTTTTTTTGAGGAAATTAGTTTTCAGTTATAGCATCGAGTTGTTGAGTTTGGCTGAGGTGGAAAATTGTTTCTCCAGAGGTGGGGCTATTCCATGATTTTGACTCTTTAAGTGCTTGTTGTGTAAATTCGTGTGCTTTTTTCCCTGCGTTCGCTAAATCTAATCCTGACGAAATGGCCGCAGCAAGAGCAGCGGAGAGTGTGCAGCCAGTGCCATGAGTTTGAGGGAGTTCTAGGTGCTCATGTTCAAAGACGTGCAATTTGCCGTTCTCTTTAAGGAGGTCTCGATGTGTTTTAGTGTTTTCTAAATGGCCACCCTTTAAATAGGTCGAGACACCGAAGGTAGATGTTAATTCTTCCACCGCAGCTTCTTGATCCTCTGCTGTTACGACCAATTTTTGGAGTAGAATCCCAGCCTCTGGAAGATTGGGTGTGATGATTGTTGCAAGAGGGAGGAGGGTTTCACGAATGGTGTCGAGGGCGTCTTCCCTCATGAGGGGGTCGCCCGTTGAGGCAACCATGACTGGATCGACAATGAGAGGGATATTGGTGTCAGCGAGGAGTTCGCAAACCGCTTTGATATGGGACTTCGAATAGAGCATTCCCGTTTTGATTGCACCAATGGGATAGCTCTCTAGTAAAAGACGGACTTGATCTTTTAGGACGCTCGGCGGAACGGGGTGAACTCGACTGAGCGCAAGTGGAGTTTCGGAAACGACGCACGTCACTGCGGTCAGGCCAAATACCCCAAAACTTGAAAAAGTTTTTAAATCGGCCTGCAGGCCCGCTCCGGCCGAACTATCCGAGCCGGCGATTGTAAGAGCGATTGGCTTTTGCATATTTTTAGCTTAGTTGTTCTGTCGTATCCTGCAAGTTTGCACGGATGCTCTTGCTCTCAAGGCGACATCTTATAGATTCCGTCGTAAAGATGGCATTTCGAGACTTATCAGGTCTAAGGGTTGAAATAGAAAAGGTGGTCTTCGCCCCTCAGTTGGAGGCACCGCCCGAAAAACCATTTTGCTTCGCCTATTTCATCCACATTATTAATGAGTCGTCAGAGACGGTTTCGATTCTTGCTCGTAAATGGATCCTCAGAGACACGAAAGGGGAAGTCGTCGTTGTTGAGGGGGCGGGGGTAGTCGGAGAGACTCCGAAATTGATGCCTGGAGAGAATTTTTCCTATAACTCATATCACGTCGTAGCGTATGATTCCAAAGTTACCGGTGCATTCTTTGGAGTTGATTCAGCAGGAAAGGGGGTTTACGCGAAAATCCCTCCTTTTTCTCTTAAGTGTCCGTCCGGGCAATGATGACCTGATCCATTAGGCAATCGTGTTTGTCGATTGGAAGTTGATCTACCACTTGGCATTCAAATCCCACTCCGATGATTTTGGTTTTAGGAAATCTCGCAATGGCTCGGTCGTAGAATCCACCGCCTTGGCCAAGACGGTGTCCCTCGCGAGTGAAAGCCACTCCAGGGCAAATCATAAAATCGAGATGAGTCGCTTCGACTCCGTGATCAGGTTCCAAAATTCCAAAGGCTCCCTGGCTAAGTTCTTCAATTTTTTCAAATCGAAGAAAATCCATTTTTCCTGGCCCTCTGACCTTAGGGAGGTGCCATTTCACATTGGGTTGGGATACAACAAGTTCGAGAAGTTGTGGTTCGTTTAAAAAGCCTGCAAAGATTGCAACTTTTGAGCCATCTGGAAATCCAAGTTGTGCAAGAAGGTCTAAAGATGCCTCAGCGATTTCAAGCTTGTTTAACTGCTTTAAACGAAGGCGAATCTTTTTTCTGATCGCAGCTTTAGAAAATGGATCCGATGACATTTTGATGGAACGCTAAAGGTTTATCGACACTTAATATTTTTGTCGATCATCGAGGACTTAACAAGCGAGAAGGGCCTCTTGTTTTGTTCTAGCTGGTGTCGTCCGAAAAATCGTGAGAACTATTTTTAACCTTTGCTCTCAGGTTGCTGACTTTAGGTCGAAAGTCTTCTGTGAAAATTTGTCGGTAATGTGTTTGATTGCAAAAAAAATCAATCTTTAAGATATTTGCCAAGTGACTCCCGAAGAGCTGTCCTAGCTCGAAAAAGTTGGCTCTTTACGGCTGGAACTGAAATCCCCAACGTTTCAGCGATTTCTTCATAGGGCATTTTTTCATATCGCCGAAGAATGACCGCGAGGCGTTGTTTTTCGGGAAGAGATGAAATAGCCTGGTCAATTATTTGTCGAAGTTCGGTTTGTTCAATTGATTTATCAGGCCGAGAGTCGGAGCTTTTGTCCTCGATACTCTGACGCCATTTTCCCTCGAGCGCATCAAACGAGTATTCGTTTTTGCCGGATTTTTTTCGGGTCGCATTGAAAACAAGATTCCTTGTGATAGTGAAGAGGAAAGTCGTGAATTTTGCGGTTGGCTGGTAGCGCTCGGCAGATTTCCAAAGCCTAATGAAGACTTGCTGGGCGATGTCTTCAGTGTCAGAGCTTTGGTTGGTCATCTTCGCAACTGTACCGAGAACAGCATGCTGATGTTTAGCGACGATTTTAGCGAAAGCATTTTCGTCACCACGGGCAACTTTTGCCATTAGTGCCAAATCTTCCTCATTTCCTTCGTCTCCCATCGGTTAGCTTATCTAACCCAGTGAGACGTTGGCAGTCGCGCGAAAATTTCACCCTTCTTCTCCCTCGACGAGATCTTGAAAGGTTTGACGCTTTCTTGCGATCTTAGCTTGGTTGCCGTCGACAAGGATCTCAGCTGGGAGGGGATGTGAATTGTAAGTTGTCGCCATAACCATTCCATAGGCTCCTGCGCTCATCAGTGCGATGAATTCACCGGGAACAAAGTTGGGAACCTCACGGTTTTGGCAGAAAAAATCACCACTTTCACAAATTGGACCTACAACATCTACAGCATCAATTGCGCCTGTGGGTTCCGTAACGGGGACAATTTCGTGAAAACCCTCGTAAAGGGCTGGACGGATTAAGTGGTGCATTCCGGAATCGACAATTTTAAAGGTCTTCGTTGTACCCTTTTTTTCATAGAGACACTTAGTGACTAAGACACCGGCGTTACCAGCGATAAAACGACCTGGTTCAAGAAGGATTTTAAGTCCAAGAGGCCCAAGCGATGGAATGATCGCAGAAGAGTATTGTTCCGGAGTTAAGGGGCGAGTCTCGTCCGATTGGTCGGTCCACCATGATTCGCTTCCAGAAGCCAAAGCTTCCTCATAAACGATTCCGATTCCTCCGCCGATGGAGAGGAATTCGATGTCATACTTGTCCTTTAAATCAGCAGCAAGGGGTGCGACTTTCTCAACAGCCTCAACGAATGGAGAAACCGAAGTCAATTGGGAGCCAATATGCATTTGGAGGCCCTTAAGTTTAAGGTTTGGCAAGTTTGATGCTCTTTCGTAGGCGTCGAGAATGAATTCGAAATCGATCCCAAATTTATTCTCCGATTTTCCGGTTGAAATATATTTGTGAGTTTTAGCGTCAACATTTGGGTTCACCCGGAAGGCGATTGGCGCGACTAAATTGAGTTCGCTAGCGACTTGGCTGATAAAGAGAGCTTCCTCCTCGGATTCGACATTAATTGAGTAGATTCCTTGCTTAAGTGCATATTCGATTTCGTCCCGAGTTTTCCCAACTCCGGCAAAAGTGCATTTCCCAGGATCACCCCCAGCTTTAATCACACGAAAAAGTTCTCCTCCTGAAACGATGTCGAACCCACTCCCCATTTTCGCCAAGAGGCGCAGAACAGAAAGGTTGGAGTTTGCTTTTACGGCATAAGCGACTTCGTGGTTGATTGACGAAAACGCAGCGTCGAGCCGGGTGTAGCGATCACGAAATGTTTCGGAGGAGTAAACGTAAAGAGGGGTGCCATATTGGTTTGCCAGATCTGCGATAGAAATATCTTCGCAATGAAGACTGCCATTGGAGTAGTGGAACGAGTGCATTAGTAAAGTGAGATATCGTCGGCCTGAAGCTGGTGCTGTCAAGGCTGCACCAAGAAATGGAAAGACGTTTTATAAAGAAAAGGTGAGCATTTTTGGGGGACGGTGGTCTTTATTAGGAATGATCCCAGTAGTGAGACCTAAACGTGGCCGAGGTGGCTGGGTGATGTTGCAGATGCCCGGCGTCAACACGGCGACCTTTGGGGTTTTAATTATGGTCTCGGTCCACCTTGTGCTTCTCCTCGTTTTAAGATGGAAGGGGGTGGGTGCCCTCAATTTTGCTTATCTGGAGGGAGGTCTATCGTGGCAAGGGATTCTTAGCGGCAGGGTGTGGCAGCTTTTCACTCACATTTGCCTTCACGGCAATTGGATCCATCTGGCTGTAAACGCCTTACTTTTTTATTATGCGGCAGCTCGTCTGAGTCATATTTTTTCTAATTTGCGAATCTGCAGCCTTTTTTTTGTTTGTGGTATGGGTAGCGGGCTTTCCCATATTTTCGTCCAGGCTTTCGTGCCTGGCATTCCTCCCCTGGTTGGGGCCTCAGGAGGCGTCACAGGTTTATTGCTAGGTTTTTTCTCTATTTCGCCTGATTCAAAAATGATCATTTTAAATATTTCGGCCCGTAATCTTTCGAGAGGTGTTCTCGTTTCTAGTGCACTCCTTTTTTTGATGACGCCGTGGCTTGAAATTCCGGTTCTAGCGGATCTGGGGCGCTGGCTAGAATCTGCAGTGGGACATTTCATTTTCCAAACGGCCCACCTTGTTCATTTCGCGGGTGGAGTCCTCGGCTGGATTCTCATCGGGCGCTTTCTGCCGAGGCTTTTAAGTTCGGATGATCTTGCTAGAATGCGAACTTAGTTTTACCTTGAATTATCCACGTTCTGATAAACCACCATCATTTGATGATGAATCGTTGGGGTGATTAGAATGAAAGGCACTATGAAAAAAGGATCGGTTTTAATTACTGGAGGGGCTGGTTACATTGGATCTCACACCGTTAGATTGCTCTGTTCCGAGGGCTACCAAGTCGTGGTCCTTGATAATCTTGTTTACGGGCATGAGGGCGCGATTGTTGATGATGGGGTAAAACTGGTGGTGGGAGACGTTGGCGATCGCGATCTTTTGACCCGGTTATTTACCGCTCATGATTTTATGGGGGTCATTCATTTTGCCGCTTATGCTTACGTAGGAGAATCCGTTGATGATCCACTAAAGTATTATCGTAATAATACGGCCGAGCCTCTCACTTTGCTTGAGGTAATGTGTGAGTTTGGCTGTAAGTCTTTCGTCTTCTCATCAACCTGCGCTACCTATGGTGAGCCGGAGAGGCTGCCTCTCACTGAGGCTCACCCCCAAAAGCCGGTGAGCCCTTATGGAAAAAGCAAGCTCATGGTAGAATGGATGCTCGATGACTGCGATACTGCGTGGGGCCTTAAAAGCGCTGCGCTCAGATACTTCAATGCGAGTGGATGCTCAACCGACGGTTTGATCGGAGAAGATCATACTCCAGAGACGCACTTGATACCTCTCGTCCTGCAAGCGATTAAGGGTGAAGTTTCCGAAATCACAGTGTTTGGCACGGATTATCCGACGGATGATGGAACTTGTATACGTGATTATATTCATGTCGAAGATCTGGCCACAGCACATCTGGCTGCTCTCAGGCATTTGATCGGCGGCGGAAGTTCTCTCCGTTGCAACCTCGGAACCGGCGTCGGGATTTCGGTGAAGCAAATCATCGATATCGCAGAAGAAGTAACGGGCCAGAACGTTCCCGTGAAATACGGGAGTCGTCGTCCGGGCGATCCTGCGCACTTGGTCGCTGATCCTAGACATGCCAAGAAGTTGCTCGATTGGGAAGCTTCCCGCAAAGATCCTCGCTCAATGATTGAAACTTCTTGGAATTGGATGTCTCAACCTCACAACGGACATTTTAGCAGTTAATTCATGGAGATATACAGTGTAACTACATTTTTTTCTTGATATCAAAGTGAAAACAACTGATCAATTATCTAGAAAATGTTAAACACTCCAACTTCTACAACGAGTTTAAATCGGTTGCTACGAGGCTTTCGTAGGGGCTTTACCTTGGTCGAACTCTTGGCGGTTATGGCAATCATCGCCATTCTTCTCTCGCTCGCTTCAGTTGGAATCAGTCGAATCGGAAAAGGGCAGGGGGTGACTGCTGGTCTAGCAATCGGGGAAGGACTTCTTGCGCAGGCGCGGATCTTGGCAATGAATCAAAATGCTCCGGCACGGCTCATTATTCACGGAGATCTTAACGATGCCGACCCAATTCGGCGTGAGAATTACCGACGGATGATGATGGTGGTCTATCAGACGACAGACGACGAAGGTCGAATCGAAGCTGAATGGAAGAGAGCTGGTTCACCGACTTTGCTACCACCAGGAGTTTATTACAGTCCTGAGCTGAGCAAAGCGGACATGCGGGTGGGAGGCGCTCTCCCAGAAGAAAGGCATCAGTTGACCAGTCGAGGCTCTGATACTCGGCAGTGCCACTTTTACGAGTTCAATGGTCAGGGTGTTTGCACCACTCCCGGAGCTGGTTTTGTGGTGGTTAATGGAGCACGACCGAGCGGCGCAAAGCAACCCTTGTTAGGCGGGAAAATGGACCTGGGTGGTTTCGTTGTTCTCAAGAACGGTGGCACGACCATGATTAGGGATATTACGCAGCTAGGTGCTGGAGGGACTAGATAACAAAAATCTCACAGAGTTAAGATGACGACAAATACATCGAAAAATTTTAATGCTTCTAAAGCAGGCTTTACGCTTGTGGAGGTAGTCATCGCGCTGGGAATTCTAGTTGTGATGATTACTGGATTTATGGCGGTTTTTGGGCCTGCCGCCCGGACGATTAAGAAAACGCTTTCTACGGACGAGGCAAGTCGCTTGCAGGCGACATTGGAACTTGAGCTTCGGACAGTCCGAGAGGGGCGGGAGCGTCGTCGCTATCAAGGAGACCCTTTCCAAAAGGCGATCGATTGGATTGCTCAATCTGAGGAGCAGGGGGAGACAGTCATCATATATAAATACCGTGGGATTCCAGGGCAGTTCCGGAACGACGGTACTCTTGAGCCCGCTGATCGAACCCTTGCTATTGCTGGCCGTGACTTTCTCGTTCAACCAATGGTTCGTCGCCTTAGTGATCCTCTTTTTGAGGAAGATCTTCAGGGTGTCGAAGGTCGAGTGTTTTTTGTGAAACTACGTCAGCTTGTTTATGAGGGGCAGGGTCTTCGTGTGAGTGAGGAGACGGGTACAATCGTTGATCCGAATGTGCCAGGACAGGATTTTGCGCAATCACCGCAATCATATCCAGAAGCAGTTATCGCCTTTGAGGCTGAATACTACAGCCTTCCGACGACTACTTTTTCCTATCTGTCTAGTACGTTTGATCCCAATAATTTTATCCGGCCCATTTTCTCCCGCAACCTTGTCGTAAGGCGTTAGATGAATTGTTCACAACCTATGAAATACTCTCGCATTCGCAAAAGTTGCGCTAAGGGATTTACTCTTGCCGAGCTCATGGTGGCTATGTCCATTACTCTTGTTCTCGTGCTGCTTACGCTTCTTATTACGGGGACAGCGATCGATACCTGGAAGGCCGCCCGCACTGAGATCCGCGCAGCCGGTCAAGCCAAGGTCATGCTTAACTCTCTAGGACGTGACTTAGAGTCTATGGTCAGCCGCCTGGGGAATAATGATAGTCAGTGGCTCCTAGCAACGACCACGCCTGAAGGAGTCGGGCCGGAGGGTCAGAAAAGTCCGAACGCAGCGCGGTTGATCTTTTTTACTTCTGCATCTGATCGCTATAACGGAAACGCTGGAAGCCGCGAGCGACTCAGTAGCGCAAGTGGAGGTAATCGGAATGCCGACCTAGGTGGTGATATTTCTGCTGTTTCTTATCAGCTCGATTTTGTCGACCCTGTTTTTGGAAATCCGGATCAGCGATTTTCAACATTCGTGCTCTATCGAAATCTTCTCGACCCGAAGGAAACCTATGATCGCTCGATGTTAGGGAGGCAAAATCTTGAGACCGCTTTTGATGCATCGGCTGGTGCGAATGAACTAGCCGATTTAATGTGTGAGAATGTTTTTGAGTTCACGGTCACTTTTGTCGTTGATTACCGTGATAACACTGGCGTAGATCGTACCACTAAGATAACGGTAATGACCTCCGATAAGGGGGTGGGGACCGTTCGGAATTTCGCTGTAAATGGGACTGGATTAGCACCTAATTTAAATACGCGTTCTGAATTTGTAGGGGGACGAATAACCGCTGTCGAACTTGCAATCACGGTTCTTTCTGACGAGGGTGTTGCTATTCTGAAAAGGAATCCATTTGGGGGAAATGAGGGTGCGAGTAATCGGTTTATTGAGCAAAATAGCTACCGCTATACGCGTTCGGTAACGATTCCACAGGGTTGATTTTTTTTAAAGTAATTCTTGAATATGGGCAGAGGGGAGACTACTTCCTCCGCCGTCAGAGAGACAGTGCTTAGCGCGGGTGGCGGAATTGGTAGACGCGCCAGACTAAGGATCTGGTGTCCATTGCGGACGTGGGGGTTCGACTCCCCCCTCGCGCACCATCTCTTGGCATAAGGACTAATGAGAGCCCGAAAGTTCATGGCAGGCTTTCAAGGTCCACGAATTTTGGTCGATTAGCTCAGTGGTAGAGCGCTTGCTTCACACGCAAGATGTCACTGGTTCAAATCCAGTATCGACCACCATTTTAATAGAGTTGGGAATAGTTACTGGCTTAGCCTACCTTGATACCATTCCTTAAAGGTGAACCTGATTCGATAGCGGTCTAGCAAGGAATAAGGATTCTGATTTGATCTAAGAGCAAAATACGGATTTTTTTTGAGACAAATCACTTAAGATAGGGCATTCTCATTCATACAGTTATGTCTGTTAGCGGGATAAATCTAGGCGAAGCATGGCGGGAATGGCTTGGGGAGAGTGCCCCTCGCCTTCTTTCTTACGCGCGGGCGCGATGCAATGATGTGCAGGAAGCCGAGGATTTACTTCAGGATGCTCTAATTAAACTTTGGGGTTATCAGAAGGAAAGGGAGTGCCGTCCGCCCGATCTGCCGCTTGCATTTTCGGTTATGAGGTATCTTGCTCTTGATAGTGGTCGTCGCAAAGGACGGAGGGAGAAGCGTGATCGGAAGATAATTCAATTTCAAGGCGATGACGATCATTGGCTTGATACGACTCTGGAAGATACCGAAGAAGCTGACCTTCTCCGTAACGAGGTTGAAGAGCTGCCGGAGAAGCTGCGTGAGGCCCTTACCCTCAAAATCTGGGGTGGCCTTACCTTTGCCGAAATTGGAGGGGTCCTCAAAATCTCTCATAATACGGCTGCTTCTCGATATCGCTATGCACTTGAGCAACTGCAAAAGAAACTAAACCATCTTCAAACTTTTAAAAATGGATAACGCACTAAAGGACCTGGAATCCAAGCTTGAAACGATGACACCTTTTGGCCTCAGCGATTTAGGTAGAGCCAATTGTCACCAAATGATTGATCAGTTGGTGGGAGAATGCGAATTTTCCACCAAGAGTGTAAATCGAGAAAAAGGAAACTGGAAGGGAACTGCTGCCGCTGCAGCCGTCGCCCTCGGGGTCGGAGTGAGTAGTGGATGGTTTTTGGGGGTTGATCGAACGTCTGCTGTAATTAGGGAAGATAATAAATCAGCAGAAGCTCACGATATTTTAGCTTTTGAGGATCTTAATTACGAGACGTGGATTTTAGCCACAGGATCACCGAATGTTTATGTGACCAAATCAGGTGAAATTAGGGAAATCTCAAGAGAGGTTGAGGTGACGGAAGAGGTTGTTCAGCACCGGGAAAGTGGTTTGGTTGTGACGATCGAGACGACCGATTATCATGTTGTTGATACTCCCAAGAGTGACTTTTAGCTATTTTGAGACGTGAAGCTACTTTGGATCTTTTTATTAGCTCTTTTGCCGAACTTGGTGCAAGGGGGATCGCTTCCGTGGATCGGTGTTTCGTTCGAACCACTTGCAGCGGAGGATTTAAAGCTGGCAACACTTGAGCCTGGAGTTGGACTCAGAGTGTCTGGAGTGGTCGCGAATGGACCACTAGCAAAAGCTGGTGGAAAGGAAGGGGATCTTTGGTGGAAATTTGACGATCAGATTCTTCTAAATATCAGGCAAATGGTTGTGCTCCTTCGAGAAAAGAAAGTTGGGGAGACGGTGGAGGTTCAAATTTTCCGAAATGGGGATCCTAAAAAGTTCAAATTGTTATTGGGATCTCGCCAGCTCCCGAAGGTGAGGCCAGTTGGATTGCTGATAAAAGATAGAGACATTCAGAGACCGAGGCGTCTAGCAAAGCGGGAGCAGGTGGCTCGGCTTAACACGGGAGAGCAGGCTTTGAGTTTAGAGGCAGAGGGGGAACGTTGGAGATTTCAGGTGAAGGAGGATGAAGTAGTGGTTCTCTCAGCACTCGTGAGCACTGATAATTTGAGTGAAAAGCTCCCAAGAAGGTGGATTGGTGCCTTTTTGATTTTGAGGCAGACCCTCCAACGAGGGGAGGGTCGAAGTGATGCGAGCTCTGGAGAAAAGGTTCGCTTCGCTCCCGCGGTGATAAAGAAAAGTCCCAACGGATAAAATGAGGTGCTCACCTCGAGAGTCGTAATAAACCTTTTTCTCTTCGGTCCTTGCCATTCACGCTTGTCCCTTCCAGTCTCGCGACATGCATCCTGATGTCGCGAAGTTAGTGGAGGCGGGCCGAATTACGGCTCCCGTCGGTGAGAAACTCTCAAAGATTGCTCCGGGGTCATACCGGATTCATAAAGGTTTTGGCGGGGGTGTGGTGACAGAATGGGATCTTTTCAATGGCAAGGTCACAATCGATTTCGAGCTGGAAAAGGGAAAGGTCATGGGGCTGAAGCTCGCTCTTGAAAAAACCGAAGCAGTAGAAGCGAATGATGTCCGTGCTCAAAAGGTAAGCCAGCTAGGCGAATTAAAGGAGCTTGCGGAAAAAGATCCGGTCGAACTGGTCGTTCGAACGATTGAAACAAGGGGAGGAAACATGTCTATGGATCAGCTTGATGCCGAGCTCTGCGGGAGTGTGGTCGAAGAGTCTGGGTATAAGAAATGGTGGGAAAAGACTAAGAAAGCTCTCCGTGAGAGCAAGCGTGTTTCCGTTCCAACAAAACGCACTGATCCTCTCGTTCTTCGTGACGAGTCTACGGGTCCAGGTGAGGCTTTGGTTGATGATTTGGAGCAGGCTCGTTCACCAAAGGCCCGTGTTAAAGCCCTCGAGGCTATTCAGCGGGAGGCACCCTTAGTCGCAGCAACTGAAGGGTTACTTGCTCGCGCCTTTGAAATAGTTAATGACGCAGCATTAAAATTAATGAAGCTCGCTCCAGCCCAATCGCTAGAGTTGATAGCACTTCGTGATGAGATTGCACAAGAAACAAAGCAAGATGATGCTATCTCGGGTGACGCGCCCAAGCTCTCAGAGGTTCTTCAGGTGGCCGATGGTAATCTTTCCGAGGATCTCAATCACGTCGCTGCAGCTCGTTTAAAGCGTATTCTTGAAGCGTTTCCTCCTGCTTTCGGTGACGACTGGGTTGGCAAAGTCCTCTCTGTTTTTGGTAAGATAAGCTCCCGAGGAGTTTCTGAAATCGCAAAACTCTTGGGAGAGAAAGATCAGACGAAGGCTCTCAACGATCACATCAAGGTTGCGCTATCACGCCATGCCCTTGGCCCGGATTCGCTTGCTTGGATTTGTCGCGAACGCAAGAAGCTGGCTGAGGATGTTTTTGACGGTTCAGTGGGTTCGGTGATTCTTACCGTTCTTGAGCAAGACTCTCTCGATGATGGACCCCGCCGAAGCGGTCGTTTGGGGAACCTGCTTCTCGATGACAAGGAACTCATTTCAGATATCCTTAATGGAATGGAGTTAAACGATGTTCGTAACTTTGCACGCAAGCTTCTCGCGAGCCCAGCTTTCCCTGATCTCGATCGGAAATCGCTGATGGCACGCGTCATCAAAAAGGTTCCCGAGACTCAAGAAATGGTTTCTGGTGAAAATCAGGCAAAGGGTGATGATACCCTCTTGGTTTCCTACGAGAGCCTTGATCGCCGTAAGGCGGAGTATGAGGAGCTGGTTAACAAGCGAATTCCAGCTAACGTAAAGGAAATTTCGACAGCTCGTGCACATGGTGATCTTCGTGAGAATTTCGAATATCACGCAGCGAAGCAGATGCAGTCTGTTCTTAATTCCCGCAAAAACGATCTCGAGCGTGATCTTGAGCGGGCTCGTCCGACTGACTTCAAGGGCGCTGATACATCGGCGATCAATATCGGCACGAAGGTGATGGTTGCTATCGAAGGTGGTGAAGAGCGTTCAATGACGATGCTAGGGGCTTGGGATGGTGATCCTGAAAAAAATATCGTATCTTATCTATCTCAGATTGGTCAGGCACTTCTCGGTAAAGTGGTGGGGGATATTGCTAAAATTCATGACACCGAGACTGAAGAACTCATTACGGTAAAGATCAACTCAATCGGTTCTATTTAATTACACCCTTTCAAGAACAATCTCTTAATATATATATGTCGAACACTACCATTCAGTCGATCAAAGGTCGCGAAATTATCGATTCGCGGGGTAATCCTACTGTTGAAGTTGACGTCACCCTTAGTGGTGGTGCATTCGGGCGCGCTGCGGTCCCATCAGGGGCTAGTACTGGCGAACATGAAGCATGGGAGCTTCGCGATGGCGACAAAGATCGTTATCTAGGAAAGGGTGTTCTCGGCGCCGTTGCTAATATTAACGACAAGATTGCTCCGGCTCTTCTTGGAAATTGTGCTTGTGATCAAACCAGTGTCGACAAAGCCATGCTGACCCTCGATGGGTCTCCAAATAAAAAGAACCTCGGAGCAAATGCTCTCCTTGGCACTTCGCTCGCTGTAGCTCGTGCAGCAGCTTCTGCATCGGGCCTTCCGTTATATAAATATCTCGGTGGTCCTAATGCCAAGGTTCTTCCGGTTCCAATGATGAATATCATTAATGGTGGATCTCATTCAGATGCTCCAATTGCTTTTCAGGAGTTCATGATTCGCCCGGTGGGTGCCGAGACCTTTAGCAAAGCTGTGCAAATGGGTGCTGAAGTCTTTCATAACCTAAAGAAGGTTCTTCATGATCGAGGCCTTTCGACTGCTGTCGGTGATGAGGGCGGATTTGCCCCGACCTTCAAAGGGACAGAGGATGCTTTGGATACTGTCACGTTGGCCGTTGAGAAGGCTGGTTATAAAGTGGGCGAGGACATCACTTACGCACTCGATTGTGCTGCTTCGGAGTTCTTCGAGAACGGAGTATATAATTACGCCAAATTTGAAGGTGACGGCGGCGCTCAAAGAGGATCAGACGAGCAGGCTGCCTATCTGGCCGAACTCTGTGCGAAGTATCCCATCGATTCAATTGAAGACGGTTGTGACGAGAACGACTGGGACGGCTGGAAAGTTCTCACTGATAAGATCGGTGAGAAGGTCCAGCTTGTAGGTGATGATCTTTTCGTGACCAACGTTGACTTTCTTCAGAAGGGAATCGACCTTGGCGTCGCAAACTCTATCTTGATCAAGGTTAATCAAATCGGAACGCTTACCGAAACTTTTGATGCGATTGAGCTAGGTAAGATTCATGGGTATAATTCTGTGATTTCCCATCGTTCAGGGGAGACTGAGGATAGCACTATCGCTCACCTCGCTGTTGCAACTAACGCAGGGCAGATCAAAACAGGCTCGATGAGCCGTTCTGATAGAATCGCTAAATATAATCAACTCCTTCGTATTGAAGAGGCGCTTGGTAATAATGCCATTTATGGCGGCTCTTAGCTGTTGGGAAACTCATAGAAACTGCAGGTTTTTCCAATAGTTTTTTTTGTTTAGACTTCCTTAGTATCGATCTTCGAGTAACTTCCTGATCGATGGGCCGTTATTTTCGAGTCTCAACCGAACGTTCACCTGAGTTTTCCGAAGCTCGAGGTAGGCTTGGGTTTTTCGGGAAACCGACCTTAGTCTTGTTTTGGTTTTTTATTTTAGCGGCCTGTTTTGCGGTCGCCATTCCATCAATTCCTCAATATCACCTGCTTAAGGAAATTGAAGCAGAATTGGTGGAAACTAAGGAAGCGGAAAAGCAGCTCGAGAGGCGCATCCAGCAGTTAGCAGCCGAGGTTCGGGCTCTTGAGGATAACCCCCGCTATTTGGAAGAGCGGGCTAGGGACCCACTTCGCTACATGAGAAAGGGCGAGACTATCATTAAGATTCAAGACTAAATTGTCATCGAGTTGAACCCACCATCGA
>CASICJ010000020.1 GCA_949373085.1 uncultured Verrucomicrobiales bacterium
GTCGCCACCGCGATATCAGCCTCGCGAGAGATGAAGGCATTTTGAGTATCCTCACGCTCCTGATCACTCATCCCGCCATGATAAGCGATGCATTTTAAACCCCAGGCGTGAATCGTCTCTGCCACCTCCTCGACCTTCTTGCGAGTGGCGCAATAGACGATGCCTGTTTTATTTTCCGCGAGCACTTTTTTAAGCCGCCCATATTTTTGAGCAACTTTCTCAACCGGAGTAATCGTAAAGCTTAGATTCGGTCGCTCAAATCCGCTAATGCTTTCGAACGGTTCGCGGAGATTGAGAACGCCACGAATATCTTCGCGAACGATGGGAGTGGCAGTCGCGGTGAGCGCGACACATTGCGGACGGCCCATCTCCTCAAGCGCCTTACCCAGCCTCATATAATCTGGCCGAAAATCATGTCCCCACTGGCTGAGACAATGAGCTTCATCGATTGCCACCATTTCAATCTTCACATCACTTAGGGCACTCATAAACGAGTCCGCACGGAATCGCTCCGGAGCAATGTAGACCAGTCGATAGGCCCCATTTTTCATGCCCTCGAGCCGCTCCTTCTGCTCATTCCAAGTGAGAGTCGAATTGATCAAAGTAACCGCCACCCCTCGCTCTTCAAGGGCATCGACCTGATCCTTCATTAAGGCAATGAGTGGGCTCACTACCAACGTAACCCCTTCGCGACAAAGCGCGGGAAGTTGGTAGCAAAGAGACTTACCGCCGCCGGTGGGCATCACCACTGAACCGTCCCGCCCCGAAAGAATCTCGTCGATTACGGCTTCCTGGCCGTCCAGAAAGTCTTCGAAACCGAAAACTTCCTTTAGCTTCTCGCGAGCTCGATCAATAGCGGACATCACAGGAATTCAAATGAACAGCACTAAAAGTGCAAGAAAATCACGAGAGTTGCACGGAATAAGGTTCTGGCTACGTTCTTTTACCGTAAGAATTATGAAAACCGCGCTCACTATCGCATCCGCCATTCTCGTTTCTAGCTTATCCTCCTTCGCAGGAGGTGAGGGCTGGATGCATGACATCGAGGCCGCTAAAAAGAAGGCTGCCGCTGAAAATAAAGATCTCTTCATCGATTTCACCGGCTCGGACTGGTGCGGTTGGTGCATCAAACTGAACGAGGAAGTCTTTCAGCACGATCCTTTCAAAAAGGGAATCGCTGATGACTTCATCCTCGTCGAACTGGATTACCCGCGGGACAAGTCCAAGCTCTCCAAAGAAACAATCGCGCAAAACGAGATGCTCAAAGAGAAGTATCAAATCCAAGGATACCCGACCATCTTACTCACCGACGCAGACGGACGACCTTACGCGAAGACCGGCTATCAAAAGGGAGGTCCAGAATCTTACGTGAAGCACCTTGGAGAACTGCAAAAGAGCCGAGAAGCACGGGACGTGGCATTCAAAAAAGCCATGACCCTCGATGGTGTCGAAAAAGCAATGGGGCTCTATTCCGGACTGGAAGAAGTGCCCGAAGATTACCGGAGACTTTATTCCGAGGTGATTGAAGACATTCTTGAGAACGATCCCGAGGACAAGACTGGCCTCAAAGCGGCCAAAGCGACCCGCGATGCTAAGATCGAGCTGGAGAAGCAACTTCAAACCGTAATGAGCAGCGGAGACAGCGCGAAGGCCATCACCCTAATCGACACCTATGTCACCGAACAAAAACTCGAAGGGGAAGCCAAGCAAGAAGCCCTCACTTACAAGCTGAACATCCTCTTTGGAAACAAAGATTTTGAGGCCCTTGAGAAAGCAGTCGATGAAGTGATCGCGGTCGATCCCGAGTCTAAGATGGGCAAGCAGATGACCAGCTTCAAAAACACTCGTCTCAAGCAACTGAAAGCTCAGGCTGAAAAGAAGTAGGACCCAGTTCTTAAATCATTTTAAAAAGCGCGTGCGGCCTGTGCCTCACGCTCTTTTTTTGTCACTCAGCCGGCTCGTAAACGAAGCAAAAGAATTTCGCCTTCGGAAGTTCCTGCATTTCGTATGAGAGCAACCCATTCTCGTCGGCTTCGATTTTAACTCCATAGCGCCAAGTCTTAAGATCGAGCGATGACTTAAGAAGGCGAATAGCCTACCTGCATCATTACTTTTTCCGCGGCGCAATCTTCAATAAGAAAAAATAAAGAGCGTAAGCGATCACCTGAAGAGTCACCAAGTAGTATGGCCATGGTCCCATGTGATCAAATAATGTGCCCCCCGCAGGCTTGTGGTTGAGGAAGCCATAGTTCGCTCCAATGATCCAATTGATGAACATAACGACAACCATATATCCAAGGCTCCAATAAATCGCACGCCTCATTGCCCCTTTCAATGGAACGATTCCCAAACCCCAAACTAAAAAGATTGCCGCGACCGGGCCTCCACCATGTTGAAGGAAAAAAATGTAGAATTCCAACTCTCCGTGATCGAACCAAAGCGTGGGCATGATGAGCCCTTGGAGGGTTCCAGCGATCGCCCACAAGTAACCAATTTCAGCGAGCCGTTGGTTTTTGGTGAAAAGCGCAAAGGCCAAAAAAATTGCGACCACATCGCAAAGATAAAAAGGCAGCGAATCATTAATAACCATTTCACGCCCGAGCTCTTCAGCTCCGTATCTTACAACAATTAGGATAGGGTCCAGCGCAACTGAAATGAGTAGTAAAGCTCCCAGCACATAGCGAATAACTTTGAGGTTTCCCTCGTCCGGGCCACCTCGAGCGTAAGCGGTCAACACCACCGTAACTATCAAAGTCGTTAGCATCGCAAGATGATGCGGCACAGCGAAAGCCTGAAAGGAACCCTCCATTAACAGATCGATCATGAGAAAGATGTAAGCACAATCGTGCCAAATGAAACCATCGAATCTCGATGGCCTTTCATTAAGGAAAGGCGATTTCCCCATCTCCATCATGACAGGTGCACCCACCTGTCCTAAAAAGCCGCCCCAGAATCATGAGAATTGTGACGGAAAATTTGTTGGCCCAGAGATAAAAGCACTTTTGATCAACAAGCTACAGATGATAGTCTATATTCGCTCTATGAAGAGGAAACAGTATTTGCGACTCCTAATCGGAGCCCTACTGGTATCGCTAGGGTCATGCACTTATCTACCCTCTCTTAAAAGACAAGCAACGGCATCAGACAATCCCGATACAAAAAGCTATCGAAACCATCCTGTCCTTAAGACCTATTACGGTATCTCGTCGTGGTACAGTATTAAAACCAACCGCGGTCGTACTACGGCAAGCGGACGGCGCCTCTCCAACGGGGCCTACACCGCGGCTCATAAAACACTTCCCTTTGGCACCAAAGTCAGGGTGACCTGTCTCTTCAATGGGAAATCGGAAATCCTCGTCATCACGGATCGGGGTCCCTACCGGAAAAGTCGCATTATAGACGTCACGATTGGAAGCGCTCAACGCCTCGGATTTTACTCGCGAGGGATCACCAAGGTGAAAGTTGAAGTCCTTGAATGGGGAAACTGGCGCTACAAAAAGACGTAAAGCCTTCCTTTTAATTCCAGTCTACATCTTAGCGAGATCAGCGGACTGAGCGACCAGTTTCCGCTAAATGGATCTTTAGAGTCTTATTCTTTTTCTTGTTCGCGATCAGCTCCCTCCTCCAAGAACTCGCCGAGCTGGCCCTCTAGACTATTAGGGACAATCGCGATCAAAATGATATCGTTTCCCTCATATTCGGTCTCAAGGACTTTTCCTTCGCGATAGATAAGACCAGAGACATCTCCACGGGATTGAGGGATTCGGTAGGTCAGCTTCTTGACTCGATCCGCAAGCAAGCCAGTAAATCTAGCGATGAGATCTTCGAGCCCTTGGCCGGTAACTGCCGAGGTTTCAAAAGCACCAGGAAAATCCGCACGGAGACCAGTCAGAATTGCAGGATCTGAGACACGGTCCACCTTGTTCAGGACAATAATGACACGCTTTTCATCAGCTCCTAATTCGCCGAGCACCTTCCGCGTGGTGTGATAATGATCCACGATTTCATGTGACGAGGCATCAAGCACATGAATCAAAAAATCCGCAAGAATCGCCTCCTCAAGAGTCGCCTTGAACGATTCGACCAAGCGGTGGGGTAGATTGCGAACAAAACCCACTGTGTCACTCAAAAGGAGATCTTGTCCATTTTCCAATTCAATTCGTCGAGTCGTAGGATCAAGAGTCGCAAAAAGCATGTCTGCCTCCATGACATCCGCTCCAGCAAGCTTGTTGAGCAAGGTCGATTTTCCAGCGTTGGTGTAACCGACGATAGCTGCCGTGGCGACATTGTTGGTTTGTCTTTCTTTTCGCTGGGTGGCTCGTTGTTTCCGCACCTCCTCGAGCTCCGCCTTGAGCCGAGAAATTCGTTTACGCGCCAAACGCCGATCGATCTCGATCTGCTGCTCCCCCATTCCCCGAGAAGCGCCACCACCACCGGTTCCACCGCCACCTTCACGGTCGAGGTGCCCCCACATGCGGGCCATACGCGGAAGGGCATATTGCATTCGCGCCAAATCGACCTGAAGCCGGGCTTCCTTGGTCCGCGCTCGCTTGGCAAAAATATCAAGAATGACCTCCTCCCGGTCGATCACCGTCATGTCGGAGAGTTCTTCCCAGTTACGCTGCTGCATAGGCGAGATCTCATTGTCGAATACCATGCAGTCGCAACCCCGAGCACGGGCCAATTCAACGAGCTCATCTGCCTTGCCCGTTCCACAAATAAACCGCTTGTTGGTATCGCGAACCCTCACCAGTTCAATCCCCGTCACTCCGATCCCGAGCGTATCGACAAGTTCTTCCAACTCGGCCAGGAGTAACTGGGTCTCCGCCTCCTCAGATTTATCAAAACAAAAACCAATGAGCATGGCCTTCTCGACCATCTCCGGCTTCTCTCTTACTTCAAACATAGGCTATAAAAAGAAAACGAAACTCTAAAACCCTAGACCGAGGAAATAAATCCCGAACCTTTTAGCGAGTGGACCGTGCAAATTGCCCGAAATCAGGCCTGGAATATTCGCCATGAAAACGAAGAGGAGTTCTTGCATACCAAAGTTCATTTTTTAATGGGAGCTTTGCTTCCTGATTCGTCAACCTTAACGAAGGTCACACGAGTGGTGAAGATCGGGTTATCATCTTGCGCCTGCTCGTCTACGACCCTCACTTCGTAAGTGACCGAAGTCCGGCCAAGCTTCACCGACTCGGACTTGATCGTTAGGATTGTCCCCTCCTTGACACTGTGGCGAAAAACGACTTCATCCATCGCCATCGTCACAAACTGCGACCCGGGGAATTCGAGGCTCGCCGCGATCCATGAATCTTCATCCACCCAAGCGAGGAGCCTACCACCAAAAAGATGCCCGTATTGGTTTAAGTCTTTTGGGCGGACGAGGCGACGAGTCTCCATCAACCAGTGCTTACTTTAAGCGAATGAGGATTTTCTTATTTCGTGAACTGCTATCCTCAGAGACGGTCTCGATTTCTGAGTCATCCGCGAGAGCATTATGCACAAGGCGGCGATGGTAGGAATTCATCGGGTTCATCCAAAGTTCCCGGCCCGTTTCACGGACCTTATCCGCCAGGTGGACTGCTTTGTCGGCAACCCGCTGCTCTTGTTGGGCGCGATAGCCGTCACAATCAATACGATACCGTGGTGCATCCGGGTGAGCATTCCGAGTGATCCGATTCACGAGATACTGAATATCATCCAAGCGGTCTCCGTTTCTCCCAATCAAAAGCGCGGAATTCTCCGACACAATATTGAGAATCTCATTTCCGGGGTCACCGGAGACTTCCACCTCAAATTCAAATCCAAGCTTTCCAAGCATGCTCGTCAGAGCTTCCTTCGCATCATCAATCGCGTCTGCCATAGATTTGATGTTAGGTCGGAGATTCCCCGGGTCAACTCCGCGCATTCGCTTTTACACCCTCTTTTTCTTCGTTTTTGATCTTTTCCCTTAAAAAATTCTCGGGAGAGATCCGCCCCAAACAACGATTCTCTGATTGTGCGCCCTTCGCCCAATTGGCCTTATCGCCCTATTCCCGAGGTATTGTCTGGAAGGCCTAGTCCGTGTAACCATAGAGCTTTGCAAGGAAACACCGTCAGGTTAATCTACCTGGGTGACGCGACTCATTTTTTCTGCCGCTCTTTTGATTCTAGCGTCTTTCGCGAACGCAGCAGTCAAGTATGTTCCTGCGGACGATTCCATCCCCCTTCTGCGTCGTGACCTTATCCCCATGGATGTTGATGCCATACGCGACCTCGCCGATTATTTGGCGATCTTAGCCGACGGCCCGATGCCCAAGTCAGCCATTGAAGTCCGGCATCGTGCCCAGCTTCTCACTTTAAGCCAAAGACTTCTCCCGGGACACGAACAGGCACGCTCGATCGAAGCTTCTTATCTCAAAGGCGGTGAGAGACGCCACCCAGAAGCCTTTTTTATCAAATCTGCCCGCAAGACCATCATCGAAACTGCCGATTGGCTTAGCCAGCTTCCAAAGGAATCCGGTGGGCACCTTCTTGGACAACTTCTTCTCGACGTGCTCAAACCAATCGCCAGCGACCATCCCGTCCTTAAGAACCACGATGCCCTGAATACCGAAAAACGCTGGAGCGGCGTCATTGCTGAAATTTCAGAATTTGATCCACAAAAACAACTCGCCGCAAACCAAGACCCCAAAATCAAACCCACGCAGAATCGCACCACTTCAAATTATAAGGTGAAAGCAATCTTGGCCGAAACCCTTATGTTTTCGAACGGAATGAATGGTGGCTCGTCGTCAAAACCCGGCCTGGTCACAACCAGCCTCATCATTACGGAAGCTCCCACTTCGGATCCTGATGACAAAAACTTACCCGGGTCAGGAGATCAACAGGGTGCCTTAAAGTTTCAACCTGTAACCGATTTTAACATCAACCCACTTCACTCGTCCTTATTGAGCTTTTTTCGCAAAGACGCCAAAGCACTTCCGAACGGCTACAACCTCCACATCAACACTAATAAGCGCCAGTATCTTGCCAAAAACAGAGAAAATATTGCCGCCAACATTGCCATGATGCTTGATGCAGCGGTCTCCGGACGCCCTCTGAGAAGAAATACCATTCTCTTTGCCCGACTCCAGGCCACCGGAAACCTTAAAAAACCCCATTACGCCTGGGAACTGCTTCAACGGCTTGAAGAACTCAACCTTCCAGCCGGAACTCGTCTTATCGTTGGAAAAGGTATGATTGAGGAAATGACAGGGATGCTCGTGCTTGATCAAGCTTCATTTTTCACCAAATACGAGGTTCTTGAGGCCTCCAATTTCGAGGTGGCCCGCAAGCTCTTTTACGAAGACGGTAAATTACCAAAAGGCCTACTGACTGCTAACAAAAGCTACCTTGAGGTCAGCGCCAAGGCTCTCCAAGTCGCTCATCTCGGAAACTTTCTCAGCTTGTCCGCAGTCAAAGATCGACTCATCAAAGCCAGTCAACTTTCCCCGAATCATATTTCGGCAGTGATGTTGGCCCGGCAGTCGATCCGACGCCCAGCTTATTTGAGCCGCTTTTTATTTACCCAGGAGCTGAACCGTCTTCTCGAACCCCTTGCCCAATTTGAATACGAGATTGACCAAACCTCAGAGCTCGCTGTCACAGAGGTCTACAAAAGAACCCGTGATCGTATTACCCCTCTTAAAAAACGCCTGCAGCGGAGAGATATCGAAATTCTCGATGATGCCCTGAATCTCATCAAAGATCTTAATTCGGTAGGACGCGGGGCATCCGCTATTCTAGACAATGAAGAAGAGACCCGTGCCCAAGATATGATCAAATTCCAAAAGAAGCTGGAGAACTTTCGTGCCGGACTACGGGAAGGCTCTCAACCCACTCCCGAAAACGATAAATAGGCCCGCCACCTTGATCCGCTTTGGCTATTGAATAAATTAACTCCCCTTCTACAATTCCGACAGTAATGAAAATCCGCCTTGTCTCATTCTTCTTCATCTTCACCGGGGTGATCCTAG
The DNA here is from genome assembly GCA_949373085.1 of uncultured Verrucomicrobiales bacterium. Classification (GTDB taxonomy): domain Bacteria; phylum Verrucomicrobiota; class Verrucomicrobiia; order Verrucomicrobiales; family Akkermansiaceae; genus SW10. The sequence goes on from CASICJ010000020.1 coordinate 8,001, forward strand.
CCGAAAATTATCGCCCTCCGAACATGGAGAAAGAGCTCTTTAAAGTTAAGAAGCTCGCGATTAATGAAATCGGAAAAACCTCCCTTTTCGCCGGGCTTCTCTCGGTTGCTCGTGATTTCGATGAGGAAGAAAATGAAGTGAACTTCGAACTCCGATCTAATTCCCTCGCAATTTCAGGGCGACTTGAACCGAAGTCAGAAAACTTCAAGGACGTCCACGATGACTTGAAACAACGCAGCCGGACCGTGAAGCAGGATGCCGCCAAATCTGATATTTACGGCAAACTCTACCGGGGTATTCGTGCCCTCATGCGCAAAGACGAAAACAAGGAGAACCTCGCCTGCGCCTCCTATTGTATCGACATTGCACTCCGATTTGAACCTGAGGGGAAATATCAGGAAAAACTGGAGGATTATCAGGAAAAGACTGGAAAAGCTGACTGGAAAGACATGATGAAAAGTCCGGTCTTCAACAACCCGTGGGATCGCCAAAGTAACAACGTATTTGAAGAACGCCGCGAAACAATCCCTGGCGGAGACGCTGAGAAGTTCGCTACCGCCCAACGCACTGTTTACGGCCTCTCGGTCCGCACCCTATCCAATGGGCGCCACGCCGGAGCCGCCGCATCACTGAGCGCGACTGCTCTCCGCGAAAAAGAGATTGATGGAGTCGAATTCCATATCGATCAAAAAGTCGGAAATATGACCGGCAACTCCCTTGAAGAGATCATGAAGCTGATGCGGGTTCGCCACGAAGAGGCTGGCCGAATCCCCTCAGGCTACCGTGTCACCATCACCTTCGAAGATAAAGACACTCTGCTCGACGGCCCTTCCGCCGGAACCGCAATGTCTATCATTGTCGACTCCCTCTTCACCGGCCGAGAGATTGACGATAAGTTTGCCTGCACCGGAGCGATTACCGCCGATGGCAAGGTCACCCGGATTGGCGGAGTTGCTGGGAAGATCCGCGGCGCCACCAACAAGGGCTGCAATCTCGTGGGAGTCCCTCACGAAAACATCAAAGGTGTTTCCGACATCGTTGTGCTCGATGGAATCAAAAAGCTGATGGCCATTCAGGTCTTTAGCTTCAAGACCCTTGAGGAAGCCCTCATGGTTGCCTCCAAGGACAAACCAGAAGAGGTTCAATCCACCATCAACGACTTTAACAAGGTTGCCGATCTCATCGAGACGAAGGGCGAAGAATCTTTAAGCAGCCCCGCCGTGATCGCTCTCCTTGAAGACGTGGTTAAAAAGATGCCTAATCATCAATCTGCCCAAATCCTTCTCAGTGTTGCCAAAGGTGAAGAAACGAAACTCCTTTCTCTCGGTGGGTCATTTCACCAAATCAACACAAACATCTCCGGAATCGCGCGCAAGATTCAAATGATGAGCAGGAATAGCCAAGGTGACATCAATTCGGCAGACCGCGATGCCGCCAAAGACGCCCTCAACGAGCTTGAAGCAGTATCCAAGAAGATCGACTCACGTCTCAGAGACTTCAACGATGCGACGATGAAAGTGCTGACTACGTTCTCGGAGGGGCGCGAGGATGACGAGGACGATGATGATTTTAGTCAACGGATTAAAAAACAATGGGAGTCCGTAAACGGTGAGCGCTCCAAGCTCATGAATAATCCTGAAATTGTCGAGGAACTTCAGGGCTAAACCTGTTTGCGAATCAAATTTTAAAGGTTCGGCTCGCACGAGTCGGGCCTTTTTTTTCTTTCCTCTTTTGGTAGGAACGCCCCTCCTGAGTAAAGCTACTCTTTCTTTGCTCCTGGGAAAATCAGCTCAAGGCCCTTCTCCTTCCAAAGCTTCGCGATGTCCGCCTCAGCTTCATCCCAAGGACGCTTGCGAAAAATCATCGCAATTGCAGTATCATCCATTTCTTCCCGAAGCTTTTTCAATTCGGCCTTTTGCCGTTCCAGATCTTCCTGATCTTTATATCTGATGGTCTTAGGCTGATTTTTTTGGAAATCGTGCGCATATCGTAATCCTTGCCGAAGGCCGGTCGCTTTCCCGCCATCTTCTAAGAATGTGAGATAAGTCATGACGAGAACACTCTGTGCAAGAAGCTGGCGACGCCCCTCCTCATCAGCAATTCCACCCACCGATTGTGTGATCAAGTCCGATATCTTGGGCATCTCTATCTTCTTTTTGAAAATTGGTGTCCTTCCACTCCCCTTTCCCATCAAGAGATCCTTAGTCTCTTCAGCCACATTGGTGAAATCGAGTTTGCCTTTCTCATAAACCGCCATGTTCATCATATTAGGAAAGCCTTCCGTAAACCAATCCATGAAATTACGCTCGTAAATCTCAGGCAACATACACCGGCTCACATGCAGGATCATTTGGCCTGCCAAATTTCTGGTGGCTATTTCACCGCCACGTCCCGCCGAACTGAGACCAAAAAGCTCAAGGCAAATTTCAAGCTGCCCATCGTTTGGATTAAAAGAGCTTCGATTCCCCTCCGGACGCCCCATCTTTATCCACTCGTCTTTCTCACCCACCGAGCGGATCTCATACTTTCCGTCAACTGGCTTAAACCGATTATTTAACCCAAACGGAAGAGACTCACAATAAGTCTTAGTGAGCTCACACACTTCAAGTATCGCGAGAACCGCCTTCGAGCTCAACCGACCATCTGCGACGATCCGGAAGTTCGTTGACAAGAAATAAAGAAACTCTCCTCTTTTCTCCTCCTGAACCTCAATCGGAGCTTTCAAAACAGCCTCTCTGAGAACCGGACGCTCCCAAGCTGGGTCGGCGACCTCAATGACAATTCCCCCGTCCTTGTTTCCGTCACTTTCTTTTTTCTCCATTTCCCCATCACCGGGCTCCTTATCATTTCCTTTTTCCGCAGCCGTAATTTCGACCTCGATCAGAAAATTCAAATCGGCCCGACTGAGATTTGAAAACGGAACACTGACTTCCTTCCCGTTTTTAAGCTTCAATAGCACCGCATCCTTGGTCTGTGAGAGATACTCAGCCTCAATCTTGCGACCTTTTTTATCGGTCCATGTTCGGGCGCTGACAAACGCCACGAGTAACATACCCAAAAAACCCGCGAGAACGATCTTTGTCATACTCTAACTCTTAGGTTGCCCTGATCGTTTTTCAATCCCACAATCCCAAGAATTTAGAGGTCCGCTCCAATCGCAAAATCAAAAGGAATCTTAACGACCTCCAGATCGCTCCATTCATCCACAGCGAGAATAGGGATCCCTCACTCCTCCTCAATATGCTTTTCTCGTTGCTCCAGCAGAATGTTCCCTTAACCCTACCAAAAGATGACCTCTAGATTTTTCACGCTCCTCACCCTCTGGCCCGCCCTTTCCTTTGCCGATCATCACGGCGGCCACGACTCCCGCCCCAACATTCTCTTCATCATGTCGGACGATCACGCGGCCCATGGAATATCCGCTTACGGCAGTCGCCTCGCAGAAGTCGCTCCAACTCCCACCATCGACCGGATCGCCAAAGAAGGGGCACTTTTTAAAAATGCCTTCTGCACCAATGCTATCTGTTCTCCCTCGCGCGCCTGCGTTCTTACCGGGGAATATAATCATAATAACAACGCTTTTGATCTTGCTGGACGCGTCCCTCCAGGCAAGCAAACCCTTGCCATCGAGTTCGGCAAAGCAGGATACCACACCGCCATGATCGGGAAATGGCATCTCAAGGACGAGCCTGCCGATTTCGATTACTATTCGGTCTTGGCAGGACAGGGCTCTTACTTCAACCCTGAGTTCCGTATTCGGGGAGACAGGGCGTGGAAGAAAAATACCATCAAGTTCGAAGGACAGCACTCCACCGACGTCATTACAAATCTCACTCTCGACTGGTTAAAAGACGGATGGAATCAAGAAAAACCCTTCTTTCTAATGCATCACTACAAAGCCCCACACGATTACTTTGAAAACGCGCCTCGCTATGAAGGATTTTTGAAAAACATTAAAGTCCCTGAGCCAGAAACCCTTTGGAAGCGCCACCCAAAATGGGGCTCAATCGCCACTCGAGGACATCGCGATGAACTCATTCCGCACATTGGCACTTCAAACGGTTCTCGTAATCCCAGACGTAACTACCTTATCGATCTTCCTCCACGCTTTCCTGCAGAATTTCCCAGAAACTTCGATTCAAAAAATTACAACGAAAAGGACAACACGCGCCTAGCTTACAATGCCTATCTTAAAAAATTCCTCCGTTGCGTAAGAGGCATCGATGATAACCTTGCCCGCCTTTTCAAGCACCTCGAAGAAACCGGTCAGATGGACAACACCATCATTATCTACACTGGAGACCAAGGCTTCATGCTGGGCGAGCACGATTTCCAAGATAAGCGCTGGATGTATGAGGAATCTCAGCGAATGCCCCTCCTTGTTCGCTACCCCAAGTCCATCAACCCTGGCACCGTGATTGATAGCTGCGTCGAGAACGTCGACTTCGGACCCACCATGCTTGACATGGCAGGTCTCAAAATCCCTTCTTCAATGCAGGGTAAATCGTTCAAAAAACACCTTGAAACGGGCAAGGAACCCGAGGGGTGGAAGCAAACCGCTTACTATCGCTACTGGATGCATATGGTTCACCACGACAACCCGGCGCACGTTGGAATTCGCACCAAGACGCACAAGCTAATTTACTTTTATGGCTGCAACTATGATGGGGGTTATCAAACCCCTCCCGGCTGGGAACTCTATGACCTAACGACGGACCCGCACGAAACAATCAACCTTTACGATGACCCTAATCACGCCGAACTTGTCGCTGATCTCAAGAGACAGCTCGCCGAGACCAGAAAACGGGTCGGCGATGACGGATCACATTTCCCGGCTGCGGAAAAAGTGGTTCAGGAATTTTGGGACTACGATCTCAAGGATCGCCAAAAGGCACAGATGATCTCTCGAGAGTTCCTCAAACGCCGTGAACTAGAACTCAAGGCGGGAGAACGTAACATCAAAACTCACCAAGGCTTTAAGGAAGCCAGCTATCCGGAATAGAAAAAACCGCATCCTGCCGTGAGGCAAGATGCGGTAATGCTATAGAGCTGAGAATTAAAATTCTAAATCTCTAGAAGCTGATTGCGAGAGAAGCCCCGTAGTAGACCTCAGTGTCGCCGCGATCAGCACCTGAGTTGGTGGTATCACGAGCGTCCTTGGAAATGTTAGCCGAAACGTATGGAGTTAAGCTTGCTGTTTCAGTCAAGGTCATTGGGAGTGCCAAGCTAATTAGCACGTGTGTCCAATCGTCAGACTCATCACCCTCAAAGGTGTAGTAGCTATCCAGGCTGTAACCTGCTGTCAGGGAGAAATCGAGCCCGACACTCTCACTGAGTTCATAGCTCTTACTCACACCAATTTCGCCATATGTCCCATCAATCGTGAGGTCACGACCAATCAGCACATGCCCTGAAAAACCACCAAGAATATCTTGAGAGTACTTCAAATTAAGTTCGTTAGCCTCGTCGTTACCAGCGATGCCAGTTCCGCGAACACCACCGCGAGAAGTTCCGGCAAAACCATCATAGAAACGGAAGTGAACGAACCCAAGATCCAAGGTGCCGCAGCCAAGGTCGTAAGAAAGAGCTGCACCGAGATTACCCTCAGAGTAGGAAAGGGCATCATCCATCACGTCGGTGTAGAATAAATTCACGCTACCTGTTAAGTTTGAAGCAAGTTCCTTCGAGAACGAAGCGTTAGTCCAAGTGGTTTCGTCACCGAACCAAAGGCCACGGTAGAAGTAGCGGCTATCCCAGCCGGCGGAAATTTCCCCGGAAACTTCACTCCCGATAAGGGACTCAACATCGGCAGATGCTTGAGAGGCACCAGCAACAAGTGCTAAGCCGAGGATTCCAAAGGTTGCTTGAGTATGTCTTTTCATTAGTTTCACTTTTTTGGTTTAATAAAGCCTTTCAACGACGTTGAGCAATCGATGCCTGAGACTCTGATTACAATCAGCGTTTTTTGTGCCAACTCTTTAAGATTCTCACAAATTGGTTAAGCGCCGTCAGGCTTTTCGGTCTTGATCTTAATGAGATGTCATTTGACTCACAAATAAATTAAGATGTCTTATTAATAAATTTATACATCATATCTATGAATGGAATTCATAGATTTTCGGTGCACCCAGCGCTGAGTCGTCCACGATTATTACTCGTATTCCCACTTCATAATCCAAGGATCGCCCGTGCGCCTCTGCTCGATTTTGAGACGGTCTTTATAGCTAGCCAGAACAGCTTCATGAACCGGTTCATTCGCTAAATTGCGACTTTCGTTGGGATCGGAAATAATATCGAAAAACTCAAACTCGGGGCGATTAATATACGAGTCCACCGTTCGCCCACCATAGTCCGCATTCTTACCTTTCGACCACTGGGCCTGCCAGGTAGCAGCAATCCAAAGGTCCGATGCAAAAGGATAAGGCTGACGGTGCGCGATATTCCAAATCAATTTGTATTTGCGGTCACGAATCACACGCATCGGATAATACATTTGGATTTCATGAAACGTATGTGAGGCCGAAACCTCGTCCCAACCCTCTGGCTTCGTTTCTTCAAGAATTGGCAGCCAAGAACGACCGTGATATTTAACAGGCCGTTTGCCTGCATTTTCGCCAACCCCAACTTTATCAAAGGGAAGCGGCTTGCTTGGCGCCGTTTTTTTCTGATTTAACGCACCTGCGAGATCTAAAATGGTCGGAGTCAGATCCGTGTGCGACAGCATCGCCTCATTGGTCCTTCCCTTCTTCTCTACTCCAGGATGACGAACCACAAACGGCACTCGCAGTCCCGCTTCATAGACCGTTGTCTTTGCTCCAGGAAATGCCATTCCGTGATCTGCCGTGTAAATGATGACGGTATTGTCCCACTTGCCATTTTTCTTAAGAAGCTCAACCAGACGACCCAACCCTTGATCAATTCGCGAACACGATTGGTAGTAGTTGGCGATTTCGGCACGCGACTCCGGAGTGTCGGGAAGAAATCCCGGCACAATCACTTTTCCCGGATCATAGAACACCTCTTCCACTCCTGGGTATGCCTTCTTTTTGGGAAGATTACCGAACCGATCCGGCTTATGCTCTCCCGAAAAAGTTTGATCACGTCCACCTCCCCGATGGGGATCAGAAGTCGCGAAATACAAAAAGAAAGGCTTCTCGCTTTCGTCTTTGAAAACTGGCTTACAAACTTCCGCCATTTGGACCGCATTCCGGGGGTTTCCTTTTAGGTATTGATCAAAATGAAAAACCGATTCGGGTGCCACATGAAGTTTGCCAATCTGCACCGTGCGATAACCAGCCTGCGCCATCAGCTGAGGAAGTGCAAAAGCTCGCATTGACGGAAAAGACTCAAACTTATGAAAGTTATGAGTGTGGCCATATTGTCCATTAAAGTGGTTGTGCAGCCCGGAAAGAATCACCGAACGAGAAGCCGAACAGGAGGCCGTTGTGGCAAAGGCCTGGGTAAACATTGTGCCTTCTTTGGCCAGCGCATCTAAGTGAGGCGTTTTAATCACAGAATTACCGTAACAGCCTGCTATCGGCGACTGATCATCGGTTATGAATAGGATAACGTTCAGACGCTCCGCGCCAAAACCCGGTAAAATTAAAATCAGCGAAAGTAGAATACGCATCCATAAGACTTGCCATCCTCACACCTCTCGTCAACACCCGAGAGTAATTTAGGCCGTTCTTATTTTCAGCTTCCTAAGCCAAAATATCTTTTACCACGTGCGCTTCCTCCACTCCCGTAAGGCGTTGGTCCAGCCCTTGATACTTAAAGGTGAGCTTGTTGTGATCGATGCCCAACTGGTGCAGGATCGTGGCATTCATGTCACGGATATGAACAGGATTTTCGACGATGTTGTAGCTGTGATCATCAGTCTTTCCATACTCGAACCCGCGTTTTACTCCGGCACCAGCCATCCACATTGAGAAGCATCGCCCATGGTGATCACGGCCATGATTATCTTTGGTCAGCTTACCTTGAGAATAGATAGTACGTCCAAATTCACCACCGAAGACGACGAGGGTGTCGTCGAGCATGCCTCGCTGATCAAGGTCTTTGAGCAGAGCGGCAGCCGGTTGGTCGATGTCCTCGCATTGCTGCCGGATTTTCGATGGCAGAGCGCCATGCTGATCCCAGCCACGGTGGAAAAGTTGAATATATCGAACTCCTTTTTCAGCCATCCGCCGAGCCAAAAGGCAGTTCCGAGCAAAGCTTCCAGGCTTATCAGTTTGAGGACCATATAGCTCCTTCACGTGATCCGGTTCGCCTTCAATATCCATGAGGCCGGGCACTTCGGACTGCATGCGAAAAGCCAGCTCATATTGCGAGATCCGAGCCTGAATTTCTGGGTCCGCAAACTTATCATAATTCAACTCATTGAGTTGCTCGAGACTATCGAGCTGGCCACGGCGGGCATCACGATCGAAGCCCTTTGGGTTCTTGAGGTACAAGACCGGTTCCCCAGCACTGCGAAGCTTCACGCCTTGATGTTTTGCCGGAAGGAAACCACTCCCCCAAAGACGATCGTAAAGTGCCTGAAGCTGACCGCGGCCGCGCGAAATCATCACAACATATCCGGGCATGTTTTCATTCACCGAACCCATTCCATAACTCAACCAAGCACCCATTGAAGGTTTCCCCTGTTGCTGGGCTCCAGTGTTGATGAAAGTGATGGCTGGATCATGATTCACCGCTTCAGTGTGAAGCGACTTTATGATGGTGATCTTATCAACGACCCCCGCAGTGTGCGGCAGAAGATCCTTGTTCACCCAAGTTTGATGTTCGCCATACTGCCCAAACTCGAACATGGGAGCGACACAGGGGAAGGATTTCTGCCCGCTCGACATCCCAGTAAGACGCTGATCTTGGCGCACCGAATCAGGGAGCTCCGTGCCGTGAAGCTTCCGCTGGATGGGCTTGTAATCGAAGAGGTCAATATGACTCGGCCCTCCAGCCATGAACATATAAATGACACGCTTCGCCTTCCCGGGAAAATGAGGAATACTAGGCAATCCACCATATTGCTGCATCCCCTCGCCCATCGCTGAGCCGATAAGGGACGGGTTCAACATGGTGCTTAGAGCTGCCGCGCCGATCCCATTTCCCGTACGAAGAAGAAACTGACGGCGGGTTTCAAGAAGAGGATTAAAAGGTTGCATGGCTTTATAATTCGGGTGAGCGACTAATTACGGGTGAGCGACTCGTCGAGGTTCATAATGGTTTGGGCAACGACCATCCAGGCGGCATGCTCAGATGCGTCAAAAGATTCGTCACGGGGCGACTCTCCCACTTTGAGGAATTCCTTGGCGGTCTCAGGAGCCGATTGGAAACGTGCCAGATTTTCTTGATAAAGCTTGGTGAGAATTTTGACTTCCCTCCCAGTGGCTAACCGGGCGGTCGCATAACGATAAGCGAGATCAATTCGGTCTGCCGGGCCGCTCTTGTCAGATTTGAGCAAGCGTTCGGCGAAAGCACGGGCCGCTTCCAGAAACTGCGGATCATTGAGAGTCACAAGGGCCTGAAGAGGGGTGTTGGTCCGCTGACGCTGGATGACACATTTTTCACGACTCGGTGAATCAAAAATTAACATATTCGGCATGGGTGAACTGCGCTTCCAATACGTATACATCGAGCGTCGATAAAGTTTATCGCCCTTGTCCTGTGCGTACCGAAGTCCACCATTGAGGCTGACCTCATTCCAGATGTTCGCTGGCTGATAAGGCTTCACCCCGGGGCCCCCAACCATTGGATTCAACAAGCCACTGACCACGAGAGCATGATCGCGAATAAATTCACCCTGAAGGCGAAACCGAGGTGCGCGGGCTAAAAGTTCATTTTCGGAATCTTTCTCACGGTGCATCGACTCAATCTTTGAGCTTCTCCGGTAGGTTTTCGATGTCACGAGCTGCTTAAGCATGCGCTTCACGTCCCATCCACTTTCCATAAAGTCCACCGCAAGCCAATCGAGCAATCCAGGATGAGTTGGTGGTGTGCTTTGTGCGCCAAAGTCACCAACCGAACGAACTAAGCCTTCGCCGAACAGCATCATCCAGTAGCGATTCACAGCAACCCTCGCAGTGAGCGGATGAGAAGGCTGAGTCAGCCACTGAGCAAGTCCCAGCCGGTTTGCAGGCGCGCCATCCGGCAGAGGAGGCAGAGCTTTAGGAACCGCAGCCGTAATGACTTCTTCCTTCTTGGGCGAATCATAAGCACCGCGATCAAGCACGTAGGTCATCCGCATTTTATTGGGAGGATTATCCTGCATGATCATCGAGGTGACCGGTTTGCGATTTAAATCAGAACGTTGTTTTTCGAGTTTTGCCTTATCCGCAATTAGGCCCTTAAAGGCCTTGTCCTGACTGGCCAAATAGCGAGCGAGAAGGATTTGGTTATCGCCCGGTGTGCGATCCTTGGTCGCAGCGGCAAGGATCTCCTGAACCGGATCACCTCCCGCGGCGGCGGCAAGTTCATCCTCCCTCAACGCCCGGCTGTATACGCGGAGATCGTCAACCTCGCCTTTCCAGTTCGCGCTAGTCGAACGACTTCCGATGCGCAGCGGTTGGCTGGTTTTGATCGTCCCTTTGAGAGTGTCCACTTGCACCTGGTTGGTCGCAAGCCTGCCATCAATGAAGATCTTCAAACCTGAGGCCTTTTGTTTCCCGTCGTAGGTCAAAACGACATGCTGCCATTCATTCGGCTTTAGAGTCTCATTCGTAACCACCTTGAGGGCATTTTCCTGCCAACTATTTACGATGTGTGTTCCTATCTTCCCGCCTTCCATCCAGAGGTCAAACCCCCGAAAACTCGCCTTATCATCCATCTTGGAAAGGATGGCACCGGTCGGTTTCCCATTCGGCTTAATCCAACCGGAGATACTGAATGGCAGATTGAATTCTACGTTCACCGGAGTATCGAATTTAAACTGCGTGCCTCCATTCAATTTGAGAGCCTTAGAAGTCTCGCGATCAGAGACTTCAAATTTTCCTTTCTCGGCCACAGCGGCTGAGCCTGTGAGTTCATCGCGAAAGTCTTTTGCCGAATCATTGATGGGAAACCAATGAACTAATCCCTCCGGTTGCTTCGTACCCCGGCTCTTACGCGCTTCCTCTGATTTTTTAGTAATCCACCCTTGAAATTCTGGGCTCTTGGCCGCAGTGGTGCGATAATCTTCAATCTCCTGATCAGAGGCAGTCACCTGTTTATGTAACTCCGCAAGACGCTTCAGGTGCGCCTCATCGGGCACCTCCACGAACGGGGCCTGGTTTCCATTTCTGGTCTGCATTCCCGGGTCAGTGGTGTTATTAAAAAACGCGAAAAACTGGTAATATTCTTTTTGAGAAATTGGATCGTATTTGTGGTCGTGGCATTGGGCACACTCCATAGTGAGCCCCATCCAGACATTTGCGGTGGTTTGAACACGATCTGCAACATACTCAACCCGCAACTCTTCGGCGAATGCCCCTCCCTCATCGCTCGTTGCATGATTACGATTGAACCCCGATGCAACCTTCTGGGAAACAGTGGCCTCGGGAAGAAGATCGCCAGCAATTTGCTCAATCGTAAATTGATCAAAAGGCATATTGCTGTTGTAAGCCTTGATAATCCAATCGCGCCAAGGCCACATGAAGCGGGGCCCATCGGCATGCATCACACTGGAGTCGCCATAGCGTGCGGCGTCCATCCAAGCCAAGGCCATCCGCTCACCGTAAGCTTTCGAAGCGAGGAGACGATCAACTAATTTTGGGTAAGCTTCCGGTGACCTGTCAGCGATAAATTGCTCCACTTCTTCCGGAGTTGGAGGCAAGCCGGTGAGATCAAGCGTGACACGGCGAATTTGGGTTCGTCGATCAGCTTCCGGTTGTGGCTTGAGACCGGCCTCCCCGATCCGTTTATCGATAAAGTGGTCGAGCGAGTTCACCGCATCATCGCTCCTTGGCGAAACTAGGGACCAGTGATCATCATATTCCGCACCTTCCGCGATCCAGGTTTCGAGGATCTGGATCTGCTTTGGAGTCAAAGTTTTGTTGGACTCGGGTGGAGGCATTAGGTCGTCGGGATCAGCCGTCTTGAGGCGCTTGACGATCTCGCTCTTTGCGACATCTCCTGGAGAAAGAACTCCGGCATCCAGCGCATCCTCTCGATCGTCGAGGCGCAAGTCGCCTTTCGTTTCACCCGGCCCGTGACATTTAAAGCAGGTATCCGAAAGGATCGGGCGCACGTCACGATTAAAATCGATCGTTCCAGCGGACAAAACGCCTGGAAAGAAAGCCAAAATGAAGAGTTTTTTCATAACTTAGAACTGCAGGAAGTTTCATTGACCATCATCTCCATAGTTTAGCACAGAGTGGCGAAAGCAGACTTCCAATTATAAAACGAAAACCAAGCCGAAAGTCTTGCGGTTTCGCTACAATAGTTTTCCGGTAAAATACTCACGACCGACTAAATCTGCCGAGACATCAGGGTTTTGGTGTCTACTTGGGTAGCTTACAAACGAAATCAACAGATATTCATCTGCTTGAAATAACGCGTCACCCCTGCCCCTACCATTTCGCGACCACTTGTTCGATGACATCGAGAGTATCGTCGATGTCACCTCTAGTGTGAGCCGCTGAAATAAAACCGGTTTCGTATGGACTTGGGGCCAAATAAACCCCGGCTTCGAGACATCCCCAGAAGAGCTTCTTAAAAGTCTCAAAATCCTGCTTTTGCACAGTTTCGACATTCACGATCTCCTCGTCCACGAAATAGAGGCAAAACATTGAACCCACTTGGTTCACGCGATGAGGCATACCCTTCTCAGTGAAAATTCTTCGGAGCCCATCCGCCATTTGAGCCCCGATATCCGCGAGATAATTGTAAGCACCTTTTTGTTCAAGTTCGCGGAGCTGAGTCAGGCCCGCTGTCATCGCAAGGGGGTTTCCGCTTAAAGTTCCGGCCTGATAAACGGGGCCATCCGGAGCGAGCATATCCATAATGTCAGCGCGTCCCCCGAATGCCCCAACCGGAAGTCCACCTCCAATCACCTTGCCCATAGCGGTGAGGTCAGGGTCAAAGTTCTCAAGCTCCTGCACTCCACCTTTAGCTAAGCGAAAACCCGTCATAACCTCATCGAAGATGACGAGCGCTCCGTTTGCTTTGGTGATCTCACGAAGCTTTGTCAGATATCCTTCACGCGGAAAAACGAGGCCAGCATTGGCAGGGTAAGATTCAACAATGATGGCCGCAATCTGCTCCCCGAACTGCGCAAAAACCTCTTCAAGGCGCTCAACATCATTGTAAGGTAAAGTGATCGTCTCATTCGCGAAAGACTTCGGAACCCCTGCTGAATCAGGCTCTCCAAAAGTCAGCGCGCCCGATCCCGCCGCCACCAGCAAAGAGTCAGCATGACCATGGTAACAACCCTCAAATTTCACGATCTTATCCCGCCCCGTGAAGCCGCGGGCCAGACGGATCGCCGACATCGTAGCTTCCGTTCCTGAGTTCACCATTCGCACCTTCTCAACCGATGGAACCCACTCTGTAATAAGCTGGGCCATTTCGACTTCCTTGGGGTTAGGAATCCCGTAAGAGATACCATCTTTAGCAGCCTGGTGGATCGCCCCGATGATAGAATTTGGAGCGTGCCCGAGAATATTAGGGCCCCATGAACCAATGTAGTCGATCAAAGAATTGCCATCAACATCTTCAATGCGAGCCCCTTTGGCACGCCGCACAAAAAAGGGATCACCGTCGACATTCCGAAAAGCTCTCACCGGCGAATTCACCCCACCGGGAATCACAGTCTTAGCCTTGGCGAAAAGCTTCTGAGAAAGTGTCTCGTTCATGGAGAGAAGTTGGCGCAAGACCCGCCCGAAAAAAAGCCCCGAAATCAAAAGACCTCCTCGGTCTCGCTTGAAGTGGAAAAGATCCTATTTCAATTGTAATTTAAGCCGGTAAAAACCGCGCGTGCTTGTAATAGGGTCATTTGTTCGGAAGGTCACACGGCTAGTCTCACCTTCCCCGAAAACCTCTGAAACTTTCGTGACCTGTGCATTGCTCCACGCTTCGACATCAGCTGAGGATTGCACGAGGATACGGGCGCGATCGGCATTAATCTGACGATCAAAAGACACTTCGGCAAAAAACTCGCCGCCTAATTCGACCACTGAACCCTCAGGGAGACTTCGTAAAGCATAGAGATTTAAATCGCCTGTGAACGGAAGCCCGTCATCGACAGCGGGAGCACCATTCTCTCCCACACTCGGGCGCCAGTCACCAGCCGTCTCACCAAATCCATCAACCCACACCAAACTCGCCCCGCTCCCGTCTGCCGACTCCGGCCAAGGCAATCGATCATCATAGCTGACTTCGCGCACCAGAGTTCCGGCACCAAAAGATAGCTTAATACGCTCTCCTCCATTCGAGAGACGATTCGAAAACTCGCCCAAGACAAAATCAGGGGTATTTGCAAATCCGTGACGTAAGTTAAAGGCTTCCACGTTTGCAACCACCAGCAGGCGCTCCCCTGCCGCAATCGTCGATTTGCTTCCATTTACAAAGTCGAATTCAACCCCCTTGGTGAAACGCAGATTGTTCAGGTCAAGTTCTCCTGCGCCAATGTTCATGATCTCAATCCATTCGAAATCACCTTCCTCTAAAGAAGGGATCGCGGCCAATTCGGAAGCAGACGGTGGCAGCGGATGATACATGATTTTACTGATGACAATGCCATCTAGAAAAGACTGGATAGAGGGTGTGCCAACCATGAATTCGACTGGTTCCGACCAATTACTCCAGCGCCCGGTCGTGTCTTCATGTCGGACCCGAGCTCGGTAAGTCAGACCAACCCGCGCGACCGATGGCACACCAACTTCGGCCTTAAAGGTAGTGAGCTCGCCGGATTCCCAAGTCGTTGTCCATTCAAATGAGGGGTTTTCACCAGGAGGAAGAAGCACTTCCTGAGCATCAAGCGACATTTCAAATCCCATGTCATTACTTCCCAGAGAGGTATTATGAACCTCAATCGCAATGACATTCTCTCCTTCGATAAAGAAGTCGGCATTCACTACAAATTCATCAAAATCAGATTCGTTCCCCGAAGAATCTGAGAGCACGTCGTGACCCACTACGGTATCCGGATCGAAGCCCTCGCGAAATGCTTCCTGACCATTGACATAAACAATTGCGCCATCATCGACGAGCAACTTGAAGAGAAAGCCATCGATCAAATCTAAATCGACCACATTAACAGTAGTCCGAAAGTAAGTGGTCGGGATTCGTGAGGTGGTGGTGGTGGCCATATTAATACCATTCACGCGGCCAAACCCAAGCGGAGCAGCTCCAGTCTTCCAACCACTGTCATCAAAGCCAACTTCACGCCAAGCTACGCCCTCATCAATGTTGTTATCCTGGTAACTCCAAATCCGACCTGGGGCCATGATCGCGCGCACTCCTCCACCGAGGCTTGTGACCTCAGCGAGACGCCATTCCATGGACTGGAAAGTATTGACGCCCTGTGGATCTGAAAAATTGCTACTCGTAAATGAAAGACCATCCTGTGGGAACCCTGCCTCACCCGAATAATTGATCTCGGGCTTAGCCGGTAACTTAGCATCAGCAACAAGAGCATCAAGATAGGCATCCCTCCCAAAATCTCCCGATGCCCCGTTGTCCTGGGAAATAGACGGCATGGTATTATTTCCACCTGTCCAAATCTCCCCGGAGCCATCCCGATTGCGACCAGCGAAGGCAAACTTCTTCATATCAGCCACGCGAGGCTCAATCAGCGGATAATTTTGAGAACCGTTTGGCGAGCCCAACCACCGAGCTCGGTCAGCCGGAACCAATTGGTCAATCTTGGCCGCCAAAGGATCGATCATGAGTGAGATCTGCTCCTCGGTCCACACGAGATCACGCATCTCCCTTATCGTATTATAATATTCTAGCCCAAACTCGCCTCGTGGCACGGGATTAGTCTGATTGGAACCAAAAATGGCTTGCTTGGGGAAGTCCATACCATCGTTCCAATTTGGTCCCCAACTGGTGTCAGAATCCCAAGGAAGAACATTTAGACGACCTCGCGGATTAGTCGCAGATGGCTCAAAATAGTAAGCTCGGTTTTTTAAATGCTCACCGCGATTTGGTCTCACATCGTAGTGCCGAATCATGTCAACCACCGCATGGTAACGATTCCAGCTATCCCAATTCACCTGTTCACGGAGCCAATTATCATCGCGCGCTGGTGTAAGCTGGTTGATGATCGTGGAAAAGTCAGAGGCGTTGGCAACTGATTCAGCACCTTGATACCGCTGCACATCCTTACCGTTGGTTCGCCCACTGATTAACTTGTAAAGATTCCCCTTTTCCATGTCGTGAGAATCAAGAAAGCGCGAATCATATTCCTCCATCGCGAGCAACATCCCGTAATAATCGCCAACATGTTGAGTGGTGTATTCCTCCGCACCTTGAACAATCCGAAAGTGTCCCCAATGCGTGTATGGCGCCGGTGTTCCAGTTAGGTTCCACATCAAGTGATTCGTTGCCTGAAACAATCCCCAAGTATAATAATTAGAACGAGAACTCAGCATCTTGTGGGTTGAGAGAAATTTCCAAGGTTCGGTATATTTATCGCCATTCATATCGCGGAAAGTGGGATAATTTCCGCGATTAAATCGGAACTTAAGACTTCGCTTCCCACTCCCGCTGTAACGAGCATTTCGCTGACGAAGTCGATATTTCACGTTATCGAACACCTTACCCTCGTAGACAAAAGTACAATTCCAATTGTATTCACTCCGGGCATCGTAATTGTCACGGCTAATTTGGTCCGATCCATTGTAACCCACCGCTTGGTTAAAATTCGCAGCTGTAGTTAAGACGTGATAGACCGGAACCGACTGAACTTCGCTCGAAGAAAAAGTACCGACGTTCGTCTGGTAATCTGGAATCCCGTCATACTGGAAATACGCAAAGTTCAAACGCTCGTCATCTGCATAGGGAACCCTTACCGATTCCCCTTCCATATCCTCTACCGTGATGCGGTAGCGCACCAAGGTCCGGTTCGGCCGCGATTCTAAAATCGCCGAATAAACCCCATCCCCAGCCACTTTGTCAGCACCAATTCCATCATCAGTCATGAGCCGTGAAGCCCAATCCCGCTCGTAAGCGGGATTCTCAGCGCGAGGCGCTGTTGGATTAGAAAGGAGCGCCCGAGTTGTTTTTGCCACAAATGCGGGCACATAAACTCCTGGAGCGACATCCTGAACTTCCAGTCTCACTGAAGCCACACCACCGGGGTCCGTCACTTTCGCCGTGATCACGGTTGACTCGCCAACCGCCGGTTGTTCGGGAGAATGGCTAACCTGCCGGATAGAGGGAGGGGCCACTTCTGAAAAAACCGTGTTCACCAAACCCGCTGATGGTTCTGGGTCAGCTTCGGTGTCTGGCTCTGGACGAAGCAACTCTATATTCAAACCAAAATCATTACTTCCGAGCGAGGTATTAAAGGCATGAATCGCAATCACATTGGTTCCCTCCTTCAGCCCAGCTGCACCGCCAGTAATCGACGCTTCCTGCCAATTATTTTCATCACCCGAACCTCCTGATTCATCATCGTAAGCCAACTGGCCAGCCGCCATATTATCCGTCCGAAAAACCTCCGATCCATTGATGTAGACGACCATGCCATCATCGAGAAGATATCGCAGCAGGATCTCCTGAGGTACTTCTCCATCGACAATTTGAAATTCATTCCGGAAAAAACAACTTGTGTAATTTCCAACCATTCCAGTGATCGGTGGATTAAAGCTCTGCGTCCCAACCCTACCAAAGCCAATCGGCAAGATTTGTTTCACCCAAGTTTCGTCTTCCACAAAGCTCGCTTCGGTCCACGAATTGATGGGCGCCGAAGCCTCACTAGTTCCAGGTCGCCAACGCCACCCCGGACCGTCCTCGGGCAGATAAGTCAACTTAGGCAAGACCACGATCTGGGAACTACGCCAAGATCCACCCAGATCATTATCTAAACCCGGATAAATTAACTCCATCGAGGATCCACCGCCACCTGCTGCCGTCGGCCACGGGAAATTATCCTGATAGTTAACTTCATCAGCCACTGAACCATCTGCTCTTCGTAGTTCGATCCGCTCCCCTTCACCCGATAGTCCACCCTCAAACGGCCCTAGCGCTCTTATGCCATAGCGTCCGAGCAAGGCTACCGGATTCTTTGCGACTACCACATATCCACCCACTCCGATTTGCGTTCCCACCGGAAATGTATAATCAAATCCATCGTTGAAAAACCACTCGCTCAGATCAACAAGAGTGTCTCCCGAATTGTAGAGTTCCACAAATTCATCCTGCGCATCATTAGGGCGACTGTTGTAGTGGATCTCGTTAATTACGATCTCTGCTTGCGTCGCTCCGAAAACCGAAACACCAATTATGATACTTCCCAATATGTTCATAGATGAAAAATTGCCCCGCTCTTCCCCTCAAAGCAAGCCCACACGACAAAACAAGAATCCCTTTCGCAAAAACTCATTAGAGCAAGCTTCCAAGAAAGCCCCAGGGCTCGTGTTACAGGCGTCGACTAGTGTTTCAACAGCTCTGCAACTCGCTTGAGGACAAGTTTTTCCCCCATGATGAACGTGTGGTCAGCGTCCACCACTTCGAGGCGTTTGATACCCTCGACTTGACCACCCTCGACAGTCACTATCCCGTCATGCTCTCCCTCGAGCAGAAAGTCGAAAATCGGCACCAGATTCCTGCGGCCCATAATAACCGAAACATCATTGCTTCCATCAAAAGGCGGCACCTCCTGGGGCAATCGATTCGTCGATAGACTCATTCCACCCGGTCCTAGTGATAAGCGCCCGAGCGGAGAATCTTCTAACCAATCGATAATCTCGCTCCCCTGATTTGGCGGAGCCAGCATGACCACATTACCCGTGATCAGCTCGGGATGGCGCTTCGCCAGACAGCGCAGAACAATTCCGCCCATTGAATGGGTCACAAAGTGTGTCCGCTTAGAAGATGGAACAATCTCCCGAGCAATATGATCAACAATCTTATCTACCGATTGCCGAAAAGACGGATAAGGAAGGTTCAGAGTCTCGAACCCAGAATGATGTAAATAACGCGCAGCCCCTTCCATTGCCCAGACGCTTCGCCAAAGTCCGTGAAGCAAAACCACCCGGTCACCATCATTCACTCGTATACGGGGGCTGTGCCACGGCATCGGCGGAATGATCATCTTCAATCGGTTCATGAATCTTGATTTAATCACAGTTTATACCACCTTGGAAATCGATATACTTTGCCACTAAAATTGACTGGGATGATAGTCAAACCCTTGAAAAACTATTTATCTCACCTTCTCCTTGTCGGGTTGTGACAGAATTGTTTGACTGACGAGTCCGCGAGGACGAAATTGTTTTTGCACACACATACGCAACCAATATATAAAACCCGCTTCTGTGAAGGAGCGGGTTTTTTCATGAACGAGATTTCTCCCTCAACTTCTAGCGGCCTTTAATCGCTGCGATCGCGCGTTCCACCAAAGCTTTTAGCTCACGGTCAGATGAACTCTGGTATTTAGCGAGCGGTTGGAGTGCCCTTTCGGTGCCGATGCTAGCGAGGACAGAGGCAGCAGCTTTCGTGATTCGAATAGACGGCCCATTCAAGTGGAAGATCATTCTCTTCTCAGCAGAAACTCCGAGTGCAATATATTGGCTACTCCAAACTTCTGGCTTGTTGCTCCAGAGAGTGTCAATTATTAGCGAGGCCTTTTCCCCATTCGCTTTAACTAAAAAATCGACAAACGATGCTGGAGCATCGGAATTCGTTCTTACCATTTGCTCAACTTTTTCGGTAACGACATCCACCGCTACCGGGTTGTCCGTAGCCCAAATCGAAAGAGCTCGTCCTAGGTCCGAAAAAAGCTGAGGATCAGTCTCAGTCCGGATCAAGCGGATAAACTCTGCGATGATCTCTTCGCCGTAACGACGCTCAACGTTTGGCGGGATCCCAGCTAATTCTCTGACAGCGTCTTTCCTTCTCAATGGATCTAGCGCTCTAAGTTCATTGAGATTTTCTTTAAAGTACGAGGGGTTCTGCGGATTAGAAAGCTTGTTTCTCAGTTCAACATCCGCCTTCGAATCATGCAGAGCAGAAAGCTCTAAATCGATAAGGCGTAAGTCGGAATAAGTTGTCACACGCCCCAACCTCGGATCACAAACCTTGACCACCAAATCAAAATCGATCGGGAATCCCGAAATCACGATCAAACTGTCCTTCTCTCCATTACGGGAATAACGACTAATCGCTTCCGTAGGCGGGATTTTGAGTTCGATCGTGAAATATTTCTCGATGTTGTGGAACTGACTGCTGGAAAGATCCTTGATGAAGATCCCCACAAGGTGTTGAGGGGCTAAGCCACCAAACTTTCCCTTAAGATCTTCCAACTGTTTCTCAATCGCATAATAACCTGCCTCTTCGCGAATTAGGGCGATCGGGTCAGCTCCTGAATCATCCAAACCTGGCTCTGGAGCCGAATCCAAAACAGCCTTAGGTGTCAAATAGACAGGACGAATAAGAATGAGAGCAAAAAGTGCACCTCCGAACGTGAGCAGGAGTAGAAATGCCCTACCCTTCCAATTCTTGGCACCAAAAAGCATCAGGCCACCTGCTACGAGACAAACAAATCCCCCAAGGATATAACGTTTACCCCTCATCATATCCTGAAAAATCCCCCCATCAGAAGTCCCCACAGAAAAAATGAAGGCATAGAGGAAAAGAAAAATGATTCCCGCACCTACCGCGATATTTTGTCCTGCTCCAGCCGGCATGATGGCATCCACTCTAGGCTGGCCCGCCCCTGCCGTAGATTTCCCCTTCCGATGCGATTCCGAGGCCGATTGATCACGCCCTAATCGACTCAAAAAATCATCATCTCGTTTTATATTCTCTCCGGGATAAACCTTCGAACGCTCAGTAAAAATCGACTCCTCCCCTACCAGGAAACGGTGATTACAGGAACCACACTCAACCGTCTTACCGACAAGATCATCGTTCACCGTGAACCTCTGGGGGCATTTTGGGCATTCAATTTGCAGCTTCATGAGAGAGACAGCTTATTTGCTATTTAAAAATATTGTCTGCTCATTTGTCCACGCTGACAACCAATCCGTTCAAAATTCGAAAAATTCAGTTCTCAGACGGATGCTTAATCTTGGCGATTTCTGCCATGATCCGATCTGAAATTGCCTGATAAGCCTCGCGCCCTTTGGCTTTCTTTTCCTCCGAAGTCAATGTAACCGGATCTCCCACAACGATCGTTACCGGATGAAATCGCAGGCGCCCACTTCCTCGCGGTAAAGCTTTAAAAGCCCCAAAGATCCGCACCGGCTGGATGACCGCCTGACTTTTGGCCGCGATCAATCCCACTCCGGCTTCACCTGGCTGCAAGTCACCATCCAAAGTGCGTGATCCTTCCGGAAAAACGACTACCTGTTCACCACTCTTGAGGATCCTGATAATTTTTTTAAGGCTGCTCATATCTGGAGCCTCCTGATCAATCGGTATGGCATTCCAGCTTGAGTAAAGCCATTTCGTCACCCCTCTAAAGAGGGTCTTGCGAGCCAAGTAATAAACTGAATCATTGTAAGCGATTCCAACTAGCGGCGGATCCAAAAAGCTCTCGTGGTTTGAAGCAATCAAGACTGATCCGTCCGTAATCAACTTATCACGGCCTACCACTTGATATCGAAAAAATGCCTTTGCCGCTGCACGGAAAATGGTGTGCCCAAACCAATAAGTCGTCTTCATATTTCAGTCTTTCCAGCCAAGTTTAATGAGTGCTTCTCGAGCCGCGTCAACAGTGCCATCAATCGTAAGATCTGAGGAATCAATTATGATAGAACCCTCTGCAACTTTAAGCGGGGAGGCCTTACGATTACTATCTTCGGCATCCCGCTTTGCGACTTCGTCGGACTCTCCATCTTTTGCACGCCGAGCCGCCCTGACCTCTTCAGACGCGCTAACGTACAGCTTAAAAGGAGTATCTGGAAAGACAACCGAACCAATGTCACGGCCCTCCATCACAACATCATATTCCCCAAGATAGTCGCGCTGCATGGCCACCAGCCTTTCGCGCACTTCGGGAATTGATGCCACCTTAGAAACATGTTCGTTCACTCTAGCACTACGGATCTCCGTCGTTAGCAAACGATTATTAATGGTGATGGTGGAGAGATTATTTCTAACGCCGCAGTCGATTCGCATCCGGGACATCGCCTCTAGCACAGCGGCCCTATTTTCCGGATCAATCCCCTCCTGTAAAACCTGCCAGGTGACCCCGCGATACATGGCACCGGAATTCACCATAACGAGTCCAAGCGATTCAGCGAGACGCTCGGCGACCGTGCTTTTCCCCGAGGCAGCGGGACCATCTATTGCCACGGCACGATGGGTTTGACTCATGATTGGCAAAACATTTCAAGGTGTTGAGTAAAAGTCGGATACGACGTAGAAACGCAAGCCGTATTCGCAATGGTGGTTTGGCCTTCTTTGGCCAAAAGTCCTGCTATCGCAAAGGCCATGGCAATGCGGTGGTCGCCATAGCTTTCCATCTTAGCTCCCTTAAGATTCCGCCCACCAGTGATGACCATTCCATCTTCAAATTCCTCAATCTCGCCACCCATTAAGCGAAGATTCCTGATGGTAGTTTCGATACGATCCGTCTCTTTGACCCGGAGCTCGGCAGCATTACGAATTGTCATCACCCCTTCTGCCAAAGCGCCTGCCACCGCTAGAATGGGAACTTCATCAATAAGGTTAGGCACTTCCTCTTCCAAGATCTCAGTACCTTTGAGCTTGCCGCCCGTAATTTCAATTCGGCCCAAGGGTTCTCCACCATCTTCATACTCAAGCTGAACTTCGATTTTTGCGCCCATTCGGATCAAAACATCCAGTAATGCGGTCCGGGTTGGGTTAAGCCCCACGTTGTTAATAATGAGATGCGATCCAGGAGCACAAGCTGCTGCCACAATCCAAAAAGCTGCGCTTGAAATATCTCCTGGCACGACTAGATCGCAGGCCTCAACCACCTGCCCCCCATCGATGGAAATGGTGTTACCCTCAGTTTTCACATTCACCCCAAAGGAGTTTAAAAGCCGCTCGGTGTGATCTCGATTCGTCGCCGGCTGAATCACAGTAGTAGTCCCGGGCGCGAACAATCCTGCTAACAAAATTGCGCTTTTTACCTGAGCGCTCGCCATAGGCATCTCATAGGTGATCGGCTTCAACTCTCCGCCCGTGATCTGAAGAGGGGCGCAACCAGGCTTTGCCCCACGCGTTTCAAACTGCGCTCCCATTTTGGCAAGCGGAGTAATAATCCGGTCCATCGGACGGCCAGAAAGCGATTCGTCACCAATCAGAGTGCTATCAAATTTCTGCGCGGCCAGGACACCTGACAGAAGGCGCATTCCAGTCCCGGAATTGCCACAATCGAGTTTGCCAGCCGGAGCCTGTAATTCCCCGCCACATCCATGAATGAGGAGATCAACTGGCAAATCGTCAGTCCCTTTCTTAACCTCAAAACGAACCCCAAGTTGCGCCATTCCAAGCAGGGTATTCAAACAATCCTCGCTCGAGAGGAAATTTTCTACAAAGCAAGACCCATTGGATAGACCCGCAAGAATAGCAGCACGGTGAGAAATACTTTTATCTCCAGGGACCGCGAGCTCGCCAGTGATCGATTTTAGCGGACTAACTTGGATGGTCTCACTCATAAATTTCCGGAGGGATTCTCTTTGCGGGCTTTAACTTTCGCAAGATAACTTTGCAGCCCTTTCTTGTCCGATTTAGCGAGGTGATCAAGCATCTCTCGCAGCTCCACTTGCGCATCATGCAGCGCAGCTGTCACCGCGGCCCGATTCTCCACCATAATTTCAGCCCACATCTCGGGATCTCCTGACGCCACTCGCGTGGTATCTCGAAACCCTCCCGCCGCTAAAAATTCATCACCAGAAAATCGCAAGGCGGCACCAGCTGTTGCAACGGCCATGGCATGAGGAAGATGACTGATCCGTGCGACCGCCCGATCGTGATCTTTCGAATTCATGACTGAAATAACGCATCCTAAATTTTCCCAAAAGCTTGCAACCGCTCGTAGCTCCTCGTTTGGCCTCTCTTGATCATTAGTCAAAGCACAAGCAGCTCCTTTAAAAAGATCAGCGCGCGCCGCTTCAATTCCTGTTTGCTCCGATCCAGCCATCGGATGGCTCCCGATAAACGGGATCCCATGTTCTTTTGCCACCCGGTGGGGAAGCGCCTTCACACTGCCCACATCAGTCACGATTGCCCCTGGTTTTAAATTCCCACTTATCGACTCAAACAAGAGCCCCATCACTCCAACAGGAACTGCCAAAATAATAAGATCAGCTTCCTTCATTGCATCCTTCAAATCAGTAGTCGCTTCTAACCCAATCTTTAGGGCTACCTCGACTCGCTCAGGATTTCTTCCCCATAAAATCACCTCGTGTCCTGCACCAGACGCGGCCAGCCCTACCGAGCCTCCAAGAAGGCCTGGACCAAGAATCGTAATTCGGGAAAATGACATGAAATTGAAAAAAAGAGCCGGATTTCCTTTGGGAAATCCGGCGCCGGAAAACTCAGATGCCCCCCTTAGGGGACTCTAAACTTGTGATCGGGATCCCCATCGTTCGGGTCGCGAATGAGCGTTCCGCTTGGGATTCCACGCACATCAACAGCCTTATTAGTCCATGGGTTAAAAACATATCCAGGCTTGGTAACGATCGCACGAGCTGTGCGATACTTGCTAACTCGCTTGATTGGCTCGCGCGGGATCGGCTGAATCACATCAGTCGTTCCAGAGTCAGGATTGATTCCATTAGCTAGCTGCTCATTTTGTAGTCTTTCGCGACGCGCCTTAGCCTCAGCATTGGCCCTATCGCGCGCTTCTTTGAGCTGAGCCTCAGTTCCCAATTGCCCAGTTGTATTTGGGAACAGAGGGTCCACCGCTCGGGCAACTGGCAAATTTTCAGGAGGAGGGGATGATGGCGAAGGCCTTAGCATCGTACAGCTGAAACAGAGCAAGCTGCAAAGAAGAAGCATGAGGGCGTGTTTCAGAGAAAACATGGCTTTTAAAATAATAAGGGTTGATGATAGTGCATCAATGCACTGCGACTACCCCCTTCATCGCGATCTTTGACCAACTTGTCAAGTCACCACCCGAAGCGAAATGACTGAAATCGAAGACCTCACACCACAAGACTCGGACGAGTCTAACTTGATTCACCGAGTCAAAAAGCTGATCTCGAGCCCCAGTGACGAGGAATTCTCTGCGCTCGCTCTCGATATTTTTAGATACCAATTCGACCGCAACCTCCCTTACGCAGCCTTCGCGCGATCCACAGACAAAACTCCCAAAACTGTTGCCCGCTGGGAAGAAATCCCCGCAGTCCACACCGCCGCCTTCAAACTCCCCGATTTCCCCCTGACTTGCGGCCAAGAAACCCGAATCACCTTTCTCACCTCTGGCACGACCACCGAAACTAAGGGCTCGCACCATTTTCCATCAACCCATCTTTACGAAAAAGCCATTTCCTATGGC
The DNA here is from genome assembly GCA_949373085.1 of uncultured Verrucomicrobiales bacterium. Lineage (GTDB taxonomy): Bacteria > Verrucomicrobiota > Verrucomicrobiia > Verrucomicrobiales > Akkermansiaceae > SW10. The sequence goes on from CASICJ010000020.1 coordinate 33,619, forward strand.
TGGCCACTTCCAAAACTCCCTACCTTTTTCCTCGCTCCTTCCGATCTCGAATCTCCCCAATCATCTCTCAGCCACATGTTTCGCCACCTCAATGATGGCAACGACTCCCGCTTTCTCCTGAAGAATTCCAAATTTCGTCTTGGTCAACTTTTCCTCCACTTGGCTTCTGGCCAGCCTCTCATCCTCATGGGCACCGCCCTCGCCTTTCGGCACCTCATGGAGATCCATGGCTCAATTCCTCTTCCCTCCGGCTCCCACCTTCTCGAAACCGGAGGATACAAAGGCACTTCTATTACGCTTTCCAAGCCAGATTTCTACTCTCAGGTCTCCGGATTTTTCAAGCTCCCGCTCAACCATCTTCATAACGAATACGGCATGACCGAGCTCTCCAGCCAGGCCTACGCCACCGGCCCTGATGGGCCGCATCGTTTCCCCCACTGGTGCCGCCATCTCATCCTAGATCCCGAAACTGAACGTGAAGCCGCACCTGGCGAAACGGGCTACCTTGTCATCCACGATCTCGCTAATCTCCACAGCGTTTGCGGGATCCGGACTCAAGATTTTGCAGTGCGCCACGAAGACGATTCGTTCACCCTCATTGGCCGCGATCCCGGAGCGCTCCCGCGAGGTTGCTCCCGAACCATCGACCAAGCCCTATCGTCATGACCCTCAGCAAACGTATCGACCTCATTCTAGCTTCCCGCGAGCAACTTGAGCCTTTCACGGGGAATCTTACGCGCAAACTGCTCGAGGAGACCTTCTTACGTGAAGCCTCCGGCACCACGGTCCGGCTTCCAAAAAATATCGTTCACATTATCAGCGGCAACACTCCACACGCCGCTTTTCAAACTCTTCTAAATGGAGTTCTCCTCGGTGCTCAAAACCTCCTCAAACTCCCCTCGCAAACCCTCCTAGATTTCGAAGTCCCAATTCCACTTCAACCTTTCGTCGAAGTCTCCCGAGAACTGCCCGCGCACTGGATTCCGAAGGCCGATGCCATGGTCGTTTTTGGCTCCGATAATACGATCCGCCATTTCCAAAGCCTTTGCCCGCTAGAAATTCCCTTTGTCGGACACGGTCATCGCATCGGCATTGCCATCATTGATGAGCCCACTCCCAAAGCTGCCCAACTCGCCGCACGCGACATCGGCCTCTTCAACCAATCCGGCTGCCTCTCCCTCCAAACCATCTACCTCAAAGATCCCTGTGCCTTCGGACCACTCCTCGCCGAAGCCATGACCAATTTCGAAAAACAGAATCCCCGCGGTCCACTCTCTCTTTCCGAAGCGGGTGCCATCACCAACCTCCGCGAAGAAACCCGCTACCTTATGGCGCAGGATCCTAAATCCCACGCCCTCTGGCACAGCCCCCGCTCTACCGCCTGGACCATTATCTTTGAGAATAATTCACGCCTCGCCCTTTCTCCCGGTAACCGGACAATATTCCTTCGCCCCGTGCCGGATGATTTTTCGAAGTTCAGTCACCTCTCCGGCATCGCCCTTCATCCCTATGAAGAGCGACCCAACCTTCCTTCCCCTAGAATCTTCCCTCTAGGAGAAGCTCAATTCCCACCGGCCCTTTGGCCCCATGACGGGATTCTTCCACTCGCCTCACTTGTGAGGCATCAATCATCGTGATCCCGGCACTCCTGTGACCACTCTAAGCTCATCACAATCTACTTCTTCACCAGCGATTCGAGATAATCTAACAAGCTGGCGGCTTCATGCACTGTAAATCCAGAAAGTAATCCCGGAGGCATTAGAGAGGTTGGCAAAGTAGAGCGCTCCTTAATTGCGCTCTTCTTGAAAGTGTGCTCAGCACTGCTGATGTCGCGAATACTTACGCTAGCTCCCGCTTCGTCGGTGACAAATCCCACGAAAGACTTGCCATCCTTCAAGCTGAAAACATTGGTCGTAAATCCCTGTGCAATCGTCTTATTCGGAACGAGGATTGCTTCGACGAGTTCATTGCGCCGATAAGTCTCGGCGATATTACCCAGATAAGGTCCTTTTTGCTTCTCACCCTGCGATACGGTGTGACATGCATTGCAGGTTGCTCGGGCGAAAATGGCCTGGCCTAGGGCCACTTCCCCTTTGTGAGCCGTCACCTTTTGCAAAGCTTCCTCTGGTTTTAGGGTGGCAATCTTTGGAGTTTTATCCGCTCCAGGAGCCTGAATTTTAAGTCGACCTGCGGCATCTTTTGCGGCTTTCGCCACCGCTTGATCAGGATCACTGAAAGCAATACGGATCCGATCATTGATCACAGGATTCCGTAAATCGCGTGCCGCATTGATGAAGGCAATCTTCTGCTTAGGGTCAGACCATCCTTTATCGATCGCCTTGAGCGACATTTCACGTGACTCGGGAGATCCGCCCTTGCGGGAAGCCAAAGTCACCACCGCCATCGCCGCATATTTTCCTGCAGGACTGCCGAGCATCTCCGCCGCCATCTTCTCAAGTGCAAGGTGGTGGTTCTCCAACTTGGCAGCTTTGAAAAAATGGCCTTTGGCAGCCGTTTGCTGCTTACCCGCACCCTTAGTTTTGTCCAATTGTGCCAAAGCTTTGAGAACCGCGGGAAGAGATGATTTATCATCGGAGTTCACGAGAATCTTTACCGCACCAGCAAGAGCATCGGCTGGCGTTTTAGGATCGCTGGCACCCTTCACAACCAAAGGTATAGCCTTGGCCGAAACTGCTCCACCCGTCGCGATTTGTTTAATGACCACTGGGATTAACTTATCGTCCTTAAGCGCAAGATCGATCATGCGGTCCAAAGCGTCATTCGCTGGAATACGATTCTTGTTTAGTTTGGTGATAATAAAGGCCGCTTCCTCGGCGGGAGCATCTTTCAGGATTACTTTGAGATTTTCTAAGATCCGGCCCGACTCTTCCCAAGTCGCTAGCTCATAATAAGGCCCGCGTGTATCGGGACGAGTGCCCCATGAATCGCCCTTCCACTCGGCTTCTTTGTGATAAAGCCGAGCGAGGGTAGAAAGAAGCGGGCGGCGCTTTTCAGGAATATTCTCAGACTTCAAACGCACTAGCAAACCATCCACAACCTCCTTCTTGTGCATCCGCATCAGTGCCCATGCAGCCGCTTTGCGAGTTTCGGTGTCATCGGAGTTGACCTTGGAAAAGGCCGCTTCGTGCGCCGACATTTTCGCCAAAGCACGATAGGCCGTATGGCGGATGGCGGGATCCGTAGAGGAAAGATACTTTGAGATAAAGACAGCCGCTTTAGGGGATTCCTGTTTCTCATTGAGCTTAGAAAGCGCAAAGATTGCCTCAACAATCTCTCGTGGAGTGCTCTCTTCCGGAATTTTTGTGAAAACGTCCAAGGCACCATCAACGCTAACCGGATGCGCCACCTCTCCATAAGCCCTAATTAAAAACGGCTGAATTTCTGGAAGGGTTCGCCCAGCTACCAAAGCCATCAGCGCTCCCGACTCAGGTGATCTCAACGACATTGTAAAGATAGCCGCAATCCGAGCGGAAAGTGCTTTATCGGTATTACAACTTAGTTTTACCAAAGACTCAGTCAGTTCGATGCTGTCCGCACGCCCCAAAAGGGTCCGCTGCGCCGCCAAAGTCCGAATATGCGACGGCGAATCGAGAGCCTTCACCAAGGCCTCATCACTCATCTTCTCAAAATCAGGAAGCGGCTTCGGGGTGTAACCCTTAGGAGTCACGCGGACGATGTATCCTTGATCTGGGCCAGCCCAATTGAAGGTCGCGGGGCCTTTCCACGCTGCTTGATAGACCGCAGACATCCCATCGACATCAGCATCGGTGGGACGGCTCACTTTAATAAATTTTTGCGGGGCCGCGGCTTCTTTAAAGGTCGCACCTAGAGGCTCAACAGTGTGACGAAAGAGCCCCGCTCGACCCCAATCGCAAGTGAAAGGAGCTTTGTTCCATTCATCGGGGAAACCCGGCTCGTGAATATAGACACCCCCACATCCGGAACCACCACCGTAGTCGGCGAGCGGTTGGATATGCTCCTTTTCGAAGTTCTTATAAAGTCGTGGGTAACCGTGATCGGAAAGCGGGGTAAAGTGATGAAAGCGCACATCCCAGCCGCCACCATCGTTGGTGTTATCGCGGGCGAACATGTCGAGAGTGGGTGAAATCGGCGTGGCTAAAATGTTGCGAGTCCCTGTGGAGAATAACTCAAGATTGGAGCCGTCGGGCCGGAACCGAATGACACCACCGCCACGATGTTGCAAGGTCCGCCCATCAGTGCCGGTCGCCTTCATGAAGCCAAAGTCACCACCCGCAATATAGATCCACCCGTCGATACCCATTGTAATATCATTCGTGGTGTGATCGGCAGGGCGGTCTTTGAACCCGAAAGCGATGTCGGATATAAGCCGTTTTGATTCCTCAGCCACTCCATCATGATCACGATCAAAGAAGACCGAAATGTGCGGCGGGTGCAGAAGGTAAAGTCGATCGTGATCCCAAATTAATCCGCGCGGCGAATCGATATCGCGAATAAACTCTGTCACTTCATCAGCGCGGCCATCCTTGTCAGTATCACGAAGTCGCAAAACACGGCCGCGATTAGGCTGACGCCCCAGCGAGCCATTCCCATCGGACGAAACATAAAGATCACCTCCAGGCGAGGCCGCCACATAAACGGGATAGTTCGCCGAATGCCAAGAGGCGAAAAGGGTCTTTTCGAATCCTTTGGGAACCTCACAATCTTTTAAGATCGCAGCTTCCTCTTCAGGACTTAGTTTAGCAATTTGGGGTTTAATGTTGCCGGACTTCTCAAAGCCCTTACCGGACGCGCCTTTGGTCTGATTGATCTCTTTTTTATCGAGAATGGGGGAGAGCTTAAGTTTACCCTTCGGTCCTTTCAGGCGAATTTCCCAGAGGGCGGGCCACTTACCGGTTTGCTGACCCAGGGTAGTCACACGGAGGAATTTGATATTCTGGGCATTGAAGCTGTCCTTGGTATCCGACTTCCGCTTGTTCTTTGAACCATCATAAGCGATCTCCCAATTTTTCCCATCGTCCGAAGTTTCGATCTTATAGTGATACCATTCAGTCCGTTGCTCCCAGAGGATCTCGGCTGATGTCACCGTGGTGGGCTTTTCAAATTCGAGCTGTAACCAAGCCGGATGAGTAGCCCCATTGGCGGTCCAGCGGGTTTCAATGTTGCCATCAATAGCTCTCCAAGGATAGTGACTATCGCTAACCTGGACTGACGAAGCGGTCAACTTTACCTTCACCGCATCTTTCGAAGGCTTACCAAAAAGCGATTCCACTTTCTCTTCCTTTGCCCCCATTTCGGTGATGAGGTTGGATCCGGTATAGGGTTTAAGATAATTATCATTCAACTTACCGGCAGCCCAGAGTAATCCGCGGGTGACCAAATCAAGGTAGCGAGGATCTTCAACCGTATAAGTATTGTGCCCGACGGTAGTTGAGAAGGTCGGCGCGCCCTTTTTGGTATTGGTCCATGCAACAACAGCTGAATTTTCGCGGTCACCCACTTTCTGGGTCGCGAGAGCGAGTGGCTCAGCATCAAAAATCTCGCGGTTGTTATAAAGCTCCTCATTTTTAGTGACCCAATTCTCCAGCGTCTTAGTGATAGGATGATCGGGATTCGTATAAGTGATTTCGAGAGGCTTCTGCGGACCATGTCCGGTGGAGTGAAGACCGAGGTGCTTAGCCCACTTGTCTGTGCCATTGCGGAAGGAATGCATCGCACAATGGAGATGCACCGCAGGAATCGTTTTGTGAACTTCAAGAATGTTCTCCATCACCTTGAGGTCCTTATTACTCGCGGCACATTCATCGTGAATGATGATGTCATAACCTTTCGCCCAATCAGGATCATCGTAGAGTGGCAGTGGCGGATTCGTAGTCCTGTCGCGCGTCCACATCACATCGACACGAACGTTGGCACGCTCCTGAATTCCTTTGTAAAGAATCTCATGCTGCTTCACATAATCGTGGCAACAACCACCAGCAATTAAGAGAGCCTTGAGCGGACGAGTAGAGTCCAACGAAAGAAGCTTTTTTTCCTGCCCGTTGGCAAGAAAAAGAGAACTAAGGGCCGCAACGGCGAGGAAGAGTGGCAGAAGGCGCTTCATGAGTAGGGTCTATTCGTGCCGATCCCGCCAATTCTTTCAGTCCAGCGCATCCCCATCCTAATTCTCAACCACCCTGAGACGCAGGAATTGCTTCGTGACCTCAGAAACCGGAACGGGAACCCGAAAGGTACGCCTAACACTGCCATTCCCATTCGAGACTACCGGTAAAATCTCCTTAATATCGACAGAACTAGAAGACCAATCGGTGAGATTTGAGGAGGCCTCGACTACTCCTACCAGGTCTCTCTGACCAAGGACCTGAGAGAAACTAAAGGTGAGATAATCTTCACCATTCGCATCCGTAATTGATACCCGGGGGCCGCGAACTACCGCATCATTTTTCCCGGGAAGTGAACCAAGGAAGAACTCAACAAGATTAGGAAGACCATCACCATCAGGATCATCTAAAGGTCCTGAGGCTTGCTCGGCAGTAAAGACATAACTTTGCCAAGAGGCGTAAGCCAAAGATCGTAGCAAGCCTCCGGGGAGCCCGCCGACTTGCGCAGAGCCAGCCCAACTTGCAGCAAGTGTGTGATCGGGGTTTAAAGATGGATTGAGGAGGACCAATGAGATTCCCTCGCCATCTGCACAACCCGGCCAAGGTTCTGCATCGTCATAGCTGAAACTCTTTACGACACTGGCAGAGGTCTCCACTACGACTTGCTCTCCACCATTGGAAAGCCCACCACCATATTGACCAGCCACTAAAGACTCAAATCCATTCCCATAACGTTGCCTGAAGGCTTCGAGGCTTCGAACCAAAATGACCGAAGAGTCTGGTGCAAGCGAAGTGACAAACCCGTCGGCAAAGCTAAAACTGATCCCATCAGTGAAGGAAAGATCTGTGAGATCAATTGTCTGCTTGCCAATATTTTGTAACTCAATGAATTCAAAATCGTCAGGATCGGAGAACCCCGCCGCAAGCTCATCAGTATTCGGTGGAGCCGGATGATAATGAATCTCGGATACAACGAGGTTTGAGGAATCAGGCTGAATTAGGCCAACCTTGAACTGGGCCTCGGTAAGCGCGCTCCATTCTCCTCCCGGACTACGGAGTCGAGATTTTACGGTCACCACAGATTGAGGCAGCGAAACGGGAGCAGAATAGGTGAGAGCTCCATCAGCTACCATATTCCCAAACCGACGGGGATCCGAACCATCGAGAGTATAGAAGATGGTGCCAGGCCCTCCAGAAATCCTAACCTGAAAGCTACCACCAACCTCTCCGCCATACTGGTTATAACTAGGAGGCTCGGTGTTCGGCCAATATCCAGCATCGCGGAAATACTCATTATTTGGCCCTAGAAGATAACTCCGGCGAGACGTCCCCGAAGCAGTCCAGTATCGCCAAAATTCGGTATCCACCGACTGGTTAGAACGTTCATCAAGCAGCGGCGAAAACTCAGAAATCGCGGTATCAATCACTTCTCTAATCCGAGAATTATTTGGCAAGGAATCGTCAAGTGTTCCGCGGTTAAAGAAGTGCTTATGAATACGATCAGCAAGAATGAGACGGAACTCCGGCCAACGCTCCAGTCGTTGGAAAATCCGAGAGGTTGAGTCAGTTCTTAAAAGTAAATCCTCAGAGATCGTATTAAAATTCACCGGCTTGTTGCTATTGCTATTACCGGTTCGACGTGGATGTCCAAAGGCCCCCTCAGCATCCCAGACATAGAAGCGATATCGTCCATCGAGCGAACGCTCACGAGCCGAGGCCCAATTATTATTTGGCCAATCCCAGGTCGCACCATAAATATTGAGTAAGAAATAATCAGCCATTGCGATGGGATCAACAAGCTCCATCGCCCTTTCCCAATTACTTCGACTATTTACGTTGGATGCCTGAAGCCGGTTATTGAGAGTATTCCAGGCGGCATTATCGCCTTCGGCAAGCCCTCCGTCGGCGTTACCCGCTTGACGGATATCCCACTGGCCCGATCCTGGGTAGTGAGATTGAAAAAATGGCTCCCGTAATCTCTCGCAGGTATTGTAAAATCCTTTCCACTCGCCGTTTAAATAGAGGCTATTGAAAATACCACGTGATCCGACATTCCCCATATCAATAAAAAGACGGCGCATCACCTCGTCCTTGATATAGGGGTTGTTAATATCATTCTTTCCAGCCCGCGGACGCAGTTGCTCGAAAGTATCAACCGGGTAGTCTTCTCCAAAGATCGGAAAAGTCACCGAAGAGTCCTCATACTCGTCACGGAAATAAATATTAAACGATGGCTTGTCCCGCGAGTTCGTTGACCACGGTGAGTTTTCAATCCCATTAAAAGTCATGCGGGGCCGAGAATAATTACTTGCAGCCATACGAAGACCTGCATCTTCACGAAAGCCCATCGTCGAGTTTGCAGCATAGAACTCGATAAATGCTGGCCGTTCAAAGGCACGACCACGTTCAAGTGCCATATTATAGTCGCTCTTCTGAACTACCTCCCATTTTTTATCGACATAACGCCCACCATCAATCGAGAGGACCCCATAGGGTTTAGTGAAAGAACGTTCAGTATCGGCAGTGAACAACATTGCCGGGGCCTTAGTGATGTTAGAACTCTGACCAACAAGAAAACTCCCGCATTTAATCTTAGATGGAATCGCTCCATCCAAAAACGCACGGGCACGGATACTGTGCCCAGTTCGCGGATTAATCTGCGAGAGGGATAGAGGGGCGACATAATCAATGCCATTTTTAAGCGTAGGCTCGGTCCCATCAGTCGTGTAACGAATCGTCGCGCCGGGAGTGGAAGTGGTGATTCCCAAGGTTACTGATCTGGCATGAAAACCACTTGGGGTATCGAAGTCTGGTTTTCCCACAACACCTGCATACGCAGGGCCGCCATTCGCCGCACCAGGCGATGGCTCAGAGAGATATGCGTAGCCCCCTCCGCCAGAAAGTAAACCGAGAGAATAAAAATCAAGCTGGCGAGGGAAGCCCCCAGCAAACTCAGTCTGCAGCACTCCAGAATCATCAACCAAGGCAAGATATTCCCCACCGGCATCCAATTTAAAATTCGCATGTAAATAGACTGGGGAAATTCCAGCGATGTCGAGATCGTCCGCCAATACGAGGAGATATCCTCCTGCTGGAATAGTCGTACCCGGAGGGAAACTCCATTTCTGCAAATCGGTCTCATTGTCGCTAAGGGACCACCCGGTCAGATCAACCACCGAGGCCCCGTTATTTGATAGCTCGATCCAATCCACAAATTCAGCCCGCATCTCTTCGACTGGCGCCGCCGGCTCAAAGACTCCTCCAGACGGCTCACCGATCCCAGCTTGATAGCGCCAAATTTGATTATTCTTCACGAGATCGCCACTCGCTCCGCCTTGGGTGTAGTCAACCTGAAAAGAATCGAGAGAAATCGTCCGACCTGCCTCCGAGTAACTCTCTTCACGAACCCGCAAACCCGGAGTAAAGGCAGTCAGATTATTGGAATTCAAATAATTAATAAGAGCGGTTTGCTCATCAACATCACCCTTCGCCAGATCGATTTCGTAAGTGGCCCAAGCTCCCGGATCATTATCGACAACTCGAAGGAATTCATCTTGATCGAGGGGGCGCCCAGTGTAACGAATTTCGTCGATCAAGACCCCGTAGTTTCCTCCAAATTTTCCAAATTCAATTGCCGAAGAAGGATGGGCATATCCACTCTCATCGTTGTCGACAAGAGCTCGAGTTTGCATGAGTTCATAGTCAAAGTAAAATTTAACTACCCCGCTATTTTCATCAAGAGATAAGGCGACATGATGCCACTCCGGACGATCATTAAACCCATTTCCATCGCGCGACCAATCGGAAGGGTCATTGTAGCTGGAAACCAAACCATTACCCGAGTCGGTATCAACCCAGATTCTTCTCTCAGCTGGAACCGACGACCCACCAGTTGGCCCAAGAACAAAGTTAGCATTGTCACCGTCTGGCGTATCAAGGCGGGAACGCATTCTTCCAAATGCTCCGGCATTACCATGATCAAAATCGATCTGCCACCGTGAATTACTGCCAGCATTACGACGTAGAAAAGTATGGTAACCAGCCGGCTCTCCATTAATTTTGACGAACATCTCTATCGTGAAAGAAGTGTTAAAAGCACTATTGTTTGGCACCGAAAGGCGACGATTTGAGGCCGATACGTCCATCGAGAATTGGTTGCTTCTTGCGGCATTCGCGAGCGGATCAAAAATGATCGTTCCGGGGACATCATTTGAGTAGGTGCCACCTCCGCGGCTGGTTGGTATCGCATTAAATCCATTGCTGCTAGAATCATTGGCGACCAACACGACCGCTCCATTACTTGCTACTCCATCATCAAAACGCCAGTAGCCAAGAGTCTCGTCACTAGAAGCTGCAACCACAGGAAATCCGGATGCCGAAATAAGTCCATCGCCTGACTCAGCGACGAAGTCAAAGACGGTCCCCGGTGACCCCTGATATAAAAATGAGATTCGCGTCTCATTCAAATTTAAAGCAGTGATCGCTCCAGTTGTCCAATGAGCAGACATGTCAACCGGAGGAAATAGCAAGGTCGCTTCATCTTCGGTTCCCCGGCCAGATAGAGTGTAGGTAATCGCCCCATCACCATTCTCACCCGCTCCAGGATCAGAGAGAACTCCTACTTTAAAATCCGTCCAATTACTTCCACTCCGAACTGAGGGCGACTGATCAAGCCATCCTCCTGACCTGAGATTCCCTGTTGTAATATTCGAAATTAATCCTCCGCTATTTGTATGGGTAATAGAGCTCCCATTAGCACTCGAGAAATCCTTGGATACGATATTAATCAAACTGATTCCGGCATCAATACGGAGCGCTCCATCGAAAAACAAAGACGAGTCAGGGTCGCGATTCACCACCTGCACCGCGATCGTATTCTCTCCTTCCACCAATAGATCCGAGGCCCTTCCAAGATTCAAACCTGTGGGGTTCCCTTCCGTCGCATCTTCATTGAATGCGATCTGGTCGGAATAAATAAACATTCCCGGAGCACCAAGATTACACCGGACCGCCTCTTTCCCATTAATAAGAACAATAATTCCGTCATCAAACTCTGTCGTTAAAATCAGATCAGCCAACGAAGCGGCCTGACCCGCAGATACCGTAAAGGTATGTCGCAAATACAGCGATGGGGTCTTACCCTTAAGATCGGAAGCCAAATTGGTAGAGACGCGGCCATACCCAAAACCAAAGGGGGCTGATCCAGAGAGCCATTTTGAGTCGTTAAAATCGGATGAAAACCACGGTATACCCGCGCCGAGACTGGGTTGTCCGAGCTGAGAAAACTTCAGAAGTCTATCTGACGAAGCACCACTTATTTCGCTAATCACGACATCGCCGTAAACAAATGAAGGATAAAGGAGCAAAAGAGGGATAAATTTCATAATAATACTCGGGAGGCGCCTTAGTAGAAAATGTCAGGTGATGCTTACATAAACAACGCCCCCCGATTCGGAGATTCCTCCTTTCTTAGGTGATTCGGAGTTTACTTAATCTCCTTTATCTCGAGCTTGCGATACCAAACCTTATCGTTGTGGTCTTGCAAAAAGATCCGGCCACTTTGATTGTGTGCGAAATTTTCCTTGCCCTTAAACTTTGATTGCTTGTGAGCCTCTTTCCAGCGGTCGCTACCCACAACGATCTCAACGACGAGCTCGCCATTGAGATAGTGCTTAAGATGCTTCCCCTTAGCGACTACCCGTGAGGAATTCCACTCACCCACCGGATTCAGCTTCTTTTTATCATTCGGGGCCAGAAAATCATAAAGCGACGATGCCTGCCGCTTCTTACTCTTCGCACCATCTGGGTGAGCATCATCAAGCACCTGATATTCCGGTCCCAGATTCGTTGAACCATATTTCGTAACACGATACTTCACCCCGCTATTGCCCTTGGAAGAAATCTTCCACTCCCAGCGAAATTCAAAGTCGGCATATTCCTTCGCAGTGTAGAGATCTCCTCCCTTTGCTTTCCGATACAATACCCCATCTTTTGCTAGCCAGCCCCCCTCCTTGACCTCTCCACCATTTGAGTTGGTCCAGCCTTTGAGAGTTTCTCCGTCAAAAATTGAAACCCATTCCTCTTCTGCCTTAGAAGCGGCAGCTAGGACCGAAAAAGCCATCGTGTATGCTAGTATTTTCATAGTGCGATTCAAAACGGTCCAAAACTGCGTGAAATTTCACCCATTCCTGAACTTGCGTATCAGAAAATCAAGACGATCTGTTAGAAATGATAAAAAGAGTCCTCACCTTACTCATCCTAGGGATGTCCTTTCTTTCTGCCGCAGACTGGACCCAGTGGCGTGGGCCGACCCGCGACGGTAAAATCTCCAAAAAAGCCGCTCCTTGGCCCAAATCACTGTCAAACGAGAACCTTAAACTTATTTGGTCCGTTGATCTTGCCGAAGGATACTCCAGCCCCATCGTCGCTGGTTCCAAGGTTTTTACCGTTGAGACTAAAGACAAAAAGTCCGAGATCGTTAGAGCTTTTGACCGAAAAACTGGGAAACAAATCTGGGACAATGATTGGGCAGGCTCGATGCGAGTTCCATTTTACGCTGCGAAGAATGGCTCATGGGTTCGCTCTACTCCTGCCACTGACGGTAAAACTCTCTTCGTCGGAGGAATGCGTGATATCCTCGTTGCGATCGATGTCGAAACTGGAAAAGAAAAATGGCGCCGCGACTACCCATCCGAGGAAAAGACTCCACTCCCTTCTTTCGGATTTGTTTCCTCCCCTCTACTCGATAAGGACCACATCTACGTGCAGGTGGGCACCGCCATGCGAAAAATCAAAAAGAATGATGGTAAGACCGTCTGGCAATCTCTTGCTGACGAGCGAGCCATGTTCGGCAGCGCTTTTTCCTCACCATTTCGCGCCACCATTCAGGGGGTTGATCAGATCCTTGTGCAAACCCGGAGCACCCTCAGCGGGATTCTTCCTTCAAATGGAAAAGCGGTTTGGACCATGCCCGTTAAGGCTTTCCGTGGCATGAACATTCTCCCACCAACCCCCTTGGGCGACAAAATTTTCACCGCAACCTACGGTGGAGGTTCATTCCTCTACGATATCTCTAAGAAAGACAAGTTCCTCGCCGCAACTCAACTCTGGAACGACTCGAAGCGCGAAGGTTATATGTCCTCACCTGTTGTCATTGATGGAAAAATTTACCTCCACGGACGCGACAAGCGCTTCCACTGCCTCGATCCTAAGAGTGGTAAAACGCTCTGGAGCTCAGGTGATAAATTTGGCGAATACTGTTCTATGGTCACCCAAGGCAACCACATTCTCGCCCTCGATCAGCGCGGGATCCTCCTCCACATCGATGCCAATTCCAAAAGCTTCGAACTCCTCTCCGAAGTGAAATTAGAAACCCCCTCCACTTGGGCTCACCTGGCGGTCTGCGGCGACGAACTCTACGTCCGCCACCTAAAAGGCCTCAATGTCTATCGTTGGAAATAAAACTTACTTGGGTAAATTGGATGCGGGCTTGGGAACCGATTCGGTCTCAACATCGGTATCCCCGAGGATATAGCGGAATCCTTCCACCCACATTTTGAGAATCTCGGGATTGTAAAAAACTTCTTTGTTGTGACCAAAGGCGCTCACGAAGACACGCCCTTCACCATACTTTTTCACCCATGCGAGAGCGTAATCATTATCCTCACGGGGGCCCTTCCTCGTCCCATTGACTTCACTCTTCATATCTAGCGCCATCAAGACTCGCTGATCGCCACGGTCAAAGTCGTTATACACGTAGAGCTCGTCCTTTAACTTAAATCCTTTACCGCCGTGAACGTCCTTCACGATGGGGTGTTTCGGATCTTCGTTAGAAATATCCCACGTTCCGCCTGCTCCCCAAGGATGACCCCGGAAGTTGCCACCAATCATATCAATATACTCAGGCCATCCTCCATCAGTCGCCGAATGAATCGCGAAAATTCCGCCGCCATTCTTAACGTAAGCAATCAGTGACTTCCGAAGTGCCTCATCCTTCATCCCCTTCTGGATGTGGGTATTGTTGTTAAAACAAATCGCATCAAACTTCTTAATGTTTTCCGGCGCGAAATTCGAAAGTTCGTCTGAAAACGTCACTTCAAAAAGTCCCGTCTCTTGACCCATTACACGCAGCATTGTTTCGCCAATTTCAATCGAATTGTGCCGAAAGCCAAAAGGCTTCGAGAAACAGAGAATTTGGTGCTTAGTTTTCGACTTTTCGACCTTAGGTAAATTGGCTTGAACTAAATCCGCCTCGGACATTGGATCTACCTTAGCCGCATAGACGCCAAGACCAATAATTGGGAGTAGAGCAAGGGAAAGAGAATTCTTCATAGGAAAGAATTACCTGGTCTCCCGCCACTTTCTTTCGTCTTGGCATCTGAGCTCAGCCTTCGACTCCCCAAAAGAGCACCTCCGGAGAATGAAAACAACCAAGATATCTAGGCGCATGGTAACCAAGCCCCTAGTTCTCTAATCCAGATACCCCAAACCTTGAACCAGGTTCGCCCGAGGGCCTCCCTGATGGCTCTAAAGTCGCTAAGAAGCGTAACGAGGGCCAAACTCGCATCACACCTTAGAATTCCCAGCCAAAATCCGGGATCGGCAGGTTTAGGGTTTCAGATTTTCCGATTTCCCGTTTAAACAAAGCCCGTGCCAGTTTCAGACTACATCGTCACCATCGGGCTTGAGGTCCATTGCCAGATCAAAACGAACACTAAAATGTTCTGCGGATGTGAAACCTCCTTTGCCGACGAGCCGAATACTCACACCTGCCCGACCTGCCTTGGCCTACCCGGCGCCCTTCCGGTTCTAAACGAGTTTGCTATCGAGCGTACTATTCTTTCCGGCATGCTTCTTGGCTGCTCCACCCCGCCCACAGTGGTTTGGGATCGCAAGAACTACTTCTATCCGGACATGCCCAAAGATTACCAGATCACCCAGATGGATCTGCCCCTCTGCCTCGGCGGTGGCGTCCCACTCTACGATCATAACTACCCCAAGGATGCCCAGAAAAAGATCAAGAATCCTGGCAAGGTCGTTGAACTCAATCGCATCCACCTTGAGGAGGACGTCGCCAAGTCAACCCACCTCGCTAAAACCACTCTCATCGATTTTAATCGCGCCGGCACCCCTCTTATGGAAATCGTCACCGAGCCTGATATCGAGTCTGCCGAAGAAACCTTCGCCTACTTAAAGTCTCTCCAACAAATTCTCATCGCTGGAGGCATCTCAGATGCCGATATGGACAAGGGCCAAATGCGTTGTGATGTAAACATCTCAGTTCGCAAAAACGAAAGCGACCCCCTTGGCACCAAGATCGAGCTCAAAAATATGAACTCCACCTCCGCCGTGCGCCGTGCCATTCATTACGAGGTTGCCCGCCAGTGCGAAGCACTCGACAATGGGGAATCTCTTGTTCAAGCCACCTGGCGGTGGGACGAGGACCTCGGCGAAACCCAAGAAATGCGAACCAAGGAAGATGCTCACGACTATCGATACTTCCCCGACCCCGATCTCCTTCCGGTCGAAACAGCCGCCTACATCGAGAAAGTCCGCCCTCTGGTCCCCGAACTCCCCCACGAAAAATCTGCGCGCTTCCAAAAAGAACTTGGCCTGACTCCCTATGACGCCTCCGTCATCACTTCAGATATTCAGCTCGTCTCTTATTTTGAGACCACGATCACCTTAGCCAAGACTCCAGGAAAGAAGGTAGCGAACTGGATCATCAATAATTTTCTTGGGCTTCTCAACGAAAAGTCAGTTGAGATTCAAGCCTCTCCCGTCACCCCAGCCAAGCTCTCTGACATCCTAAACCTCATCGAGGCTGGTACTGTCTCCAACAGCCAGGCCAAGGATCTCTTTGCCGCGCTCTGGAGCACACCTGAAAAAGATCCTGCTGCTTTGGCCAAGGAAATGGGGTTTGAGCCCGCCGACACCGGAGCCATTGATGCTCTCATCGACGAGGTTATTACTAACAACCCTGGCAAAGTAGCCGAGATTCAAGGAGGCAACGAGAAGCTCCTTAACTTCCTCACTGGCCAAGTTATGAAAGCTTCGAAAGGTAAAGCTAATCCAAAGATTGTTACCGAAGGTTTGAGGTCAAAGCTTCTCTAATAATTAGGCCTTCCGTTAAGGAATCGGGCCCTGCCTCTTTGCAGGTATTTCCTCATCCTAAACGGACACCTCTTTAAAATCGCTTACCCGATTGGAAGATCGCCCAGCGACATCCGCCGCGATTTCCCGTCCTCGTTAGCTTGCCAGATAACCCCGGACTCAAGATCCAACGCGCTAAGCCAACCGCCACCATAGGCACAGGTATCCAGACAAATTGCGTATCCAAGATTGGTTGGCATGTCCCCCTGAATCGTATGACCACACACTACCGTCTTTCCCGACTGGTGGGGCCGCTGACTATAAAATCTCTGGTAGTAATAGGTCTCTCGCTCCTGTTGATTAACCGGCAATCCTGCCTCTACTCCAGCGTGCACCAAAATATAATCATCCAACTCGTGGTAAAGAGCCGCGCTTTTAATAAACTCCCAATGCTCGCTCGGAACATCCTCGAAACCGCCTCCGTAAGAATCAAGCGTATCGCGACCTCCACAAAGCCCACTCAAAAAACGCTCGCAGTCCTGCTTAGTCTCTAAAGCCCGAATCATCTGAATTTCATGATTCCCCATCAAATGAAACAGATTATGTGTCTGCTTCTTCTCTAGCAGACAATCGATCACTCCTTTTGAATTAGGCCCCCGATCTACATAGTCGCCCAAAGTGACTATCAAGTCTTTGCTTGATGGCATAACCACCTGAAACATCGTCTCCAGCGCCGTCAGACAGCCGTGAATATCTCCAATCACTAATTTCATTTTTAAAGAATCTCCCTCGTTTTTTGGGGCATGCCTTTTACCACCAATTGATAGGAATGATCAATGAGCTCGCCCACTAAATGGCTCGATAATGAGCCATCCAGTATTAATGTATTCCAGTGTTTCTTGTTCATATGGTAGCCCGGCAGGATAGTTTCATGCTCATCTCGCAACTGCAATGCGCGCTCAGGATCACATTTTAAATTCATTTGCCCTACTTCGTCCTCAAACCTCAGGGTCGCAAATATTTTTCCTAGGATCTTATAAACTAAAACCTCGGGGCCAAATGGCGTCTCCTCAACCACCCTCGGCTTTATCATGATGTAACTTCGCACATCGTCCACCGAAAAGGTCATAGTCAATCATTTCGGTTTCTTGCCATATTTCAACCCCACATTATAAGACTTTCTTTGTCGCAGTTTTAACCTAGTCCCTCCACAAATAGGGTAAATCAACGATTGCCACCTTCACAATCAACGCTAACCCTCCCGCATGGAACTCGACGCCATCCTCTTTGACTTTGACGGAGTCATTCTCGACACCGAATGGTCCATCTATGAATCGATGCGCGAGACCTTCATCGCGAACGGCCACGACCTCCCGCTTCAGGAATACGTCAAGTGTATTGGCTCAGACTTTAACACTTGGTCGCCAGAGAATAGGCTCGAGGAACTCACCGGAAAAACCTTCGACTGGGAAGCGATTGGCATCGCCCGTAACAAGTGGATCCGTAAGGAAATCAACAAGCTCGACGCCATGCCCGGTGTCCGTGAAACCGTCAACCACTGCCAAGAAAGAAAGATACCCATCGCTATCGTTTCCAGCTCCAACCACAGCTGGGTGGATGGCTGGCTCGACAAACTTGGTCTCATTAAGTCCTTCGATCACATCGTCGCGCGTGAGGATGCTCCTCGTATCAAACCCGCTCCCGACCTTTACGCAGAAGCCGTCAAACGCATTAAATTACCTGCATCAAAATGCCTCGTCATCGAAGATTCCCTCAACGGAATGAAGTCCGCTCACACGGTCGGGTGTCCCGTTGCCGCTATCCCAAACAGGATCACGCAATGCATTGATTTCTCGGCAGCAGAATACCAATATCTTTCCCTCGTTGAGCTTCTCGAGGAACTGTAATGCGCTGTCTCTTGCTTTCCCTTCTCGTCCTCTCGTCATGCCGTCAGGACAAAAACACGGCTGAAGAGACAAAATCAAATGAGCCCACGATCGTGCGCATCGAAAGCGAGCGGCCACTCATGGGTTCGCTCTTTAAAATTATCACATATACCAAAGACCCCCAGGCAGGTTATCTTGCCATGGAAAAAAGTTTCGATCTTGCCGAAGACTTTAGCAAACGCGCCACTGACTACGATCCAGACTCTGAGCTAAACCGCCTCACCAAGTCGAAACCCGGCATACCGATTTCCGTCAGCAAGGAGCTTTTCGACGTTCTGATCCTCGGGAAAAAATTAACCAAAGAATCCGAAGGAATCTTCGACCCCACCTTTGGCCCACTCACCCACCTTTGGCGTGAAACCAGAAGAACCAAAGAAGTGCCATCCGAGGAAGAAATTGCTGCTGCCCGCAGCCGTTGCGGGATCGAATTTCTGGCCTTCGATGAAAAAAAACAGACGGTTACCGTGAAACGCCAAGGACTTCAACTCGACCTTGGAGGAATTGCCAAAGGCTTCGCTGCAGATCTTATCTACGATCACCTTGCCAAAAAAGGGTTCACCCAAACCTTGGTTGCTGCGGCCGGAGATCTACGCATAGGTGATCCACCTCCAGAAAGAGAGGGCTGGAATATCGGCCTTCGGACCTTCCGTCTCACGCCCAACAAAAGCCTTCCGCTCAGAAATTGCGCGGTCTCTACCTCGGGCGATCTCTTCCAAAATGTTACCACCGGCGGAAAAACCTACTCTCACCTTATCGATCTTCACACAGGACTTGGGCTCACCACCCGCCGGGCCGCTTCGGTTATAATGCCCGAAGCAAAAATGACTGATCCCCTCGCAACCGCAGCCTGCCTTTCTGGCAATCCTAAAGCCCTCTTCAGAAAATTCCCAGAAGCTTCGATCCGCATCGTTTATGAAGATCGCAAGATCCCACCGATCACCACCGGAGTCTTTACCGAGTAGATCAACCAGAATATTTTCCTTTGCTCATTGCCCATTCATGCAGACCAGTGGATGTTTTGCCAATGACTCTCGACGTACTTGAAACAGCCATCAATGAATGGCTCTCCCAAGGGGCAACCGATATCTTTTTGAGTGAAGATCAACGGACCCGAGTTCGAATAAACGGCGAGGTCGTTCCAGTGGCTGACTCAACGATGTCACGGCAAGATCTCTCCCATCTTTGGCAGGCCTGTAAAATCGATCCAGCCTCTACCAATGAGATTGATTCGCGCTACCAAATGAAAAACGGTGGTTATATCCGGGCCAATCTTTACCGTGCCATGGGAAACCTTTGCGCCGCCATTCGCCCCATTAAAGCAATCATACCGCCACTCGATTCCCTCGGCCTTCCCACCGATCTGATCCGCCACTGGATTCATCGACGCTCCGGACTCATTCTTGTCACCGGAACCACTGGGTCAGGAAAATCCACTACCCTTGCTTCAGCTCTCGAAGAACTCAACGAAAGTCGACAGAACCATATTATTACCCTCGAAGACCCCATCGAGTATCTCTTCCAAAACAAGAAGTCGTTCTTCTCCCAACGCGAACTGAACTCAGATACCGCTAAATTTTCCACAGCTCTTCGCGCCTCTCTTCGTCAAAACCCCGACGTAATTATGATCGGCGAGATCCGTGACGAAGAAACCGCCCAACTCGCTCTTCGCGCTTCCGAAACCGGACACCTTGTCATCAGCACTCTTCACAGCTCAGGAGTTGTTGAATCGATCGAAAGACTAGGCAACTTGTTCCCCGAGAACCACGGGGCCACTTCGCGAATGCTTCTTTCCCGTCAGCTCGTCGGAGTGATCAACCAGAACCTCTTACCCGGCACAGATGGATCACTCAAGCTCGTCTCTGAATACCTTCAAAACGAAGGAGCTGTGCGTGGGTGGATCCGCGAAGGACGCTATCACGATATTATCGATCACCTACAACGCCCACAGGATGCTCAAACCAGGAACATGCTTACCAGCATCGTGGAAATGTATCATCAGAACCTAATATCAGAGGACATTGCAAGAGATGCCGCCCCAAACCCAGGTGACTTTGACCGCCAAATCCGTGGCATTTCCTAAACACACTTCTTTATTAACTATGACCACACCACAAGGAATCCGAGACTACCTTGCCCAGACCGTCACCAAAGGTGGCTCCGACTTACATCTCACCGTCGGTGCCCCCCCAGCCGCAAGAGTCCATGGGAACCTGCAAGCGCTTGAAGAAATGTCTTTCGACGCCAGCCAAGTTCGCGAATTAATTCTCGGGACCATGAACGAAACCCAGCGCTCAAAGCTGGAGGACGATTGGGAGCTCGACTACGCTATCGAGGTCAGTGGCGTTGGGCGTTTTCGCGGGAACGTGCACTTCTGCCGTCAAAATATCGAAGCAGTCTATCGCTACATCCCAGCAGAAATTCCAGAGCTTTCAACCCTAGGACACTATCCGATTTTAGAGGAAATTTGCCACCTGCAGCGGGGCCTCGTTCTCATCACCGGAGTAACCGGCTCAGGAAAAACAACGACTCTTGCTTCATTAGTGCAAAGGATCTCTGAGATTCGCTCCGGCACGATCATCACTTTGGAAGACCCCATCGAGTTTTCTTTTCAGCACAATTCCTCGCTTATTAAACAGCGGGAGATCGGACGAGACACTAAATCATTCTCACTCGGGCTTCGTCAGTGCATGCGTCAGGATCCCGACGTAATTGTCGTAGGCGAACTTCGCGATCGCGAGTCGATGCAGATCGCAATGACCGCAGCCGAAACCGGGCACCTCGTGATCAGCACCCTTCACACAATCGACGCCCCAAAGTCGGTAGAGCGTATCATGGATCTTTTCCCCTCCGACCAACAAGTGCAAATCGCCTCGCAGCTTTCTAATGTTCTCGAAGCAATCATTTGCCAAAGGCTTCTCCCAAGAGCCGATACCGATGGACGCGTCCTTGCCACCGAGGCTCTTCGCGTCAACTCCGGGATTCAATCCAGTCTCCGAAAACGAAAGATCGAACAAGTAGTCGGCCTCATGGAAATTGCCCGACAAGAAGGCTGTCACACTATTGATGACTGCCTCGAAACGCTCGTCGCCCACAACTACATCACCCAGCAAGATGCCATCCAAAACTGCAGAGATCCGCACCGATTTACTTCAGAAAGCCTTGCCAGCCGCCAGGCCGTAAAGAAGTAAGAACGCCCTTAAATTTTACCTGGGCGGCGCAAACTGCCCCTTCAGCTCCTCAGAGATTTCAACTTTCGGGTGAACATATTCGGCTTCTTCGCGCCACCCGAGATGTTTCAGCGGGTAAAGTTCGCCACCTAGGATTGCGTTTCTTCGGCGCTTAATGACACGGCGACCACGGCGATCTAATCGCTTCACCCCGAAAACGATAATGGCATCTCCAAGCTCCACATCCTGCATCGGACCAAAGGCAAGATCAATAAGACGGCTATAAATTTCAAGATTCCTTGGGTGAACTTTCAAATACTGCCGAAAGACATGGAAAGCATCTCCCACTCTCCCCTGCATCGCCAAAGCATCTCCCTTACTTAAAAGCGGAGGAGGCTTTCGAAATTTCTCGAGCGAAAAGAACGAAAGCACATCTGCCATCTTCTGGCTCACCCAGTCCGTCGTCGGGAGAGCGAGTAAGATCGCGACGAGCAGCCCCGCCGAAACCAATAAGAAGATGGCAAGTGGACTTTCACCAATGGCCCCTAAAACCATAACTTTAAAGACTATGAGGGGCTCGAGTTCCTATAAAATTTGCGATGAAGGCCATTGCCAATACCAACCCTGCCATCCATAGCAAGTCCATCACCCCAACCGTTCCGCCCAAAACCGGAATCACCGCAATCAAGGCCGATACCAAACCTATCCCAAGCCCCCAGGCAACCATTGACCTAACCTCATTTTTCACGATCTTGGACCGTCTCAGCTTGGAGATACCCAGCATCCTCAGGGTTTCAAATTCTGCCTTCCGCTCGACCAAATTACGGGCAGTGACAATACCAACCCCAACACTACCGAGAATGATCCCCAAACCTCCAAGCACATTAAAAATTGCGATATAGGTATTCTCGACCTCATGAAAAGCCGCGAGCCTATCCTTTGTTGCCGTCACTTTCCCTCCCAGATCAGCCGTCTCTTCCTGCAAAATCTCACGCCCTTTTTCGTCAGGAGAAAGGAAGAGTTGGTAGCCGCCAAGCGAGGGATACTTCTCCAAAAGCTTCTTCTCACTCAGAATCAAACTTCCTTGAAAAACCGAGTCCTTCACCACTCCAGCAATCGTCACAGAGAAATCATTTCCCCACTCGTCCTGATAGATCAGTTCATCCCCCACCTTCTTCTTCAAAACCCACATCATCGTCGTTTCATCAACGATCGCCGGAACCCCATCACCTTCTAAGATTGACCACTTATCGCTTGTCTTGAACCGACCCGCAAGAAGGTCGGGGTCCACGCCCAGTAGGCGAGGTTGGCTGGAAGCAGTGAGATTAAAACAATCGACATCATCGCCCTCACCAATTCGGAAAGGCACTAGGGTCTTCAGTCCAAACCAATCAACCTCCCCTTTTGCATCAGCAGGCCGATTTACAGATGAAGTGGTCTCTACCCACCATGCAAAGCCACCCGCCCCACTGGTCTTATCCTCCCAATTTTCTCCTCCGTTCTTCCGGAAAGAAGCCACCGAAAGGACCAGAAAAACTCCGGCTGCAAGCACGCCCACCACCGTCAAACTTCGTGAAGCCCGACGGGCCAGGTTCACCTTAGCCATCCCATCTGGTGAAAATTCCCCCAGAGAGCCAATCCGCGACAGTCGTTTCCGGAAAACCGCCAACCCCGTAACTAAGACCCCGAAGCCCACTAGAAAAAATGCTCCTTGGGCCGCTGCTGTATAGCTCATTGCGATTCCACCTACTACTACGAGAAGGCCAAAAACGAGGAAACCCGTCGCCCATTTGCTGGGTTTCCCAACTTCTTCCTCAGCACCCGAATTAAGGCGTAGACTAGCACTCTGGCTAACCTGCTTGCGATTCGTTAACCAAACCGAAAGCAAGGTGAATCCCGCAATCCCAAAAAGCCCCTTAGCGATCGTCCAGCCACTTAAGTGCAGATCAAAAGCTGTGCCATCGCCCCAAATCGAACTGATCACCTTAAGCACGATCGTGCAGAAAACTATCGCGAGAAGGGCCCCAATGATCGCGCCTGCAAGGACTACAAAAAAAGCTTCTCCCATTCGCCAGTTGGCAATCTTCTTCACCGAAATCCCCACCGCCGAAAGAAGAGCCCCTTCTTCCGCCCGCTGCTCTACATTGAAACGAAACAACATCGTCACCAGCGCAATTGCTGCGATGATTAGAAAGAAGCTCATCGCAAGAAATAGGATCGCAAAATCCACCGGCGACTTCGCCGCCTCCTTCGCTTGCTCCGAGAAATCCATCACCTCCATTCCCGCCAAAGAAGGTTCCAGTATCTCGCGAACTGACTTCGTCACCCCGTCAACCTGCCCTCCTAGCACCCTCATTCCAGTCACCTTTCCCCAGCGATTGGCCCAAAGTTTCTCTCCGGTTTGATGCGAGACAAAAGCCTTTGGTGTCCCCTTGAACTCCTCCCAATACTCGTCGTCCTTGTCCCGGATTCGAGTCAGATCCAGAGGCATGCCCGGCTCCCAATCGCGGGCACTCTCGACATCAGCCACTCCGGGGAAATCCGGCATCCAGCGTTGATCAGCTGCCGGGCCTTCCATCTTCACGATCGCTTTCACCGCAAATACTCCACGCTTCTCAACCAGCTTGCTGCCTGATTCAACCACGAAGTAGTCCATCGTCAGCTCATCACCGACTTGGGCCCGCAAATCCTCCGCTAACCAATCGTTAATCACGACCTCTCCTTCACCCGGCTGCGTTGGAAGAAACATCGCGGACTTCCCGCTCACCGCCGTCACCATGGAATACGGAGTTTCCCCGACTTCAGTCGCCAGGGTATTAATCAAATAAGTCAATACCGGCTCACCTACGATTTTTTCCGCAATCCTCGGCTCCATGAAAATCCGCTCGGACCGCACCTCGACTCCATTCGGCACTTCGACGACCGAGATTCCGTAATCCGCCAATTCCAATTCTCCCGGATCGAAAGACTCGTCTTCATCCAGCAAAAGAGCATTGGCCTTCCCCTTGAGATCGAGGACTTTTTGAAGTCGCTTCAGCGGCACGAAAACCGAGGACGGCGGGACTTGAGTTTGTTCAAGGCTGAATCTTCCGAACTCTTCATCGCTCAAAACTTTCGCCACCGTAATCCGCATCGAAGAGACCGATTCGCTCTCACCCGAGAGTGGAGCATCACGCGAAAGAAGCCCTGGCTTTTGCAAACGCACCACCCCCGAATCACCTTCTTTGAGATTTAGCGCCCGCGCCAAAGGCCCACTGATGGCAGCGTCGAAATTCGACAGATCCACCGAAGTCTCTTGCGGTGCGAAGTCCCAAAAATCTTCCGAAACTCCCATCACCTGAACCTGCCCCTCGGCCCGTTCCTCCACATTAACCTGCCCCTTCAGATAAATCATGGCCGACCCACCATTTCGCGAAGCCAAATCGTCGCGAAAAAAACGTTCACCACCCGAAAAGATCTTCGCAACCTTCCCAATCCGTAACTCTGCTGACTTAGTGAGGCTTTCCTGCACCGAATCCCCCGCCATCAGGGCGCCCAGAAGGACCATGGCCCCCACTGCAGCGCCCGCGAGCACACCCCAGTAGGCTGACCGATAATGGCAAATCCCTTTCCAAATAAATCCCGTGCTCTTCATGTTATTGGCCTAGAGTATAAAAGTGTTTATCCTCGTGGCAAACCCAAGGATTGGCGATCGAACGACCGTCAGTCGACATCCCCAGCAGGCTGAAGACACGCCGCCATGGCTAGAAAAAACTGAGTGCCCTCCTTCATAATCTTTATTGGCTCAAGGCAAATGCCTCTTCAAGAGCTTGTAGCGCTTCATCCGGCCCAAAAACTTCCGGCATCACAATAATCGGAGCACTAGGATCGGCTGGCACCACCAAATTCACGGGCAGATTGGCGCGGCCATAGCGCTTGAGGTCATCATTGATTGATTGAAGCTTATCAGTGTTATCAGCTTGAATGAGGAGAACATCCAAGGCCTCCAAACGATCAAGAACTTTTTGATTCGAGAACACACGGCCCTCGTTCACTTTACAAGTCGCTCACCAATCAGCAGTGTAGTCGACCCATATTATTCGTTTCTTGGAACGCGACTGCTCCATTATTCCCGGATACCACTCATTCCAGGCTAGTCCTGATTCGGGAGGCTTCGCCGTTGAGTAAGCCCATGCGATTCCGCCCACTGTCATAAGCCCAGCTAGACCAAACCCAGTGACGTAACGTTTCGTCTTTGTAATAGCTTGATTGCCATAACGGCCATACATGTAAACTCCGAGACCAATCAGGCAGAGCGCAAAGAGGAAGACGTTAAAGTGATCGTCACCGACCAACTTGAGATATCCCTTCATAAAAAAGACAGCGGTTGCGAAAACAAAGAAGGCCATGACCTGCTTAAAAGTTTCCATCCAGGCTCCCGGGCGAGGAAGCTTCTTGATAAGCGCGGGGAAGAAGGACAACAAAATATAAGGTGAGGCAATTCCGAGTCCAAAGACGGTGAATACCGCA
This sequence comes from uncultured Verrucomicrobiales bacterium, assembly GCA_949373085.1. Classification (GTDB taxonomy): domain Bacteria; phylum Verrucomicrobiota; class Verrucomicrobiia; order Verrucomicrobiales; family Akkermansiaceae; genus SW10. The sequence goes on from CASICJ010000020.1 coordinate 59,434, forward strand.
AACTGGATTACCTTGTTATCCTGCGAAAGCGCAAAAGCCATCACCGCTCCCAGGAAAGGTCCAGAGCAAGGGGTCGCAACGAGGGTGGTCAAGGCTCCTGAGAAGAACGACCCAGAGTAACCTTTCTTCCCCTGTAGCTCTCCGCCAACACTTGTCATGCTCGTTCCAATTTCAAAAACCCCATAAAGATTAAGACCCATCAGGAAAAAAACGATAATCATCGTCCCAAGGAAGATGGGATTGGCCAATTGCTGCCCCCAATCAAGTTTGAGGGAAATGATAAATGCGGCAAGGATCCACATCGTAATCAGAAGTCCAAGACCGAACACCAAACCATGTAGCTTGATCTTATCTTCATCCTCCCCGGCTTGCGAAACAAAGCCCATGATTTTGAGACCTAGCACCGGAAAGACACAGGGCATAAGGTTGAGAATCAACCCTCCGAGAAAGACCAAACCAAGCGATGAAATAAAGGTCACTTGCTTCTCTTGTTCGCCGCCTAAAAGAACAACTTCGGGCCGGGCATCCGCATCATAAACCGCAAGACCCGCTTCGCGGTCCTCTTTAGACGCCTTGATCACTTTTTCGCTTGGACCGTTCATCTGCACATCGGCATCCGGAATGAATGCAGCTGCAACCTCCAAACCAATGGGGCCATAATCGGACTGAACAGTCAGTAGGCCAGACAAGCTTTCCTGGACTTCCCCGGCATCAATGAAGAGATCTTCATTCCCTTCATTCCGTGTGAGCGTCACGATGATTTCACTCTTGCCAATCTCAACCTTCTGATTGGCCTGCGAATCAATCTGTTTGTCAGTCGAGAAAAAGTAAACTGGCTCACTGAGCTCCAGACCTTCCGGATAAATGGCCTTTAGCGTAATTACATTACTTTTCTCGGTTGCGAGAAAACCCCATGCCGAACTATCCCTTGGCAGCTTCTTGCCAGCCTCCTCAAAAAGAGCCTCATCGGCTTCAACCATCAAGGTTTCATCGCCAACTTTAATCATGAAGGAGAAATCCTGATTTCCGAGCATACAAGTCTCATCACATTCCTGCCAATTGAAGCTGCCCTTGATGTTAAAATCCTTGCCCCTTTCAAGATTTTCATCGGCTACGATCTCGGTCACAAAGATCGCTTTGCCTTCATATCCATACCCCACCGACTCGACTCCGGTCGATATCGATTTAAAAGCCTTGGGGAGAGGAAACAGTAATTCACCAGCCGTAAATCCATCAGGAAGCTCCCACTCGACGGACGGAGGATCCCCCACCATTCCAGCATTCTTAAAATAGGCATGGAACTTGGGCTGCAGATCTAGAATAAATGCCACCCTAAAAAAATCGCCCGGCTCGATCTGAGTGACCTCCGACTTAATCGTCGCAGTCGTTTCCTTCGTCAGAAACGCCGGTTCGCCAAAAGGATCTTGCGCAGAAACAAGCGGCGCGAGGATTGCAGTGAAGATAAAAATGAGAAATCGATGCTTCATTGGTTCTGACTGATTGTCCATTGGAGCGACGTGGTAGCCAGTTTCTTCCCGCTTTTTTTTCGAAACCTGACAATCAATCAGGAAGATTTCACCTCAGCCCCGGTAATATTGTCCCTCAACCAACTCCAAACTGGAGCCTTACAGATTCTTCCTCCAATCTCTTCTTATGCGACTCACGGTACACGGAAAGCACTTCCATCTCGATGGAAGACCGCACTTTCTGCGTACCATCACTTATGGCCCCTTTCACTCGACCTCAGGCCACTCGCCTGAAAAAGACTTCCCGGAAATCCGCTCCGCCGGATTCGATTCCGTCCGAATATACGCCCTCCCGGATCGCCGTCTCCTCGATAACGCCGCTCAAAACGACCTGATCGTCATCGCCACCCACGCCTGGGGACACGGTTGCGACTTCATCACGGAGAATCCCGGCCTCCTCAACCAAGCCAGACGGGACCTCACCGCCTGGCTCGAAAGTCACAAAGATCACCCCGGCCTAGGCGCGATTCTCGTCGGAAACGAAATCCCTTCCGACATGGCCCGCTGGATGACTCCGTGGAAAGTTAATCGGGCCCTCGATGGCCTCATCCGCGCCTGCCAAAAAGTGGCGCCTGGCATCCCCGTCGGCTACGCTAACTTTCCCACCACCGAATACCTTGAACCACCCTCGGCAGACTTCACCGCCTTCAACATTTACCTCGAAGACGGCAAAGCGCTCGCAAGCTACCTCCCGCGCCTTCACCACCTCGCCGGCGACCGTCCCGTTTACCTCACCGAATTTGGCCTCGACACCAACCGTAACTCCGAGGACGTCCAAGCCGCTCTCCTACCTGCCGCCATCAAATCCACCCGCACCGCCGGATTCGCGGGAGCCACCCTTTACGCTTGGTCGGATCACTGGCTGAACAACGGCCAAATCATGGACGACTGGTCCTTCGGACTGATTCGTCGCGATGGCTCTGAAAAATCCGTCGTCCCCGCTCTTCGAGAACTCATCCTGCCAACTCCTCTCCCCTCAAACCCACCCCGCTTCTCCGTCATCATCTGCACCCGCAATGGTGCCGGCCGGATCGAAACCTGCATCAAGGCCTGTCAAAACATCGACTACCCCAACTACGAAATAATCATCGTTAACGACGGCTCGACCGATGGCACCGCAACCCTTCTCGACAAACAGGAAAAAATCCGCATCTTTCACCTCGAACCCTCCGGGCTCTCCGCCGCGCGTAATCACGGTGCTGCAAAAGCAAACGGCGAAATCTTCGCCTTCACCGATGATGATTGCCGCCCTGACGAACAATGGCTCACTTGGCTCGCACGCGCTTATTCCGAATCTGACTACGCAGCCATTGGCGGACCAAATCTTGCTCCAAAACCCGAATCTCTGGCACTCGCCCTCACCACCGCCGCCCCCGGCGCTCCCACTCATGTCATGATTGATGACATCACAGCCGAGCATCTGCCCGGCTGTCATCTTACTGTTAAAAAATCCGCCTTCGATCAGATCGATGGCTTCGATCCCATCTTCCACACCGCAGGCGACGACGTCGATTTCTGTTGGCGGCTGCGCGACGATGGCTTCACTCTCGGGTTTTCCGGAGCTTCCTTCGTCTGGCACCACCGCCGTGCCACTCCCTGGAAATATCTTAAACAACAAATGGGATATGGCCATGCTGAAGCCCTCCTCTTCAAAAAACATCCTCATCGCTTTTCCGAGGGTGGGATCCGCTGGGAAGGCTGCGTCTATCGGGGCGTCGCTCTCGGCATCGAGCCCGGCGACTTTATCTACTCTGGCCCGACTGGAGAAGCTCCCTACCAATCGCTTAGCAAAATGCTCCGGCAACCTATGCGTGGACTTCACCCTAATTACGACACCCCATTCAACCGTATTCTTCTTACGCTTCTGAGCTGCCTACAAAGCCACCTTCGTCACTGGAAACGAAAGCAAAATGGAGAACCATCTGCTCGCAGCAATTGGCCGGAATCACCCCTCGCAAATTCTCATACGACTTCGCAGCTCATTCTGACTCACGAAAATGGCTTGGGCCGGCACGAGCTCTACCTCCTCCTCCTAGAACACGGATGGCAACCTTGCCCTGACCCTAATTTCGACTTGCAACGCGGAAGCTGCAAAATCCTAGCCGCCACCGAGCAGACCGGCACCCCGACCAATCGGACTTTTATTGCACTGAGCGAGCCCTCCAACAGTCTACCCGCCCTTGCCTTCGAGGCTGGATTTACGAGCGCTAATAGAATGGTGATAAGTTAGTATTGATCATGAATCAATTTTCAATTTAGTAGTAATGACTTTGCTCTGAGACACCCACTAAAAAGATTTTATTTTGTTTTCATCTGTTGAACACAACGAAAAATTCTCAGAAGTAAACCTCTACTTTTCGGGGTAGGTTTAATCCAAAAAATTATTTGAAACTGCTCGTCTAAGCCATGTATTTTCTTAGTTATCCTAACAACAAACGAGTAAAATTTTATAATAAAACCAAAGCCCCAAAATGAAAATTAAGAATACTAAGACGCCACTTCTTACCGCCCTGACCAGCCTCATCGGCCTCACTGGGACAGCTTCGGCTGACCTCCTGATCTACGAACCTTTCGATTACGAATCAACAGCCGAAATTAACGCAAACGGATTTTTCGGAGACGGCAATCAAGACGGAGCTTTTGGAATCGGAATCTGGAGCCAGATTTCCAACGGAATAGTCGGAACTGCCGCTGCGCCACCTACCAATGAGGGTGATGTTGCCGACGAAGGAGTGATTTTTACCGACGCTGAAGGCAACGAGCTCCCGGTTGCTGGAAATGCCTACGAACGCCGGGGGTAGAGTCGGCCAAGTCGCTTGCTTCTCTCCAATTGATGCAGTAGCCACTGCCGGACTAACTGCTGATAATTCGACAATGTGGATGACCTTTCTCTTCGAGGACTTTGGGTTTAGCGGGCCTGACTTCGGTATCGGACTCCACTCCGAAAAGATGATTGGTAATGATAATCAGGACCTTGAAGCTCCGGGTTTCGGCATTGGATTTGGGATTGTTGCCACTGGTGGGCAGGCCCGTAATATTGGCACTGCAGTTTATAATGATGCCGTCAATTTCACCCGCCAGTTTGAAGAAACTCCGACCTTTAATGGCCCAGCAGCGAGCGAAACCTTCTTCCTTGCAATGAAGGTGAACTGGAAACCGGAAGGCACACCAGATGAGATTTTTGTATTTATTATCGATAATCTAACAACCGAACCAGATGAGGCTGACGCCATTGCAAGCGACACTTTCGACTGGGATCTCGCCACCCAACAATCTCTAGATGTCTTCAACTTTAGTGACACTCAGGTCGGATATGTAGACGAAATTCGGGTTGGTAATTCCTTTGGCGATGTGGTCGGCGGCACCATCGCCTCATCATCTCTTCTGCAAATCACCAAGATCGCCTATACTCCAGGCGATCCTTCGGTATCGCTGACTTGGAATTCTAAAGAGGGTACCTCATATGCCGTGAGATATTCACGGGATATGGTCAATTGGGACTTTGACCTTGATGATGCCGTTCTTGGGACGGCCGATTCGACCACTCAAACCTTCAATCTCTCTGAATTTGGAATAGAGAACGAAACAAAATTGTATTTCCGGGTCGAAAAGCAATGACGCTTAGAGGTGGGTAACCCCGGATGATTTACCGGCTCCGCTACAATCAGAATTTACTCAAAGGGAGTTGTCGAGCTTGCACTTCAACTCCCTTTTTTCGTGTCGCCAAAAAACTAAGGGATAGTTTTAAATACCAGATCTTAAAGCGCAATTGCAAGACCTCCGACACCCACTAAGCTGCCGTCACTACTCCATGAAGCACCTCCTTTTACTTCTCTGTTTGGTTACCTCTTCCCTCGCGGGAGAATGGACCATTCCACTTGCAGGCAATGCCTACCGTAACGCACCAGAACCCGGCAGCGGCATCAACCGTAGCGGAAAACTTGTCTGGTCTAACCCAAAAGACGTTCACTCGATCTATGTCCACCTCAATCAACCCGCCACTTTTGAAGTCGCTCTCCGAGGTGCCGCACCCGCACCCGCACGCTGGCAACTGGCCTCAAATGGCCAAAGCTTCAAAATCAATGTCAATGGAGCCAAACCAAAAAAACTTCTAGTAGGGAAAATCACCGCAGTAAAAGCAGGATATCTGAGACTCGACCTTTCTGGCCTCAAAAAAACAGGAACGAACTACGGCGAGATTGGCGATCTGATCCTGCGGTCGGAAAAGGACGGCCTGCAATTGAATTACGTTAAATCGAACAAAGACAATATGTTCTACTGGGGTCGCCGGGGGCCTTCCGTCCATCTTGGCTACCAAGTTCCAAAAGGGAAAAAAATCGAATGGGCTTACAGTGAAATTACGGTTCCAACAGGGGAGGACCCAATCGGCTCCTACTTCATGGCGAACGGTTTTAGCCAAGGTTACTTTGGTTTCCAGGTCAAAAGCCCTACCGAACGCTGGGTCCTCTTCTCGGTATGGAGTCCCTTTAAAACCAACAACCCAAATACCGTCCCGGAAAAGGATCGTGTCACCACGCTAGCCAAAGGAAAAAACGTCCGCGCCCAAAAATTCGGAGGCGAAGGCTCCGGAGGACAGAGCTTTTTGAAATACCCATGGCAGGCCGGAAAAACCTATCGCTTTCTTACCCGCGTCCAGCCCAACGATGATAACACCACTATTTACACCTCCTGGTTTGGTGACAAGGAAGCTAATGAATGGCAACTCATCGCCACCTTCCGCCGCCCTAGCACCAAAGTACACCTCACCGGTTTCCACTCTTTCCTTGAGAATTTTTCGGTAAACTACGGATCCGTCAGGCGCCTCGGACTCTATGGTAATCAATGGGTTTGTGATACTGAAGGAAGGTGGCACGAAATCACCCGGGCCCGCTTCACGGCAGATGCCACCGCCCGCGGCGATCACCGACTCGACTATGCTGGCGGGACTAAAGACGGCTTCTTCTTCATGAAAAACGGGGGGTTCTTTGACGACCGAGTAAAGTTCGATCAATGGTTCGAAAAACCATCCAATCCGAAGGCTAAACCGGCCATCGATTTCAAAAGCTTACCCGGAGGCGAGCCAATCGGGAAATAGAGCTTTCTGCTACCCAAATTCAGGACCGATTTTCGAACTCCGTTACCAAAGCTTAACCCGGATATGCGAACCTCTGACTTTCACTACGAACTCCCACCGGAACTTATTGCCTCGCGCCCTCTTGTCGACCGCGAGTCGTCGCGTATGATGCTCATCAACCGCGCTACCGGCGAGATCTCCCATCATCACTTCAGCGATTTTCCTGATCTCCTTCCACCGGATCACCTCCTCGTCCTCAACGACACCAAGGTCATTCCGGCACGGCTTTTCTCGAATGATAAAAAGATCGAGCTTGTTCGTACCGATGCCCCCGACCCCAATCAATGGTGGTGCCTTGTTCGCCCCGGGAAAAAGATGAGAGACGGTCGGTCCGTGGAAGTCGGTAAAAGTACAGGAACCGTTATACAAACGAATGACAAAGGAGAGCGCCTTATTAAATGGGACAGGCCTCCCGATCTCGAAGTGCATGGCCATCTTGCCCTCCCCCACTATATGGAGCGCGAGCCAGATAAATCTGACCGCGATCGTTATCAAACCGTTTACGCTAAAGAAGAAGGTGCGATCGCAGCCCCTACCGCTGGACTTCACTTTACTCCTGAACTCCTATCAAAACTCGATCATACCTTTCTGACCCTGCACGTCGGTGTGGGCACCTTTCGCCCCGTCAAAACTGATGATCCTCGTGAGCACGACATGCACTCGGAGCGCTACGTTCTCACTCAGGAAGCTGCAGGTAAAATCCAGACCGCCAAAAAAATCGCTGCAGTCGGAACCACTGTGACCCGTGTCCTTGAACACCTCGCCCGTGACCGGAGACTGGAAGCCTGCCACGGCGAAACTGACATCTTCATCTACCCCCCCTATGAATTCAAAGTAATAAGCGCCCTGCAGACTAACTTCCACCTTCCTTGTAGCACCTTAATGATGCTCGTCTCAGCCTTCGCCACCCGCGAACTTATCATGGAAGCTTATGCCAAAGCAGTTGAAGAAAAATACCGTTTTTATTCTTATGGCGACTGCATGTTGATTATCTGATCGCCTCATCAGGAACATCTCGAACCCTCCTCAAGATCATGAATACTGCCTTCGCTTTTCTTTTGCCCACTCACCCGCTTCCCCTAAAGTATCGACGTGGCGCTTGATCTCACTTCCTTTTTTAAAGATCCCGATTGGTTCCACCGATTTGATGAGCACGTCCTCGCCCAAGGGAAAAAACTCTCATCCCCGCGATTCCTTTCCGCACTGAATCTCGAGAGAGTTGATGATGGCTACCTCCTCACCGCTCGCTCCGACGAACATGACGTGGAGATCAACCTATGGCCAGAATCTGATTCACGATGGGGATTCGACTCATCCTGCACCTGCGAATTTGGTTCATTTTGTCCACACGCAGCTGCCGCCTTACTCCGCGCCTCCCGGCCCAACACTCTAGCGCGCCTCATGCGAGGAGGCGGCACGACAGCATCACACGCTCAATTCCAAAAAAAAGAGGCCGTGGTCGTAAAAGAAGACAAAATCTACAAGCCCACCTTTCATCTGGAAGTCGCCGAAGAACCCGCGCGCGCGCGGGTGGTCCAACTCCTCCTGCAAGCACTCAAGATGAAACAACGAGACACTTGGCTCGTGGCTCGTCCATCCGTTCACTATGGCCCACACACCTTTCCTCTCATCAAGACGAGTAGCGAATCTCAAGTAACTCGGGATAAGCCCGCCGAATTTCGTGCCATCGAACAGCTCACCAAACTAGGCCTTACCAATCTCTCCACCAATCCGACCTACCGCTTCCTTCTCTCACTGGCTAAAAAACAATCCTCTGAGCTCTCCGTAGAAGGCTGCTGGTTTCCAGATCCCCATCTTTCCACTCCTTCTGTTTATTGGCCCTGGTTTCGAGCTAAAGCTGCTCGTATGCTTGCTGAAGCCGAATGGCAAATCACGATCGATGAAAACTTCGGCCATGATGTTCATGAACTCTCTGATGATGAAATAGAGGCTTCCCTCGTCCCCGCTCCGGGAGGCTGGTTCACCCTCTCCGTTGGTATCGATCTTGATGGTGAACGCCTTGACCTCCTTCCCATCCTCACCAGCCTACTTGACAGCGACACGATCGAACAACTCCAAGAACTAGACGACAACGAGCCTCACCTCATCTACCTCCCCAACGGAGGAGCTTTACAGGTTCCCGCCGGTCGACTGCGAGCCATTCTTCATCACCTCGCCGCCCTTACCAATCCCAAGGCCCCCTCACTGCACCCACTTGATGCCACCGCGCTCCTCGAGGACGAGGCCCTTCCTATCGACCCCCCCGCCGAACTCAAAGGCCTCCGCTCCCGCCTCCTAAATAAACAAAAAGAAACGAAGGAATTCATTCTACCCGATGGCTTACATGCCGAACTTCGTGACTACCAAAAAACCGGCACCGAGTGGATGAACTTCCTCTCCAACCATGAACTCAATGGCATTCTCGCAGATGATATGGGGCTGGGAAAAACCCTGCAGACTCTAACCCACATCTTACAACTTAAAGCCGAAGGTAAAAACGGACCTGTTCTGGTGGTTGCTCCTACCTCAGTGGTTCCGAATTGGCTGGCCGAAACCAAAAAGTTTACACCATCACTCCGCGCCATCATTCTCCAGGGGCCACAGAGAAAAAAACTCTTCACCCACATCCCGCACGCCGACCTGGTCCTCACTTCTTTCGCCCTTTTACAACGCGACGTCGCCGATCTCAAAAAGCACGACTTCCAGCTCATCGTTCTCGACGAAGCTCAGCACATCAAAAACCCCTCCGCTAAGGTTAGCCAAGCTGCCTGCGAACTCACATCCCGCCAGCGGCTCTGCCTCTCCGGCACTCCGATCGAAAATAACCTTGGCGAACTCTGGTCACTCTTCCGTTTCCTCATGCCCGGATTTCTTGGTCCACTCGAACGCTTCCGCAGGAACTACCAAACCCCCATCGAAAAAGACAATGATGAAGAACGCCGTGAATTTCTCCGTGCTCGTCTTGGTCCACTCATCCTGCGCCGCACCAAAGACCAAGTTGCCACCGAGCTCCCACCTAAAACAATCCTCGTCCATCCTGTCGACCTAAACTCCGCCCAACGTGACCTTTATGAAACTGTCCGTGCAACGATGGATAAACAAGTCCGAGAAGCGATTGCCGCCCGCGGTTTAGAGCAATCGCAATTCGCCATCCTTGATGCACTCCTCAAACTCCGTCAAATCTGCTGCCACCCCGCTCTCCTCAAGCTTCAAACCGAAGAAGCAAAAAAGGCAAAGCGATCTGCAAAGCTCGATTATCTTTTTGAACTTCTCGACACCCTCTTTGCGGAAGGCCGCCGCGTCCTCCTGTTCTCCCAGTTCACTTCTATGCTTGAGTTAATCGAGCGTGAGTTAAACGTCCGAAGACACTCATTTTTGAAGCTCACCGGAGAGTCAAAAGACCGCGGTAACTTGGTCGAGCGTTTCCAAAACGAAAACATTCCCATCTTCCTCATCTCCCTCAAAGCCGGCGGTACTGGCCTCAACCTGACTGCCGCCGATACCGTGATCCACTTTGACCCGTGGTGGAATCCCGCCGCCGAAGCACAAGCTACCGACCGGGCCTACCGCATCGGGCAGGACAAACCCGTGTTCGTTCACAAACTCATCTGCTCCGGCACAGTTGAAGATCGCATTCACCAACTTCAGCAAAAGAAAGCTCTTCTTGCCGACTCTCTGCTCTCTGGGGCCGTCAAAGCCACCCCTGACGCCGATTCCCTCCGCGAGCTCCTTAAGCCACTGGCCTAAGAGCAAACGCCTCAGTCTAACTCCGGAAGTTGCATCCTCCTCTAATGTGTCAATAAATGCAATTCGCCTAATCTACGCTAAATAAAATGTGCTAGGATACCTCACCACGTGAGATCTTCCCTTTTTGACCCTCATAACCTTCTTCCTTTGGATGGCAAGGCCATCAATCACGGTCCTATTTTCTCGATGGAAGAGTCTGATCAGTTCTTCATGAAGCTCATGTCCGGCCTACCATGGAAAAGCGATATCATCAAAATGTTCGGAAAGACCATCACAACCACACGTAAAGTTGCTTGGGTCGGTGACGATAGCCTAGACTACACTTACTCCGGAGCCACTAAACGCCCCCTCCAGTGGACGCCTCTTCTCACACAGTTAAAGGATAGAGTAGAAGAGCAACTTGGAGAGTCTTTCAACTCCTGCCTTCTTAACCTCTACCACGATGGTGGTGAGGGAATGTCATGGCATCGCGACAATGAGCCGTCCATCATCCCCCATTCAACTATTGCAAGTCTGAGCTTTGGTGCAAAGCGGCGATTCCACTTCAAACACATCGAAACCAAAGAGCGTATCACCACCGAACTTGAACACGGCAGCCTCCTCGTCATGGCTGGTGAGATTCAGACCCACTGGCTCCACGCCCTTCCCAAGAGTAAGACAATCACCGCGCCCCGCATTAACCTGACCTTCCGCAAAATGAAACCCTCATAGGTCCGGCTCTCATCAACCTTTGCGCACACCTCCTCCAAACGGAGCTCAAATCATCACTCAATCTAACAGAATTGAAGAAAATGTAATTTACTACCACTAACTCGCGTTACTTGGAGATGCGCGCGCTTTCGCTCACACTCTTCGGAATTACCTTGGCATCAGCTGATCCGCTCACCTTCAATACCACTCCTCTCGGGCAGAAAGATCGCCCCATTATTCTGCGGACCTACGTTCCCGATCCAGGGCTGGCTCCGGCAGTCCTTTCCAATCATGGCGAAGCCTCCAAATCGCCAAAATACAGTCCCAATAGTGGCCGTGACGTTGGGGGAGAATACCGTATGATGAAAGTTATTCCCGCAGCGCTCGCAGTAAACCACGGCCCTGCACTTTCCTACGTTTGGGACACCACCGAATGCCGTCTCCTTTATGCCTGGCAAGGTGGGTTTATCGATCTCTATCCCTACTGGGGTGAGAAAACCCGGGGTGGACGACGTTCTTTCGATTACGGTGCCCGCCTCGTTGGAAACCTTTTTTACATGGCTCAACCCATCAAAAGAGAGAAGCCCACCTTCATTGGATATGACCTCTCGGATCAGGGAGTTCCCACCTTCCACTATAAGCTCGGTGACACTAAATACGCCGAAACCATTCTCCCGAACGATCGCCAGTATTCCTTCGCGATCAATCAAGGCTCTAAAAAATTAACGATCAAAGGCAAGCTGATTTCAGAACACCAAGGCTTTGATCGTAATCTAAAAATTAAATCCGTTACCGTAAAATCCGGACAACAAGTCTTCGGCGCTTATGGATGTGTCGCTTGTCATTCCACCGACGGATCGAAAGGCCACGGCCCAAGCCTAAAAAACCTCGCCGGCTCAACCCGGCCTATCGAGGGAAGCGACCCCGTTCTCGCCGACGCCGCCTATCTCACCGAATCGATCAAGAACCCCAACGCCAAAACCGCACAAGGATTCCCGCCTGGCTATATGCCGCCTTATCAACTCAAGGACAAGGAAGTCGAATCCCTAGTGCTCTACATTCAATCTCTCGCCAAATGAAACATTCTCTCCTTTTTATCCTTCTGTCTACTCCTCTCCTCGCAACTCCCTACAAAGTTGAGGATATCAAATTCCCTGCCAGCGTTCCCCCGGAAGTAGGTGGGATTGACTTCGCGCCTGACGGCACCCTCTTCGCGGTTCTGCGTCGTGGCGATGTCATGCGCGCAAGACCCGCCGCCGACCCTACTCAGTGGAAATGGGAACTTTTTGCCACGGGCTTTCACAACGGCTGCGGCATCGATGCCGTCTCGCGTGACAAGGTGCGTGTCACCCAAATGGCCGACTTTACCGAAGCCACCGATACCGACAACGATGGTATTGCCGATCAATACCGTATCTTCGCGGCCGGCTGGGGGCTCTCCGGAAACTACCACGAAACCAACACCATCGCTGAAGACGGTAAAGGTGGATACTATATTGCCATCGGCACCGCCTCACACAATGGGCCCACCGCCGAGCACACCCTTGGCGAGTATTCTAAATTCGGCCGGCGCGGCCGTAACTTCGCCTCAGTGAAGTGGCGCGGTTGCACTCTCTATTGTGATCCAAAAGGAAACCTCTCACCTTTTTGCTTTGGCTTCCGAATGCACAACGGCATCCACCAAGATTCTTCCGGAAACCTGTGGTGTGGCGACAATCAAGGTGATTGGCGGGCTACCACTCCACTCTATCACCTAGAAAGAGGTAATTTTTATGGCCACCCTAGCGCCCTCGTCTGGGATGAACGCTGGCCCGAGGATAAGGATCCACTCCACACCTACCGCGAAGATCTCGAGGCCTACAACAAACATCGAACTTGGCCTTCCATACAGATTCCTCACAGCGAAATGAATCGCTCAGCTGGCGAACCTTACGAGATCCCCAAAAACTTCCCTCACTTCCCCGGCCAGATGCTCCTACCCGACAACAACAGTAAACGCATCACCCGTATTATGCTAGAGAAGGTTAATGGTAAGTTCCAGGGAGCCTGTACTCACTTTCTTAATGGTGGAGGTCTTCGCAGCGGAAACCACCGCATCCGTTTCAGCTCGGACCAACAGAAAATCTACGTCGGCCAAACTGTTCGCGGCTGGGGAAAAGAAGCCGAGGGACTGCAACGCATCACCCCGATCAGTGAAGAACCTTTCGACATCACCGCCTTCAATATCACTCCACAAGGCTTTAAAATTACCTTTACTCGTGAACTTGAGAACGATCTAGCTGCCAAAGATCTCAAGTTCAAATCCTTCACCTATCAATCGAAGTGGACCTACGGTTCACCTCAAGAAAATACGACTAATAACAAAGTTCAGAGTGTTAAGCACCTCAGCGCAAAAACCGTCGAGATTACTCTGGATAGATTCAAACCTGGTCGAGTTTACCAACTCGACCTTGAGGAACTAAAATCAAAAGACGGCGATGAAATCCAAAATCGCCTTTTTTACTACACCGCCAACCAACTTCCCTAAATTCTGCCCTAAGCCGAAAAAAGACGGCAGAAATTTTCTCTTCCAGACTATCCCAAGCCCCTCATCGTTCCTGTTGAGGTCGCAAATTTCTGAGCCTCCATGCCTAGGTTTTGCAACATGGAAAGGTAAAGGTTTGGCAGCGGATAATTGTTGGTATTGCTGAAGCCGAGGTGCTGACCATGCTTGTAGCCGCCGCCACCAAAGAGAACCGGCATATTACGGTTATCATGGGAGGAGGCGTTTCCAAGATTTGAAGTCAGAAGAATCATCGTGTCATCAATTAGGTTCGCTCCCTGAAGCTTTCGAAGGAAATCACCCCATCGATTAACGGTAGCTTGCTCTACGATGGCGAGCTGATCGAGCTTTTCGCCGCTCTGGCCGTGGTGCGAAAGCGAGTGGTAGGATTCATCAACACCTTCAAGCGCACGCACCGAAGTATCAGGACAATGAAGGGTAACAAAGCGAGTCGAGTCAGTTTGGAGAGACAAGAAGACGGTATCGAGAAAGGCGCGCATTATGTCAGGCGCATTGTCACGGTCCGGACTTTCGGGCTCCTTCCCGACTTTAGGTTTTGCTTTGTCAATCCAAGCCTCATTAGCTTCAAGGCGAAGCTCCAGCTCACGAACCGATGTAAACCACTCATCGAGCTTCTCGCGGTCTCCGGGACCGACCTGCCGCTCGAGCGATTTGGTCTCGGAACGAACGATGTCCATAATAGATTTGCCACCGCGAGCAATATCACGCTGACGCTCCTTAGCATCTGGTGAATCATTAACGAAGAGAGCGGTAAAAAGTTTTTTGGGATCGTCAATGGCCGGAATCATAGCACCACTCTCCGAATAAGACGGCGACCGCTGGCTTGAAGTACTAAGAACCAACGAGGAAAAGCGAGTCTCATCTCCCATGTATTTGGCCATGTGCTGATCGAGAGAAATCGTATTTTTACTATTACTTCCGCGGCCCATCGGACAGGCTGAAAAAATGGAAGCTTCGGCAGTGTGTCCGCCTTTCACGCCAGGATGAGAAGTTCCTGAGATTACAGTGAATTTGTCTCGAATGTCCTGTAAGGATTTAAGGTAAGGGGAGGGGGGTGTAACCATCACCCTTATCCTTGGGAACGAGGTAGGGGTTATGCAATCCTAGGCGGAGAGAAACGCCAACGAAACGCTTGGGTCTAGCAGGCTCAGAAGCCCCGAAGGCCGGCGACATGGCATCAAGCATAGGCAGACCGAGTGCAATCCCGGCTTGCTTGAGGACGGTGCGACGAGGGAGAGCTTTGCGGGTAGAAATGTGCACAGGCCTAGATACGCTTACTTATTTAGAAAAATTTCGCTACTGAGTGCAGCTTGGATGATACTCTTGATACCATACCCCTTTTTGGAGGCCTCGGCAACAATCTGCTCAAGGTGGGGGCGATCACTAAATCTAAGTTTTCCCCCGACACCATAGCTCAAAACCTGCCTTGCGAAAGTTCGTGTCAAAATTTCAGGGCGCTCTAGGTAAATTGCCCGCCAAGAATCGAAAGTTTTAAAGCGTATTCCATCTGGTGTGACTCCCGAAGGATCGACTTTGGCCGAGTTCTTTTTATTTCCATAAGCGATCCGGTATTGCCCAATAGGATCGTAACTTTCGAGTGCAAACCCAGAAGGATCAATCTTGTCGTGACAACTCGCACAAGAGGTCGAGTCGGTGTGCTTGGCAAGTTGATCTCGGATGGAAACAGCACCCCGGATATCTGGTTCAATCGCAGGGACACTTTCCGGTGGCGGAGGGATGTGACGACCCAAAATCCGCTCATTCACCCAGACTCCACGAAGAATCGGAGAGGTCACTGAGCCATCAGCAGTGACCTTAAGGATAGAAGCCTGAGTGAGAAGCCCAGATCGCTGAGCGGGAGTAAGTCTCACTTTTTGCAGACCCCCACCAGGAGTCAACTTGATCCCTTTCAGCTTATAATGATCGCGGAGGCGAGTGTTGAGAAAGCCTGTGTCTGACTTCAAAATCTGGGTGACAGGACGATTTTCGGCGATGAGTCCCGCCACGAAACCCTGGGTCTCAGTCTTGAGCGATTGCTGTAATGGTAGATCAAAATCTCGGAAGCGCCGCGGGTCCAGCTGGGTGGCATCAATATCGCGCAGGTCCAGCCATTGGTCAGTGAAGTCTTCGATAAAACGCGACGATCTTTCGTGAGTAAGGAGACGCTCAATTTGACGTTGAAACACATCAGGCTCGCGGAGTCTCCCCTCATCAGCAAACTTGCGCAGCTGGCTATCAGGAAGAGTCTTCCAGAGCAAGAAACTCAGACGAGCGGCGATCGCATGGTCATCAAGAGGCCCCGGCTTCTCGACAAAGGTCAAGAAACTCGGTGAGCATAAAATCGCGTGGTAGGCCGAGCGAAGCGCCTTTGGAAAGGAATTACCTGACTTGAGTTGCTCTGCCGCAAGTTTCTCGTAAGGAGCGATCTGCTTTTTGGTGACGGGGCGCCGGAAAGCACGCGAAGCGAAGCGACGAATAAGCTTGGAGAGAGCTGGACCAGAAATCGTTTTAAGTTCCTCGAGATCGAAATCGGCAAAGAGATGAGAGCGGACCTGCTTCCGTTCCCCGACGGGGTAAATCCGCTCGATGGTGATTTTTTCAAATCGGAATCCGGCGAATCCCTTTTTCTCAAAATCACGACCTCCGAAAGAAAAGCTCCCACCCTCACTCGGAAGGCTTTTTAAATTAGCCTCATTGGGTTTGAAAACCAACATGTGGTCTTTCTGCATCCAACCCTCAAAAATTTTCGTCTTGGGCTGATTGGTGGCCTCGACGATTCCGATAGAATAAAGAAGAGGTTCGTTGGAATACCCAGAACCAGTCTGAAGTGTCCCCCAGAGATAGCCATCGGTCCCCGGGTTGACGGCATCAAGATCATCAATCGTAATACGATACCAGCCGTGATCCGGCACACGAGTCTGGGTAATACGACCAGCAAACTGCATCTGGGAGTGCCAAGAGATTGCCTTACCTTTCCAGAGTTGGGGGCCACGATCGTTGCCCCCACCGTAACTGGTGATGTCCTTCGCTGAATATTCACGGCGAAACTGCTGATCCCCTTCCAAGGCACGCGTAAATGCTGCATCAAGACCCTGCGCACTGACACGGAGATAATTATCGAGGTGGAAGTGAGAAATCTGCTGGGTCTCAGCATTTGTGGTGAACCCCTCATCAGCATCAGCGGTTAATTCACCGGCGAGCGGGATGTCGATACCAAGGAGGTCGTGCAGAGAATTCTCATATTCCTGGGCGGTAAGTCGGCGAGCATGGACTCGACCCGTCTTACTGAGCTGCTGACGATCGGCTTCGATTAAAGGAGCTTCAAGGTTTTTCAAAAAGCCCACAATTGCCTCAGCATTGGGACGTTTTTTCTTTTTAGGCGGCATCTCACCAGCTTCAACTCGCTGAAAGACAGTTGCCCAGAGAGCACGATTTTTAGGATTTCCAGTATCAAACTTAAGATCAAGAAGATTCAAACCACCCTCATTGTCGAGGTCGTCGTGGCAATCATAACAATGCTGCTCGAGAAAAAAATCGACGTCCTTGCGAACATTAGCGTGGAGGCAGGTCGCGAGAGCTGAAAAGAGAAAGAGATAACGCATCTAGGGATTTCGGTCAGCAAACTTTACGCCGGATTTTCAGCCTAACTTTCGCCCATGAACTTTTCCCAAACTCCAACTTTTTTGTCTCTAATTTTTCATGCTTGGTAAGCGGAGCTTCTCTTTTAGTAATTCCTCCTTTATTTAAAACCAGCTGTGATCGGAAACCTCTTCCAATGGGCCTTCCTCCGGCCCATCATAAAAACTCTCACCAGGATACTGGTTGGTCTCATCGCGATTCCACTTTTCCGGCTTGTGGTCCGCAAAAGTGGGCGTATCGCTAAATTAAAACCTGAGCTGGAAAAAGACCTCGAAGAGTGGTTCCGGGCCGCACTGATTCTTCTCGTGGCCACCGCCAATATGGAGCACCTACTTTTTGGCTGGGTTCCACTTGATCTCCTGGGAGACGAGAGATGGGTAGGTGCCTTTTTCCGACTACTCCTCGTCATCGGTGTGATCGAACTTATGCCTGATCAAGCCCTCTTCTCAGTACTTCACTCAGGCCCACTCAATCTCCCCATTGGCAAGCGGCTATTCCATGATCTTTGGAATGATCGGGCTGATTGGGTTAAAAAAATCGGCGCCGTTCACCTCAATCGATCCAGCCCGGTCTTGGCAATGATGTCGGCCATTTTCGGTGGCGAGCCGGATGCACCCGGCGCTGCTATCGGTTGGGTTTGCTACGTCCTCGCCATTGTCCAATACCTTATCATTGCTCTCATCACTTCAGCCGACAAAGCAGGGGACTTACTAGAAAAATATGACAAGGCGATCAGCGAGCAACGCAAAGATCTCGTCGATGAATTTACAGAGTAAGACAAGCCACTTTCTAAAGCTGAAATTCCTTCGTAATCATCTTGAGAAATTTCTCTTTTGATAGAGCCAGTCCATGCATCGTTTTATTTCCCCTTATCATTAACTTTGGCATTTCCATTTTCTGACTGGAAAGCGCGTGATAGTCTTCAAGATTGGACTTAAGAACGTTTTCAATCCAAGGGTCCTTAAGCGCCGCTTCCAGCTTTTCAACTCCAATAATCTCGTGAAGCTCGGCCCTAGCACTAGCTCCGGAATGAGGCGGTCGTTGAAAAAGAATCTCATGAGCGGCCTCGAATGATTCGGGCTGCGCCCGCCACGCCGCCAAACCCAAACGAGCCAATTCGCAAGCATGCTCGTGGTCATTTCTAGAGTTAATATAGGGATTACATGCGCGATTTAGTGGCGTCGGCAAAACAATCACTGCGACTTGGCCAGGATACGTCTGCATTAATACAGTTAAATCCTCTTCCATCGTGCGACACGACTGACAAGTGTAATCAAAGTATTTCACAAGGAAGTGCTTCGCATCCGGCGATCCGAGCAAAGGCACCGATCCAAGCCGGAAAGTTTTCACCACCCGCCCGGTAGCATCCTTAAAGGCCACCACCCTCCCTTTTCCTTCATTATGCGCCTTTACTCCGTCTCTTCTTACAATGTCGGCTTCTGAGGTGAATGCGTAAGTCTTCGGCTTGGGTCCGTAAATTTGGCCAAGAATCAATAACGTCATAAGCAACATAGGAATAATAGTAAAAGGCGCTTTGAAAGGTGCTCTCGCTTTCCAAAAAATGGCTCCGGCAGTAAGGAGGCCAATCGCATGAGTGGTAAAACACCAGGGGCAAAACGATTTGATAACGAAGACCTGTAGTCCCATGAACCACGACGCCGCCATGATCAAAAGAAAGGCCGCCATTGTCAGGATAGACTTCGAAACTTTGTAAGTCAGCACGACGACCCCGAGATAAAAACAGGCCGATACCGCGGTTACCGGGATGAAAAACCACTGGGACCATTGCGAACCGAGAACATTGGAACAGCCCCCTTCACCACCACAGCCCACCACCGAGGTAATTTGACCCGTCAATTTCATCCACACCAAGTGGGCACTGACTCCAAATCCAAGGAGAGCAAGAGTCCGAATGATGCTCACAGGGAAGCTTGTTCACATTCTGTCCACAACGCACGTATTTTTCTCGAATTTGCATTTCTTATCTCCTGCTCTCTCACTAGATAATCCTTATGACGTTAAAGTTGAATTTCGAGACCGTCCAAATCGCTGGATTGGTCCTTGCGAAGATTGGAAACCCCTCACGCGATGAGCCACTTCAAACATCAAAGCAGCTTTTTAAGGTAAGCGACGAGGACCAAGATCTCCTCTGCCCTATTTTTCTGAAACCTTTCCGGAATCTTGTCGGCCAACGCTTCACCCATCATAGCTCGCTGGACAAAAACGAGATCAATACCAGCGTCAAAATGATCTTTGAAGATTCCGATACGCTCCTCAAGCAAGGATGCGAAATTGCCGAGCGCCTTTACTCAAAATCTTCACACCCAAATATTAAGTCCGGAGATCTCTGTATCTCACTCATCAACTCCATCGATCTCGATGGTGAAATGAAGCGAGCCATCTGTATTCTTAAATCCGAGAGTATGACTCCTTTCCTTAGCATCGCAACGCGTGACGGCGACCTCCAGCTTGAAACCGAACAAGGCATCAACCCCGAAAAAATCGATAAAGGATGCCTCATCGTTGAGCACCTCGAAAAGAAAGGATTCTACGTTCTCACCTTTGACCGCGCAGGATCTGAGTCCCGCTTTTGGGTGCGCGATTTCTTAGGCGTTCGCCCTATCCCAGACTCTGCTCTGCTTAGTAAACGAGTCGCCGAAATGGCAGTCACTGCCGTCTCACCTGCGGGCGTGGCCGAAGACAGCCCGCCTTGGGATGTTAACGAGCCCGCCCAAGAAGCTCTTTCCTACCTCCGCGATCAAAAGCAATTTAGCCTTCAGGAATTTGAAGAAAACGCCCTCCGCACCGAAGCTGCGAAGAGTCGATTCTCTGAAGAGCGTCAGCGGCTCGAAGAGGAAGAAGGGATCAAGCTCGAGGAAAAATTCAACATCTCAAAACGCGACATTACCAAGGCTAAGAAACTCATGAAACGCATGATGAAATTGGACACCGGAGTCGAGCTTCGCCTCAGTCCAAAAGTCGTAGATAAACCCGAAGATGTCCTCGAAAAAGGCTACGATGAAGAGCGTAAAATGAGTTTTATTAAGGTCTATTTCAACGAGGACCTTGCATAGCCACAGAGGCTTTTAGGGTAGATTTAGAATGCCAAAAAGGATCATTGAGCCAGATTAAGTTATCCTTTCCTGACAATCACGCTTGGCCCACCGATGCCTCAAACCAATCGTAATTGATACCAGCACGATTGGGAGACATCCCGAAACGATCCGGTGGGCGATCCATTGGCGTCCCGCCCCATCCTGCGCCCTTTGACTGAATTCATCTTCAAAAAAGGCTTCCTGTAAACCCGCCAAGGTCATCAAAAAAGAAAGCCCGCCCGCAAGGACAATAACCACAAACATACCAAGTTTAGAAGTAACGCGGAAAGCAGCATAAGCCAAAGGTGCGGACAAAATACTTGCAAGAAACCACCAAGTACTTGCCGTTTCCATTTTGTCAGTGATCTCTGCAATCATCCACCAAAATAAACGCCACGACCAAACCCGCTTGTCTTAAAATGAGAGCTCTCACTTCCAACTTCTTTTTTCTGACAGTCCTTACTTATGACGACATCCCGAAAGAGCGGGGCGTTTGCTCCGAGATAATTATTCCCGCGCTCCGCAGGATCAACTTCTATCTCCGAAATCTGGTCCACGAAGATATTATGAAGAAAAATTCAGAAGGAATTCCATACGTCATTCAAAATATTAGTGGTGGCACTTCAGAAGATGATAAACTTTTTTACTTTTAAACTCACTGGCCACTATCGTTGGTTTAAGAACTAATGTGCAACGCGTTTAATACTGTCAAAAAGCCCAAGAGTATCCGTAAGGCGATCGACGAAGTTGAGAGCAAATTAGTCCGGCGAACGAATCAAGCCCACGTCAAAATCCCAACCGGTGAACTAGTCCCTATGAAATGGGGATTTCAGCGAAAAGGCCTTGGCGTAGTGAACAACACCCGTAGCGATAATCTTGAAAGTCCGATGTGGAAGGAGGCGATCGAGAAACGACGCTGCCTTATCCCAGCTCTCTCCTACTACGAATGGAGCGGGCCAAAAGGGAATAAGCAAACCCACCTTTTTCAGAGCCCAAATCATGATTATCTTTGGATCGCAGGTCTTTGGGAAGAATGTCCGAAGTTTGGCCCCTGCTTCTCCATGCTCACTACTGAGGCAAACTCCTTGGTCTCACCGATTCACCATCGCATGCCCGCAATTGTGACCGCAGATCATCGCAAAAAATTCCTCTTTGATGGTCTTGAATCCTTCAATTTAGCTCCTGAATTATTGATCACGCAAAGAGTAGCCAATCCCCTACTCAAGATAAAACCTTCCCATATTCAGGATGAGCTATTTTGATTTAAACCGAAACAAACTCGCCCACTTACTCTACTTGTGCGGAAGCAGAGAATTAGGCTTAACTGCTCCTGCTGGATAAGGATTCCCTTTTCTAAAAACCAACATTTCTTCGCGGGTTTCTTCCGCCACAAAGGACTCATCAATCTTCCCATCAGCATTTCGAATCTTGCTTAGGTCTAGCTTCAGGTGCTTGGCAAGAAAGGGATACGCCGCCATTCTCTTCGACTCACCATAGTCGTGCTTCTCTTGCGGAAAATGCGCGTTTACGACCAATTCTTTCTGACCAAACAGTCCGTAAACATGTTGCACGTGTGGGAACTCGACCTTCGGGGTATTTACGGTCCAATCAGAACCATTTGAAATAAGGAGCTGCGGACGGGGCGCGGCCATCGCAGCAATTTCAACGTTATTAGTGAGATGACTTTCACCGTGATGGACTGGCATCCCACTCTCACAAACACAACCTCCAAAAAAGTGGGCTGAGACTTGGCAAACCGGCACGCTTACGGCAATCCGTTCATCAATTGCAGCAAGAATGAAAGTCTGGGTCCCTCCACCAGAACAACCAGTCATGCCAATCCGCCTAGCATCCACGCCAGGGAGCGACAAGATAAGGTCAAGAACTCGCATGCTATTCCACGTTTGTAATCTCAACACTTCCGGCGTCTTGCGATGATCCCATCCCGCTTCTTTCCAGTCCCCATAACCGACCATGTCATAAAGAAAGACCTTGGCACCCATCCGCGCCAAGGCGGCACATCTCGCTTGTCGACTCGCTTTAAACCGGCCGCCATGACCATGCGGACAAAGTAACCCCGCATAAGACTCAAACTTTTGAGTCGGCACATAGAGTGTTCCCGTCACAAAGAAGCCCGGAGAACTTTCAAAGGAAACGCTTTCGGCAGTGTAGCCTCCATAAGTCCGCTTATTGGAATACTTGGGGTTGAGAAGTGTTTTGGCTGGAAGTTGAGACAGCTTCGCGCCTTCAAGAATCCCATTAAGCAGCCGCTTCTTCCTTTTTTGCCAAGCCAACAAATCCGGATAAGTTTTTTTAAGCTCGGCAAGCTCCGCTTTTGCTTCCGCAGGACTATGGGCATGCCCAACCCGCAACCGCGGCTCAGCACTGAGAGACAGAGAAAAGACGGTAAAAACAGCAGTGGTAATAATCGAACTGATATTCATGTTAAGCGCAAATAGCAGATTCGAGAGTCTATTGCCAATAGTCGGCTGTAATGAGAACGGAAATCCTAAGGTGAGCAAGAAAGCTACTACTCTCCTTTCTTTTCTTCCGCCTCTTCCGACGCCTTTTGCTCACCGCCTTTTTTATCAGCCGTCTCAGCACCTTTGGCGGGAACAAACTTTAAAGCTGTTCCATTAATGCAATAACGTTTGTCAGTCGGCGTGTTAAAACCTTCCCCGTTGAATACGTGACCGAGATGACCACCACAAACAGCACAGATCACTTCAGTCCGAACCATGAAGCCACTTCGATCAATCCTAGTCTTCACGTTTTTGGCCTTAGATGGATCATAAAATGACGGCCAACCACACTTAGAATCAAATTTTTCTTTCGATGAAAAAAGCTCGGTGCCACAACCAGCACAATGATAGGTTCCGCCACCTTGGGCCTTGAACTCCTTATAAATTTTCCCATTCGAACGCTCGGTCCCAGCCTGACGCAATATTCGATACTGCTCTGGCGTAAGACGTTTCTTCCACTCTTCGTCACTCAGCTTCATAGCATCCTCCCTAGCCATTGCCTTGGGCACTTCTTTGGCCACCGGCATCACCGATTTTGTTTTATCCTGCGCATACACGTAGATCCCAAAACCGAGAGCGCCAACCAACGCAAGAAAAATTCCTTTTTTCATATTGTCCCGAGGTTAGTCCATTTGTGAACATTTTTCAAACTGAACCGACACAATAGAAAACTTTGCCCAAAATCTGGCTTGCCCGACTTTTTCCATTTTCGTGATAAAGCTTTCCGCAAAAATGTGTATTTTCTCCCTATGAAAACGATCTTGCTTGGATTCACCCTTCTAGCCGCTCCTCTCTTCGCCGACCCACCCGAAGGATTCACCTCGCTTTTCAATGGTAAGAACTTCACCGGTTGGTGGGGAGCTGCCACTGAAAACCCCGCAAAATACCTCGCTCTCCCCGCAGAAAAGCTTGCTGAAAAGAAAAAAAAGAGCCTCGAAAATATCGCTAAGCACTGGAAAGTCGGCGATGGGATCATCCACAACGATGGCCACGGACTCTTTCTCACCACTGAAAAAAACTACTCGGACTTCGAACTTCGGCTTGAATTTAAGTTCGACCCCAAGGCCGACAGCGGAATTTATCTTCGTGGTATTCCCCAAGTCCAGCTTTGGGATACTACCGAAGCTGGAGGCAGCTGGCAACATGGCGCCAAGAAGGGTTCCGGCGGCCTTTGGAACAATCCAAAAGGCACTCCCGGCCGAGAGCCACTCGTTCACGCCGACAAACCCGTAGGAGAGTGGAACGCTATTGTCGTCAAGCTAGTCGGCGAGAAAGTAACAATCCATCTCAACGAAAAGCTCATCGTTGATCAGGCCAAACTTTATAACTATTTCGATAAAAAGGGCCCACTTCCAAAGGCTGGACCAATCCAATTACAGACTCATGGCGCTCCCGTCCAATGGCGTAATATCTTCGTGAAAGAACTCTAGTCGCAACGAACTCGACCACGAATCAGGCACGGTTAGGGGAGAGGCTCTGATTCGTGCCTTTCTAATTTTAGGACCTCAGCCAGAATCAGCTCACGATGAAGATCAAACGACATCAAGTAGTCATCGCCGCCCTTATCGTTTTAGGCGTCACCTTTCTTATCATTGGGGTCTTCCATCAAAAAGAGCCCATCAAATACTTCGCTTATTCTCTACGAACCTGGCAGGAGGCCGATTCAGTTGCAGGTTATCCTATCCCAATCACTTATGATGAAAATGGCAGCCCAACCGAATTTAAGATAACAAAATTTCAACCCAATCTTAGCACCATGTCACCCATGGAGCTCTACCACCTCCCCACCGCTCGGGGGTTTGCAAATCCAGATAGTAATGACGCTCAGGCAGCTGGCACTGGACTGGTTCTTTTCACGGGAAATCCAGAGGGTTACAACGGGAAGTCCGTTCTTCTTGGCCACCGCCTACCCAACAAATCCATTGTCCAAACTTTTTATACCGGCCTCACAGAAATCGACGTAAAAGTCGGACAACATGTCCCACGTGCCACAACACTCGGCACGGGTGGCCAACTCTTCGAAATCAGAGCTGGTTCATCAATCGATATCGCCAAAGAAACATTTGGAGAGATTACCATGAACTCTCAGGAGAAACCACCCGCACCCAACCGAATCCCTTTTACCGATTTTTTTTCCAAACATCCACTCAGAGAAAACGGAACCGACCCGCTTGAGATCATCCGCCAGAACGGATTGGAGAAAGCCCGTAACGAGCTTGATATCGGAGTCCGCTTCGGAAAGAAGGCAGGAGATCGACCAAAAGGCGCTATAACAGACTAGCGGCCTTGTGCAAGACGATCGGCAAGAGCATCAGGAAGGCCTGCAGCGCGAATCTTTTCCTGGGTAGCGGCGAGATCATACTCGATACGACGGAAAGTCACCGTTGAAGTAGGCATGTCATAAATGACATAGCAAGCACGCCAATCACCATCACGAGGCTGGCCGACAGATCCGGTATTAATGAAATATTTCATCCCAGCTTCGATGACTACCGTATCAGCCTCAACCTCCGACACTTTCGAATCACGAACAAAAACCCGAGGCACATGAGTATGGCCGTGAAAGCAGAGATTCGTAAACTGATAAGAAAAGTTCGAAATCGCATCGAACTTATTGGTCACATAATTCCACGACTGAGGCTGATCCAGTGTAGAGTGGACGACAGTGAAACTTGCTACCTGCCGGACCATTCTAATTTTGCGAAGCCAATCCCGCTGCTCATTTGTAAGCTGTTCCCTAGTCCACCGCAGCGCGGAGGCCGCCACCGGATTCATACTATCGAGACTATGATTACCCGAAGCATCTTCATCATGATTCCCTTTTACCACTGGCCAGTTATTTTCGCGCACACGTTCCAAACAAGCAGAAGGATCCGCGTTGTAGCCGACAATGTCACCCATACAAACATGGTCGGTACACCCTTGCTGAGCAGCGTCCACTAAGACGGCGTCAAGAGCCTCCAGGTTGGCGTGAATATCTCCGAACAGGGCGATGCGCATAAGCGTGGAGAAAGGATTAACAATTGCCCGCCCTTCGCCAACTGTAAAAGTTAGATAACATCCTGTTCTTGAGTTCCTCGATTCCGCCTTTCATTTACCGAGTCAAACCATCTCCCTTTTTAAGCTCCTTCTCCCTTTTTAAGCTCCTTCTCCCAAACACTAGGATAGAGCGGCCGTTTGGGTTCAGTCACGAAAGGGTTAAGAGAATCGGGAATCTGCAATTTATCGATTAACTGCTTCATAAGCATTTCGTAATTCCCAGGATAGTAACCATCTTTCTTTATCCTAATCCAGTAATTATAAAGATCCAGATAAGCTAATTCATCTGTCGGAAAGACCTGATCTATCCGGGGCCGAAGCACACCATCGGGTAGTTCAGGATTACTCCCTAGAATCAACGCTAGGACGCGAAACGTTGGAATCTTAAAATGAAATTTCCGATTTTCTCGTAGCAGTCTTATCATTTCATCGTAAGCGTCGACTTCTCTCCCCGGAATTCGAGCAAGGGTGAGAAGATAACGTCGACGGTAAACCGGATTACGTGAATTCCGGAGCGCCTCGAAGGCTTCCGCCGCGCGCTTCAAATCGGGCCTTTTGTATTCATTCGACCACATTGCACCCCGATCGAACCATAGCCCCTCGGAAGCTGGATTATATTTCAAACCCTCACGATACATTGCGTCTCCCTTCTCAAGAAATTCCATCTCAAAAAGTCGCTGCTTAGCCGGACTGAAGCTCTGATTACGTCTTGCCCACGACGCAGCATTCCAGCCAAGGTGCCAAGCACCAATATTCCAATAATGAGAATTGTAGGGGTCGAGAGCCGTGATGACTTCGAAGTCTTTTTCAAGCTTATACCAATCATTCTTCTCAAAGTGATCAAAGGCACCAATACTCATGAAAGAAGCCATCACAGAACGCAACCCCCCGAAGGTTCCCGCCAAACTGGTCTGTCCCATTTTACTCCATATTTCTGAATCAATTTGAGGATGGGCAATTTTTCGCTCACGAAGATCCTCCATAAATTTCTGCTCCTTGGGCATACGCCAGTACCCCGTTCCCGCCAAGACAACGGTAATCACGATCAGGTTCCGAGTGGTCTTAAATCTCCTCATTCCTACGCCTCCTAAAATTCCTTATCCGAAAAGACAAACCACGATAGCACGACGTAGATCCCAACGTAAATCGCCGCGAGCCCTCCGAGTTGAGTCATGTCGGTATGCAAAACATTCTCCGCCCTAACTGCTCCGTCGGTTATCGATTCAAAGAGTTTGAAGTCCGGAAAGACCAACGAAACGAAAGTATTTAAAACTTGTTCTGCGATATTCGGATCTCCTCCAGAGATCGGATCGTTAAAAAGGGCCTCCCGCGCTACTGACTGAAATGATCCTATGATCCAAATCATCGAACTGGTTGCGATCGTGAAAATTGTCGACGTCGAGAAAGTCGAAATTAGGAGTGCCACCGCTGCAATCACGGAAGCCTTTAGGAAGTGCGCTATGACACCATATTGTAAAATTAAGGTTGGGCCATGCGCTGAAATTTCTGCTCGCCCCGCCGATAAATCCGCCTCCAGATAACCCACTTTTTTCATATATTGGGTCGCTTCAACCAATTTCTCTTCGGTTCGAAAATGTAGGGTCGCCACCAGCAACACATCCATCACAACCATTGCAATAAAGATCACCGCCATCACGCCGAGAAGTTTACCCACCAAATAATCAAACCGAGGTACCGGTTTACAGAGGATCGTGTAAAGCGTCCGATCCTCAATGTCGCCTGGAATGAGCAACGCAGTGGCCACAATGCCAAACATCGAGCTGAAAACCATCATTGTCCCAAGACAGATGTTCTTATGCATTCTCAATTCCTGCTCCGGTTGGAGAGTCTCCGCACCTTGATACCAGATCAGGTCAAGGAATTGGATCCCTACAAAAAGAAGTGCGATAGGTGCTAAAAAATAAAACACCTTCATACGCACCAGCTGGGTTAAGGTGCTTTGCGCCACGATTAAAATACGACGCAGAGAAAAAAAGGAGATGGAGGCTTGGCGGCTCATGATATCGTAAAATAGTTCAGGTCTCTGGGTTCTTACTTACTGACTGCTTTTCGCTTTGCATCCGACATCGTTTCACGGAGGAACAAATCCTCGAGCGTGGTTCGAGCATTACCCTCAGAAACCACTTCAGCCTGATGAGTGACATCGACCAAAGAGCGAATTTGATCCAACAAATTCTCGCTGGCATTTTCCAAAATAATCTCAGTGCGATTCTCCACTGAGATCAACTCGTCTAGACGCCCTTCGTTCACCAAAACACCCTGATGAATGATTCCCACCCGGTCACAAACCTGCTGAACCTGCTCAAGTAAATGGGAACAGAGAAAAACCGTAATCCCACGATTCTTCAGCTCCAAAATAAGATCCCGAATTTGGCGAGATCCCGTGGGATCAACCCCTGCCGTAGGTTCATCGAGAACCAACAAACGTGGATCCTGAACCATCGCTTGTGCCAGACCGATTCTTTGCAGCATCCCTTTAGAAAAACCCCTCAATCGCCGATCTCGGGCATCCTGCAGCCCCACTAGCTCAAGTAACTCACCAATTCGCTCCTTCAGCTTACGACCCCGCATGCCACAAAGTTTACCATAGAATCGAACCGTTTCCGCCGCAGTAAGATGCTTATAGAAATATGGATTCTCCGGAAGAAACCCAACTTCATTACGAGAATCCACTTTCAGGGAATTCCGCCCGAAAATTGAAGTCGCCCCCGAGGTTGGGGCAACCAGCCCAAGTACTGCCTTCATCGTGGTAGATTTCCCCGAGCCATTCGGACCAATAAGCCCATAAACCTCTCCGGGAGCTATCTGGAGCGAAA
>CASICJ010000021.1 GCA_949373085.1 uncultured Verrucomicrobiales bacterium
GTCCTCATCATTGCTATTGATCGTCACCGTTGCGGATTTCAGCCCCGATGAGGTCGGGCGAAAGCCAATGACCAGATTGC
Source organism: uncultured Verrucomicrobiales bacterium (assembly GCA_949373085.1). Classification (GTDB taxonomy): domain Bacteria; phylum Verrucomicrobiota; class Verrucomicrobiia; order Verrucomicrobiales; family Akkermansiaceae; genus SW10. The sequence continues at coordinate 81 of CASICJ010000021.1, forward strand.
CGGAGCTATTCGCAGTCAGCGAAGAACCAGGATCAGAGATAACGCGGAACTGGTTGCTATTTGCCCCACTAAGCTGAAATCGATTCCCGCTAAAATTGAGAGTTCCTGTGCCACTATTCCGAATGACGAAGGTGCGCTGCTCTTCGCTATCCACATTGATCCCTTCGAAGTCAGTATTGTCAGACGCCCGAGGGGAACTGTCACCATTTATGATTCCCAATCCTGAGCCTGCCAAATTGATATCAGGAATTGGAGTTACGCCAGCGGCCACTTGTAAAAGTGGTGACGAAATTGAATCGGTATTGTCGGACTCCGAGGACTCAGCCACATCTCCTTCGGAGTCGATCACCCACCCAACTCGATAGGAACCCGGACTGAGTGATTCTGGAATGGTAACGACCGCGCCAAGTTGTTGTCGGGAACCAGCCGCCAGGGACGATATCTCTAGTTGCCCAAGAGAAATGTCTGGCGAAAATTTATCGATTTCTCTTGAGAGAAAGCATTCCACCGTAAAAGTCGTGGCATTGGCGCTGCCCGTGTTGGCAATTTCTCCGCGGACGGTCACTTCATCCCCCGCCATCACGGAGGCACTTGAGAGGCTTTGGCCGGATGCATCTCCAGCTGTAAGATTCGCTCTCGCGACAGCCCCTCCAAAACCAATATCAACCGTCATCACAACTCCATCGTTTGAGATGTTTTCGACCCGAATACCGGTCGCATTTCCATCGTATCCTGCCGAGGAAGGATTGGAGCTTGGAGTGAGGAAACCCCCACTTCGATAGAGATCGTCAGCGTCCACTCGGCCACCGCCAAATTGCTCAATGTCTTCGCGACCGTCGGCTTGCACGAGCTTCACCAACTTGTGAGCAGTGGCACCTCCCCGATCGGTATTCGAGAACGCAAAATCACCTCCACTCGAGTCCAAGGTTGCGTCGACATGCCAAATGGCGAGCCCGTTGGAAGGGAGGTTCGAATCTCCACCATCGTTTCCAATACGAAACCGGTTCTCGATGAGGAAGAATTCCTGGAAGGGTGATTGTCCGATATCAGGAAAAATAACAACGGCTTTGTCGTCGGCATTACTCGTATCGCCCGATGCACGCAGAACGCGACTTTCGGAGGCCCCTCCAGAAACAATCTCGGGCTCAATCCAATCGAGCATCCAACGGAGGAAGGCATTGGGGTTTCCGACATTTCCATCCATGACATCGTATCCTCCTACCCCCCCTTCAAGACCACTATTCTTTTTGTAGTCATAAAGATCTGGGAGACCCAACAAGTGCCCCGTCTCGTGAATGAGGGTTTGAGGGTCAAAGTCCGTATCATCAGCTCTAGGATCAAGACGTTGCCAGGTAAAGGTTCCGAGACGCTTCCCATCAAAGAGAGTGGTCTGAGCATCAGGGACATAGAAACTCCATTGATAAGCCCACCAAAAAGATGACCATCCTCCACTTTGACCCGAATAGAGAACATTGAGCCCGTCGATGAAGCCGTCTCCATTATTATCATATTGCGAAAAATCGTGATTATCGTCGAAGGAACGCAAGGCCTCCGAAATCATATCGAAGAGAATCTGGTTATCCCCTTCTGCGCCGAGGGGGGCGTATGTCAGCTGATTGTTTGGGAAGGTGTAGAACCCGAGAACATTGCCACGCAGCGTGAGTTTCCCCTCTGAAGCTCTCTTGTAATAGGCGGCCAAACTTTCGAAGGGGGCGAACTGCTTCGCGATCTCCGTACCATCGCCATAGATATTGTCGAAGATTGCGCTGGGCGTCATCTGAGGAAACCGCTGCGAGGCCCGCTGATCGGGGAAATCCACAAGAAGAGTGAGAGTTTTGGGACTCCCCGTCGTTGGAATCCCCCGCCGATCCGAAGGAGGCGCGAACTGCGGCATGCGCTGCTGAATTTCCTTATTGCTCAGGCCCTCGGCTTGGAGCTTGGCCTTGGCGATCTTATGCTTGGCCTCGGCAAAGAGTTCTTCCGAGAAATGGCTGTGCCCCAAGGCTTCGACCGCTCGCAAACGCTCTTCGTAGATCCCTTGCTCTTTCAGCTTGGCAATCTCTTCTGGCGTTGGCGGCTGGTGTCCATGAGCTAGTCCAAGGCAACTAATGAGGGCGAGGAGTTGTCGTGTTGTTCGTGTTTTCATTTTCAATAAAGAAGCGGGAAACAAAATCGTGGAGCTCCCGAAACCGAATCAGGAAAAACCGTTCAAGTAACGGTGTATACCATGCGTCTCTGCCTTCTAAACTCAAGTTTATTTAAGTTTGTTATGTTGCACGCTATTTTCAATAGCAAAGAACTTTTGCCGCCAGATGATGCCCTCCAAAAACAAAAAGCAAATTCCTAGCAATCAATCATGAAACCACCAAGGAGGGGGAATTTGTGGTCATCTTGAACGGGACGATCCGTTGCATGAGCCCTTACCTTTACAGAAGAAGTAAGGCGGTGGGAAAGACCGTTTTTTTGACGGTTTTCTTCGTGAATGCGAACCCGGCAGAGTTGTTATCAACCCCTCATTAGGTCGAGATCCCTCTGCTTCTTTTCGTCCCAAACAGTAGGCTCACGGCTTGAGATGGTCACCTAGTCAAACAGAGGATGAGCGCCAAGGTCGGACAGGAGTCAACCCGTTCTCGATCTCTTCTCATGGTTCGGACTCCGGCACTCGCGCTCCTGATTCTCGGGACAGGGATCACCCTCCTTTCTCCCCCATGAACTCCACCCAATTCCGCTCTTCGCGGACTTTCCGCCAGAAGCAAATTCCTAGCAGTCTCGTTTCAATTTATCATGGCTTTTAGGGTCCAATCATCCTGGGAAATAGAATCCTAGCTATATTGTTCTATCAACACCCCCCGTTTCGCCCCTCTCCGATCCCTTCAATGAAGCCCTACGGCGCCGCACCCCAAAAGCAAATTCCTAGCAACCAACTTCCGAAGCCCCGTGCTGGACAACCGCCCAACACGTGCAATTTTAGTGGCACAACATGAGTGAAGAAATCTGTTATTTGATCAGCGACAACGGGTCCTACCGCCCGGAGGCAACTTTTAGCTTACGCAGTCTTGCAGAAAGATTGGGTAAGAAGGTAGGCGAAACCATTCATCCGGTTTCTCTTCTCCACTCGACCAAGATTTCTTCCAACAAACTCAATGACATCCCGGCGGAGGTTTTCGAGTCCTTCGTCCTGAAGAAACTCGAAGAGGGCGTTCGCAGATTCCATGTGACCCCCATGTTCTTTGGTCCCACTGCGGCCATTCTTGAATACATGCCTCAACGTGTGGAAGTCATGAGGGCCACCTGGCCTGACCTCCAAGTGCGCATCAGTCCCTGCGTGGTCGATTTGGATGATCCGGGTGACGAGCGCATGGCACAGATCCTCATCGACCAGATTCATGCCTCCCGTGAGAAGTGCGGATTCACCTCTCCTTCCATTGCACTCGTGGACCACGGCGCACCTCGTATCAAGGTCACCGAAGTGCGCAACCATCTAGGCGAGCAAGTTCGCCGCCTTCTTCCAGAATGTGAATTCCCTCAGGTCGTGGCCTGTTCCATGGAGCGCCGTGATGGCGATGAGTATGCTTTTAACGAACCTCTCCTCGAACGCGTCATCGGCACCGAGGGTTTCCGCAACGAAATCATTGTCTCTATGCTCTTCGCCTCACCCGGCCGCCATGCCGGGCCCGGTGGCGATGTCGCTAAGATCTGCGAGGAAGCCGCCGAGTCCCATCCAGACCTCCAGTGGCAGATGAGCGAGCTCGTGGCCGGGCACGACGGCATCATCGACATCCTGAGCGACCGCTTCGCGGAGGGGCAGGCCTCCGACCCAGTTTCCTGGGAGGGTGAGATCCCTAACTGGGAAGCCCCGAAGTAGTAAACTTCAGGTTATCATCTGCGCAGCAGCAGCAGGCCAAGTCCGCTGAACAACCCCATTTGAACCCCGCCATCTCCGGTCCAAATGCGACTTCAACCCTTTCCCGCCAAAAATAAATTGCTAGTCGTTTAACTCAGCATCACGATCTCCCTTGGTATCAATGATACCGCCGCGGCCTTCCATCTAAATCCCCCCATCACCATCCTATGAAAATCCCGAACCAGCCCACCCGCCGCAATTTCCTCCATACCTCCGGGCTTGCCAGCCTCGGCCTCACCGCCAGCGCCAGTGGTCAAAAACGCCGCGCCCTCGCCACAGAAGACAAACTTAATCTTGCTTTCATCGGCCCAGGCGGCCGCGGCTTCTCCAACCTCTCAGCTCTCGCCTCCGAAAACATCGTCGCTTTTGCAGACGTCGACGACGCCCGCGCAGCCAACGCCTACGGCAAATACCCGGACACCACCCGCTACCGCGACTTCCGAGCCATGCTCGACAAGGAGGCCAAAAACATCGACGCCGTCGTCATCAGCACCCCTGATCATACCCACGCCATTGCCGCCGTCGCCGCTATGCAGCACGGCCTCCACGTCTACTGCGAAAAACCCCTTGCCCACTCCATCTACGAGGTGCACCGGATGCAACAGGAAGCTAAAAAAGCCGGCGTTGTTACCCAAATGGGCCAACAGGGTCACGCCATGGAAGGCTCCCGCCGCGCTGTCGAAGTCATCCGCTCCGGCGCCATCGGCGAGGTCGAAGAACTCCACGTCTGGACCGATCGCCCCAACGGCTGGTGGCCACAGGGAGTAAAACGCCCAGCCGGGTCTCCAGCCGTCCCAAAAACACTCGACTGGAACCTCTGGCTCGGCCCCGCACCTGAACGCCCCTACCATCCTGATTACGTCCCCTTCAAATGGCGCGGTCGCTGGGACTTCGGCACCGGCCCCATCGGAGACATGGCTGTCCACAATCTCGACACCGCCTTCTGGGCGCTCGAACTTGGCCTACCCAAATCTGCCCGCGTCATCGACGCCGCCGAAGCCACCCCCGACTGCCCACCACTGTGGTCCGTCACCCAGCTCGACTACCCCGCTCGCGGCAACGCCCCACCAGTCAAACTCACCTTCTACGACGGCAAAAAACTCCCCCCGGCTGATCTCTTCCACGGCGAACCCATCCCCACCAACGGCTCCCTCATCATCGGCAGCACCGGCACACTCTTCACCCGCACCTGGCATGGTGGCCTCACCGACGACGACATGTTCATGCTCCTTCCCCACAAGCAATTCGTCGGCTACCAACCGCCCCTACCAACTCTCCCACGCACCCCCGACAACCATACCGAATGGGCCCTCGCCTGCAAAGGCGGACCGCCAACCCAGTCGAACTTCGACTACGCTGGAAACCTCACCCAAGGTCTCCTTATCGGCCAACTCGCCCTCCGCACTGGGAAAAAAATCCTTTGGGATCCCAACACCAACCGTGCCATCAACTGCCCCGAGGCCGACCCCTTCATCCGCCCGGAGTTCCGTCCCGGCTGGGAAGTTTAATAAACCACCTTATCCAGTGAAAGTCTGAGCACCACCGCCAGTGCATGGGTTACTTTCAATTGTCCGTCTCCAGATCGTAACCCTTTCCCGCTAAAAGCAATTTCCTAGCAGTCTTTGCGGATGCTCAAGTTATCCGCAGTCTCGGTGGCGCTAAGCCTTCCTTCTTGATAGAGAGCTTCGGCAACCATTGCTTTTTCTGGGCTTCTTCAAACAGTGCACCTTGGCGACGGTGAGTCCTACTATGGTGCACTCACGAATCCTGCTCGACTCGGGTGCTTTTCTAAAAGGTTGGAAATTTTTTAAGATCTGATTGATTCGGGACGAATGCGGGGTGTTTCAACCAAGCCCTCGCCTGGGCCAAACCAAGAGCGCTTGAAAAGAGTGCGTCATGTCGTGCTTGATATGGACGGCACGATCTATCTGGGAGGGCGTCTGTTTGCTGAAACTTTGCCATTTCTGGCGACCCTAGGGGAGTTAGGAATTAGCTGGGATTTTTTGACAAACAATAATTCAAAGAGCCGGGCGGATTACGTGGAATCTCTGGGGCTGATGGGCATTGTCTTAGAAGCGGAACAGGTGGTCATGTCAACCGATGCGTGCGTCGCCACTTTACTTGGTGACTTTCCGGAAGTACGCCGGATTTTCGTGCTGGGAACGTCCGGAATGAAAAAGGATATAGGGGATGCGGGATTTGAGGTGGTGGCGGAGGACGAGTGTGATGCGGTGGTAGTAGGTTACGATACCAGCTTGAACTACCATCATCTTTGTCGGGCAGCCTACTGGATCGGACAGGGTAAGCCATATCTTGCGACTCACCCGGACCTTGTGTGCCCGACCGAAATGGAAACTATTCTGCCGGACTGTGGGGCAATCTGCGCTCTGCTGGAGTCGGCGACGGGGAGAAAACCGGACCAAGTGTCGGGGAAGCCCAACCCGGCAATTCTTGAGGCGGTCATGAATCGGAGGGGGCTGACGGCGGGAGAGGTGGTGATGGTCGGAGATCGAATTTACACAGACATGCTTATGGCCCGGGAAGCGGGAGTTCTGGGGGCATTAACCTTGACGGGCGAAGCCACGCGAGAAGAGGTTATTGACCCAGCATCTGCTCCTGATTTGATCATCAATGACCTCGGCGAATTGGAGGCCTTGTTGAGATCCACGCGATCAACACCTCTTTAATCATGGAACCATTTCTTTATCAAAGTATCGGCGGTGGGATCATATTTCTCGTAGGAATGATTTTTGCGTGGCGGCAGGGATACTTGGGATGGAGTGGACGGGGATTATGGCATCTCCTATTGTGTCTTGGAGTATATTTCCTCTTTTTGGGAATGACGGCATTTCTTCAGTTTGTACCGATGGAAGAAGCTCCGGCACAAGCATACAAGGGCGGGGCTGAACACGTCCTAGGCAGTGAGGGGAAGACGCGTGGGACAAAATTAGATTATGGAATCATGATCGGATATTTCGCAATCATTCTCATCGTGGGGACTTGGTTTGGGCGCCGCCAAAAGACGACGAAAGATTTTTTCTTTGGAGGGCAGCGGTTCTCCGGTTGGCTCATTGGGTTTAGCTTGGTCGCGACCACGGTGGGATCGTACAGCTTTGTGAAATACTCAAACAAGGGGTTTGGATATGGACTCTCGAGCAGCCAGTCGTATCTCAATGACTGGATCTGGTTGCCATTGTTATTATTCGGCTGGTTGCCGATTTTGTATTTTTCACGGGTGACTTCGATTCCGGAGTACTTTGGCCGGCGGTTTAATTCGAAGGTGCGATTTTGGGCTACGATGTGTGTGCTAGTTTATTTGGTCGGATACGTTGGGGTCAATCTTTTCACTATGGGGAAAGTGCTCAATGCCTTGTTGGGCTGGCCGATTCCGACAGCGGCACTCATTGTGGCTGTGATTTCAGCGACCTATGTGACGGCGGGTGGACAGACCAGCGTGATCATGACTGACCTCTTCCAGGGTGTCATGCTGCTCTTTACAGGAGGTTTGATTCTTTATTTGGGGATTGATTACCTCGGTGGATTTGGGGCCTTTTGGGAGAATTTGCCAAGGGGACACCGGACCGCTTTCCCAAATTTTAATGAAGACCCGGGCTTTCCAAGTGTGGGGATTTTCTGGCAAGACGGTATTGCCAACACTGCCATGTTTTATTTTCTCAATCAGGGGATGGTGATGCGGTTCCTGGCCGCAAATTCGCTGCGAGAGTCGCGTAAGGCAGCCGTTGGAATGGTCGTGATTTTAATGGTGGTGGCAGCATGTGTCGTGGGTGGCGGTGGTTGGATTGCGCGTGCGATGGTGAACCACGGAGACTTGCCAAATACCGTGGAAGCGGGCCAAGCATTCTACGTCGCGACAGAATTGCTAAGTAGCCCCGGAGTTTTCGGGTTAGTTTTGGCCGCTTTGACAGCAGCTTTGATGTCGACAGTGGATACTCTGATAACGGCGGTAGCAGCAGTGGTCGTGAATGATGTTTACAAGCCCTACATCCGCCCTCAGGCCACCGAAGCGCAGATGATGAGAGCAGCCCGAGTAACGTCGGTTTCGGTGACGGTTTTTGGCGTTGTTCTCGTGCCTCTCTTCATGATGTTTGATTCCATTTATGAAGCACATGGCGCATTCACGGCTGCAGTGACTCCTCCCCTGGTGGTGGCATTGTTGATGAGTGTGTTTTGGCGGCGTTTTACCGCCACCGCAGCGCTATGGACAATCGTCGGAGGCCTCATTGCCATCGGGATCTCGTTGTTTGTGCCGGAGGTCATCAAACCTTTTGCGCAGGGAGTGCCCATGAAGGATGCGGGAGATGGGATATTTGATGGCATGAAGCAATTCAAATACATGCGGGCGTTCTATGGGCTGGTGGTCTGTTCGACCATCGGGGTGATAGTGACATTATTGACCAAGCCGGAGTCTGCGGAGCGGCAAAAAGGCCTGGTGTGGGGAACGGTTGCGGATGCCATCAAACGCTACAAAGGGTCCGCAGGATCCGAGCATGAGATCGTTGAAGCAAAAGCGATGGTAGAGCGCCTGGAAGAAGAGCCAGAATTGTGCGGAGAGGCAAAGTTGGCAGGGGTCACTATTTCCCGGGCGTTGGCAGACGATCTGGGCGCGGCCTGTGGTGACCTTGTTTATGTCAGCGACACTCGAAAGTGGTTGGGTGGGCTCCGGTCGAGCCACGCGGTTGTGATGGCAGTGTCCGGCGAAGAAGGCGGGCCAATCATCACGCTTGGGGCTGATACCTATGAGACAGTGGTGGTTCCGAAACGAGCGGAGAGAGCTGTGATAGTCCGGCGTTTGTATTAATCGACTGACTGCTAGGAGGCCTACTCAACCACTACAGACGAGCGGCGTGAACGTCATCCGAGTTTTGAGACACTACGAGATTTCTTACTCACAGCACTTCCTCACTGTCGCCACTGGGAAGACTCGCGTAGTTATAACGTCGAGGAAGACGGCGGCGGTGAGCCAGCTTCTCCCCCCTCTGCTCAGGTCCAAAGGCGACATCAAAGCCCTCCCGCCAAAAGCAAATTCCTAGCAGTCAGTCAGTAAAACCCCGATATCGAGGTCCCCGTAATCTGGGTCTGGGCGAATCAGGGTCAGAGCGGTCCAGGGGAGGGACGCTAATTTCGATATAATTTGGGTTGATATTCGGAACAAATCGGTGACCATCCCTTTAATCAATACTTACTTGAGCAAGTAACTCATGATTAAAATTCCAGATAACGCACCATTCGCTCCCGGAGAACGGGAGAATATGGAGAAATTGTTGTCGGGCCTAAGCCCTGAGCAGCAGATGTGGTTGAGTGCCCATTTGGCTCCTAGCAACACTGCGGTTACTCCTGTGGCCTCATCGCGACCGTTGACGATCCTCTACGGCACGGAGTCGGGTAACTGCGAGGAGTTGGCCGCGAAGAGCGCATTAATGGCCAAGAAGCGGGGGTTCAAGGCGAAGACCCGGAACATGGCAGAGGTCTCGGTGGGTGATCTTGCCGGGATTGAGACCCTGCTGGTGATCGTGAGTACTTGGGGGGAAGGCGATCCGCCGGAGACCGCGGTGACGTTCCACAAAGAGTTCATGGCTGCCGACTTCCGCCTGGAGAAGACCAAGTTCTCGGTGTGTGCCCTTGGCGATACGAGCTACGAGGATTTCTGCGAGATCGGCAAGCAGGTCGACCGGAAGCTCGACGAGCTTGGTGCGACGCGTTTAGTGGACCGTCAGGATTGTGACGTCGATTTTGATGATGATCACGGGGCCTGGCTTGAGCGGGTGTTTGTGTCGCTCGGCGAGGCATCCTCGAATGGTGCGGCGGCGCCTGCCCCGGTGGCGCAACCAGCGGTGGAGTATGGAAAGAGGAATCCTTTTCCTTCTGAGGTCCTCGAGAAGGTCCTCCTGAATGGTGAAGGCACCAAGAAGGAGACCTGGCATCTTGAGATGAATCTAGAGGGGTCGGGCTTGGTTTATGAAGCCGGCGATTCGCTTGGTCTGATTGCTTACAATGCTCCCGACATCGTGGAGAGTGTTCTCGTGGCAACCGGGTTTGATAGAGCGACTAAAGTGACTTTGAAGAGCGGGGCGACGATGTCGCTGGGTGAGGCACTTAAGAGCTCCTTGGACATCACCGCGTTGTCGCGAGCTGTCGCAAAGAAGTATGCGGCCTTGAACGGTTCTGAGAAGCTAGCGGAGTTCCTCGGCGACGACAAAAAGGAGGAATTTCGCGATTATGTTGAGGGTCGGCAAATCGTGGATTTGTTCGAGGATTTTCCAGTCGGGAAAGCAACTCCAGAAGAGGTAGTGAAAATCTTGCGCCCTCTTCCACCTCGGCTGTATTCGATCGCTTCCAGTCCGAATGCCAATCCGGGTGAGGTTCATCTGACGATTGCGGCGGTGCGTTACGATAGCCAAGGCAAATCTCGGAAGGGGGTAGCCTCGACCTGTGTTGCTGATTTGGTTTCGGAGGGGGATGCCATGTCGGTGTTCATTCAGCCCAACAAGCGCTTCCGTCTGCCGGTGAGTGCGGAAACGCCAGTGATCATGGTGGGGCCGGGAACGGGAATTGCGCCGTTCCGCGCTTTTATCGAAGAGCGAGGTGAGCAGGAAAGCGCCGGGAAGAGTTGGTTGTTCTTTGGCGATCAGCACTACATGTATGATTTCCTCTACCAGCTCGAGCTACAGGAGCACATGAAGAGTGGCGCTTTGACCCGATTGGACGTGGCGTTTTCACGGGATCAGCCGGAGAAAATTTATGTGCAGGACCGCATGCGGGAGAAGGCTGCTGATCTCTATATGTGGTTGGAGTCTGGAGCTTACTTCTACGTGTGTGGCGACGCAAGCAGGATGGCGGGAGATGTTCATGAGGCCCTACTCGACATTGTTTCGGAGCATGGCGGGAAGAGCCGCGAGGATGCTGAAGCATTTGTGGAGCAATTAAAAAAGGACGGACGCTATCAACGCGACGTCTACTAAAGCAATAACGATCCAAGACGATGAGTGACGAAAAAAAGTTGGCTGCCAACGAGGGGATCAAGACCCGGAGTAACTTCTTGCGGGGAACGATCGCAGAAGGCCTGGGAGATTTGTCGACCGGAGGGTTGTGCGCTGACGATCAGCAGTTGATCAAGTTTCACGGGAGCTATCAGCAGGACGACCGCGATATCCGTGCGGCCCGTCGGAAGCACAAGCTGGAGAAGGCATACTCCTTCATGATCCGGATCCGGGTGCCTGCTGGTGTTTCGACCGCCCAGCAGTGGCTGGAAATGGACCGGATGTGCGAGCAGTTCGGGAACGGCGACTTCAAGCTGACCACTCGTCAGGCCTATCAGTTGCACGGGATCATTAAGACGAATTTGAAGCGGACGATCAAGGAGATCAACAATACCGCGATGGACACGATTGCTGCCTGTGGCGACGTGAACCGGAATGTGATGTGCAACGTGAATCCCGAGAAGTCGGAGCTTCATGCGGATGTCCTGAAGATGTCCGAGGATCTCAGTGCTCATCTCACGCCGGCGACCGGTGCTTATCACGAGATCTGGCTAGACGGAGAGAAGGTTGAATCGAGTGAAGGAGTGGAGGAGCCGATCTATGGAAAGACCTACTTGCCACGAAAGTTCAAAATTACGGTGGCGGTGCCGCCAAGTAACGATGTAGATATTTTCGCCCATGATTTATCGTTCATTGCGATTTCCGGTCCAAAGGGCCTGGAAGGATTCAATGTGGCAGTTGGCGGTGGCATGGGGATGACTCATGGAGACGAGAAGACCTTTCCGCGATTGGCTGATGTGATCGGCTTTGTACCGACCAACAAAGTGGTGGATTTGGCAGAGAAAGTCGTGACGGTGCAGCGGGACTTCGGTGATCGGGAAGAGCGGAAACACGCCCGGATGAAGTACACGATCGATGATCGTGGCGTGGAATGGTTCGTGGGTGAATTGGAGTCTCGACTTGGCTACAAGCTGGAGCCGACCCGAGATTTCAAGTTTACCCACAATGGCGACGATTTTGGCTGGCACGAGAATGCGGACGGGACCTGGAACTATGTGATGTATCTTCCAGGTGGACGCGTGCAGGACCGACCAGGCGCCAATATCCGGACTGGATTGCGGGAGATTGCGGAGCTGATGGATGGAGAGTTTCGTCTGACTCCGAATCAGAACGTCGCGCTTGCGTTGATCAAGCCGGAGCAGAAGGCGGCGATTGAAGAGTTGGTTGAAAAATATGGTCTCAGTGATCCGCTGCGGCTCAGTGGGCTGCGTCTCAATTCGATTTCTTGCGTAGCGTTACCTACCTGCTCCTTGGCCTTGGCGGAAGCTGAGCGCTATTTGCCGGATGTGATCGGGCAGTTGGAGGAGGTTTTGGACGAAGCGGGATTGCGCAGCGATGCGATTACCATCCGGATGACCGGTTGCCCGAACGGGTGTGCCCGGCCGTATATCGCGGAGATCGGTTTCGTGGGACGTGGGCCGGATCGCTATAACCTCTACCTCGGAGCCGGCTTCGTTGGTGATCGGTTGAGTAAGCTCTGGCGCAAGGACGTCAAGGGAACGGAGATCAAGGAACTGCTGACACCGGTGATTCAGGATTACGCGGAGAGCCGTGAGGACGGCGAGCGCTTTGGAGATTTTGTGATTCGAGCCGGCTACGTGGAGGCGACCAAGGAGGGTCGAGATTTTCATGCGAACATCGAGGATGCCTCGGTGTCTGCAAACGCATAGAACGATGGAAGCTAGCAAACAAGTGGGCCAAAAGATTGATGTTGAAGCATTGTCCGAGGTGTTAAGTCCTCTTTCGGTGGGAGACCGGATCAAGTATTTGGGTGAGCACTTTACCGACCGGGTTGTCGCGACGACAAGTTTCGGTCTGCAGGCTTCGGTGATGTTGCATTTGATGAAGACCCACGCTCCGGATGTGCCGGTGGTATTTGTGGATACCGGCTATCTTTTTCCGGAGACTTATCGATACGCGGAGGCGTTGGAGAATCAGCTTGGGATGCAGGCGACGGTCTATTCGGCGCAAATGACACCAGCCAGACAGGAGGCGCTACTCGGGCGTCTTTGGGAAAAAGGCGAGGTGGAGGCGGAGCAATATGGTCGGATCAACAAGATTGAGCCCATGAGCCGTGCCTTGCAGGAGTTGGGCGGTGATATCTGGATCAGTGGTTTGCGGCGTTCCCATTCCAAGACGAGAGCGCAACGCGGTGTGGTCGAGCAACAATCACGTACCACAAAAATTTATCCTATTCTCGAGTGGAATGACGATCAGGTGGAGGAATACATGACGCGTCATAATCTGCCGCCGCATCCGCTGGCAGGCCAAGGTTACGTTTCCATGGGAGATTGGCATTCCACCAAGCCCTTGGAAAAGGGTGAGACGGCGGAAGAGACGCGATTTAACGGCGAGAAATACGAGTGTGGATTGCACCTCGACTCCGGCGTGCAGGACTTCCAGATTTAATGAATCGTTGATAGAAAATTCAATTGTTCCCATTCGCCCTTTCTCATCGAACGTGGCGTCGTTTGGTGGGTTCAATCTTCGGCCTTCATACATGGCCGCGACGATATGACTCGCATCCGTGCGGATGACACGTCGCCCGCCGTAGTCGGCCCCTTCGCAGACAAGGATATCACCGTTCGCATCAAATTTGATTCCGTTGGACATTCCGCTTGGTGAACGAAAGGTGAATGTCTTCCCCGTTTTTGGATTGAACTTCCAGAAATGCCCGGCGTAGATTTCACCGGTTTCGGTTACAGCCTGATGTGAAAACGTGATATCGCTGAAATAGACCACCCCGTCCGGAGCCACACAGAATCCTTTGGTCAGCATGATTCCTTCGAACAGTTTTCCCAGTTTGGCATTCGACGAAATAATCTGATCTTGAGCCATGGTGAAGTATGGACTCACGATCAAAACGGACAACAACACGGAGTATCGAAAGGATGGCATGAATAATTCCTTGGGCGTTACGGGAGAATTTGGAACTGTCTATTACTTCTGCATTTTAGTATAGAAATGATGCTGGCAAATCCCCAACAAATGCCGCTGTGGATGTTCTGGTAAGGCCAGCGACGCGGAATTCCGGACATGACAAAACCGATGTGCCCGCGCGGGCACGAATCAGCAAAGGCGACATCAAGGCCCTACCGCCAAAATCAAATTCCTAGCAGTCAGGATTACAAATTGGGCGGAGTCTTCGGTTGCAGACGCTAGTAGATCGGGGTAAGCTAACCGTTCCGCCCCAACTGATATGTCCCCACCGCCGCCCTCTCCTCGATCCAGTCTCGCGGCAGCGCTTGCAGTCATTCTTTTTTCTTTCTTCTCAGCAAGCACCACCGACGCTGCCTCACTCGAACTCCAACAAGGCGATCATGTTGTCTGGATCGGCAACACCTTTGCCGAGCGAATGCAGTATTTCGGTGAGATCGAAAGTCGACTGCACGCGCGCTACCCAGAGCACAACCTTGTCGTTCGTAACCTAGCCTGGTCAGCCGATACCATTAGCTTGCGCCCTCGACCCAAAGATTTTGGCGATGTTCATCACTATCTCTCCGAAGTAAAAGCTGATGTCATTCTGGTCTGCTACGGCTTCAATGAGACTTGGGATTATGGGGAAGATGAGGGGATTGCTCGGTTCGAAGCCAATCTTGCAAGTTTTCTCGGGGGGATGCAGAGCAGGAATTACAATGGGGAGTCTACTCCTAAGATTATACTCTATTCGCCAATTGCCTGTGAGGGCACCACTGTCCCGGATACCCCTAAAAGAAATCGCCTACTTTTACTCTACACGAATACAATGCAGCGTGTTGCAGATTCGCTCGGGATTCCGTGCGTCGATCTTTACTCCGCCTCTAGAGCAATTTACCAACAAGATGAGGAGAAAAAGCACACGATCAATGGCATCCACCTCACAGCAGAAGGTTACTTAAAATTGGCCCCTACTATTCTTTCGGATAAGCTCTTCGCGCCTCTACCTGATGGAGCGCCTCTTGAAGCGATTCGAACCGAGGTGTTGGAAAAAAATGATACTTTCTTTGATTGGTATCGAACCGTGAATAGCTTCTATATTCACGGAGACCGCAAAAACCCATACGGCACAGTCAACTTTCCTCTCGAACGAAACAAGCTTCTCCAGATGACCAGTCTTCGGGACCAGCGGGTCTGGAGCGCAGCTCGCGGCGACAAGCTTCCCGCTGAGATCGATGATTCTTCCACTGTCGAGATTCCTACAACTCGCCCAGGCCAACGAGGAGGCATATCTCCTGTACTTTCTCCGGTGAAAGAACGAGCCAAGTTCGAGATTGCCGAGGGATTTCAGGTCGAACTCTTCGCCTCCGAGGAAGAATTTCCGGAGCTTCGAAATCCAGTTGCTCTCAAATTTGATTCCGCTGGACGTCTTTGGGTCGCGACCATGCCTTCCTATCCGCACGCGCTTCCGGGCGTCAAAACCAACGACCAGATTCTTATTCTTGAAGACACAGATCAAAACGGTAAAGCCGACAAACGCACCGTCTTTGCCGAGAATCTTTACCTCCCACTTGGCTTCGAGTTTGGCAAGGACGGGATCTACCTTTCGCAGGAGCCTAATCTTGTTTTCCTCCGGGATACCGACGGCGACGGTAAGGCCGATCAAGAGACCATCCTCTTGCACGGCTTTGGCAGCGAAGATTGCCACCACGCAATCCACAATTTTGTCTGGGGACCAGGTGGAGGACTCTACATGCAAGAGAGCGTGTTTCATCATACTCAAGTGGAGACCATCTACGGACCTCGCCGCAGTAAGGACAATGCGATCTACCGCTTTGACCCGCGAACCCATCGCCTTGAGATTGTTTCCCGCCTCCCCCCCGGAGGAAATCCTTGGGGATATGCCATCAATCGATGGGGAGAACATCTCTATGTCGCTCGTCACAATAATGCTTCGCTTATTAAGCAACCCGAGTCCGGCAATGTCGCAAATGCCAATTACGGAAACTCCGATACTCGTAACTGTGGTCAGGAGTTCATCTCGAGCAGGCACTGGCCCGACGAATTCCAGGGAAAAGTATTTACCAACCAATACAAAAAATTTCAGGGCGTTCTTCTTCATGATTGGACCGAGAACGGCACGACCTACGATCACAAACGTCTCGGTAAGGTCTTCGAAGCGCACAATAAAGCGTGTATCCCAGTCGATCTTCAGCTTGGTCCCGATGGCGCTCTATATGTAGCCGATTGGTACAATCCAGTACTCGGTCATATGCAGTATTCCCTTCGCGACGAAAGGCGGGACTCGAGCAAAGGGCGTATCTGGCGGGTTACCTGGAAAGATCGCCCGCTGGACTCACCAGCCAAGATCGTAGGTGCCAGCGTAGAAGAACTGCTCGATTTGCTCAAAGCCTACGAAGACCGCAACCGCTACCGTGCTCGACGCGCCCTTTGGAATCTGCCGGACAAAACCCTAAAGCCAGCTCTCAAAAAATGGTTAACCTCGCTCGATCCATCGGATGTTGAATATGCTCACCATCTGACTGAAGCGCTATGGCTCCATCAACAACGGGGTTGGATCAATGCGGAGCTCTTCCAACAAATTTCCACTCACCGCGATTATCACGCCCGGGCGGCGGCCGCACACCTTCTCCGTCAATGGTCTGAAAATCTTCCTGGCGCTCACAACCATTTCCTCCGGCTGGCAAACGACAAGCATCCCAAGGTCCGCCTTGAAACCGTTGTCTCTTCCACCTGGGCTGATCCCTCTATCGCGGTCGGAGTACTCGAACAAGTAAGCGAACATCCCCAAGACAAATACCTTAAATTTGCCATTACCAATGCTCGGAAAGCCCTGGCCCCCGCTCTCGAAAATCATCCCATGGTGATCCCGCCAGAGAAACTCGCAGCACTCCCACTCAGCAAACGCGTTCTGAGGGCTCTCATTCGCCGACCCAAACTAGATCTCGAGCTTCGGATGAAAGCCCTAGATCATCTTGCCGAGGAAAGTTCCAGAACAAAGGATCAAATATTGGTAGAGATTATCGAACAGCTCGAAGGAGAAGAAGGTCCCGCCCTCGAAGATTGGCTCGCAGTCCTAGACTCCACCAAAGTCTCCTCCAATGGCGTGCTCAGCTCCTTGCTGAAATTGAAGAACTCCACCATCCGGCAAGCCGCCTTCGCTGGACAGCTTCGATCTGGTCACCTCACTTCTATCCCTCTCGATCCCGATGCCCTCCGATCCATCGCTCGAATCGATTCGCCCGAACTCAAAATCTCTTATTTAGAACCCGCTCAAAAGGCCCTTTCTTTTTCTGGGGCTGCGCAAGATGCCGCCCTCTTCTCACTCGGCCATATCCCTGGAAATGATGATAAGATCTTCACTGCCCTTGCCAAACATGTCGTAAATCCAACTCTCACTGCAGCGGCAGCCGAGGCAATTCTGACGCGTCCCCAAGAGACCTGGCCCGCCGAAGGAGCTGCTGCTCTATTAGACACTCATCTTCCCATCCTTAAGGCAACACCCGTGGAGAAACGTGGCTCTGCTTCTTTCGAGCTCGCTTCCAAAATCCTCACCATAATCGCCACCATCCGCAAAGCTCCCAATACTGTTGCCCAAATTCGCTCTCTTCAATTGATGCCGGTAGAGATCGCCACTGTTCCCGATCAACTTCGTTTCAATCAAAATTCCTTCCGAGTCCCGGCGAATACACCAGTCGAACTCCGTTTGGATAATCCTGACGTCATTCAGCACAACCTCGTCCTTTGTGCTCCCGGTTCGCTGGAAAAAGTTGGACGTAGCGTTGACGATATTCTTACCGACCCAAAAGCGATAGAGCGTGATTGGATTCCAGATCTTCCCGAAGTTCTACATGCCACTCCGATGGCAAATGCTCATCAGGAGGTGGTGCTCCGCTTTGTCACTCCCAAGAAATCAGGTTCCTATCCCTTTCTCTGCACTGTGCCCGGACATTGGCGCATCATGCAAGGAACCATGATTGTCGATGAACCCAAGACCTTTTTATCTTCTAATAAAGCTAACAAGCACGTGCTCATTCTCACTGGCGAACCCGAATACGGAACGCGTTCGTCCCTGAGCGAACTCGGGGAAAAGCTAGAAAAAGATCACCAACTCAAGATCACCCATCTTGAAATAAACCGCAGAGAGAGTCCTCACCGCTTCCCAGATCTCTCCAAGCACCTACCCAAGGCCGATCTTCTGATTCTCTCGCTGCGTTTTGTGAATCTCGAAGAATCCCAATACAAAGCACTTGATCAGTATCTTTCTCACAAACCCTTCATCGCCGTGC
The DNA here is from genome assembly GCA_949373085.1 of uncultured Verrucomicrobiales bacterium. Classification (GTDB taxonomy): domain Bacteria; phylum Verrucomicrobiota; class Verrucomicrobiia; order Verrucomicrobiales; family Akkermansiaceae; genus SW10. The sequence goes on from CASICJ010000021.1 coordinate 18,269, forward strand.
GCACAACTACCCATCTTTTTGATTTCCCCAAGAATTCCAAAATGGTGGCTGAAAACCGAGCGTTCCCAGCTCGTCACTTTGGAACGCCCTACCGCGGCCACCACGGTCACGAATCTAGCCAAGTCAACTATGTCATGTCGGCAAAGCACCCCGTCATGACAGGTATTGACCCCCGCTTCTGGACCCCTGATTTTCACTACGCGGTCAACCCCCTAGACATCGAGTGTAGACCTCTCATGATAGGGCAAGCTCTCAGAGGTCGCCACCGCGCTACCTTCAAAAAAGTCGGTGGACACAACCACGCTATGGTCCTCTCAGCTGAAGACCAACGACGTATCAGTGGCAGTCCCCACCCGATAGTTTGGACGATCGAAAGTAACCCTAATCGCCGTGCTCTCGCAACCACCATCGGGGCCCGTAAGAGCTTTGAAGATCCCAACGTCCAACGACTCTACCGCAACGCTGTACTGTGGTCTCTTGGTTACGCGGTCCCAAAACTCTAGCGATATTAAAGGGGGGTGTAGACATAGTGTTGAACTAGCCGCAGCTTAAAAATATCCCTGATTAATGATCACGGCCCTCCGCTGCAGCCTAAATGCGACCTCAACGCTTTCCCGCCAAAAGCAAATTGCTAGCAGGTTAGTCCCCAAAGCAAAAGAGCGTCTTCTGGCTGCGGAGAAAGACCCGATTGTTCGCCAAGGCAAGACTGCAACGTTGGTCGCGCACGGTGCGATCGCCAAATTGAACTTGGTGCAGGAGGGAAAACTTCTTGGGATCCGCCGCCACAACAAACACCTGTCCGTTGTGGTCTTGGAAATAGATTTTACCATCGCCGAGGGTTGGTGAAGCCTCGATTTTGGCCCTTGTTCCAATCGCACCTGTCCAAAGCACTTTGCCGCTCCTTGGCTCAATACAGGAAATTCGTTTGTCCTTATACTCCCCATTGAGGACGTAGAAGTGACCATCGTGGTAGAGCGGAGTACAAACATCCGAAGACACTTCGGGTTCCTCGCTCTTCCACAGCAGCTTTCCAGTCTTCATATCGACAGCATAGACCGGGCTCTTTTTGGGAGCACAAACTAAGGCAACGCCACTTCCGGAAACCGGAGAAGGCACCAGTCGCCAGTGTCCGATTTTCGTAGGGTTCCAAGTCCCCCATCGCCAAAGTTCCTTTCCATTTTTAGGGTCGTGACCGGTAAGAGCATCACCACCAGCCACGAGAAGCTGAAGATCTCCACCGTCATCGGCGGTCCGACTGAGAACCGGCGAGGTGAAGGCCTCGAGCGACTCGGCCACCGCATCACCCGGACGGTCAGCCTTCCAACTCTGCTCTCCGGTCGCAAAATTAAAGGCAACAAGGTAGGACGGAATCTTAGTCGCGCCCTCAGGCCCGCGTGACATCCCACCATAGTCAAACGAAACATCACGTTGCAAAATCTGCATGATAAGATTACCGCCCGAGAGAATGGGACTGGTGGAGAAAGTCCATTGGAACGCGAAGTATTTACCCCCTTTGGGAATGAGGTTTTTGCGCCACTCTTCCTCGCCGTCCATAGAGTAGACAATCAGGTCTCCGTTACCGAAGAAGAACGCGACCCGCTTGCCGTCGGTGACCGGCGAAGGCGAGGCAAAGTCGCTGCGGTCGTCCAAATGCACTCTTCCTTTTGAGACGACCTTTGACCAACGGGGCTTGCCGGTGGAAGCCTCCAGACAGATGGCGTGCAGCTCCCCCTTCTCATGATCAGCCGCGGTCACAAAGACATAGTCTCCCCATACGACCGGGGTGGCAGCCGAACTGCCCGGAAGTTGCGCTTTCCACGCTACATTCTCGGTAGGTGAGAACTTGGCGGGCAACTTCATGCCCTTTTCCGCGGTTCCATTAAAGTGAGGTCCACGTTGAGTCGGCCAATTGGGAGTAGCCATCGCGACGAGCGAGAGAGACAAGCTAAGTGAGATAGAAGATAGAGTTTTCATCAGGTTGTTAGTTCAGCTTATGCAATCCAGAGAAGAAGACTCAATACCAATTCTAAAAATACCACAAATCCCACCATCCTGAAGGCCGGTAGCCGGGACACTCCTAGACCCTTCTCACCAATTCATTTTAATCCCAAGACGTCTTCAGCCACTCTAAATTCTTACGATATCTTTTCGGGACACGATCGCTGTTTACAAAAAAACTCCGGACTGTAAGTCCAGAGCTTTGATCTTAAATCCCTTTGGGATTTTCTTTAGCGACAATAAATATTTGCAGTCCGATCATTCCTCGGTCACCCGGTAGAAGACCTTATTGAGATCTCCGAACACTCCAGCATCAATATACGACGTCGAATCGCCGTTGGCCGGGTAGCTATCATCTAATTCGTCCCAGTTCAGCAAATCGGTTGAACGCTCTATGATGTATCGACCAGTTTCCCTCGAATTCCAGGTGATCGTGATGTTCCGACTAACTGGATCAATATCAATACTAGTAATCTTAAGTTCTTGGCTGAATCCCTCAATCAATTGCAAAGCGTTAATTGTGGAGTTGGCCGCTCCATCGCCAAGATCCCAAAAATTTAGGGTAACAGTGCCTTCCGCAGGGATAATGTCATCGAAGCGGACGTAGTTGCCGGTGCCACGATTCTCGCTATCAATACTTGTAACCTGCCGGTAGCCCGGTTCCGAATTATAGGCGTCCGCATTTTCCTCGGTCATGAAAATTTTCTGGCTCGATTCGACTTGTTCAAAATCTACGCTAGGAAATTCAAGTGGCCGTGCAACGGAATAAACGAGCATGGAATAAGTTCCATCGGGCACGTTGGTGAAGGTGATCGTCGAAGGAGTGTCCTCACTATCTCCCCCTTCAATCAAGCCGTTAAGCAATTTCGCATCTGTATTACTCGTTCCTGTTCCGGCACCCCAAGTGTTCCCAGAGATCCATTCTACCGTGACTCCCGAGTCTTCGTTTCTGCTATTCAAGAGGCTGTCTTGGAGTCCGCTGGCCATACCAGCATCCTCGGGCGGCAAGTTGTTCCAATAGGCCTGAAGCGAGACACCACCAACGTCAGCGGCCTCCACACTCGTAGGAGCGCCATTGGCACCAGCACCAACGAAGTTGATCCCGATACTAACTGGTTGCGAATTTGGTTGAAAAATCACGGCCTTGACCGGCTCACTCATTTCGCATCCCACGATTTCCACGGAGTATTCATCACCAGCATTTTCAGCGGTAATCGGATCAGTTTTGTATGATGCTTGAATCGCTCCAAGAATTGGCTCGCCATTTTTATGCCACTGAAGTGGCCAGGGACCATTGACTTTCGTAAAAAACTCGGCGGATTCCCCAATCAGCACGGGAGTCTCGACCGGCTTGATCAAGAAGTCGGCTAAATCACAGTCTGCAGAGGTGCTGAAGGCCAGCAATTCGACTTCAGCGATCTGCATACTATTCGCGCCCTCGCCTTGAACTTGGAGGACCGTCCAGCGGTAATGAAGGTAAGATTTGGCGTTGCCGAAAAAGTAGAATTCCTGCGTTTGAAAGCGATCTCCCGCAGGAAAAAGTGTGGACCATGGCGAGATCTCCTCATTCTCGTAAATCACCTCCCAATTTCCGCTCTCCCAGCTAGGCTCGGTATCATTTGATCCCTCCAGTCGAATTGAAAGCGGATCACGTTCGGGACCATCATTCGCCGACTGCATGGTCAAACCAACAACATTAGTCTCACCCACCGCCGGAGAAACGACGAAGCCTGAAGGAAGCCCATCGATACCAACGGTATCAAAATTCAGATATTTTGTAGGCTGATTGTCGAGCGCATTCGGCGCTGCCTCGGAACCCGGGCTGTTCCCCGAGCTCGCAATCAAGGAATCGCCAGGTTGCGTCACGTCGACCGGCACTGATTGGCCGAGAAATTCCACTTCGGCGATCTGCATACTATTTGCGCCTTCTCCCTGCACCTCGAGAACCGTCCAGCGATAGTGCAGATAAGGAATCTGATCGCCGAACTCAAAAGTCTGAGTCTGGAATCGATCGCCTGTTGGGAACTCGGTCGTCCAAGCTGGCACGTTTTCATTTTCGTAAATAACGGTCCAGTTTCCCTCGAGCCAATTAGGAGCTTCATCATTGGAGCCTTCCAAACGGACCCACTTCGGGTCGCGTTCCGGACCGTCATTGGCAGATTGCATTGCAAGCCCAGAGAGAACCGTTTTACCGACTCCAGGAGTCACCACAAATCCGGAAGGAAGCCCATCAATTCCGACTGTATCAAAATTCAAATATTTTGTTGGCTGGTTATCGAGCGCGTTGGGCGCGGCTTCAGATCCTGGGCTGTTAGCAGAACTGGCGATGATGGGGTCACCAGGCTGGGTGACATCTTTTTGAGCATAGGCCTTACCAAGAAATTCCACTTCGGCAATCTGCATACTATTTGCGTTTTCTCCCTGCACCTCGAGAACCGTCCAGCGATAATGCAGGTAAGGAATCTGAACGCCAAATTCAAAAGTCTGAGTCTGGAATCGATCGTCTGCAGGGAACTCGGTCGACCAAGGTGACACGTTTTGATTTTCGTAAATAACGGTCCAGTCCCCCTCGAGCCAATTGGGAGCCTCGTCATTAGAGCCTTCCAAACGAACCCATTTCGGATCGCGTTCCGGACCGTCATTGGCGGATTGCATTGCAAGCCCAGAGAGAACCGTTTTACCGACTCCAGGAGTCACCACAAACCCAGATGGGAGGCCATCAATCCCAACCGTGTCAAAATTCAAATATTTTGTTGGCTGATCGTCGAGCGCGTTGGGCGCGGCTTCAGATCCTGGGCTATTAGCAGAACTGGCAATGATGGAATCACCGGGCTGGGTGACGTCACTTTGAGCATAGGCGGTGATCTGTAGCAGCAACAAAGCGCAAAGCGCAAAGCTGGAAGATCGAAAAGGAGTGAAAGATTTTAACATTTTATTTTAGTAATTGCGTACTTTTTACTCAAACTCATGAGAGCTATCATGAAAAGGAAAAACGACGTTTTCTTCTTTCAGCCCTTATCCAAAAGCGACTTCAACCGTTCCCCGGAAACGGCAAACTCACGCGACATATTTGCAGCAGAAACTACTTGGCAAAACAGAGTTCGTGTCGTTGTCTTCAAGCACTTATGAAGTTCTTACCGATTCTTGTAACAGTTGCTGGATTGACACTTTTTTCTAGCTGCACGAGTTCTGCCCCTTGCACTGACGAGTGCTGCGCAGAGACCCCACAGACTAAGTAAAATCCTGCCCAGGGCGTGGCGAGGTTCCGATTACAATTAGGAGTCTATATTCTTGCACCCTCCTCCTTCGCCCCGTGGGTAGAAGCTATCTTTCCCTCTTTTAAAGAGGTTTTCTAGCATTCAGTCCGCAAACTAGGTGTGCCGGATATCCTCCGCCGTAGTTATCAAGACTAAGTCCTCCGCAATATTTACTGCCAGGTCGGCGATCAGCTCCTCGATTCGGGTCAGGAAGGAGGTCCTACTTACGACGGTGTAGGGGAGATGAAGGGAAAAGTGCGGGGAAGTAAGATTGATATCTAAATTTTTCTCGATGCGGGCACTTCTTTCCGGGGGACAGCAGCAGCGTTTGTGTATTGGCCGCACTATCGCGGTGAAGCCCCAAACCGTTCTCATGGATGAGCCTTGTTCGGCGCTCGACCCAATTGCCGTGCCAAAAACAAATCCCTAGCAGTAAACGAAGACGGATTTAACATCGATTCAATTAATGTTTATTCATTAATAATCGATTAAGTGTTTGGGAAAAAGATGCCTAGAGTGATTGCGAATCTCTATGGAAATCTTACTTGTTCTAATCTTACTTTTCGCACCTCTCATCCTGCTCATTGTAGTGATCTGGAAGCAAAGCACGCTGGGATCTTCGATCGAATTTCTTCATTCAAAATTGGATCAAATTTCGGAGTCTCTTGCAGAGCAATCTCACCCATCCTTGTCAGCAGAAGAACCCCTCTCCGAGACAACTCTCTCGAAGGAAAGCAAAACGGAAATCCCGATTGATCCAGTTCTCCCCGAAGCGAAAAAAGCGCTTCAAGATCTAGAGCCCATTCCAGAAAAGAGCATCTCCTCTCCTCCTCCGCTGCCTGACAAAGAGCAACGAGAATTGCTCACACCAAGAATCAAAGAAGCCTCAGAGAAAACTGAGGGAGTGGCACAGGTCGCCACGAAGGTTTCTGAGCCCTCGAAGTTTGAAACCGCCGCAAAGGAGATCCTTCAGAAAATCTGGAGTTGGATCGTCGTCGGAGAAGAGCATCGCCCTAAGAACGTCACGATGGAGTTCGCTGTTGCAACAACGTGGCTCCTCCGACTGGGTATCTTTATTCTCATCCTTGGTATTGGCTTCTTTCTGAGTTACACCGCAACGAGCGAGGCAATGGGACCTCTCGTTCGGATTTCGGTCTCCGTCCTAACGGGGGTCTTGCTTCTCTTGGGAGGAATCAAACTCATTTCCGGTCAGTATGACCTCATTGGGCAAGGCCTAGCCGGGGCGGGGTTTTCCACCTTCTATTTTAGTTTCTTTACCGGCTTCCGACTTGAAGTAGTCGGCGCCCCTCTTGCCTTTGCCCTAATGATTTTAGTGACGATTGCAGCAGGAGTAATCGCGATACGAAGAAACTCACTCTTGATTGCCATTCTCGGAATCGCGGGAGGCTACCTCACTCCCTTTATGATCGAAACGCAGAACCCTAGCGTGGTTTCCTTTCTCGGGTATCTGCTCTTGTTAGGTTCCGGCGTGCTCTTTATCGCCTGGCGGAAAGACTGGCGAATTCTAAACTATATCGGTTTTGCCGCAACAAGCTTACTCACGCTGAGAGCGGTAGATACGGGATTTTCTCCAGAACGCTTCTGGGAATTTATGCCATTCCTTATCGGGTTTTTCACTCTCTTCTCCACCGCTACCTTTCTTTATCACCTAGCCAGTAAGCAAAAAGCAACGCTCCTAGAATTACTCTTTCTTTTTTTGAATGCTAGCGTCTTCCTTGCCTTCTCAGTTCAGCTTGTCGAGAACACCTTCTCAAGAGAGGCCATTGCCTTCGTCACTTTGGGACTCGCAGTCTTCTATGCCGGACATATCGCCTATTTTCTCCGAAAGAACATCGAGGACAAAGGGCTGCTCCTGAGTTTCATGGGCTTATCTTCGGTCTTCGTTGCCATCACTTTACCACTCGTTCTTTCCAAAGGCTGGATCACGGTAAGCTGGGCCACCCAAGGCTTTGTGATGCTTTGGATTGCCTCACGGATGAAAAGCGAGTTCCTCCGGCAGCTCGCCTATGTCCTCTATTTAATCGTCCTAGTCCGAATCGCAATTTTTGATCTTCACGATCAATTTGGTCAATCTATGGCCAGTCTTTCCGGAGGAGAATACGCCCTTGCTCTAGTAGAACGCCTCTTTCTCTACGGTCTTCCTATTGCCTCATTCTTCGCAGCCGGGCGCCTTTTCTCTCGCGAAGGAGAGAAAGGTGGATCCTGGCTGATCTCTGAGAAGAACGATATCAAACCTTGGTTCGGCCAGACGCTTTTCAGTCGGATCTGCTTCTGGGTCGTGGCTGGGCTTTCTTTTCTCGTTCTTAATTTTGAAGCTACTCACACTTTCAATTACCTCTACGAGCCTTTCACGCGCCCCGCGTTAACCTTCATCTGGCTTGGTCTGGCAGCGGTTCTCTTTCGTGAAATGCTCGCGAATCCTAATGGACTCGCAGCCAACACGTTCTGGATAATTATCAGCATTCTCACACTCAAAATTTTCTTCTTCGACATCAACTTCTGGAATCCGGGAGTGAATCTAGTCTATCAAGTAAACGAGTTCTTAGCCGGAGGCGTAATGCGACTTCTAAACTTTGGTTCACTCATAGTCTTCTTGGTTTTGGCATGGCAGTTTTCCATACGACATCTTCCAGATTCCAAAACCACGCAGATTTTTGCTTTCGCCTCACTTGCTGGTCTTTTTGGGTATCTCAGCCTTGAAGTGTGGACTGCCCTCAACCAGTTCGTTCCCGGATTTAGAATGGGAGGACTCTCCATATTCTGGGCTATCTTTGCCCTCTCCATACTTTTAGCAGGCATCTCAAAATCACAAGCGGAGCTCCGCGGGATAGGATTGACCTTGTTCACTGCTGTCATCCTAAAGGTATTCGTTATCGACCTCGCTGGCCTCGATCAGATTTTCCGCATTATTTCCTTCATCATCCTCGGCCTTGTCATTCTTTTTGGCTCCTTTCTCTACCTCAAATATCGCCACCGCTTTCTCACTGACTCTTCCTATCCTGAGAAGGAAAATAAACCATCTGACTCCACTGATTCATGAATCGATTCATTCAACTCATAGCCCTCCTATTTCTCAGCAACTCTTTAAGGGCAGATGAGACGTGGCCACCAACAGCTCCGTTCGCTTTCCTTCGTGACTCTGCGTCAAATTCAACTCAAGAAGGGCTTGGGAGAATTCAAGTCGATCGATCACTATTCGTAAAATGTGAATCGGACTTTGCTGATCTGAGACTCTTTAGGGTCCGAGATGAAGAAGTTCTCGAGTGGCCCTTCCTCGTGCGAGAAACACGCCCAAGGAAGCGAGAGATTGCTCCACAGGAAATTTCCAGCACAATCATTGCCTTCGACAAAACCTCCGAAGACCTCCTTGTTTACACCGTCGAATTGCATGAGGGCTCACCGCAGATATCAAAGATGCGCATCCATACTCCCTTACGAAACTTTGAAAAAACGGTTTCTGTCTACGCCAAAAAAAGAGAAGGTGAATGGTCTCTCCTAGTTGGCGAATTTCTGATCCACGATCGTGAGGCCTTTGTCGATTTCAGGAGAACTGATATCGATCTCCCCGTCGGAGATTACAATCAGCTTCGGATACAACTCGAAGACGCAACGGATGAGCAGCAATCGGACCTACGACGAGTGACGGAAACTCTCGGCGCTCCATCAGGACCGCAAGTCACGGAATCGACCACCATAAAAACACGAAATTTCCGGGTCGACAAATTCACCTTCTTCACTCCCAAACAACCCCGCCTGCCAGAGCGAGGGATCGTTAAATACCCGCTGAAGATCATTTCCCAGAAACAGGTCGCGGGAAATGAAGGGGAGAGAAAGAAAGAAACCGAGATCATTCTCGAAACCGGAACCATCCCGATCAACCAGTTGGCCCTTAAAACGGCAGGAAGTAATTTTAGCCGTAAGGTCCGTATCGAGATCCCGCGCAAAGATGACCCTAAAAAGTGGAAAGAGATTAGTCAGGATACAATTCATCGCTACGATCTCGCTGGACTCAAAGAAGAGAAGCTCAGTTTGCGGTTCCCGGAAACCCAAGTAGAGCAGATAAGGCTGATCATTGAGAACGGAGATAATCGTCCCATTCAAGTCGAGTCTACGAAAGGGAACGGACCTCTTGTCGAGTTGGTCTTTCTCACGGAACCCAACGATTCATGGCAGGTCGCCTACCATTCCCCAGCCGCAGAATTAAAAAAACCTGACTACGATACCGCTGTCCTTGAGCGAGCCGAAAGCGAAGATATTCCAGGAGAAACTATCGCGATGAGCGATCCTCGACCTAACCCGGATTTCAACGAACGCGCAGGAATGAAGCTCCCGCCCTGGTTTGCCAAGAAATGGATCCTACACACACTGATCGCCTTCGTTGTCGGCATTCTCATCTGGGTTCTCTATGGTGCCGCGCGGAAAATTGAAGCGGTGGAGTAAACTGGGTGACATGTCTGAGCTAATCCTATTGGGTACTCAGGATCTATTCTCCCCCATCCACCTGCTCAAAGCCGAACTCACAGAACACCCCGCCAGGACAAATTCCTAACATTTAAGAGATCGCTTGACCGACTTGGGAGTCTTATTCATCCTTTCTCGAAGCTGGGTAAGGGTTTCTATCGGAAACCTTGAAATTCAGTGGAATCCATAACCTCCAAAACTAAAAGACTATGAAAACCTTATCCAAAATCCTCTCTATCGCAGCCCTTTCGGCCAGCTTCACAGCATCCAACCTCCAAGCGCAAACTCTCGGCGACGTAATGAAAGAGGCCGGAATCGAAAAAATGCTCGGCACCTGGGTTGATGCAGATACCAATGGCGAAAACTTCAAGCTCTCATACAAATGGAAAATCAAGAATCATGCGGTGGAGGTAAGTCTCAAAACTCAGGAAAACACCTCCTCAGCACTCATCGTATTTGATCAGGAATCCGAGCAAGTCCTCCAAATGGGAGCGAATTCACAAGGGGCACTTGGCCGTGGCACTTGGACTGCTCAAGATGGCGGCGCCGTTCTCGACCTGACCCAAACCAATGCCGACGGCGAGGAAGTGGAGCTTAAAGTAACCCATAAAATCGTCGACAAAAACTCGCTTACGGTTGGATTTGAAATGCAATCGACAGGTGACACAGGTGAAATTTCACTTGTGCGCCCTGCAAAGAAGCAGAAAGCAAAGAAACCAAAAGCTGAGTAAGATAACCCCCTTTATTCCCCCCACCGGCCTTCTCTCCTTTCCGCCAAAAGCAAATTCCTAGTAGTAATTTCTATGAGGGCGGGATCCGGGTGCCGCTTATTGTGCGCTGGCCGGGTGTCGTTAGCCCTGGCAGGGAGAGTAACTGGCCGGTAATCAGCACGGATTTCTTCCCGACCATCCTGGATATTGCCGGTTTGCCGGCGCGGCCTGAATGCCATGTGGACGGTGTTAACATTGTCTCCCTGTTGAAACAGGATGGTGACCTTAAGCGGGATGCGTTGTATTGGCATTATCCCAACTACATCGGTGCCGGTCATCCCGGGGGAGCGAGACCCTGCAGCGTTATACGCAAGGGGGACTGGAAACTGATTGAGTCCCTTGAAGATAACCGACTGGAGTTGTTCAACCTCAGACAAGACCTAGGTGAGAAAAATGACGCGGCGGCAATATATCCGGAAAAGGCCAGGGAGCTGCATCGCCTGCTTGATGATTGGCGCAAGGATACCGGTGTCCAGATGCCGCGGGTCAACCCTGACTTTAAACCAAGGTAGAATAAGTGGGAGAAAGCCAGATGAGCCCGGCGTTACTCATCGGCGAATGCGATGCACAGTGAGACGGCTTTGAAAAAATTCGCGAGATGCGGTGGCCTTGATTGAGGGTGAGGTTACCGTGACCGGGCGTGTCATACTCTAGGAGTTAAATAGTACTTCCGGCCCGGGGCGTAGATGAATTAGACTGGGTAGTCATGAGATTTCATCTACCGATTCTATTTCTGATTTTGTTTGGAGGGTGGCTGAACGCTGAACCGCTGCGGATCAGGAAGGGAGACAGCATCGTCATCCTCGGTAACACCTTTGCTGAGCGGATGCAGCTGTTCGGATATTTCGAAGTGTTCCTACACAGTCGTTTTCCCGATCACAACTTACGTGTCCGCAACATGGGGTGGTCGGCCGATGAAGTGCACCAGCGCATTCGCCCGCAAGGATTCCCCAAGCTCTCCGCCGAACTGAAGGAACATCGCGCCGATCTCCTATTTCTCTGTTTTGGTTTCAACGAATCATTTCAAGGGGCGACGGGACTCGATCACTACAAAGCCGAGCTGGGCAACTTTTTAAAAAAACTGCAGGGCCAAAATTTTAATGGAGAATCTGCACCACGCATCGTTCTAGTCTCGCCGATCCCATTTGAAAAAATTGATAAGGGATTGCCAAATAGCGATGAAGGAAACCGTCGGATCCAACTTTACACCACAGCCTCCGAAACAGTGGCTCAGGAACACGGAGTTCGCTTCCTCGACCTTTTTGCACCAATGCTCGAGCAGGCTTCGAATATTTCTAATCGAAAAATTACCATCAACGGTGTTCACCTGAGCGAGTACGGCGACTGGGCGGTGAGTCAATTGATGGCGCGCGGACTAGGATTATGGCGCGATGATCTTAGCCTCCCAACAGCGACGCCACGTGATGAAAAATTCCGGCGTGCCGTCTACGAGAAAAATCATCACTACTTTACGTGGTGGCATCCGCCCAATGCTTCTTACATTCACGGCGGCCGCAATAAGACGCGCGGGGCGATGCATTTGGCGAATGAACGTGAACAGCGAAAGCTCCTGATCGAGGCATCTGAGCGCGAGCTATGGGCTATGGAGAAACCGAAGTTGTCCGAAGTCTGGGGAGCCGAACCCGTCGAGGGTAAGCCGGTGTGGTTTCCAACTCCAGCCAGTCGAGACATTCCTGGCGTTACGAAAGGGCAGGAAGCCCAATGGGAGGTCGAGGGCGACGGACCATCCGATAAGCACCTGCGCACGCCGCAGGAACAGCTTGCCATGTTCAAGGTCGCCGATGGCTACGAGGTCAACCTTTTCGCATCAGAGCAGCGTTTCCCAATCGCAAATCCCTTTGCGATCCGCTTCGATGCGAAGGGCCGCTTGTGGGTCGCAAATTCGCCAACCTGGCCACATTCGTTGCCTGGACAGCAACCCAGAGACTCACTCGTAATCCTCGAGGACAAGGATCGCGATGGCGTTGCCGACAACTACTCGGTATTCCTCGACAAGATGAAGCTGATTCACGGTTTTGCACTCGCCGAAGACGGCGCTTTCGTGGCTCAGGTCCCAAACCTGATTCTAGCCAAAGACAAGACTGGCAACGGCAAAGCCGATTGGGTGCAGACCGTGTTGCACGGGTTTGGCGCCGAGGACGCCGAGCACGCAATGAACAACTTCCGCTGGAGCCCTGGCGGCTCACTGCACTTTTCCCAAGGAATTTTCTACCACTCCCAGATCGAGACGCCATTCGGTCCCAGGCGAGTCCGTGATGCTGCCGTCTTTCGCTACACTCCAAACGAATACCGGCTGGAAATTCCAGTGTCTCACGCGTTCTGGAATCCCTACGGTAAAGTCTTCGATCACTGGGGGCGCGGGATCTTGCTCGATGCGTCAGCCGGGCAATATTACCCGATGGATGTGATCTCCACACCATTCATCTATCCGAAGCAGAAGACCCGCACCAACCACTTGTCGTTCGCTCCGGGCGGGTCTATCGCCGCTGGATGCGAATTCGTCCGTAACCGTCACTTCCCGCAAGAGGTGCAAGGACGATTCGTCGTGAATCACTGCGAGGGTGATGTTGGCACACACTGGTATGAACTCGAGACGAAGGGCTCCGTCTACGAGGCAAAGCGGCATGAACCCTTGGCGACCTGCACGGACAAGAACTTCCGCCCGGTCGCGATGGCATGGGGCCCTGATGGGGCACTCTACATCGCTGATTTCTACACTCACATTTTCGAGAACGTAAACTTTTCAAAACGTCATCCCGGTCGCGATCGCGAGCACGGACGCATCTGGAGGATCTCTCGCAAGGGTGCAGCGTCGCTGGCGGCTCCTGTAATCGAGGGTCAGACGATCCTCGGCTTGTTAGAGTTGCTAAAGAATCACGAAAATTACACCAGAGACTTAGTGCGAGCCGAACTCCGCGACCGCGAAAGGGAGCTTGTCATCTCTGCCTTGGAGAAATGGTCCGATGATCTCGATACGGCCAATCCAAATTATGCACACCATCTTGTCGAAGCTCTCTGGATCTACCAAAGTCAAGGTGTCATCAAGAGCGAATTGTTACTCCGCGTCCTCGAAGCAAAGCAAGCTGAAGCTCGTCTCGCCGCGACACAGATCCTGCGCTCTTGGCAACATCGTATCGAGGGATCGGTGGAACTACTTCGCGCTCGGATCCACGACGAAGACTCGCGGGTACGCCTGCACGCGGTCTTAGCGATCGGTGATAGCCATTCTTCGCAGGCGAGGACAGTCGCACTCGAAGTGACAGAACATGTGATGGATTCGGGATTAGAATATGCCCTGGACCAGACCATGAAGTATCTCGACAAGTCGGTGGAAGATCAATCGGCTACGCTTACAGCACTTTTTGATCAGATCGACAGAGGGGAAAATCGAGCAGCGGCGACCGCAGCGGTCCGCGCAGCAGATCGGGCGGCATGGCCTACGGATCGGATTGCCCCCCTTGCCAACAAGGTGATCGCCTATCTCAATTCCGCGTCGAACGCGTCGCATGAATCCCGCGAATTCCTAGAAAGCTTTGCCTTCGGACGCGACCTCGCGGGGATGCTGCCCGGCTCTATCGGCGCGGATATGAACAAGACATTAGACGACTTTGGGGCGACGACTTTTCTTATCAAGACGATACCTGGGCAACTGCGCTACGATCATACACGTATCCTTGTCTCCGCCGAAACGGCGGTTCATCTGATTTTTGAAAACAATGACCTGATGCCACACAACCTTGTCGTGGTGAAGCCGGGAGCGATCGAAGAAATTGGAACTGCTGCAGATCTGATGGCCGCAGACGTTAAGGCGCGTGCAAAGGACTACGTCCCAGCTTCAAAAAAGGTTCTGTGGTCGACAGATTTGCTCCAGCCAAAGGGGCGTCACGAGCTCAAATTGATGGCACCCGCAGAGCCAGGGGAATATCCATTCGTCTGCACCTATCCGGGGCACTGGCGCGTAATGCGTGGGAAATTGGTGGTGGTCGCCGGCAGAAATTAACGTGCCACCACTCTCAGAATTCTTTAATGACCATGAAAGAAATTCCTAGCAATAGTATGAAGATATTTTCCGTCGCTTTACTTGTATTCTCAACGTCGCTTTCCGCTTCCGCTGATGAGGGCGATTTTAAAATTATCAAACGCTCACTCGCTCCTACTTCGGACCAAAATTTACGATTCCAACCGGTGTATCAAAACGAGGATTGGAAACCTACCCAAACGGCTGTGATCGTTTGCGACATGTGGGATTTGCATCACTGCTTCAATGCAACTCGACGAGGAGCTGAAATGGCACCTCGAATGAACCAGTTTTTAAAAGCTGCCCGCAAAAATGGGTCGTTGATTATTCATGCTCCCAGCAGTTGCATGAAGCCTTACGGGAATCATCCAGGCCGTAAACGGGCCCAAAACGCCCCAATGTCTGCTAACCTCCCAAAGCAGATTGCCGAATGGTGCGACAGAATTCCGGAAGAAGGGCAAGGCGCTTATCCGATCGACCAAACAGATGGGGGAGAAGATGATGATCCCGCCGAGCATGAAGCATGGGCAAAAAGACTTGTAGCCAAAGGACTAAACCCCCGAGCCCCTTGGACCAAACAAACCGAGCTGCTCGATATTTATAAGGAAGATGTGATCAGTGATAGCGGCATTGAGATTTGGAATGTGATGGAAGCTACAGGAATCAAAAATGTCATCCTTATTGGCGTCCACACAAACATGTGTGTTCTTGGCCGCCCATTTGGGCTGCGACGTTTAGCCTCGAACGGCAAAAATGTTGTATTGTGTCGTGACCTCACTGACACCTTATACAACCCCAAGATGGAGCCTTACGTTAGCCACTTCACCGGGACTGACTTGATTATTGAGCACATTGAAAAGTGGGTTTGCCCAACAATCACTAGCGACCAATTGCTCAAAGACGAACCATTCCAATTCAAGAATGATACCCGCCCGCATCTTGTCATGTTAGTAGCTGAGCGTGAGTATATGACCAACAAAACATTGCCCACATTTGGCTTAGGGTATCTGGGAAAAAATTATAAGGTCACGATTTTACACTGTGACGAAGAAGGCCAAGGCGAACGCAACGATATCCCCGGCACCGCTCAAGCGGTGAAGACAGCAGACATTCTCCTGGTGAGCGTTCGCCGACGAGCCCTGAAGGCGGCAAACTTTAAGGCCGTCGAAGAACACATCAGAGCAGGTAAGCCCGTAATTGGTATTCGCACAGCTAATCACGCGTTCTCATTACGCGGTTTAGAGCCGCCGAAAGGCCACCTCGTGTGGGAAAATTTTGATGCGGAAGTTTGGGGGGGAAGCTACACCGGCCACCATGGAGCAAGTAAAGCTGTCAAGATCCAGAAGCTCTCGGACCACCCAATCTTGGAAGGCATTGATGTGGATACCTTCAAAGGTCGCGGATCACTATATATTGTTAAACCAATCGCAGATAGCACTCAGGCAATCCTCTCTGGTATGATTGATGGTGAACCGGCAGAACCAATCGCATGGACTAATACGACCAAGTTTGGGGGCAAAGCCTTCTATACATCATTGGGCCATGTTGGTGATTTTGAACAGAGGCAGATGAATATCATGCTCAGGAATGCCATCGATTGGGCCGCTGCAAAATAAGAAAGTGATCGAGAATACGCTCTAATTTAAGCCCTTTCTCTGCCTTCTTTCGCAAAAAGTTAAATCCCTTTAGTTAGTAGATTGACGGCTGCCAGTAATGACGCCAGCCTCTTGACTTGTAAAATCATGCAGAAGCTCCGCCAAGCCCTTACCCCCGCAATCCTCTTAATCGCACCGTTCGCTTTCGCCGAGCCGGAAGTCGTACCACTCGAGATGTTCACCACCGAGGATTCAAATCTTGAAGTCACACTATGGGCACAGACTCCGATGTTCAATAATCCGACCAACATGGACATCGATAAAGACGGTCGAATCTGGGTTGCCGAGGGTGTGAACTACCGACGTCATGGGAGTCGCCGTCCTGAAGGCGACCGTATTGTCGTCCTCCAAGACACGAACGGAGACGGCCAGGCAGACAAAAACCACGTTTTCGTCCAAGAAAAATTTCTCACCGCACCACTTGGAGTTGCAGTACTTGATAACAAGATTGTCGTCTCGATGACTCCAAGCATGATCGTCTACACCGATGTCGATCGAGACCTCGTTTTTGATCCAAGTAAAGGCGACACACGCGAAGAGCTTCTCACAGGATTCAACAGCAAACAACACGACCATTCCTTGCACAGCGTCACTGCTGGCCCCGATGGCCAGTGGTATTGGAATCACGGTAACTGCGGCGCACAATTCACAGATAAGTCCGGCAAGACTTTCCGCCTCGGTAGCGCCTACCAAATGCAGCACATCGCTGGCAAGAAAAGCGATGACGGCCATGTCTACGTCGGTGGAGCTTCTTATCGAATGAATCCCGACGGCACACACGCTACCGTCATTGGGCACAACTATCGTAACAGCTACGAACAAACGATCACCTCGTTCGGCGATGTTTTCCAGAATGACAACGACGATCCGCCTGCCTGCCGAACAACCTTCGTTATGGAGTATGGTAACGCGGGCTTCTGCTCCTTCGACGGCAAGCGCTCGTGGCAAGCTGATAGGCGTTCTGGACAGGAGACCTCAGTCGCGGAGTGGCGTCAGGAAGATCCAGGCACCATGCCAGCGGGTGATGTCTACGGCGGCGGATCCCCCACCGGGATTTCCTACTATGAAGGCGGCTCGCTCGGCACAAAATATGCAGGCGGCCTCCTGCTGAGCTGCGAACCAGCACGCAACGTGGTCTTCGGCTACCTCCCAGTTCCAGAAGGGGCAGGCTTCAAACTAGAACGCTTCGACTTCCTCACCACTAATACCGACAAAGACTTTGCCGGCACCGATTTTAAAGGCGGCCGCGTTGATCGGAACAAGAAGAAAACCCTATTCCGCCCATCAGATGTCACAGTCGGTCCAGATGGAGCGATCTACGTTTGCGATTGGTATGACCCGCGGGTTGGAGGCCATTCCGACCAGGACGAAACACTCTCAGGAGCGATCTACCGTGTCGCACCAAAAGGATTTAAATCCTCTACACCGAAACTCGATCTCGAAACTTCTGCTGGCCAAATCGCAGCGCTGAAGAGTAATGCGATCAACGTTCGCAACCTTGGGTTTACTCGCCTTAAAGCGGCTGGAAAAAAATCGGTTCCAGCTGTCGCCGCATTGCTCGACGACCCAAACAAGTTTATCCGCGCCCGTGCGGTTTGGCTACTCTCCCAGCTCGGTGATACAGGTATCGCGAAAGTGCAACCACTTCTAAAACATAGCGACGCGGCGATACGCATCGTCGCCTTTCGTGCGTTGCGTCGGCAAGATGTTGATCTGCTAGGGAATGCCGAAAAACTGGCCAGCGACCAATCTCCGGCTGTCCGCCGGGAGGTTGCCCTCGCGATGCGCAATCTAGGGAAAGAAGCAGTCCCGGTCCTGACCACTCTTGCAACTCATTTCGACGGCGCCGACCGCACCTACCTTGAAGCAATCGGCACTGGTGCGATAGGTAAAGAATCGCAAGTCTACGCGGCTGTCATTGGCGACTCAGCTCCTGAAAAATGGACAGTCAGTCAGGCTAAACTCGCTTGGCGCCTCCACCCACCACAGGGGGCAAGCGCACTCCAACAACGCGCTATGTCAGCCAGCGTGAGTCCCGAAGAAAAGAAAGCCGCGATTGTCGCACTCGCCTACACAAAGGAAAAAGAAGGATCAACCGCGATGCTTGACCTCGCGCAGAACGGCACCGGCGAAGCCCGGGGCCTTGCCCTTGGTTGGTTACTGAAGCTGAAGAACGCGCAATGGAATGACCACGGGCTCGATGCCGAACTCAAAAAACGCAAGATCTACGATCCTGGAAATGTCGAAGTCATCGAAGTCATTGCGGCGCCTTCACCAAAAACGAAACTCCCTCCGATCAATGAAATCCTCTCAATTCAGGGCGATACCGCCAAAGGCAAGGTTGTAGCGACGCGCTGCTACACCTGCCACAAGATTAAGGGCACCGGGATCGGTTTCGGTCCAGACATCACTGGATTTGCTAAAGCCCAGACTGCCGAGGTCGTCCTCAAATCAATTATCGAACCATCGGCAGACATCTCCCATGGTTTTGCTGGAAAGGAGATCATCACGAAGGACGGAAAAACGGTTCACGGCATCGCCCTCACCACCGGCAATCCGGTGATCATGCAATCGGTCGGGGGCCTGCAACAGACAATCCCTAAAGAGAAGATTAAGAGCCAGAAAAACCTCGGCCATAGCTTGATGCTCAGCGCAGATCAACTCGGCATGACAGCGCAGGATCTTGCGGACTTACTAGCGTATTTGAAATCCCTGTAAGGCAATTTTTACCCAGTCGTTTTACGGAGTTGCTAAAATTTCAATCGAGTAAATTCCACTGAGAGATTATCTGATCACGCTCACATTTCCGTCAGAAGAATTGCCAAATTTATTACTCTGCAGTTGATCCAACTAGACTCTCTCTCTAAAAGTCGTGATGCGATGGTTCACTCCGGTTCTTCTCACTTTTCTTTTTAGCGCAGGGGTATCCAACGCCACAGAAACCTTATCTTCTACTCCGAATATCGTTTGGATCGTGGTGGACGATATGTCCTGCCATTTTTCCTATCAGAGCGAGAAACGAGTTCACACCCCTAACGTTGATCGCCTCGCGCGGGAGGGGATCACTTTCACTAAGGCTTATGCGACGGCCCCAGTTTGTTCTGCGTTTCGCTCCGCAATGATCACTGGGATGTATCAGACTGCGATTGGTGCGCACCACCACCGCAGTTCACGCGGAAAGCTTAAATTAAATTTACCCAAGGGAATTAAAACGATTCCTGAACTCTTTCGCGACGCCGGATATTATACGACCAACTCCGACCCCAGCGGCCTTCGAGCTGGCAAGGAGGACTATAACTTTGTCTACCAACGACCAAAGCTCTACGACGGCACCGATTGGACGAAACGCCCCAAAGGAAAGCCCTTCTTCGCGCAATATCAACTCCGTGGAGGAAAGCTGCGGAACGTTAGCAAGTGGAACAAGGAAGCTGAGGCAGCTGTCATTCAGCTTGTCACCCCTAACCAAGTCAAACTCCCGCCTTACTATCCCGACCACCCCGTCCTGCGTGAGGATTGGGCGGATTATCTCAACGCCGTGCAGTATACCGATATCGAGGTTGGCCGTATCCTAGCCAAGCTCAAGAAGGAGAAAGTTCTAGACAACACCATCATCTTCTTTCTTACCGATCACGGGATTAGCCACGCCCGAGGCAAACAGTTTCTCTATGAGGAAGGAGTCCTAATCCCATTCATCGTCTGGGCTCCAGAACGCTTCAAACCGGAGCAGCGCAATGACTTCATCGCACACATCGATCTGTCAGCCACTTCGTTGCAACTCGCGGGCATCAAAATTCCGACATACATGCAAGGCCGTCCCCTCTTTGGAGAAAGCGCAAAGCCACGCGAATACGTCGTCTCCGCTCGCGATCGCTGCGATGAAACTGTCGACCGTATCCGCGCGATCCGTCAGGATGATTTCAAATACATCCGCAACTTTTACCCCAAACGCCCCTACCTCCAGCCTAGCGCCTACAAGGACAAAAAGCCCTTTATGCCAGTCCTACGGGAATTGTTCGCAGCCGGAAAGCTCAACGAAGCACAGTCTCTCCATCTCGCTCAAACTCGCCCGAAGGAAGAACTCTACGATCTCAGCAAAGACCCATGGGAAATCCATAATCTAGCCGCTGACCCCACCCAAAAAAATCGCTTAGCTGCGTTCCGTGAACTATTGGTGAAGTGGGTAGAGGAATCCAATGATCAAGGGCGATTCCCAGAATCAGAAGCAATGTTTGACAGCGATATGGCCGCCTCTTTGAGCACAGGCCTCCGAAAAAAAGATCCAGTGCATGCCAAGAAGCTAAGGGCGAACATTGCCTTGATGAAAAAGTGGCAAGCTGAAGGAAAATAGAATCCTTAATTGTCTCTCCCTAGGATTTCGGCGAGTGAGGCACGGAGTAGACACACTAGCGTCACATGGAGGTTCTAGCCAACCTACCTTAGAACGCAAAAAAAGAGAGAGAGGCTGACCCTCTCCCTCCGGTTTGAATGATTTGGGCAGCAACCTAGCGGCGACGTCTAAGAAAGAAGGCGAAACCTGCAAGACCCAACAAGGCAATCGATGGCTCTGGAACGGGGGCCGGGGAGAAGGCACCAGAGTTGTCGTAGCGAATGTATTCGAATTCAACCGAGCTGCCTGGCCCGCCAAGGATTGAGCCCCCAACGTTGGTGCAGCAGTCACCAATAATCAGGCGAGTGTTGCCTGTCCCAGCCTGCTGGCCGATTCCACCCTCTGGAGTGATCTGAAGACCGTCTCGGAAATAGTGGTAGGCGTCATCAGCGGCGTCGTAAGTGAGGCGGAAGTCGTGGAACCCGCCAGCGTTCGTTTCTGTGTTGTAGACAGTGCCGGCGAGGTTGGTAATTTGATTTTCGCGGATCGTCATGATGTCGCGCTCGCCGTTGAGAGAGCCCCAGATAACGAAACCGCCGGAACCGGTAGCGCTGATGTTGGCACGGACTTCGACGGTCCAGCTGCCGCTGCCATTTTCCCACGGGGTCGAGCCATTGTCATGCTGGATCCAACCGTTGGTTGCTGTGAGGGTTGAGATGACGTTGCTCCCGTTGAGTGTTAAGTTGTCATCGGTAGCTCCCCCTGCCGCGACCCAGCCATTAGCAGCGTTAGTTCCATCAAAGATGTCATTGCCATTGTATTGGCTGGCGAAACCACTGGAGTCTAGCGTGGTGAGGGCTGCCTGAGCAGACAGCGAAGAGATGGCTAGGCCGGTGGCGACGAGGAGGCGGATATTTTCTTTCATGGCTTCTGTTTTCTTTGGTTGAACACCGTGTTGGACTCAAAGCTGTAGTGCAACGCTAGTATACTGGTTTGGGTAGCAAACCGGGTGTTTGGAGCGGCGATAAAGACCTAGTAGGCGTCCTGAACGATTACAATTAGAGCGGGGTGGTGCTGAACGCGAAAGCTTTGTCAGGTGGTTGGATTTATGAACCAGTTGTGATTGCTTTCAATCCCAAAGGTCGGTGGCAATTTTTGCGGGCCGATGGTAGTTTGCTACCTACCTCCAAGGTCTGATGCTTTGACTATTATCCGCCAGCTTATCTTTGTTGTTTTCATCGCCGCGCCGGTCAGTGAATTATGGGCGGGATTGAGGATATCTGAGTTTGTGGCAAGTAACGGGAGCGGGCTTTTCGACGAAGATGGGGACTATGCGGATTGGATCGAGATCGAGAATACGGAGATTGAAGGGCAATCGATCGGGGGGTATTTTTTATCTGATGACGCTGACAACCTTCAGCGTTGGAGGATCCCCGACGGGGTGGAGTTGGGCGCGGGTGATTTTTTGTTAGTGATGGCTTCGGGGAAAGACCGCGCGGTGGGTGGGAGCGAGCTGCACACCCGTTTCCGGTTGTCGAAGGCAGGCGGGAGTTTATTTTTGGTGGCGCCAGATGGGGAGACAATCATCGACGCGGCACGGGACTATCCTAAGCAGCGAGTGGATGTTTCCTATGGGCGAGCGGCGGAAGGTGAGTGGCGATTCTTTCTCAATCCGACCCCGGGGTTGTCAGCCGAGGGGGGCGGGGTGCTGGGGTTTGTCGGCGACACAGCGTTCGATATTGACCGTGGTTTTTTCGACGAGGCGATCGATGTAGTGATCTCGACAGCAACAGAGGGGGCGCGGATTTATTACACGACTGATGGTTCGATGCCGACCGAGGCCAATGGGCTGCTTTATGCTGAGCCGGTTCCGGTGACATCGACAACAATCTTGCGGGCGGTGGCGGTGGCGAACGAGATGGTGGCGTCGAATGTGGACACGCAGACCTATGTTTTTCCTGCTGATGTTTTGCTACAGGACGGAGACGGGTTGCCAGATCCGCCCCGGCCGTCGACCTCGGACTGGGACTACGAGATAGATCCCAAAATTGTAGGTGACCCAAGGTTTTCGGAGTTGGAGGATGACTTAAAGGCGCTACGAACGTTGTCGGTGGTTTTACCAGTGGGGGATCTCTGGGAGCGGGATGGGATCTACGCGAACCCGACGCGCCAGGGGGCAGCTTGGGAGCGAGCATGTTCGGTGGAGGTTTTGGTTCCGGAGAACCCGAGAGAAAACTACCAGCAGGACGGTGGAATACGGATGCAGGGGGCCGGGAGCCGGTTCCGGAACATTGGGAAGAAATCGATGCGGCTGGTATTCAGGAACGAATATGGAGATGGAAAGTTGAGGTATCCGTTATTCGGGGATGCGAATCCGAGGGAGTTCGATACGATCGTTTTGCGGGGTAGCTATTTTGATTCATTCACGGTGCACACGGCGGGGAATGGAGCTGGGATCGGCTGGCTGAACGCGTTGCAGTTCCGCACCGATTTTGGGCACGAAACGCATTTAGAGATGGGGGGGCAGGAGATTCTGAGGGACTGGGTGCACCTGTATCTGAATGGGCAGTACTGGGGGATCTACAATATCCACGAGCGGCCTGACGAATCGTTTGCAAAGCTGCATTTCGGAGGGCGTGAGAAGGATTACGACGTGCTGAAGCAGCGGCCGCGAGGGCGGCCAAACGGAAGCTTGCCAGAACTGACGAGCGGGAGCTTGGACGCTTGGAAAGATTTGATGGTAACAGTCAAGGGGGCGACAGAGCAGCCGGAAGTTTACGCGGAGATTTTGCGGCAGATCGAGCTCGAACCGTTCATCGACTACATTTTGATGAACCTATGGGGAGGTAACAGTGATTGGCCGCACAATAATTGGTACGCGATCCGACACGCACCGACAGATGGACCATTCCAGTTTTTTAACTGGGATCCGGAAAATTATATTTTCGCGGTGAACGTGAATCGTGTGGGGGTGAACACGGACAACTCGCCGGGGATCCTCTTCAGCAGGCTGCGGAGGAACGCGGAGTTCCGGTTGCGGTTCGCAGACCAGGTGCACCAGCACTGTTTCAACGCTGGGGCGTTAACCCCGGGTGCAGCGGCGGCGCGATTCAAGGGGCTCGTTGAGCGGCTGCAGGGGCCAATGAATGCTGAGTCGGCACGATGGGGAGACGAGCGTGTGAGCCGGCCGCTGAACACGCTTGATACCTGGCTACCGACGGTGGACGACAAGCTACGGAACTATTTCCCGCGGCGGACGGATATCCTGTTGAGTCAACTACGTTCGGCGGGGCTGTATCCGGAAGTGGTCGCGCCGGAGCTGAATGTTCACGGTGGCGATTTTTCGAACCCAGTGGCGGTGACGATGGAGGCTCCGAGCGGGGTGATCTACTATACGACCGACGGGAGTGACCCGAGGCGGTGGCCGGTGGCGGAAGGTTCCGCGCTGATTGATGATGATGCGACGGCACGGGCGTTGGTGCCGTCGGTAGAGAATGGTGGTGAGAAGTTAGGTGATTCCTGGTGGCAGCCGGAGTTCGATGATAACGGGTGGAAACCCGGGGTGACAGGAGTTGGTTTCGAAGCAGCTAGCGGGTATGAAAGCCATCTTGGTCTAGAGCTTGAGGAAATGTATCGGGGAAACGATTCGGTATTTGTGAGAGTTCCTTTCGCAGTCGCAGACCAAGCTGCTATCGACGGGCTACCGAAGCTCTTTTTGAGCATGAAATATGACGATGGCTTCGTGGCCTACCTGAACGGGGTTGAAGTGATAGCGAAGAACGTGCCAGCTGAAAGAACGTGGCAGTCCGCGGCGACCACCTCGAACAGCGACTCGCGGGCGATGGTGTTTGAGGAGTTTGATATCAGCGGGCATCTGGGGGCATTGCGAGTGGGAATGAACGTGTTAGCGATCCACGGGATGAACCAAGTGAACAGCAACGACTTGTTGTTGTCGCCAAAGCTGTCGGGTAGAAGCGCAGAGCCAGCGGGTGGAGTATCCGGCCTAGCGGTCGAGTATTCGAACGGGTTAGTAGTCAGCGAGACAACGACGATCAAAGCGAGGGTGTTGGAGGGAGGCGAGTGGAGTGCGCTGACCGAAGCTAGTTTCAGGGTCGGCGTGGAAGCGGCGACGGGAGAGAACCTACTGGTATCGGAAGTCCATTACCACCCGCGAGAGGCTTCGGAATCGGAGCAGGCGGCGGGGTATGGGGATCAAAACCAGTTCGAGTTTATTGAATTGCTTAATCCTGGTGGGGTGGCGGTGGACTTTACAGGTTTGAGGTTCGCGGGTGGGATCGGGTTTGAGTTTTTGGAGGGAACGGTGCTGGCGGCGGGGGCAAGGTTGGTCTTGGTGAGGGATGGGGAAGCTTTCAATTTCCGGTATCCTGGTGTAGTTGTGAACGGGGAATATTCGGGATCGTTAGCGAATAGTGGGGAGCGGATTTTGCTCGTGGGTAGCGAGGATGAGGCCCTGGTCGATTTTTCTTATGACGAAGGGGGATTTTGGCCTGCTGAGGCGGACGGGGACGGATTTAGTCTCGAGTTGGAGGATGAGGATGGAGTTCCAGAGTATGGGTTGGCCTCGAGCTGGCGGCGGAGTTTGACCGTGCATGGCACGCCGGGGAGCCGCGGTGGATTTTTCGGTGATCCGGATGCAGACGATGACGGGGATGGACAGTCTGCTTTCGGTGAGTATGCGTTTGGTACGAGCGATGCAAATGCAGGGGAGAATGGGACTTTGAGAATTTTGTCGGGAGCGGATGGTCGTGCCGAAGTCGGTTTCATGTCCAACATCGATGCGGTTGGGGTGAGGTTCGTGATCGAGTGGTCGCAGGATCTAGCCTCGTGGCAAATCGCTCTACAGAGGGATGCGGAGGTCAAGGATCTTGACGGCAGGCGGCTATGGAATCGCTACGAGATCGAAGCGGGTGGAGCTGAGGAGCGCCCGGTTTTCCTGCGGGTGCGGGCAGTTTCGGTGGCTGGAAAATAGACCCTAGGTGGTTTTAAAAAAAAACCGGTTAGCGGTCGTGGTTCAAGTTGGGAAATCCAACTAAGATCCCTCAAATTAGTTACTACTGCCAACCATGAACAACCAACTATTTTGTAACCAAAACTTGATCTGCCTCGGGGCGTTGTTTTCCCTCACCTGCGCGAGTTTACCAGCGGCGCTTGTCGAAAAAGACTCGTCTGAATTTGAAGTAACGAACAGCGCCGCTGAGATCTTTGACGGTTTCGGTTTTGTGAACGATTGGTTCGTCAACGGGGGCGGAGTGGACGGGGAACTCGACGGTTCGCAAGTGACCATGACGGTTACCGAGAACAACGGATGGATCGAACTAGATACAGGTGCTACGGCCTGGGAATTAGGGGTCGGGAACGTCGTGGGGTGGACCATCGAAGTGCGCGCCCGGGTAGCCAACGACCCTGAAAACGGTTTTGTGATATGGGCCGCCGACGGTGTGGAGCGTGGGATCTTGCAGGTGAACACGAATTCGGTGCAAAATTTCGGGGCGGAGGTATTAGAAACAAGTGATAACACTGCCGGTTTCCACGATTTCCGGATGGCGTTTGACGCGGATGCGCTGCTGTATTATTTCTGGCGCGATGGGGAGTTGCTCAACCCTGACGGATCACCAGCACAAGCGGGAACGGGGAACAACCGGCTGATTATCGGCGACTGTTGTTCGAACCTGCGAACCTCATCTTTCGACGTCGAGCACATCCGTTACGACACGACAGGATCGTATTCACCGGTTGTTGATGACAGTGATACGGACGGAGACGGGATGCCGAATTCTTACGAGGAGCAGAACGACCTCGATCTGGCGCGAAACGATGCGGGAGAGGACAAAGACGAAGACGGATTGACAAACCTTGAAGAGTTCGAAGCCGGGTTGCCAGCGAACAACCCAGACGCGGACAACGACGGATTACTGGACGGCGTCGAAGATGGATCGGGAACATGGACGAATGCAGGTGCTACCGGGACGTTTCCAAAAAATGCCGACTCGGACGGGGATGGGATCCGCGACGGGGCGGAGACGAATACGGGAACTTTTGAAGATGGGGACGACACCGGATCGGATCCAAACAAGGAGGACTCAGATGGTGACTCCTACGGGGACGGTCAGGAGATCGCTCGAGGATCAGACCCGACAAACGCCGGGAGTGTGCCGATGGCGTCGGTGCAGCCAAGGGACTCCGCGCTTTTTGAGGTTACGAAGAGCGGCAGTGAGATTTTCGACGGAACAGAATTACTCGGGGACTGGGTGAATACCGGTGGAGTGTTGGATTTTACGCTCAACGGTAATGTCCTGACATTGGGAACAACCGACACTAACGGGTGGATCGAGCACGACAGTGGAGCGACGCCTTGGGAACTCGGAGTTGCTGGGGGTGGATCATGGACGGCAGAGATCCGAGTACGGATCAGCAACGATTTCGGCAACGGAATCGTGATTTGGGCCGCGAATGGAGCGCAGCGTGCGGTCATGTTGATAGACGACATTTCGGTTTCTATCCTCAATGGCGAGCTGCTCGATGGAAATGACAACACGGACGGTTTCCATACCTTCAGGGTAGCCTTCGATGCGATTGAAGGGGTTTACTTTTTCTGGCGTGACGGAGTGGCACTCAACGACGTGGGGCTGCCGGCGCAAGGGGCTACGGGGAACAACCGGCTGATCGTCGGTGACTGCTGTTCGTCGGTGCCGATGACAACGGTGGACCTTGAGTATGTGCGCTACGATACGACCGGTGCCTGGTCGCCGAGTGGGTCGCCGAGCGCACCGCCAGAAATTATTGGAGTCGACGTCGATCAAGTTCTCAACAAAGTGCTGCTCAGGTGGAATTCCAAGATCAGCGCGACGTATACGATCGAGAAGACCGGTGATTTAAGAGAGTGGGAAGTCCTATTCGATTCAGTGCCGTCTGACGGCGAGACGACAACGCTTGAGTTCGATGCTCCGGGGGCTGCGGTCGGAAAGTTTTTCTATCGCGTTCGGCGCGAGTAGGGGAATCTGTTTCCTGTGGCACCCGCCTGCCAAGGTTCGAACTGGTTTCAGGCAGTCATTCTGTTACCCTTAAGTCAAAGTGATGGATAATGATGTGAAATGGATCTAGTTCCGAAGAGACACAGTTTGGTTACGGAGACGACTGCGTTGTTGCGGGAAGCGATCGCGGCGGGGCGTTGGCCGGATCTATTGCCTGGCGAACGGAAGCTATGTCAGCAGATGCAGATCGGGCGAGACACGTTACGTGCAGCGATCCAGCAGCTCGAGCAAGAGGGACTAGTCTTGGGGGGAGAGGCAGGAAAGCAGCGTAAGATTTTAGCGCCACGGGGGGAGGCGGAAGATACGACTGCTGCCTCGGCAGGGATTATCGCATTTCTTTCGCCGCAAAAGCTAGAGCAGTTTCCGAATTCTCTGCTGGTAGAGATCGATGTGTTGCGGGAGCGGCTGGCGGGAAGTGGCTACCGGCTGGAGGTGGTGACGGGGACCAAAGTTTTCACACAAGCGCAGCCCGGTCACGGCTTGAATAAGCTGACGGCAGACTATGCCGCGGAGGCGTGGATCCTGCACCAAACGACGGCGCCGATTCAGCGGTGGTTCGCGGAAAAGGGGCCGCCGAGTTTGTTGCACGGGCAGCCTCAGGGCGTGGAATTGCCGGCGGTCGATGTGGACTATATGGCGGTGGGACGGCACGCTGGTGGGTTTTTGATCAGCCGTGGACACCGGGAGGTGGTGATCCTAAGGCCTCATGCTTCGCTGCGAGGACTAGACATGGCCGAGACTGGATTACGTGAAGCATTCGTGAATCATCCGGGGAGCATGTTGCCGACTCCGATGACGTTGCGAGAATCTGAGGAGGGAGGAGCGGCGGCGCTAGCATCGAAGATCGGGAGGCTGATGAAATCACAGCAGCAGCCTACTGCCCTCGTGCTAACGCGGTCTCGGCAGGCGTTAACGGTGGTCAGCTGGTTGGCGAAGCAGCGATTGCGGGTGCCGGAAGACCTGTCGTTAATCTCGCTGGACTACAGCCAGAATTTCGACCACTTGTTGCCGGCCATCACCTGTTACCGGTCCGACCCGGAGATTACCGCGAAGATCGTGTTCCGAAAAGTGATTGAGATCGCCTCATCGGGGGCATCGATCAAATCACCTCCGGCGATCATGCCGGACTTTATTACGGGGGGATCGGTCGCGAATATTTTATAAGAGTGTCCAGTATCATTCTTGCCGCTATCTTCTCCTCTGTCGGTTTCGTTGGGGCCTAAGCCAAACGATCCTGCTGATCGTGCCCGAAGACACTGGCCCGGAGTTAGCCCACTAAGGTGATCCATACGCACAAACTGCGGTGGTGGACAAATTTCCGGCAGCAATCGAGCTTTGAAATACTGGTATTATTTTCCTGCCACCTTGTTAAACTTTTTCCGTCAGGGCGATCTGGCAAGTTTGGACCCATGAGCAGCCGCGAGCGTTTTGAACGAGATGGATTTGTGGCCGTTGAATCATTTTTGTCGAGGAGTGAAGTGGCGACGTGCCTGCGGGAGGTCGAGCGGTATGTTGCTGAGGTAGTACCCGGATTGCCTGCCGAGCATGTTTTTTACGAGAACAAAGATGACCTGGCGACCTTGAAGCAGCTTCAGCGAATGCATGAGCACGATGCTTGGTTCGGAGAATTCTTTGCGGACAAGCCGCAGCGGCTGGCGGAGGATTTATTGGGAACCGAGGTGGTCGGAAAAAATCTGCAGTATTTCAACAAGCCGGCCGCCGGTGGTCAACCGACGCCGCCGCACCAGGACGGTTTCTACTTTAAACTGAACCCGCCACATGCGTTGACGATGTGGATGGCACTGGAGGACGTCGACGAGGAGAACGGGTGTGTGCATTACGTGAAAGGTTCGCACCTGAAAGGGATGCGGGAGCACGGGAGGACGGGGACGTTGGGGTTTTCGCAGGGAATGACGGATTTTGGTCGGCAAGAAGACCTTGCAGCGGAAGAGGCGGTGCCGGCTGCGCCAGGCGATTTACTCGCACACCATGCGCTGACGATCCACCGGGCCGGAGAGAATTTATCGGCGACGCGCAGCCGGAGGGCGTTGGGGTTTATCTTTTACTCGATCGAAGCCCGGGAAGACCTCGTGGCAGAGGAGCTTTACAGGAGGGAACTGGTGAAGCAGCAGCAAGGGAAGATCTAAGGGTGGTTTGAACTCACAGCACTTACTGAGGACTACTGGAGCACGTTGGTGGCCCACCACTTTTCTCCCCTACCCGACTCTCCCAGCTCTGGCTTCTCTTCTCTCCAAAAGTAACTTCCTGACAGCTCAGTTCAGTTACTTCAAAGTCTGTAAATAGGCTAGGATATCCTCGATTTCCTGAGGCTCTAAAAGCAGATTCATAGGCGGCATCGGCGAAACCTTCAAGGGATAGCCCTCGGCGATTTCGGCATTTGGCTCCAGCAAAGATCGTTTAATATAGTCAGGCCCTTTTCTCGCGGCAATCGTATCCAACGCGGGGCCAATCACACCACCCTTTCCTCCAACCACATGACAACGGCTGCAAGCAGCCACCGGGTGAGTATTGAATAAATCCTTGCCCCGTGTCGCATCACCCGGGCGCAATTTGACATCCGTCAGGTACTTTAGGGATACGGCCGCCAATTCTTTCAGCTCGACCTCATCAAACCAAGCAATTCCCGTGGACTGCCCCCACCCTCCAAAGAGCGCGTTGATCGTAATTTCCTCCCTTCCCAAAGAATTGAAATCAATCGAAACCTCGGTCCAATCCTTCTTTCCACGAAGCGCCTTGGTCTTGACTCTCTCAGGACTTTGCAATTCGTGCACATTGAAAAGCGCGCCCAATCCTCCACCTTGAATTCCCTCTGTCTTAATCTTACCTCGTAAGCGATATCGAGTATTTGCTTTCACCTTAACCTCGGCTCCCCACGAAGTATCAGTCGGCTTTTTTGATTCAATTTTAAGACACTTGCCCCCCTTGAGCACCTTCTTTCGTGGGCCTTAGATGTTGAGCCCCATTTCCACTATGAATGGAAACTTCCCAGTTCACGTTCTCCTAACAAATTCTCATTCTGACTCTTGGTACTCCAAATCAGAAAATGCTTCGGCCTGATGTTTCTTCCCAGCCGCATCGAGAGCCGCCGATAACCATTCATCTTTCTGATTCACTTCATCATTCCCAAGAGAGGTCACCGCATTTTTAACAGGCTCACTTGTCGGGAATTGCGCCAAGGCCACAAAAGCAGCAAGCCGGGTCGTGAGATCGGGATCGTTGATGACTCCAGACTGAAAAATGAGGTCTACTCCCGAAGCGTCCAATGGCAGAGCACGCACCGCATTACGACGGAGAACAGGATTTGTTGAGAGCAAGGCATTACGATGAGTGTCAGAATCCAACTTTGCCTAATCCATCAAGGGCCCAGAGCGCATGGATGGCACCAATCCCAGGTTTCCCGACAAGCGCGCGCAGCGCTTTAGCTGCCTCGGTCTTCTTTCCATCCACCAGAAGCCTTTGCGCTGTGAGGCGCCAAAATTGGTTGGAGTCACCCAGGGCACTGGAGCAATTCCTCGTTGGAAGCTTCCCTGCCAGTGAATTAATTTCCGACTCGGGAGCCTCGTCCCAAACCAAGCGGTAGATCCGCCCATGTTGCCGATCCCGGTTTGGATTGATGTGCGCGTTCCCTTTTCCATTCTTGGCAGCGTATCCGCCACGATTATCGTTTGGAGTAGGGTTGTGTTGGATGATAAAATTATACCAGTCCGAGATCCAAAGGTTCCCGTCAGGACCGACCTCCGCCGCAACCGGAGAGAACCATTCATCAGCTGAAGCAACTAGCTGAAATGCGTTCCTCGACTGATAGCCCGCGCCATCCCGGCTCGTCTCAAACATCCCCAGCAGATTCCCGGTCGGCCCTGCAACGAAGGCCCGCTTCCCGCGCCACGATTCAGGGAAGTTGTCTGAATTGGCGAAGGCATGGCCAGCTGCCGCAGTATAACCACCGAAGACATCAACCTGGCGGATATTGGGCGTGATTGGATGGAAGGTAGAAGAGGAAGCCACCATCTTCGCACTTAACCCTTTTCTTCCTGGAAGAATTGTTGCTGGAATCCCACAGAAAAAGCTCGGGTTATTGTTAGCGGTCGAGCCGAAGACATCTCCCTCATTATTAAGGCCCAGACCCCAAGTGTTATTATTGAACTGGTGCAGAAACTCCAGGGATGAACCATCCTTCGTGAAACGGTACACCCCGCTCCCGAATCGATTCCCCTCGTTAGAAAACGAGGAATAACCCACCGTCCCCCAGATTTCGTTATCGAGACCATAGCGAAGATTCGATGGCCCGGCATGCGTATCACCAGTTCCCCATCCCCTCAAAACAACCTCACGAATATCCGCCTTATCATCTCCATCAGTATCTTTAAGGAATAAAGTCTCGGCCGCGTGATGCACGTAGACACCACCATTTCCAAAGGTCAGCGAAGTCGGGATGTTGAGACCGTCTGCGAATACCGTCACCTTGTCGCATCGCCCGTCACCAGTCGGTGTCCTCAAGAATCTTGATCTTATCGTCGCCCTTGCGCTCCGCCTTAATCTCGTTCGGATAATCCACGGTCTCCGCGGCCCAAAGTCGGCCACTTTCATCCCAGGCCAAACCAATAGGATTTACGATCTGCGGCTCGGAGGCGAATAGCTGCAGCCTCCAACCCACCGGAACTTGAGTGTATTTTAAACTCTCCTCGGGACTCAGCGGATGTTGATACTGAAGTGGCTTTGGACGTTTCTCGTAGTTGGGGATATTCGCACGCGTCTCATAAGTCAGCGCCTTCCGCGATGAGATGAAACCCTCATACGATTTCTTACGATCCTCTCCAATAGCCCAAAGAATCCCCGACTTCAGAAGTTGGTGGAATTCGTCACGAGACCAAACCCGTTGGTCATGGCCCGAGGCTGTATAAAACACACGACCCTTCCCCTCGTTCCGGGTCCAGGTCCAAGGCTCGGGCTCGTTCACGTTATCATCTCCCTCGGGTTTCCGAACCATCAGGATCGTCCGATCACTTCCATGTCCCGAATGCACATAAGTCTCATCCCACGCCTTGAATTCCCTCACATTCTTCATCGCCGGATGCTTCGGAGCCACAACAGTCGTGGTAAATTCCTTTCCCCTATGATGAGCAAACTTCCCACCTACCAATCTCACGAAGTCAGGCTCATTATTAAAACAAGCACTCGCACAATGGACAGGGATAAACCCTCCTCCTTCAGTGATATACCGTTTCAAGTTCCCATACTGTTTCTCCGAAATTGCGCCATGGTTCGCATATAGCAAAACTCCATCATATTTCGAAAGATGTGAAAAATCTCCCAGCGCCTCTTCGACATCAGTGTAGTAATCAAAG
>CASICJ010000022.1 GCA_949373085.1 uncultured Verrucomicrobiales bacterium
GATTAATTTTAAGATGGCTCTTTGCAAAATCAAAACAGGGGACCTAGCTGGAGCTAAGGCCATCGTAGCCGAGACCGATTTCCTCGACGACTCACCCCTCTTTTACTTTGGCAAGGCAGCCCTTGCTTATGAAAAGGATGACGGAGTAGGGGCAGAGAAATGGTTAGCGCGAGCTGCTCGCATTTTCCGCTCCTCTAACGGGGGCCTTCTCGCTCCTTGGCAAGATACCCTGATCGAGTTTGGCTACATCAAAAGCTTTTACGGTGGCGATCTCGAGGTCGAGAGTGGGATCTCGACTGGCAGCGAAGGCGAGTAATTTCAACCCTCCTCCGGAGCTGGAATCTGCTCGAGTTTGATTCCATAAACTTTCGCTATCGCGGGAGCATCAGACTCCTTGTAAATCTCTCGGAAGTAAATCTCCTTGATGCCATAGGCGCAGAGAGTCTGCATGCAGGAGGTGCAAGGCATGGTTGTCGTCGCAACTAGCTTCGCTTCTCCACGCTTAAAAAGACTGCATAGATTCACCTCAGCATGCAGCATGAACTTTTGACGACTTTCTCGATCATCCCAGAAACCTGGTGGAGCATCGAAACCAGGAGCTTAGACCATTATAAGCAGTAGCAATTACACGGTTATCAGCATCCAGAGCAGCCGCCCCAACTTTACGGAAAGGATCCTCCGACCGCAAACTCGCGACCTCTGCCAAAGCCATGGCATATTCGGGAATAGACAATCTGGAATCGCTCATACGCTCTAAGTACCAAAACGTCTATCCGATGTCGAGTAACAGTCCCAAATTCAACCTTCAAAAAATGACACGACGTTCTGTCATTGGCCTCGCAGGAACTGGGCTTACGAGCGCAATCTGGGCGTCAGGGATCGAGCCAAATTTACTATCCATCACCCGAAAAAACCTCACCCTCTCCCGGTGGCCAAAATCACTAGATGGATTTCGAATCGCCCAGATCACAGATGTCCACTATCGGCCCGGCGATGACGAAGAATTAGTCGCTAAACTTCGAAAGGCTTTAGAAACAGAGAGGCCTGACTGCATAACCATAACTGGAGATTTTGTCATTAATGATCCTTCTTCCCTTACTGAATTTGCAAGGGCGTTCAAGGGGATCTCTGCTCCTCACGGCGTCTTTGCTAGCCCTGGAAATCACGATCGCTGGCACTGCACTGTCAGTAACCTTAAAAAGGAAATCGAAGGAATCGGCATTTCCTATCTTCAAAACAACGGGACCAATATTAACATCAAGGGAGAAAGAATTTTTATTAATGGGCTCGACTCAGTTTGGGGCGGTCTCCCTGCACCGAGCCGGGCGTGGAACGGTCACAAGAAAGACGCCCCGGTTATCTCAATGGTTCATGAACCAGACTTCTTCGATGAACTCCGTTCTACCAAGCCACTTGACCTTCAACTATCCGGCCACACCCACGGCGGTCAATGCCGGATCCCTTTCGTTAACTATACTCCCGCTAAGGTTAAATTTGGCCAGAATTACATTTACGGCCACTTTAGAAACGCCGGTGCCCAGCTTTTCGTGGGTCGTGGAATTGGAACCGTTGGACTTAGGCTCCGGTTTGCTTGTCGGCCCGAGCTAGTTATTTTGACTCTTCGCTCAACCTAACCAACATCGCAGAGAGATCTGCCGCCTTTACCACCGGAAGCTGACAGGTCTGACCTACGCAGTAGAACGCTGTCGCTAAGCCTTGGGTTGACTTCAAGCTTGCCGTAAATTCACTCACCGGGCCCTGGTTACCCAAAGTAATCCTATTGGGATCAAAAATTTGTGTCGCCGCCGCAAGCAGTTCCTCGCGTCCTTTCTCCCCAGCAATCACCAATCGCCCAGGCTTCTCAAGCGAGAATCGCAAACTCATTAACATCTCGCCCATCCCCGCCGGGGATTCCTGCACCAGCCCTAAGTAGGACCGAATTGTGGCTTCCGAAATCTTAGCTAAGTCATCACGGCCAGTGACTTGAGCCAGTATCCCAAATTCTCTTGCCGCAATTGAACTTCCGACTGGAATAGCACCATCAAATTGCCCCTTCAAGCGCAAAACCAAATCATCCCTCTTTTCGCCCTGATAAAAACCTCCGTTCTTTTTATCGTAGAAGAGCTCCACTGCACTTTCAGCTAGCCCAATTGCCAACTCTAAATCCTTCTTCTGTAAGCTAGCCTCGTAGAGTTTTCTCGTCCCAGCCAAAAACAAAAGATAGCTCTGAGCCTGTGCAGAATCATCCCGATCCCCTTTCCGCCAGCGATGCGCCAAGCGCTTTGACTTTTCATCCCAAAACCTACCCTTGATAAAATTATGCGCCTTTTGGGCAGCCTCCAGATATTTTGGCTCGCTCAAAACTCTTCCCGTCCGAGCCATCGCACCAATCATGAGGCCATTCCAAGATGCCAAAATTTTGTCATCGGTCGCTGGGGGCACTCTTTTTCCGCGGACCACAGCAAGCTTCTTGAAAATTCCAGCAACTGATTTTTTGTCGCTTTCGCTTAGATCGTTCCGGGGCTTTTTGAATGAGAGGATATTCTGATTGGGCAAAGGTTCGGGATCACTCTGGTCAATAAAGTTTCCTTTCTCGCTCACCCCTAGAATCTCGCGAGCCAACTGCATCTCCTCGGCGGTCAAAAGAGCCGTTAGCTCCTTTTCCGTCCAACAAAAGCATTTCCCTTCCTTTCCTTCGCTCTGCGCATCTTGAGCGCAGTAAAAACCACCCTCGGGATGTGTCAGCTCGCGCAACACGTAATCGGCAACACCCTTCACGACCTCGCGAAATTCGTCCTCACCAGTCATTTGCCACGCATCCAAATAAAGCTCCATAAGCTGGGCCTGATCATAAAGCATCTTTTCAAAGTGAGGCACTAACCATTGCCGATCCACCGCATAACGGTGAAACCCACCCATCACCTGATCATGGATCCCTCCATCCATCATACGACGGCAAGTCTTTATTACAGCTTCAACCGCTTTCGGGTCACCCGATTGAAGAAGAAACCTAAATACACTCACTTGAGGAAACTTCATTCCTGTTCCAAGACCGCCCCAATCAGGATCAATCTTTGCTAAGATCTTTGGAATTGATCGATCAACAATAAGACCGCTCGACTTCACCTCACCCCCGCTCTGAGATTGCAGCTTTTCAAAA
The DNA here is from genome assembly GCA_949373085.1 of uncultured Verrucomicrobiales bacterium. Classification (GTDB taxonomy): domain Bacteria; phylum Verrucomicrobiota; class Verrucomicrobiia; order Verrucomicrobiales; family Akkermansiaceae; genus SW10. The sequence continues at coordinate 3,161 of CASICJ010000022.1, forward strand.
TACGCCTTCATTTGGCCATGCATCTCGACCGATTGCTTTAAAACCTGCTCCCGATTTTTTTCCCAAACACCATGAATCTGATTTAGAACTGTTGGAAATCCTGGCCGGCCATCCCTATCTTCCGGCGGGAAATAGGTTCCACCCGTCAAAGGTTTGAGATCAGGGGTCAAAAACATATTTAAGGGCCACCCTCCAGATTGCTCAGTCATCGCTTGGTATGCAGTCATATAGACCTGATCCACATCTGGGCGCTCCTCTCGATCTAGCTTAATTGAGACGAAATTTTCGTTCAGAAACGCCGCGACATCCTTATTTTCGAAGGACTCGCGCTCCATCACATGACACCAGTGGCAAGTCGAATATCCGACACTGAGGAGAATCAACTTCTTCTCTTCCCGAGCCTTCTTGAAGGCCTCCTCACCCCACGGATACCAATCAACCGGATTGTAGGCATGCTGAAGTAAATACGGAGATTTTTCCTTGGCCAAACGATTCGGTATACCGGTTTTTTCCACACCTACTGCTGCTGCGACCAAAAAGGCTAGAAACAAGCATATCCAACGCATTCCTGAACTCATATTTGGGATAATACCTTCTCCCTAAAAAAACGAAACCCGAATCTGTGGGGGCTAGATTCTTTGATCCCGGTCTTTCAGGCGGAAATCAAGATTTTCATCCTCAAAAACTTGTGCGGAATTCCATCCATCAGGCTTGCCCCAAGGCAGGATTCCGCCTTAACTTTCAGGCTCCTCAGGGTAGACCTCTTTTTCGCTCCCTGCAACCTCTCAGCCATGTTTGAAAATATCCGAAAATACACCGGCCTTATGGTCGTCGTTCTAGTTCTTCTCTTCGTGGGGCTTGTCTTCCTCGACGGAGGAGTCTCCAAAGCATTTAACGGCAAACCCGTGATGGAAGTTGGAGATCATACGGTTTCGAAAAAAGAATTTAATCGCCAGCGCGCCTTGATGCAGCTTCCAAATGCCCTACCCACTGCGATTGAAATTCCAGAAAGTTCCCGATTGCTTGCAAAACACTACCTCGGGGAAACATTCATGGAGAGTCAAATACCAAAGACCCCCTCACTCATCGTCCGGATCATGGCGAACTATCTTCAGCCTTCTCTTGAAGAACCGGAGCGCTTCATCGCTAACCGAATCAATATTCAAAAGGGTGGCATCGATTTCGGAGTCACTCCCAGCAATGATGAAGTAGAAAACTTCGTCGAAACCGTGCTCTTTACGGACGCGGATGGGAACTTTGACCTAGAAGCCTATGATGATTTCACTAAATCTCGTCTCAGTAATATTGGGGGCATTCCTGGATTCAATAATTACATTCGTGACCTCCTTACTGCACAGAACCTTTCCAAGGTCCTTGGTGGTGGCATTTCGACCGAAAAAGATACCGAGCGTGAACTCTTCGATGTTCAAAAGCAGGAAATCTCCGGCTCAAAAATTAACCTCGAATCTGGAGTCTACGAAGGACGGGTTAAGCCGACTGAAGAAGAAATAAGGGGGTTTTACGACGAAAACATTCAAAACTACAATTCAGATGAACTTCGTAAAATTACCTACGTTTCAATCGAGCCAGATTGGGATAAAGCGCTAGAAAGATCAAAAGAGGCAAAGGTAAAAGCCGAGGCAGAAGAAGCGGAGCGCCTAAAGAAAGCTGAAGAGGCTAAGAAAAAAGCTGAAGAAGCTGCCCGCACGGCAAATGAAGGCGCCAAAACGGCTGAAGATTCAAAATCTGCCAAGGAAGCGGCAGAGACTAAGGCCGAAACAAATAATCCAGTGGAAACACCCACCAATGAAAAGAACGATGGCGCCGAAAAAAGCACTGAGACCGAGACTTCTAGTCCTCCGGCCGCCGATGGATCACAGGGTGATCCAGGTGACTCAGGTGACTCAGGTGAACCTGCTCCAACGCCAGGCCCCTCTGATTCGACTGATCCTGCCCTTGAATCAAAGGGCACTCAAAAAGACCCTGCCCCCGGAGAAATCGGCAAGGACCTTAACGAACCCCTGAAGGACGGACTCTCCGACGAAAAAGACGCTTCTCTTCCAACTCCGGCCCCTCTCGAGCCTGTCACCGAGGAATCACCAGCAAAACCTAAGACGGCCAAAGAGCAACTCAACGGCGCCGAAAAACAGGAAGCAGTCGAAGCGCTAAGCAATAGCATCAACGAATTCTATCAAAAGCTGGCCGACAACGAGGGCGAAGACTTCGAAGCTATCGCCAAAGATTCAGGCTACGAAATCAAAAAATCTGAATTCTTCTCGAAGATTGATCCTCCGAAGGAGCTTTCAGCTGTAATCGACAGCCTTCAAATTGGAAAAATTTCCGATGCCGCTTTTGAGCTTCCGGAAAACGGGGACTCAGATGAAAAACTCAGCGAACCCTACCGCACTTCGGATGGTTGGTTCCTGATTCGCCTCGACGAAGTGGAAGACTCCCTGCCCCTCACCTACGAAGAAGCAAAGGTCCAAGTCACCGTGGATCTAAAGAAAAAAATGGCTCGCGAGCAAATGATCAAGGAAGCAAACGAACTCTTTGACAAGCTCACTAAGGAAATAAAAGCGGGCAAGTCCTTTACTGACGCAGCAAAAGGACTAGAGAAAGAGGTCACGGAAGTCACCGGCCTCGCGGAAGGTCAAACCTTCAATTTCGGACAGGGAAGTCAGAAATTACCAGACCCTCCCGAGTTCGTTGCCACCCAATACACAAACCCCGGAGAAATTTCTCCCGTCTACTTTTCTCCGTCAGAAGAAGAAGCAACTGAGGCCCAAATCATTTTTGTCGAAAAACGTGAGCTTGCAAAAAAAGATGAGTTTGAAACTGATTTCGGCAAACTTTACGAGTCCACATCTGGTAACCTGCGAATCATTGCTCTATCGAACTGGCTCTATGACAGCTACGAAGCGAGCGAAGTCGTGCCTCCACAAAGAGAAGGACAACAGTAAAGCCAACCAAGGAAATGTCAGATCACTCCGCACGAGACGATGCCTTCGGGCGGGGGAATTCCAACCTAGCTCTGGGAGAACTCGAAAAAGCCGAAAGCGCCTACCGGGAAGCGGTAGAGTGTGATGACAACTTCTTCGATGGATGGCAGGCCTTGGGTATGACTCTTCTTAAACTCGAAAAGGTAAAAGAAGCGATCGGTTGCGGTATCAAAGCAACTCTTCTCGAACCCGACGATCTACTCGCCTGGACCGGCCTCTCCCAAATGTATGTCCGCGACGGTCAAATCGCCGAAGCCGAACACGCCAAAGGAAACGCCCGCATCCTCTCCATGGGAGGCAAAGTTACCAACCTCTGGAATTCATTCTTCTCCACACGTTGTTTCCTTAATGTTCTATCTCACCACTGCGATCGACTACCCTAATGGCAAACCCCACATATCGGGCACGCCTACGAAAAAATTCTCGCCGACGTGCTCACCCGCTATCAGCGCTTCAAAGGCGAGGAAGCTTACTTCCTCACCGGCGTTGATCAACACGGGCAAAAAATGGTCAAAACTGCCGAAGCCGAAGGCGTCAACGTCGCCACCCTCACCAAGCGCAACACTAAGGGATTCATCAAGCTCTGGGACAAACTTGGAGTCCAGCTATGATGGCTGGGCAGAAACAACTGACGATCAGCCACAAATCCTGCGTGCAGGACCATCCTCACCGAACTCGAAAACAAGGAGCTCTTTACAAGAAATCCTACGCTGGATTCTACTCCGTCCGACAGGAGCAATTCCTCACCGACCGCGATCGGAACGAACAAGGTGAATTCGGTCCCGAATGGGGCGAGGTCATGGAGATCGAAGAGGAAAACTGGTATTTCAAACTCTCCGACCACGCCGAGTGGCTCCGCTCCACCGTCGAAAATGATGACCTCAAAATCATCCCAGACTTTCCGTAAAAACGAAGTCCTCAACGCTATCGAACGCGCCGGCGACACCGACCTTTGCATTTCCCGCCCCAAAGACCGGATGTCTTGGGGGATTCCCCTTCCCTTCGATCCCGACTTCGTCACCTACGTTTGGTTCGATGCCCTCATCAACTACATCTCCTTCGCCGGATATCAAGAAGCCCGAAGGACTCCGAACTCCCCGATTTCGAGGCGCTCTGGCCCGCCGACCTTCAAATCATCGGCAAAGATATTCTCGTTCCGGCACATGCGGTTTACTGGCCCTGTATGCTCCACGCCATGGGCTTCGAGGCTTCCGACATGCCCACCCTCCTCGTTCACGGATTCTGGAATGTCGCGGGCGACAAAATGTCCAAGTCCCTCGGCAACATTGTCGATCCCGACGAACTCGCGGACAAATTCGGCACCGACACCCTTCGCTACTACCTCTGCCGTGACATTCGCTCGGGTAAAGACAGCGACTTCGATATCGAACGCCTTGTCATGCTCTTCAATACAGAACTTGCCAACGATCTAGGCAACCTCCTCAACCGGTCGATCAACATGACCAAGGGCTTTTGCAACTCCACCATCAGTGCGACCGACTACTGATGATGACGGACGACATCGCCCTGCGGGAATCACTCGCTCCAGCCGGCGCCTATAGGAAGCGATGGACAATTGCGAAGTCAGCGTAGCCCTCCAAGCCATCAACGACCACGTCACACATTGCAACGGCTATCTCGAACGCAACAAGCCCTGGGAGATGAAGAAGGACGAATCCAAGCTCGCACGCGTCGGCGAGGTCCTCTCTCACACCGCAGAATCCTGCGCCCAACTCGCTGCTCCTGCTGCGCCCAATCCTCCCAAAGCAGCAGACAAGATTTTCGGCCAACTGAAAAAGGAAATCTAATGGACCTCACCATCGACGATCTCAAATGGGGCCTCCTCGAAGCCGGGCACCAAACCGGAAAACCAAAGCCGGTCTTCCCTAGAATCCAAATCGAAGAGAAAGAATCATGAAAAACCGGCACACGTCATTGCGTGGGCCGGTTTGAAATACTTTCGAGGGCTTAGCGACGATGTTATTCCTCGTCCTTTTGCGGCTTTTCGTTTTCAGCCTTCCCCTCCTTTTCGCGCCCCTTAGGTTCAGACTTGGCCTTGTTTTCACGACCACTGACTCTCTCCTTTTCTTCGAGGAAAAGGCGCGCGGCATTAAAGCTACTCCGGGCATAATCACGGAGACCATTGTCATCCAGCAAGGCTAGGCCTTCTTCGGTGACTTCCGACTCGAAGATCTTCCAAGCCTTTTTAGCAAGATCTTTGGAATCCACAATAACTCTTGGCTTTCCTTCACGCTTTTCACCACGCTCTCTCCGCCCACGTCCACGGCCCCGGCGTTCCCCAGAATCCTGTCTAAGCTGACTTTGTTCTTTTGAAGCCCCGGATGATTCATTCTTTCGGGCTTGCTTCTTCTGACCACCTTTATTCTGGGATTCTGTTGAATCATCTAAATCGGGAAGAAGCTTCTCAGATACTTCATCAAGAATGGGCTCATCGACAACCTCACGGCGCGCATCGCGAACACCTGATTTAGGCTCGCGAACTTTGCGGACCGGTTCTGCTTTATCTTCCTGTCCATGTGAGTCTTGGTCGTTAATTGAAGTCTCGCTCACTAGCTTTTCTACAAGCGGAAGCTCCTCTTCCTGATCTTCAGAGACCACTGGCTTGCTGCTCTTTTTTGGGGCTCGCTTGGCAGCACTCTTCTTCCGCACGGTTTTACGTGCAGCCTTTTTGGCTGGTTGTGTCTCTTCGGACATATGCTTTTTGAGTAGTAAAGGCGGAAGATTCTTACCTTCCGCCTGCTTATATAATTGGTTATGAAAATCAGATCGAGCAGGAGTTACTGCCAGATATCATCTCGTGTCTGTTCATTGTTCAGTAGCCCACTCACGTTAATATCGCTGGGCTCACCATCAGGACCAATCGACCACAGGTCGAAATCACCATCATTTTTCACATTTTGAACCGGGTTTCCATTGGTATCATTTGCAGACCGATAGCGGAGTGACTGTCCAAAACCGTCAAGAATTACTCGAAAGCCCTGAAAAGTCGTCACGAGTGCAGGATTTCGGTCTTCATTGAGTTCTGGCCAGTAGATTGTCCCGGTTGGATCTGTTCCCTGCCCTGTCGGATCACCTGAGAGAGCCTTATAAACGCAAGCACTTGTGGCATTTTGTCCCACTGGGTAATAACCTTGCTCGTTATAAAATGCCTCCAGTTTGGTTCTCACCATTCCAATATTTTTAGAAGTTGTTGAGATATCCCGTTTCGCGTTCACCTGACTCATGACGCCAATCGTAATTCCGGCGAGAATCACAATAATCGAGACGACCACAAGAAGCTCGATAAGCGAGAATCCAGATTTTCTAGATCTCTCTACATTAGGCTTTTTTACGAAATTCATCAATTTATTATAGCTAGTTAATTAGTAGGAATCAAATGCCGTGTTGAACTTAACCTCCCTGCATCTTCTGAATCACGCTGATTAGCGGGAGGAAGAGGGCGAAAACAATCGCACCCACAACGAGCGCAAGAATAACAATCATAATTGGCTCAAGAATTGAGGTCAGTGCAGTCACTGCCCCATCAACCTCATCATCGTAAACATCTGCAATCTTCAGGAGCATCTCGGGCAATTGACCAGTCTCCTCCCCCACGTCGACCATAGAAACCACGAGGTTAGGGAAAATTCCTGACCCAGTCATTGGCGTGACAATTGATTCACCCTCTTTCACAGCGTCATGAACCTTATCGATCGCTTCGGCAACAACCACGTTACCCGCGGTATCTCTTGTGATATTGAGAGCCTGAAGAATTGGAACACCAGACGTTACCAAGGTTCCGAGTGTCCGACTGAAGCGGGCGATTGCACTCTTACGTTGGATATCACCAAAGATTGGAATCTTTAGCTTGAGACCATCGACTATACTTCGACCTTTGACCGTTCGAGCCCAAGCCCCAAAGGCAGTCCAACCTCCTACCGCTATGAAAAGAATCCATACCGCATTAGGTAGAACGAGAGGGCGGGCTAACATCCAGTCGGAAAATCCGAAGACCACACGGGAAATTAAAGGAAGCTGAGCCCCATCTCCCATATCGCGAAACATGTCGCGAAACTTGGGAACAATGAACAACATCAAGAAGCTCATAATGGCAACCGCGATAAACATCACGATCAGCGGATAGACCATCGCTGAAACGATCTTACCCTTCAACTTATGAGCTTTTTCCTGATACTCGGCCAAACGAGTGAGAACCACTTCAAGAACACCGCCAAGCTCACCAGCTTTCACCATGTTCACATACAGCTTGTTAAACATCTTAGGGTGCTGGCCTAGACTTTCCGAAAAGGTTGAACCTCCTTGAACAGACTCCCCAATATTGTTGATCGTTGCCTGAAGAACAGGATTAGGCTCCTGTTTGCCCAGAACGGTTAATCCACGAAGAAGAGGCAGTCCGGAGTCAATCAGAGTCGCTAACTGACGAGTGAAGATCATGAGAATCTTGGGCTTAACCTTACCACCAACCTTACCGGCCTTCCCGCCTTTGGCTTTTCGTTTGGTCCTTTTCTTCCCCTTTTTACCAGGAGTTGGGGCAATCGTCCCCTGCCCTTCAGGGACGACCTGAGTGGGGTAAAGACCTTCTCCTCGAAGGGCCTGAATCACTTCCGCATCCGAATTGCCTTGCTTGACTCCGGTTTTCTGTTCCCCCTTGGAATCGAGTGCAATATATTGAAAATTAGCCATAAAATTTTGTGTGTGCTTAGTTCTAAAGATTTAGAGAAAGGTTGGGGAAGCTCCAAATGACGAAATGTTAATTGAATTCGCCAAAGTATCCCCGGGATTGAGTTGATTAGGTATACTTCAAGACCTCCTCGATTGTCGTGCGACCTTCGTAAATACAACGAAGACCGTCTTCACGGAGTGTAGTCATGCCAAGTTCAATTGCTTTTTGCTTGATTACCACTGCCGGTGCTCTGTCGATGATAAGCTCACGAATAGGATCGCTGACATTCAAAAGCTCATATAAACCGGCGCGGCCTTTATAGCCAGAATCAGCGCAAGACTTACAGCCTTTGCCAGTGAAAAAGCTCTTGTCTCCAAGTTCGTGTGGAGCCACCTCAAGTTGAGTGAGGATAGCTTCACTCGGCTCATAGGGAGCCTTGCAATCCGGACAGATCGTACGCAAAAGTCGCTGAGCCAAAATCCCTTCTAGAGAAGCTGCAACCAAGAATGGTTGAGTTCCCATATCAACCAATCGAGTCACCGCTCCAGAAGCATCATTGGTGTGAAGAGTGGAGAGCACGAGGTGACCGGTCAGTGAAGCCTGGATCGCAATTTTTGCGGTATCGAGGTCTCTCATTTCTCCCACCAGAATTTTATCAGGATCCTGACGAAGGAAAGCGCGCAGCACCCTTTCGAAAGTCATACCAATAGCATCATTGACTGGAACCTGAATAATCCCATCTACATCATACTCTACTGGATCCTCTGCCGTCAGGATCTTGGTATCTATCTTGTTAATCTCGCGAAGAGCCGCATACAGCGTAGTAGTTTTTCCCGCACCAGTTGGCCCTGTCACAATGAAAATCCCGTTTGGCATCCGGATCGTGTCGTGGATATATCCATGAATATGCGGAGGCAGTCCCAAATTATCCAGATTAAGGTTCACAGAGTTCCGGTCCAAGACACGAAGCACTACACTCTCACCATACTGGGTCGGAAGCGATGAAACACGCATATCAACAGACTGATCTCCAACCTGCTTAACGATCCGCCCGTCCTGAGGAATACGGCGCTCTGCAATGTTCATGTTCGCCATCACCTTCACACGAGAAATAATTGGAAGAGCTAGGTGAACCGGCGGCGGAGTCATCTCGTAAAGCATCCCGTCAACCCGGTAGCGAATTTTAAATTCAGTTTCGAAGGGCTCGAAATGAATATCGGAAGCTTTTTCCTTAATCGCCTGATAAAGAACAAGGTCAACGTAGCGCATGATGGGAGCCGAGTTGGCCTCGTCTTCCATCTCTGCTTCGCCACCCTTGAAAGTCAGCCCACCGTCAAGCTGGCTAAGAATGTCATCCATTGCCTTCTCTTCGCCTCCGTAAAGCTCGTTGATTTTTTGCTCAACAAGATGATCAGCACCCACAACTAAGGTAAGTTCATGACCAACAGCGAAGCGAAGATCCTCCAGTATTTGGGGGTTAAGCGGGTCCGTTAGGGCGACTGAAATATTGCCTTCATCATAAGCAACAGGCAAAGCGCCGTGAAGTCGGGCCAGTCCGGCAGGAACCAGCGATAACAGTGCTTCGGGGGGCTCAAAATCGCTGAAATCCACAAACTCGGCTCCGAGCTCCTGGGCAATAATCGGCCAAATGTCGTCACGCGAGTTGACGACTTCGTAATCGACAAGAATTTCAGCAGCTTCTTTTCCGCTGTTTTCGACTGCCGCAAGCACGTCGGCCTTAAGTGCACCGTCGATCATACTGCGACTAACAAAGAGATCGAGGACTTGGTTGTTATCCATCGTAATGAAAAGGGTATAAGTTTATTTAGGTGTGAAAATATTTAATCGGCATCAGACATTGTGACGCCGATGACTTCGGACGCCGACGTCATCCCAACGAGAACTTTTCGAATCCCGTCCTCTCGAAGTGTCCGCATCCCCAATTCCCGGGCGCGGCGACGGAGCTGCGGAGTACTCATATCCTGATTAATCAGGTGACGAACTTCGTCATCAACAAGAAAGATCTCAAAGATGCCAATTCGACCGCGATAACCGGTATCACGGCAGGCCTCGCACCCCCCCGGCCCCATGATATTGGACTCAGCCAGCTGGGATGGATCAATGTTCAGCATGCGCAACTCTTTCTCGTTCAGGGTTGCAGGCACCTTGCACTTGTCGCAAAGCTTACGAACTAATCGCTGAGCAAGAATTGCGCGGACCGCAGAAGCGATGAGGAAATTTTTGATCCCCATATCTGCCAGTCGGGCCACCGAGCTCGGAGCATCATTAGTATGGAGGGTAGAGAACACCAAGTGACCGGTCAGCGACGCATTGATCGCAATATTCGCAGTTTCGCCATCTCGAATCTCACCCACCATGATGATGTTTGGCGCCTGTCTCAACATCGAACGAAGAGCCGCTGCAAAGGTCATTCCGATGTCAGCACGCACCATTACCTGGTTGATTCCAGCAAGCTCATATTCCACGGGATCCTCCACTGTAATGATCTTCTTGTCCGGCTTGTTGATCTCGTTCAAACAAGCATAGAGAGTCGTGGTCTTACCTGATCCAGTCGGGCCAGTCACCAAAATGATACCATCTGGAAGTCTGAGCAATTCTGCAAAAACTGCCTGGTCGTCAGAAAGGAATCCCAACTGCGGCAGCCCAAGACTCAGGGCAGACTTATCGAGAATACGCATAACAATACTCTCTCCATGGTTGGAAGGAACTGACGAAACACGAAGATCAACATCCTTTCCCCCCATTTTAATCTGAATCCGACCATCTTGAGGAATCCGCTTCTCCGCGATACTCATAGAGCTACTCATCACCTTGAGACGTGCAATGACTGCCGGCAAAAGCTTCTTGGGGTGACTAGCAACCTCGATGAGCTTACCATCCAGGCGGTTTCGAATTCGTAGCGAGGTTTCAAGAGGCTCAATGTGAATATCACTCGCACGCATCTTGAAGGCGTCGACCAAAATCCCCGAGACCAACTTGATGACTGGTGCATCTGAATCGTCAGAACCAATGTCCCCCACTACATGAAGCTCGCTGGCATCAGCCTGGCCCACTTCATCTCCAAAAATCTGTTCCCAAGCCATTTGAATGGCCTTGAGCGGTGCTGCGTAGAAAGTACACTCACGATTTACAATGTGCGGAATTGCATCCTGAGATTCAAAGTCCAGCACATCTGCAAGGGCAATACAGAGGTAGGAACCATCATCATAAAACGGCACAGCATTGAAGCGCCGGCAATCGGTCAAGCTGAGGAAGCTTTTGAAGGCTGGATCAATGAATCCATTGGCAAGATCAGCAACCTGGGTCCCGATACTTGCCGCGGAAACCTCGGCAATGGCTGTCTCAGTAACATCTCCATGATCAATGAAATGCTGGAGCAAGCCATCGTCTCCGAGCTTTCCCCGGACATCGGCCACATGCTCGGAGGTCAAGTGCCCTCCTTCGGTCAATAACTGAATAAAATCTTCTTCGTTGGAATACACGGTGTAAAATTCGGTGTGCGTTTTTAGGTGTGTGACAAAGGATGGTGTGACCACCATTGACCCTCCGTCTGAAATATATTGAGGAAATGAGACTAAGGTGTCAACCAGTCGGAACCGAATCGGGTAAAAAAGTCTGTCAATCAGACCAGATCGGCAAATACCTTGTTAAAAAGGTCTTTTTGACGCCTTGCCATCAACTCGGCTTTTTTTGCACTAATATCATCAAACCCTGCAAGGTGTAACATACCATGAATGCCATAGAGCGCGATCTCCCGGTCGATACTTGTCTCAAATTCAAGGGATTGTCTTTCCGCAGTCTCAACCCCAATTAGAAGCTCCCCATGTTCGAAGGTAATCACGTCTGTTGTTGTTGAATCCCCCAAGAACTCTCTGTGTAAGCGCGCCATCTCATCGTCATCGAGAAAAGTCACCTCAATTAGATCCAGATCAGAAATAGCACCTTTCCCTATTTTACGTAAAATTTCAAAAACTTCACTCCAGCCAGATTCCAATTGATTTAGGAGCCCGCCTGAGAAACTCCGTGACAGGGATTTTGGATAAATCTCGACCATTATCTTTCTCCTCTACCGCCGCCGGCGCATCTTTTCAACCTCCTCCGCGGAAAGCGGTTTTCCGCCCTTCCTAGAGAGATCTGAAGGAGCATCTTCAACCTGCTCTTTGGGATACTCGATTCGCGCATGCAGCATGCTTCGAAGGGTCGATGCGAAAATTTTTCGGATCATTGTTAAATCCGTCATAGTCAAACCAGTCGCATCCAACTGACCGTCACGCACCCTCTTAAAAACAATCTCGTCGACGAGCGCCCGAATCCTGCTCGGAGAAGGTTTCGAAATCGTTCTTGAAGCACTCTCAATGGCATCTGCAAGTGAAATAATCCCACTTTCGCGGGTCTGAGGAATCGGCCCCGGATAGCGAAAACTCTTCTCATCCACTTTCGGCAAATCATCAGAATCAGTCGTGCCATGATCCTCTTCAACTTGGTGCTTCTGAAGCCGTTCCTGAGCCTTACGATAGAAATAATAGACCAACGAGTCGCCATGGTGTTCTTGAATCACGTCAAGAATCCTTGGATTGAGTTTATTCTTGATGGCCAGATCTACACCATCCTTTACATGCGCCACAATAATGAGCGCACTCATAGTAGGAGTAAGGCCGTCGTGAGGATTTAAGCCACCCTGATTTTCAATGAAATACTCGGGCTTATTCAGTTTTCCGATATCGTGAAAATAAGCACAAACACGACTCATTACGGCATTTGCTCCGATCGCTTCCGCGGCACTTTCCGCTAGCGACGCCACAATTAAACTATGATGAAACGTCCCCGGTGCCTCGATCTGCATTTTTCGGAGCAGCGGATGATTCAAATCACTAAGCTCCAACCACGAGATCTCAGTCGTCAGACCAAACAGACCTTCAAGAAGGGGAAGCACCCCACCAACGAAAAGACCAGTTAAAAGCCCGGTCGAGAGTGCAATCAGGCAGGCTTTCCCAAAAATCGCCCAACTTTCACCGCTCAACATTTGAAGGTCACTCACCGAAATCTTGGCGAAAATTAAGTCCACCAAGAGCGCCATAACGCCTACCCAAAAACCAGCCCGCAGGAGACGCCCCCTCTTACTCACTCGCTTGGTGGCAAAGACTGACGTAAGGCCACAAAAAAGACTTATCGCAAAAAAGGCCCAACGATCATCACTGGGAATGGTTAAAGCTCCAAAGAGACTCACAAAAACCGAGGAATAAACCCCGGCACGCTGGCCCAACAAAACCGAGTGCACCATCGGGGCGAGGGCAATTGGTATCACCAAAAACTCATAATGCTCCCCAAGATCGGACCGCAAGGCCACCCCCCAAACCAACTTCACCACCCATAAGTGAATCAAGATACCCCCGAAGACCAGGAGCACGTTGCCATTCTTTCCGGCCGACTGCTGATGGTTAAGGTGAAAAATTGCAAGGCCACAAATTAGAATAACAACCGCCTCGGCCACCCGAGAATCAATATCCCGAACGCCAAAGAATAGTCCGAACATTCCGAGACCAAATCCAAGGTAAAGCAACCCACGAACGATCAAGCTACTGTCCATTACACCTAATACTCCGCCATCAGTACTGGTGCGACGCTTCTTGCCAGAAGAAAGCCCCTGCTGGACTAATCTCCAGCGTCTAATTTGATCAACGAGTCCCAAAATAATGATTCTGGTTAAGCAGCCTGCCACATGAACGGTGCAGGGCTCGTATAGCCCCCTCGACTAGCCTCCGCAAGAACGAAGAGAACTATGCCCCGTCAGTTTAGACTGAGGAATTGGAAATCAACCAAGGCGGAATACAATTCGCGCTTTAGTAGTATCGTAGGGAGACATTTCCATTTTGACACGGTCACCAACAACGAGTCGAATAAACCGCTTTCTCATTTTTCCAGAGATGTGCGCGAGGACTTCGTGACCACTCGGAAGAGCCACCTTGAACATTGTTCCAGCTAAAACAGCTGCGATCGTTCCTTCAATTTCGACAGACTTCTGTTCACTGCCTTCCTCCGAATTACGATTGCTCTTGTCGACATTGCGACGACCTCGCCGCCGGCCGCCGCCGCCGCCTCTTCGAAAATTTCTTGGTCTAGCGATAACTTAAAATAGTTGGATTTTTGAGGCCAAAATGTGCCTCCAGCCGACTATGTGGTCTCAAAACTTGCTTAGCAATGGAAAAAAAGGTGATTTAATCGCCTGTTTCTTGGAGACAACATACCCCAAATTAAACTTATCAACATATCGCGATATGTAGATTTGAACTTGAAAATCATTTAATTCTTCCGAAAGTCCGCACAAGACGAGCCTATGACAACTAATCTTAGCGAAGAACTCAAGTCAGCCCTCCGCGAGCGTATCCTAGTCCTAGATGGAGCCATGGGGACGACTATCCGCAGTTATGAACTCTGCGAATCAGATGCCCGAGGTAAACGTTTTCAGGATAATAACGAAGATCTCTTAAACAACGGCGACATTCTTTCAATCACCCAACCAAGCGTGATCGGTGACATCCACAAACGTTTTTACGAAGCCGGATCTGACATCTGCGAAACAAATACCTTTTCCGGAACTGTTTTAGCTCAATCGGAATTCTTCGTTCAAGATCCACGGAAAAGCGGCGGCATTAAGGATCCTGAATTCTTCGATAAAAAAGTTATAAATAACAGTAAACTTCAGGATATCGTCCACGAAATTAATGTGAAATCAGTCCAACTCGCTAAAGAGCAAGCGGACCGAGTTTCCCAAAATGACGGAAGAAAACGTTATGTCGCCGGAGCCATAGGCCCCCTGACAGTCTCGCTCACCAACGTTGTTGATCCGAACGACACTTCATTCCGCCCTGTCACCTTCGATCAGGTCAAACAAACCTACCGCCACCAGATCGATGCTCTTCTAGAAGAAGACTGCGATATTCTCATGGTTGAAACCATTTTTGATTCCCTTAACGCCAAAGCAGCTCTAGTCGCTATCAAAGAATCGAAAACCGAAGCACCTGTGATTATTTCCGCCGCCGTTGGTCGTGGTGGCGAAACCATGATCTCCGCCCAAAAAGTCGAAGCCCTCTGGAACACTTTCGCTCATATCGATCCACTCGCTGTTGGCCTCAACTGCTCGCTCGGCCCAGATCTCATGGAGCCCTTTCTCCGCGACCTCGGAAAAGCAGCTACCACTCACATCTCGTGCTACCCCAATGCTGGACTCCCAAACCCGCTTGCCCCGACAGGGTTCGATCTTGAACCAAAGGACATGCACGATTACATCGCCGCCTTTGCCGATGCCGGACTCCTCAACCTAGCTGGCGGCTGTTGCGGCAACACTCCTGAACACATCGCCGCCATTGCTAAATCAGTACAAGGTAAAGCCCCACGTCCCGTCCCTTCTCTTGTCACCGCGTAAATTACCTACCTGATTCACAGTTAAAAATCATACAGCTCAAATTTCAAATGTTTCAACTCCCGCGCTTCCTCCGACTCTCCGGCACCGAAGCTTACAATCATACTCCTGACAAAAATTTTCTAATGATTGGAGAGCGGACCAACGTGGCCGGCTCTCCTCGCTTCCGAAAATTGATTAAGGAAGACAAGCTAGAAGAGGCTCTCGAAGTCGCTCGCCAGCAGGTTGAAAACGGAGCAAACGTCATCGACATTTGCTTCGACGATGGCCTTATCGACGGGAAATTTATGATGGCTAAATTCCTCGATCTTATTCAGGCCGAACCTGACATTCAAGCCGTCCCAATCATGGTCGATTCATCGAAATGGGAAATCATTAAGGAAGGCCTTAAACACCTTCAAGGAAAGGGCATCGTCAACTCCATCTCGCTCAAGGAAGGAGAAGAAGCCTTCCGAACCAACGCGAGACACATCCTTAACTATGGTGCGGCCGTTGTCGTCATGGCCTTCGACGAACAAGGTCAGGCCGCCACCTACGAAGACAAATGTCGTATCTGCAAACGAGCCTACGACATCCTTGTTGATGAGGTTGGCTTTCCACCCCAAGACATCATCTTCGACCCAAACATTCTCACTGTTGCCACTGGCATCGAAGAGCACAATAACTACGCCCTCGATTTCTTCAATGCCACCCGCTGGATAAAAGATAATCTACCCTTCGCAAAAGTCTCCGGAGGTGTCTCGAATATCTCTTTCTCATTCCGAGGTAACAACGCTGTTCGTGAAGCCATGCATTCGGCTTTTCTTTACCACGCCACCCAAGCCGGAATGGACATGGGCATCGTTAATGCGGGCATGCTTGAGGTTTACGACAATATCCCAAAGCACCTTCTCACAGCAGTTGAAGACGTCCTCCTAAACAAGGACGATGGGGCAACCGAACGCCTTCTCGATCTCGCTGAAGAATTTAAAGGCCAGGGAGCTAAGAAACTCGTTGAGGATCTTAGCTGGCGCGAACAGCCCGTCGAAAAACGCCTCGAACACTCTCTCCTAAGGGGAATTGATAAATTCATTGACGACGACACTGAAGAGGCCCTTGCCAAGTATAAGAAACCCCTCAGCGTCATCGAAGGACCTCTGATGGATGGTATGGGGATTGTCGGCGACCTTTTTGGAGCTGGCAAAATGTTCCTTCCTCAGGTCGTGAAATCTGCCCGAGTTATGAAGAAATCAGTGGCATGGCTTGAGCCACTTATGGAAGAGGAGCGGGAGGAAAAAATTATAACCCAAACGTCCTTCCTTCGTTCGGAAAACTCCGCTCTCTCTGAGTCTGAAGCACGCGCCATTGCAACCAAATCCTTTTCGAACGGAAAAGTCATTATGGCAACCGTTAAAGGTGACGTTCACGACATTGGGAAGAATATTGTTGGCGTAGTCCTCATCTGTAACGGCTTCGATGTAGTCGACATGGGTGTGATGGTCTCCTGCGATAAGATCCTTGATGCCGTCGAGGAACACAACGCCGATATAATTGGCCTCTCTGGGCTCATTACCCCTTCGCTCGACGAAATGATCACCGTCGCCAAGGAGGCCGAAAAACGAGGTTTTGGAAAGAGAAATATTCCAATCCTTATCGGCGGAGCCACGACAAGCGCCGCTCATACCGCCATCAAAATTGCGGGACATTATACAGGTCCACTTGTTCACGTTCTCGACGCTTCCAGATCTGTTCCCGTCACCACCGCCCTTTTGTCCGAAGATCGCCAAAA
This sequence comes from uncultured Verrucomicrobiales bacterium, assembly GCA_949373085.1. Taxonomy (GTDB): domain Bacteria; phylum Verrucomicrobiota; class Verrucomicrobiia; order Verrucomicrobiales; family Akkermansiaceae; genus SW10. The sequence goes on from CASICJ010000022.1 coordinate 20,053, forward strand.
ATTCATCGATACCAACGAAGAGAATCACCATAGAGCTCGAGAGAAATTTAACGGAAGTAAAAAGAAGGTAGCTCTCTCCAACGAGCAAGCCCGTGCCAACAAGGTCACTATCGACTGGGAACACTACAACCCGCCTATTCCGGAATTCACCGGGACCCGCACCATTAAATCGCAGTCCCTCCGCGAACTCGCAAACTATATCGACTGGACCCCTTTCTTCCACACCTGGGAACTTCGTGGTGTTTGGAACCCCGAAACCGAGACCCTCAAAACCCGGAATAAAGAAGGGGGGAAGGTCGCTAAAGAACTCTACTCTGAAGCAAAAGAGCTTCTTGAGAGAATCATTACCGAAAAGCGTTTTACCGCCTCCGGGATTTACGGGTTTTTTCCCGCCAAAGCAGATGGAGATGACATCTATCTTCCAGATCAAAAGGTCACCTTGCATACCCTTCGCCAGCAAAATAAAAAGTCAGGAAAACCTAACTATGCCCTCAGCGACTATGTGTCACCAGAATGTGATCACCTCGGGGGCTTCGTCGTTGGCATTCATGGAGCGGATGAATGGGCGGCCGAACTTCGTGAACAGAACGACATAGACGAAGCACTCATGGTTCAAGCTCTTGCTGACCGCTTTGCTGAAGCTTTCGCTGAACTTTTACACCACCGGGCTCGAATCGCTTGGGGGATCGAACGCCCGGGACAATTTAGTCAATCAGAACTCATCCACGAAAAATATCAGGGGATTCGTCCTGCTCCAGGCTACCCGAGCCAACCCGACCACACCGAAAAGCGCATCCTTTTTAACCTTCTTCAAGCCAAAGAAAAAACCGCTGTAGAACTTACTGAATCATGCGCGATGCATCCTGGTTCAGCGGTTTGCGGGCTCTACTTTTCCCATCCCGAATCGCATTATTTCATGATAGATAATCTACAAAAGGATCAAATCAAAGACTACTCCGTGCGCAAAGAACTAAGCATCGAAGAAGTTGAAAAGTGGCTAGGACCATGGCTAGGTTACTAGCGTGAGATTAATATTAATAATCCTTGCCGCCGCGCTGCACTCCTGTGTTCAGATCAGACCGCAGACTGCAGACACTCCCCTAAATTCAATCGTCCTCGCATCAGTGAGATCGATGCCAGATGGCCGTGGCTACGATGCCTCCCAAGCTGCGGTCGACAGGCTTGCCTCCAGTGTCTCCCTCGAAAATGGAATTATCAAACAGGATCTCAAAGTGGCTAAGTCTACCTTCTGCTCCGGCGCCACTTACCTTGTCTTCCTCCGTACGATTGAGCAACTTCGCCTCCGTAATTCCAGCTTCCTACCGGAAGGTAAATATACCCGTTTCGCCGATCTCGGAGCCAAAGATGGTGAAGAAATATTCGGGCGCTGGAATGCCAATGGGCCCGGCACGGCGAAGCTTTTTTCCGATCTTAAATGTGGAATTAACTTCACCTCGTATGAGCACGCCCACCCCGGTGACTTCATGAAAATGTGGTGGACTAATACTATCGGCAAAAAAGAACGGGGCCATTCCGTTATCTACCTCGGCTCACAAGAAGATCAGATCCACTATTGGTCAGCAAATTACCCCGAGGGATATGGCGGTAAATTTGTCGCAAAATCACAGATTAAGCATGTCCTATTTTCTCGCCTCACGAAGCCAGCCAAGCTTGCTAACGCAAATCGCCTTTCTCCTAAAGACTCATTCCTTGCGGACATGCTCCGCAAGGAATTTACATGGCGAGAAGTTTCTCAATTCTGCGATGTCAAAGTCTGCCCGTAATCTCCTCCTTTTTCGTCATCACTCTGCGACCCTACCTGAGGCCAAATAATATGATTGATTGGCGTAACCTTGTTAAGAAAAGGGAGACCGAAACTCACTTCATCGTCGAAGGGCAGATTCCTGTCGAGCGCCTTCAAGATTCTTCATACTCAATAGATAAAATTATCCGTATTGGAGAAGATCTTTCACGTGACGAAGCATCATCGCTTCTCGGCTTTCATTTTCACCGTGGCTATCTTGCCATTGCTCGCAAACCTAGGAATCCAACTCTTTCTGAGGTGACGAAAGGGACCCTAGTTGTTCTCCCCGAAATTGCCGACCCCGGAAACTTAGGCACAATCATCCGTAACGCTACCGCACTGGGTGGAGCCGGAATCCTCCTTGGGAAGGGAGCCTCTCCATTTAATGCCAAAGCCATCCGAGCCTCCGCCGGCAACATTTTCGACCTTCCCGTCCGACGAGCTCCGGACCTCATCTCAGACCTGACTGAGATAAGAAAGACCCATACTATATTGGGAGCTAGCCTCTCTAAGAATTCTGTTCCTATCGAAGACTTCCAACCAATTTCTAATCAAATCGCGCTCCTTCTAGGTCCAGAAGACTTCGGCCTCAACAAAACCATTGAGTCCCATTGTGACCAACTCATTCATATCCCAATGTCACGCGGGACAGACTCACTCAATGTTGCTTCAGCATCGGCAATATTTCTTCATAAAATCCAGCAATATCTTCCTTGATATTCTCCTTTTACCAAAAAGCTCAAGTAAAGGGCAGCAGGATAAACCCGATAACAGTATCTGCTTTAAAGTGAGCAAGCCGCAGGACCGGCAGCTCTATTTTCGTCAAACAGGAAGCTGGCCTCTAATCTCCTCTCCTTCGTTTGGTTGCTTTTTCGTTTCTTGCGCCTTTAGCCCAATCAGTTAAAGTTTGGGCGGTATGAAAAAATCAATCCTTGTCCTCTGCGCCTTTTCTTTTCTCGCTCCTGCAACAATCTCAGCTCACTGTCAGGTTCCATGCGGTATCTATAATGATGATAACGTCATCGAGTCTATGCACACAGACTTTGAGACCATTGAAAAAGCTTCCAAACAAATCATCGAACTTTCCAAGAACCCTTCAAAAAACGCCCACCAATTGACCCGTTGGATCACGAATAAGGAGTCACATGCACAAGCGATCCAAGATAAGATCCTCAACTACTTCCTCGCCCAACGTCTCAAACTCGCTGAAGCCGAATCTAACAAAGGAACCTATATAACCAAACTCCAACTCTGCCATCAGATCATTGTTACCGCCATGAAGTGCAAACAGTCCACCGATGCAACGAACGTGGCCAAGCTTCACGACCTGATGCACGATTTCGAGAAACATTTTGGCACCAAAAAGAAGTAGCAGAGCCATAATATATTACCTCTGACTTTTAATTCTTTGATGCTCCGGATCCTCGTTTCATCACTCTGCGGAGTCGCTACAATTCAAGCCACGCCCGATCTCGCTGAGATCGGGCGTTCTGTGTTCACCGATAAAAACCTTTCAAATCCTCCGGGGCAGTCATGCATGACTTGCCACAAACCCAACCACGCATTTGCCGACCCCAGACGCATTTTTCCCGGAGCAGTGCCATCCTTCTCAGGTAATCGCAACGCTCCGTCTTTTATGTATGCAGCCGACTTCCAAAACTGGAATATTCTTGATTCTGAAATCAAGGGAACTGGTCTTGGGCAATCGCGGGCGCTACCCGGCCCCAAGGGCTATGTCCGAGTAGCAGAGGAGTAATGAAACCGACGACTTTATGACTTGGATAAAACGAGACGGGATCTTTTTATTTCAAGGTGATCGATTGCTTGTCGCTTCCAACCTTCAGCCTGGTCGCGACCGTTTGATCGGAAGCGTTGCGTCCCGCCTTTAGGGTGAAGGTCGTACCCTTGGGGAGATGAGGCCGGAAGGTCTTCCCCTTTATCCGGACGGTGTAGAGCACTTCTTTGCTCAATTCATCGGTCACCTCCACTACAGGGTCGGCCACATTAAAGGCGATTTCCCCGGCCTTACCCCATGAAGTCGGATTATAGTTATCAAACTGGGAAATGGTCTTGGGCCAGCCGGGATACTGGGAAGTCTTGGGGTCAGTAATGTCCACATTCCGGGGCCAGCACTCCATCTTGATGGTGCGCTTACCGGTATTCAACCGCACGATGCCGAAACCCGCGGAACGGGTATTGAGCACATTTCCGGCAGGTTTCCTCTCGGGATTGGCCGCCGCGTAGTTGGTGACCTTGTTAGCGAAGCCATCAAGATGATCGCCGGTGTATTCCGGAGAGTTGGCTTCGCGATTCGCGCCCGGCTTGAGCGGCTCCCACCACCGCAGGTAAAGATTGGCAATTGAAGGCACGCAGAAGGACCAGATGGCGTCGCGGAACTCGTCGATCCCATGATGGAAAATCGTGGCGAGGTGCTGGTCACCCGCGAGGTGAAAAGCGAAGGCTTTGCGCAAGGATTCGAGCGCACGATTGCGACCGGATTGCGGCCAGCCGTTGGAGTCCATGTCGGCGTGCAGGCGTCCATTGGCTCCTCCATGAATGTGAGCCCCTCCGCAAAAAATCGTCGCAGAAAGTGCCACCTTCATTTTGGCATCCTGCCAGTCGCTCGACCATGAGTTTAGGAACTTGAGCTGGCGCTCACCGAGTAGAACGGCGCCATCGACATCTACACTGGCAGGGTCGTATTCCGGATTACGGATATGATCAGGGCGCGGCCCTTGCTTGGGGACCCGCCCGGCAGGACCAGTCTTGAACTTGCGATCCTCAAGGATGGCAAAGTCGACATTCCCCCAGTTGAAATTGGTAAACCAGACCCCAATCCCCTGCTGGATCTTGTGACGATCAACCGGATCCGGCAGATGGCTCGTTTGTGCCCTTTCGACTTCACGAACATACGCGGCGGGCCGCGAATAACCTCCATCAGATGCTCCTCCAAGTGTAGAAATTTTACCGCTCTCTCCCCAAAGATTAGGCTGTCCGGCATCGTGGTCATCCGGAAGGCAAATCGTCGGCCGGTCCTTGATGATCTCGCCGAAATCACGACCGAACTTTAGCCAAGCCGCGAGGTGACGGTGGTGGTCATAAACCTGATCGCCGGAGAAGAAGAGGATATCGGCATCCACTTTTTTGACGTTATCGATGATGTCCTGCCGGGAAATGTCTCCACCGTGCCCCGGATGAATGGAATTCCCTGTAAAAGCCGCCACCACAATCTCCTCTTTGTCGGTAGGATTCTTCCGGATGGTGCCTTCGTAGGTCGCCTTCTTGCCGTGAATCACCCGGTAGGAAACGGTTTTTGAATCATCCCATTTCTCCACGCGGAAGGGAGCGGTCCAACCCTCTTTGATGATCTCGGTCGAAGCGACCTCCTTCCACAAACCATTGTCCTCGATCTCGAGGCAGGCTTTGAGTGGTGCCCCCTCCGCTAGCGGATAGAGCTGGGCCGTCAGCTTCAGCGTCTTGTCGCTTACGGTGTAGAGCGCGAAGCAAATGGTGTCGGCTTCCTCGAATTTTGGGATGTTCAGGACCGCACGACCACGACGTTTCTTGGCGTTTTGCTGTGAGACGGCAATACCGCCAAAAATCAAAACAACGGCGAGGACGGAGAACCACTTGGAGAATTTCATGATGGGATAACGGAGTTTTTGAACGTTTCGTCTCAGGAGTCTGGCACTGATTCGGTCACGGAAACAAGATCTCCTGTGCTTTTCTTCCGCGGTTTATACCAAAAAACCGCAAGATACAAAGGGATCAGGAAGTGTGGAGCCCGCAATAAAGCCTCGTGAACAAAATGATCCGCTCCCCAGAAATTGAGCTCGGAGGACATCCCGGCCACCGGACGAGCCAGGGCTGTTGCGAGCCCCCAGAAGCAAGCATAGAGAGCGGACGGAATGCGCAACTTCGGGATCAATAGGCCCACACAGAGCAGGTAATCAAGCGCTCCGGCCACTCCCAGAAAAACCTTGGTCGTCGCCGCCTCCCATCCAAAAATCACCTTGGTCATCGAAAAATAATTCGAGGGGATCGGCCAGAGTCCTAAAGCATAAGCTCCGTGACCGGCAAAGGTCAACGTCACGGCAATAATAGCCAGATTCATTACCATCGGGTGCCGGGGTCCCATTTTTAATCCCAGGACTAAGAGAACCGGCATGAGGAACTGACCACCGTGCTCGATTAACATCGGCAGCTGCGGCTGCGCTCCGAGATACTTCGCGTAAAAAAGAACCCCGAGCATCACCACCGAAAGCAACAAGGGAACCAGCTGATAAGTCGAAGTCCGGCGAACAGTCAGGGCACAAACCGTCCCAGCCAGATAAAGCCAAGCCAAGACCCCGAGCCATCGCTGGACCAGTCCGTCGTCTGCTCCCGACCCGACAAAGTCATCCCAATTTTCCGCCAAACCCTGGGTCGTTTCATTCCACACAAGCACGGCATAGGAGCCCTCCCAGTAGAAGTGGGTCCAGGCCCACCCCAAAAGGCACAAAAAAGTTCCACCCCGAAAAATGAGAAGTAGAATTTGATCGCGATTCACGGTTGATCGAAGTGGGTCAATCCGGGATAACAGTCCAGCCAGAAAAAACAATACCCTGACCACACCTATCGTCTCGATCCTAACTTTGAGACAAAGTAATCCTTCCCCAAGCTCCAAGGAACTAGGAAGGTAAATAGGATATTATAAACGACATATTTGATTTCGAACTAACGATCTTGTGATTGCTGCCCATCGCCCCCACGTCGCCGCCACAGGCTCGCAAGGAAACTCCCAATCATGCAGTGGTAAAAAGCCGAAATTGCACACGGTGCTGCTGCCATCAACGTAAAATGCGTCTTTGCCAATTGTGAGCCGAGACCGGAATTTTGCATTCCAACCTCAATGGAAAATGTCCGGCATTCTTTCTCCTTCAAACCAAAAACCCTTCCCCAAAGATATCCCAAGGCGAATCCGAAAGCGTGCACTATGAAGACTGCAGGAAGCAAGGTTTGCCAATGCGCTTGAATGTTTGATTTTGTCGCGCCGACCACCGCTGCAACGATTAGCACAATCACAAAGACCGAGACCAGAGGTGACCCCTTCTTGATCGCTTCCAGCCTCTTGCCTGCAAGCGAATTCAAAACCAACCCCACCATAATGGGCAGAAGAACGATCATCACCATCGAGACGACCATGCTCCATGCATCGACTTCAAGGATCGCAGATGCGTAAGCCTTCGTCAGTAACGGAGTCAATCCTATTGCCAATAGAGTCGAGCACATTGTCATCATAACACTCAATGCAAGATTACCGCGCGCAAGATAGGTCACCACGTTTGACGCCGTCCCTCCCGGACAACAACTCACTAAGATGATACCAAGTTTGAACTCGGCCGGCAGCGAAAAGATCGTGGCGACTCCCAACCCAATTAGAGGCATAATCAAAAACTGGGCGACAACCCCAAGGACAACCCACTTGGGCATTGTCAGAACCTCGCGGAAATCTGCAAAAGTCAGAGTCATTCCCATTCCAAGCATAATAATCCCCAACCCTAACGGCACCCACTTAAGTTCCGTTCCAGGAATCTCCCCAAGAAACCATGTGAAATGCTCCGGAACAAACCACGCCCATCCAGTCCCCAAGAAGGTCCACAACCAAAAAAAATTCACAAAGCGAGCGAGCATGGCAGAATTCTTAACAATTTCTGAGTTCCTGAATACCATATTCTCCCGTTGCCTGTCACACAAAAGCCGCCATAATCAGCTCAATGAAGCGCCTTATTCTGCTTTCCTTTCTCTTCCCACTCCAAGCCGCCGATTGGCCCCAGTGGCGCGGCACGAACCAAAACAATCACGCTCCGCGCGAAGCCAAGCCACCTATCGAGTGGTCAAAAGACAAGAATGTAAGGTGGAAAACCGCTATTCCTGGCCGCGGCCATTCCACCCCGATTTTTGTTAAGGGAAGAATTTATCTGACTTCCGCTGACAAAAACAAGTCAACCCAATCACTCCTATGCCTTGATCGAAAAAACGGAAAAGTTATCTGGTCCAAGGTCGTCCACGAAGGGGGCTTCCCAACTCAACTCCATTCGGAAAACTCTCCCGCTTCAGCATCTCCCCAGTGGGATGGCCAAAACATTCTCGTCACTTTCCAAAACGATAAAAAAATAAAGGTTACAGCCGTTTCACCCGATGCAAAAATCATCTGGTCTAAGACCGTGGGAAATTATCTTCCATCATACCCATTCGGATTTGGCTCCACTCCAATTCTCTACAAAAAAAATCTAATTGTTGTAATTGGAACTGAGGAAGGAGGCTTTCTAACAGCTCTTGAATCTTCCGACGGCAAAGAGGTTTGGAAAACTCCACGAGCTGGTCACGACTACTGGGCCACTCCGGCCATCGCTACTGTCGCAGGCCGAGAACAGCTCTTTATTTCTGGGATTAACAAGTTCTCAAGTTACGAACCAGCTACTGGAAAACTAAACTGGGAAGCTGAAGCCGGGGCCAAATCTATGTGCGGAACCATAGTATGGACCGACGATATGATCTTCGCCAGCGGTGGCTTTCCCGAGAAAGAAACCGCCGGAGTCAAAGCCGATGGAACCGGTATTAAGGTCTGGCAAAATAAAGTCGTCTGTTATGAGCAATCTCTCCTTTCACACAACAACTTGATTTACGCCATCGCTGACGATGGCAGAGCTTATTGCTGGGATGCTAAAACTGGAGAGAAGAAGTGGTCCGAAAAAATTGGGCGAAGGGGCGTGATGGCTTCACCACTTGCGGTTGGTGACCACATTTACGCCACCCTTAAAAATGGCACCACCGTAATCTTCAAAGCATCGGGAGATCGCTTTGAAAAAATCGCAGAAAACAAGCTTGGAGATGACACCTATGCAAGTCCAGTTGCCCTAGATAAACAGCTCTTCCTGCGGGTTGGTAAAATTGACCGAGGAAAACGCCAAGAGTTCCTCTATTGTCTCCAACAGTAGCTCCTGTTCACCGATTGAAGAAAAGATCCAAACTAGGTTTTGCCTGTGAGAAAGGCCAAAATTTCGTCAGCTGATTTTACCGAAAATCCCGTGAGCTCCGCGATTTGCTCCACAGTTGCATCTTTAATTCGTGCCACTGATCCAAACCGTTTTAAGAGCGCTTTTTTCTTTGCCGGGGAAACACCAGGACAATCATCCAACAAACTTTCCTTAACTCGTTTTCGGAGCAACAATTCGTTATACCGATTTGCAAAACGGTGTGCTTCGTCACGAATCCGCTGCATCAACTTAAGAGCCCCCCGATCATGTGGAATAATTACGGGCTCGGCCTCGCCCGGAAAAAATATCTCCTCTCGCTGCTTTGCTAAACCACAAATCGGCAGGCCGCCCAGCCCCAGTCTCTGTAACTCTGCAACTGAAACACTGAGTTGCCCTTTCCCGCCATCTACGATCACCAAATCAGGGAGCGTGACCGGACTCCTGCCCTCGGCTGCAAGTCGCAGAAGAGTCTCGACCTGAGTCTCCTGCGTGCTCTCCGCAACTTCAGGGTTCGCCTCCATATTTTCCTGTAAGATTCGACCGTATCTGCGCCGAACTACTTCAGCCATACTTGCAAAATCATCCTGTCCGTCGACCGTTCTAATCCTGTATTGCCGATAGTTTTGGTTGTCCGGTAATCCATTCTTAAATCTCACCATTGAGGCCACAATATGAGTCGACGAAATATTGGAGATATCAAAGCACTCCATAATCGTTGGTGGCCCACTGAGTGAGAGCCAATCACCCAATTCAGCCAAATCCTCGATTGGTTTAACGGTCGTCGGCACTCCCCGTCCGCGCGTAAACTGCCTTGTCGGGCTCAGCGCGCGCTCAAGATTTATGATAACATCGCGAAGCCTTGCGGCCTTCTCAAAATCCAACTTTATCGCTGATTGCTCCATTTCTACCTTAAGGCTCTTGAGACGCTGCCCCTTTCCTTTCCCACCTAACAATTCACAAGCCTGCTCCAATTGTTCCAAATATTCCTCACGACTCACCTTCGCGACACAGGGCGCCATGCAATTACGAATGACATCGGCATTACAGTGTTTGTAATCTTTTTCTCCCGGATTTCGAGGCCGACAACTCCGAAGTCCAAATTCCTTGTTCAACCAAGCAACAGTAGCTCGTAACGCCCCCGAATGTGCGAATGGACCGAAATATCGCGCACCATCACCTTTCTTGAGACGCGTTGTTTGAAACTTTGGCCACGGAGCATCGAGATTAACCTTTACGAGTAGAAAACGTTTATCATCCCGAAAGCTTACATTGTAGCGGGGCCGATACTGCTTGATGAGCTTTCCCTCTAACAGCAGAGCTTCTTGCTCGTTTCGAACTTCATGGACTTCAAAGTCACAGATCGAGTCCATCAGTGCTCTGGTCTTTCGGTCTGCCCGCTTTTTACCCGATGGCATAAAGTAGCTGCTGAGTCGTTTTCGAAGATCCCGAGCCTTCCCAACATAAATGATCGAGCCCAACCGGTCTTTATGCAGGTAGACACCCGGCTTATGGGAGACCTGCGAAAGCCTTGCTCGAAGTAAAGGAAGGACAGACATCGCTCTAGATTCTAGGCACAAAACCCGTAATTGATATCGCTTATTTACGGAATCAGTAGATTACGGTGGGTTTTCCTGCACTTGCACCTGAATAATCTCCCGCTAAACTTCGATTAACAACTTCATGAAGACCACTTTTCTGCTCGCTCTTATTTTGACGCTGATTCCATCCGTCGCATCTGCTCAAGAGGCGGCAGAGTTGACTAAAGATATTACCTTGGTCGAAATTCTTAAGAAAGGCGGGTGGGTCATGGGAGCGCTCGTCGTTCTCTCGATCTTCACCGCGATTCTCATCCTACTTTATTTCCTAACCCTTCGTCGCAGCTCAGTCGTTTCAAATCGCTTCATGAATGCCTCGGAGGCCATGATCCGAAAGCGTGATTATCTTGGGCTCGTCGGCTACTGTCACGGCCGGAGAGAAGCCGTAGCGCGAGTCACCCAAAAAACCCTCGATTTTCTGACCAAAAACCCAAATGCAAGCCACCCTGAAATACGCGACGTTGCAGAAGCCGAAGGAAATCGTCAGGCCGGGATCTTAACCCAAAGAATCAGCTACTTGGCTGATATTGGAGGAATCGCCCCAATGGTCGGCTTGCTCGGGACAGTAATTGGAATGATTAAATCCTTCATGGAAATTGCTAACGGCAATATCGAGGGGGCTAAGCAATTGGAACTAGCTCAAGGGGTCTGGGAGGCCCTGATAACCACTGCTGGCGGTCTCGTTATTAGCATCATCGCTATGACATTTTATTCCTATTTCCGAGGCCGAGTCCAAAACCACACTGCTGAATTAGAAGCGGCCGGAACCCATATTCTCGCCTTGGTTGGCTCCCAAATCCAAGAAAATCATGCTGGGTCGACGAGTCAACCTCTCCACGATGATTTCCCGATGCGCGATCTCTAGAATTTAAAGAACGCTTCAACCTCATGCGAATTCGCGATAACAATCCACCCCCCGCTAGCTTCCAGCTGGCTCCAATGATTGATATCGTCTTCCTTCTTCTTATTTTCTTCCTTGTCACCTACCAGATCACAGAGCAAGAGAAAGATCTTAAGGTCGCTGTCCCCACCACCAGTGAAGGTTCTCAAAAAGCCCGTGTTGCAAATAAGATCGTAATAAACCTCTCCGCTGATGGCGAAATCACCATCAGCGGAGAGGTTTATTCCAAAGACCAACTCAGACAAAAACTTAATCGAATAGTTAAAGCCGCCGAACTTGCTAACGAAGATGGCGCCGATCAACAACCAGTAAGAATCCGGGCTGACCGTGATGGCCGGAATCAACAACTTCTCCAGCTTGTTGATGAAATACAGAAAGCCGGCATTTGGAATATCGATTTTGCGACCCGTTCACCAAAGAACCCTTAGTTTTTCCGATGAAGATCCAAGCCTTAATCGCTATTCTAATCGGGTTGTCACTTCCTTCTTTAGGACAGGCCCCAGATCAAAAAAAGGATTCTCTTCGTGTCGATCCAGCCCGCGATCTTTATGACCTCGCCACCCTTAACTATAACGATGCCAAAAAGGGTAAAGATGCCAAAACAATTAAACGGGACTATCGGATCGCAGCTAAGAAGTTCGATCAATTCCTAAGGGCTTTTCCCCGCGATGAAAAAGCAATCGAAGCATGGTATTTCCTAGGTATGTCCTATCGTGAAATTGGCGAAGACGAGGCCAGCCGTATCTGCTTTAAATCCGCCGCTACAAACTGGAAGACCGGAAAATTTGTGGAAGCCTCTGCCCTCTTCCTAGCCTCCGACGATTACAAGGCAGAGAAATGGCGGGAGGCAGCTCGGTGGTTTCAAATCGTCTCTGACACGACCAAAACCGAAGAGATTAAACATCAATCGCTTTATCGACGATTCCTCTGTTTTTATAAGCTCGAAGACAAGGCTGGCATGCTTCTTTCTTTAAAAGCGGTTATAGCAGACGCAAATAGTCCCTATTCCGAGACAGCCCGCCTCGCCTTGGCTAGGCTATATCGCGATTCACAAAGCTCCAAACTAGCCCACCAGCAGTTTGTGATTCTGTCGAAATCAAAGGACCCTGAAATCCGCGCTGAAGCCACCTTCCAGGCGGCCCTTACCGCCCAGATACTTGGCGAAAAAAACCTCACTAAAACGTGGTTTCGGAAGACCCTCTCGGAAGAACAGTCGAAAGACGTCAAAGGTAAAACCCAGCTTGTTCTCATGAGCTTACACTACAACGACATGCAATGGCAGGATGTCGTTGACGTCTTTCGTATCGGAAACTTCGGACTCGAAAAACAATCCGAGCTTCAACGCCTTATCATGGTTGCAAAATCGCACGATGCTCTTGGTAAGGAGGAAGAACTAACAAAAATCTACAAACAGATCGCCACTCTCTCTCCTGGATCTGCGTCAAGCTTTGAAGCCACTTACAATCTCCTTGTTCGCGAACATAAACGAGATGCCATCAACTTTCTAAAAGACGCCGAAAATTTTCTAAGCAGCTACACAGCAACTAAAACAAGGGACCCAAAATTTCATTCCATTCGCCTACTTCTCGCCGAACGCTATTACGCAACAAAGAGCTATACAAAAGCAATTTCACATTATCGTTTGCTTGATCTCTCCCTTGTTGATGATTCGAACGCCCTTGGAGTCAGATATCACGTTGCTAAATCTCAGCTCTTCCTTAAAAATGAAACAGGTGCACTCGCTGCTATCGCCGCATTTATCGCTCAATTTCCGAAAGCAACTCAGAGCACCCAGCTTCGCCTGGATCGGGCTGAACTCCTAAATGCAGCCGGTCGAGAAGGCGAAGCAGTTGGTGACTACAAGATAATCCTTCAAAAAATTACTGATCATAAGATGAAGAGGAGCCTCATTCTTCGCCTAGCATCTATCTATCAGGAGCAGGAAAAATGGGAGGAGTTCGTAGGCATGCAGGAGCAAATTCTTAGGCTTCCAAAATCTGACCAAAAAACCCAAGCCTCCGCTAACTTTTGGCTCGGATGGAACCAACTTCGCCTGAAGAACAGTGCCAAAGCGGAACCTTTCCTTCGTAAAGCTCGCGCTCTCGACTCCAAAACTTTCGCTCCTAAAGTTAGCCCTGTTTTAGTCAGAAATGCCTTCAAAGCAGAGGATCTTGATCTCCTTGAAGATGAAATCAACCTTGCGCGCCAAGATCCACCTAATACTAAACTTCCGTCCGCCATTCTGCAATGGTTGGGTGCCACTCTTATTAAAAATGGTGAAGGAGAACGCGGATGGCCTTTTCTCCACGAAGGACTTGAAGACGAATCTACACCCGCCAAGTATCTAGTTTGGAAACTTTACACCAAGGCATCGCTCAATCTCAAAAAGCAGGCGGAAGCGCTACGCGGGGCTAAAGCCATCCTAGAAATTGAAGGAAATGCTTATCGCAAAGCCGAAGCACTCTACTTCAAATCCCAGGCACACAATGGCCTCAAACAATTTGATGAAGCTCGCGAAGCGGTCTCAGACGCCCTTGACCTCCGCCCAGCCGGAGCACTCGATATCCAACTCCGCATGTTTGCTGGAGATATCGATATCACCGCCGGAAAGCCCGAGGCCGCAATCCGGCATTATATTATCGTTGAAAGCACCTTTGCAAAATCTACCTCCGATAAGAGGGAGGCCCTCGCTAAAGTCATTTCAACGCTCAAGGTCATCGGGACCCCAAAAGCGTTGGAACTGCTGAAGGAGTATCAAAAATAAGAGGGTCCCTACTCCCACTCAATACTCGCAGGAGGCTTGGTCGAGATATCGTAAAGAACACGGTTAATGCCGCTGACTTCATTCAAGATTTCCTGACTTGTCTCACGAAGAAGTTGGGCCGGCAAGTCAACCCATTCGGCAGTCATGGCGTCTTCGGAGATCACCGCCCGCAAATTGGTAGCCCACTCGTAGCTCCGTTCATCTCCTTTCACCCCAACTGTTTTAACTGGAATCAATCCGGCATAAGCCTGCCAAACCCGATCATACCATCCATGCTGTTTTAGCTTTCCGATAAAAATCGCATCGCATTCACGAATTATATTGAGCCGTTCACGATCAACCGCGCCCGGACAACGGACAGCTAATCCCGGCCCCGGGAATGGATGACGTCCAAGAATATCTGGGGCAATATCCAACGCCGCACCTAACTCACGAACCTCATCTTTAAAGAGTTCGGCCAGTGGCTCCAGCACCTTACCCTGCTCTTGGAGTTCAAGAATTTTGGGAACGCGGTTGTGGTGTGTCTTTATCACCGAAGCTTTTGACTTTGCATTTGAAGCACTCTCGATGATATCGGGGTAAAGGGTCCCCTGAGCCAGCATCTCGGCATTCCCAACGGAATCCCAAAAAACCTTAATGAAAAGATTCCCAATAATCCGCCGCTTCTCCTCCGGGTCTTCTTTTCCAGCCAAAGCACCTAGAAATTCGTCGGAAGCATCCACTGTTTCAATCTCTACACCCATGCGATGAAAATTGTTTTGCACCAAAGTTGCCTCGTCTTTTCGGAGGAGTCCGTTATCCACGAAAATGGCGCGAACATTCACCCCGGCCTCTTTTAGAAGCACGGCCAAAACCGTGCTATCAACTCCCCCGCTCACACCACAAACGACTTGTTTCTCACCAACAAGTTCACGGATTCCATCGATCATTTCGCGCTTAAAATCCTCGATATGAAAACGCTGCAGTTCGCCGGCTTGCTGCAGGAAATTCTTAAGAATTCGTAATCCTTCGTGTGAGTGCGTGACCTCGGGGTGAAATTGAATTCCAAAAAAACCACCGGGCCAGCGCAGACTAACTGGAGTCCCATGTTGGTTGGTTGCAATCACTTCAGCTTCCTCATGTAGATCCTGCACCGTATCCGAGTGACTCATCCAAACCTGAGAGTCTTCAGAAACTTCGTCATAGAGATCCTTGTGGCAGATCGGAGTAAGAGCAGCTGCACCATATTCCCGCCTATCGCTCTTTTTCACTGAGCCCCCAAATTTGATATTTAGAAGCTGCATCCCGTAGCAAACCCCAAGAACGGGCACTTCAAAGGACTTTAATTTCTCGAAATCGATGTCCGGAGCATCCCGCTCGCTGGTGCTCTTGGGGCCACCTGAAAGAATGATTGCTCCAGGCTGGCCAATTTCAGCAATATCTTCTGGCGAGTAAAGCTTAGCTAAAAATCCTAGTTCGCGTATTCGGCGAACAATGAGCTGAGTGTATTGCGAGCCAAAATCGAAAACAGCAACATGTTGAATCTCTTGCATCTTAAAACTAGGAAGCGGGTTGGTAGTTCGTAGGTTCCTCGGTGATTGTGACATCGTGAGCGTGACTTTCACGAAGACCTCCTGGCGTAATGCGGACAAATTCGGCTTTTTCTCGAAGCTCGGGTAAATTTCGCGCTCCAACATATCCCATTCCAGAACGAAGTCCGCCCATTAGTTGGAAAACAACATCCGCCAATGGCCCTTTATAAGGGACGCGACCCTCTACCCCTTCGGCAACGAGCTTACCACTAGAATTTTGACCGTAACGATCACCCGCACCCTTTCGCATCGCTCCAATCGAGCCCATACCGCGATAAGTCTTAAAGCGACGCCCCTGAGAGTGTACGGTCTGTCCTGGACTCTCTCTCGTTCCAGCAAGCAGAGAACCTAACATGACGAGATCGGCACCGGCAGCAAGAGCCTTAGTAATATCGCCCGAGTATCGAATTCCACCATCGGCAATAACCTTTACGCCACGCTCGTGAGCAGCATCGGCAACATTTTGAACAGCCGTAAACTGAGGCATACCCACTCCGGATATTACGCGCGTGGTGCAAATCGACCCCGGACCAACCCCAACTTTGAGGCAACTTGCTCCTGCGCTGATCAAGTCCCTTGCACCTTGGGCAGTAACGACGTTACCAGCTACAACTGGAGTATCACCGAGCCCGCGGAGCTTCTCAATCACCTCCATAACACGCGAAGTATGCCCAGTCGCGGCATCAATAAAGAGAGCATCTGCACCAGCTTCAAGAAGAGCTTTGGCACGATCTAAAAATTCAGGACCCGGTCCCACCGCCGCACCGCAACGAAGTTGGCCATTTGGATCTTTGGACGCACTAGTAAAAGTGATTCTTTTCTCAATATCAGCACCAGTAATCAATCCAGCTAAAGTCCCATCATCATTCACCAGAGGAAGCTTTTCAATCCTGTTCTTATAAAGAATCTCCCGAGCCTGGCGCTGATCCATATCGGCCGGCGCAGTCACCAAACGATCAATCGGCGTCATGACATCTTCGACCAAAGCTTCCTCACTTGGAATGTGACGAAGATCGCGTCCAGTGACCATTCCCTCAAGGCGACCATTCGGATCAACCACCGGGAATCCCGAGAACCCCTCCCGCCCCATGATCTCACGAACTTCGGCTACCGTCAGCTTCCTAGAAACTGTCAGGGGCTGGTAAATAACAGCGTTCTCGGAACGCTTCACTTTTGCCACCATCAAGGCTTGGCTGTCGATCGTACAAGCGCGGTGGATAACTGCAATGCCACCCTCACGGGCGAGAGCCATCGCGAGCTCAGTCTCAGACACCGTATCCATGGCAGCTGAGACGATTGGGATATTTAATGGCACCCCTTTGCACAACTCGGTGCTCACATCGGATTCGGAAGGGAGCAGTTCGCTCAGACTAGGCGTCAGAAGAACGTCGTCAAAAGAAAGGGCCAAAGGTGGATCCGCCATGGACGAATCAAGGGAATTTGGCCTCCAAAAGCAAGCGCGATTCGGCTAGCATCGCAAAAAGCCCCCGGAAACTGATGACAAACAATTGCCAGAGGCCCAAATTTTTGGGCTACCTGATAGCCAGAGATCAGTCAAGAAAGACGATTTTGCCAGGCTCACCGTTAGCAGTAGACTCGGCCTGAGCCTGTTTCTCATGCTGTTCGGGTGAGCAGGAAGAATCGATGGGGGCGTCTGGTTTTTCTTGATTTGCCTCAACGAAGCCCTTCTCGAGTAAAAATGTTTCCACTTCTTCCCCGCTAACATCCGGAAGCATTTCACCGTTCACCTCAACACAGGGGCTAAGAGGTTGGCCGGTTTTCTGTTCCATTTCCCAACGAAAAGCGGGATTCTTGATGATATCTTTCTCATCAAATTCCAATTCATACTTTCGCATAATAGCGCGGATGCCTTCGCTCCAGCCGCAAAAAGTCTTGAGATAAGCCGTAATTTGAGGTTCTTGATCGCTCATTGAAGGGACTATAGCGAAGTCTGGAGGTCTTGCAACCATGCACCACCACCTGGAGTTTCAATACGGACCCGATCCCCGGTTTTGACGACAAGCTTCTGAATCCCTTTTAACTCCTGCCACTGCCCGTCACGCAAGAGTAAATTACGCCCAGGAAGACCATTAGGGCGCGGAATAAGCTCACGCCGCTGAGTGAGTAGCGACACAGTGGTTTCCTCCAAAAACTCGATCTCCCTGACCAAACCATCGCCACCCATCCACTCACCGTGTCCACCGGAACCTCGACGGATACCGAACTCACGAACCCGCACAGGAAACCTCTCCTCAAGAATTTCTATATCAGTGATAGCTGTATTAGTCATATGAACGTGACATCCACTTCTCCCATGCCAACCCGGACCAGCCCCCGCTCCGCCACCGATTGTTTCATAAAATCCAAAGTGCTCATTTCCAAAGAGGAAATTATTCATCGTGCCCTGCCCATTGGCCTGTAAGCCAAGAGCTTCTAAAAGAACATCGACAACTCTTTGGCTGGTTTCAACATTACCACCAACTACAGCTGGACACGTTTTAGGGTCGCGCGTGAGCGGTGGGTCCAGAATACCCGATTCGGTTATGATCTCGACTTGATCAAGAAGCCCTTCATTTAAGGGGATATCCGTCTTCACCCACAGTCTTAAGGCATATAGCACCGCACTTCTAACAATCGCCGGAGTGGCATTCAAGTTACCTGAATGGACGCCAGCCGAGCCCGAAAAATCTACCACTAACTTTTCATTCTTCGATATCTTCACCCGGATTAGCGAACCGTCATCCATTTTGTCTTCCGCGCTTGTCTCCGCAAATCCCTCCAAGGCCCTAGCAAGAAGTACGGAGGATCGGCCATAAAGACCATTCATGTGAAAAACCATAAGCTCTGCCGAAGACTGCCCAGCAATTTTCCTCAGCGCTTTCACCCCATACCGATTAGCCGTAACTTGCGCCTTTAAGTCCGCCAAATTATCGGCAGGCGATCGAGATTCTTTAAAAAAATCATCTCCAATGGCTTCTATTGAAGTCGGAGGAATCACGATTCCTTCCTCAGCAAGGCAGCAACCATCCGGAGGCATCGAACCCGGAGTCTTTCCTCCAATTTCAGCATGATGGGCCCGATTAGCAACAAATCCGAGTAATTGATCTTTAACGAAGACTGGGCTAATCACAGTCACATCAGGCAAATGAGACCCTCCAAACGCTGGGTGATTAACAACTACTGAATCACCTTCCTTCCACATTCGGCTGGCAGACACCTTTCGAACACAAAGTCCAAGGGCACCCAAATGAACTGGAATGTGAGGCGCATTTACTATCAAACGGCCTTCAGCATCCAAAAGGGCACACGAGTAATCGAGTCGCTCCTTGATATTTGTCGATAGCGCAGTCCTCCTTAACAACTCCCCCATTTCTTCCACCACACCCTCAAACCGACGCCGGAAGAGTTCAGCTTCGACAACCGCAAGAGCCCTTCCTTCTGATTTATTCCGACCTTCCCAATCCAAGCGTATCGAGCCACGTGTCCCCCGATAAACCCGCCAACCCTTTTCGAGTAGGAGGGTGGAAAACCCATCTTGCTCAAGAGTCAATTTCTCCACTAATTCTCCTCGTTCAAAATATTCGAAGTCCAAATCGGCCGATCTACCCACCAGCTCCAATCTCAAGGCAACCCACTCGATTTCGCGATCAACCGGGCGATTATCACCATATAGTTCGCGATATCTCGTCTCGAAAGCCTTTCTCAGTTCAAACTCAGAAATATCCTGACCGGCCTCAATTTCGATACTAGAATCCTGGCCTTTTAACCTGAGCTCAAACAAACTTCGATGAACTCTGCGACCTTCCCTCAACTGGTCCAATTCCTCACCAACCGAACTATCTAATATTTTTAGAACTTGCTTTACTTTGATCTCTCTATCCGCGGCTTGATGCAATCCCCAAGCGCTAAGCAGGCCCGCGTCAGCGGGAATAAGAATCTTCTTCATGCCAAGTTTTCTAGCCAGTGCACAGGCGTGTTGAGGCCCGGCGCCTCCAAAAGCTACGAGAGTGTGATCTCGGCAATCATATCCCTCCCGAGTTGAAACCTGCCGAAGCGCTTCCGCCATGTGGCCAATCGCTATCTTTCGAAGACCCTCCAAAAGTTCCACCCTATCTACTTCTTCTCCGACTTCCTGAATTAATTCATCCAACCTTCCTTCAGCCGCAGTCCGATCCAGCGGAATGTCAGCGCGGGCTTCATCCATAAACTCCAAAAGCAAATTCACATCGGTCACCGTAAGTGGACCACCACATCCGTAACAAGCTGGCCCTGGTGAACTTCCGGCACTTTCCGGACCTACTTGCAGCCCACCATTTTTCCACTGACAAATTGATCCACCTCCGGCTGCCACGGTCTCAATCTTCACCGCCGGCGCTAGAACCTTTACTGGACCGATCTCTTGTTCGTAACGAAACCCAGGTTCACCAGCAATCCGGGCCACATCTGTACTTGTCCCACCCATATCAAAAGTCAGAACGTGCTTCAGGTCACAGGCCCGCGCAAGCGCCGCCGCCCCAGCGATTCCACCCGCCGGTCCGCTAAGCAAACTATCCACAGGACGAAATTTTTCGGCAGATTTCAACTGCCCGGAACTTGTCATCAGCGAGAGGGAAACTCCAGGAAGGGCATTTTCAAGAGACCGGAGAAAACCTCCCATCACCGGCGTTAGATAGGCATTAGCCACAGTAGTTTCCATTCTGGGCCATAGCCGAATCATGGGCGCAATTTCGTGGGATACACTTACCTCAGTGAATCCGCTGTTGCGTAGAATTTCAGCAACCCGTTTTTCATGATCCGGAGCCACATCCGCATGAATCATCGCAACCGCCAAAGCTTTTGCCGCCCCAAGATCATCAAACTCTGATTCATCAAGAGGTTCCAATTCCCGACCCTCCCGGTCTAAACGTCCGGTCACCCCAATCACCCGCTTGGTCACTGGAACCGAAAAAGAAGGTGATAATTCAAATAGATCAGGCCGACGTTGATCTCTGACTTCCAATAAAGACTCAAAACCCTTCGATGTATAAAGATCAACCGGAGTTCCTTTCCCCTCTAGCAATGCATTTGTTCCTCGAGTCGTCGCTACCCTCAAATCGCCTTCGGGGAAATCAGAACCTGGCGCAGTACCGGTCAGAAGACGAGCAGCAACCACCGAAGCGTCTTCACCGGAGACTAACTCAATAATTTGACCCAATTGGAACTGACCTTTGACCTTAATCTTCCCGCGATTGGGCACCGACTCAGTAATCAGGGCCCCATCAACCGAAAAGCCCTCAAGTCCTCGATCATGATCAGAGAGAGACCGATCACAAACTAACCACCCGTCCTCGATGGAAACCACCGAAGTCCGAAGAATCCCGGAAGAAAGAACCTTGCATCGAATCTGTAACCCTGCCGGAGTTAATGCCCACCCGTCGGCAAATGTTCCACCAACGTCGATCCGAATCTGCCAACTTGCCATACCTCAGTTTTGTTCCCCAAAATCAGCTCAGGAAAGATCAATCAATTTGCGAAATTTCCCGCGCAACAATTGTCAAAATCTCACGAACACCCGGGTGATAATCACCCTTATAAAAAACAACTAGAGTCGTCGCTTGACCATGAATCAATTCAACAGAAGCTTCCTTTGAGACTACAAGTAAATCAGCACTATGGCCAAGGTCGTTCAGTCCATTACGCAGAACGCTGAGAGCAGCACGCTCGGCCCGTCCAAGTAATTTCACACTCACGATCCCGGCAAGCTTTGATGCCCGTCTTAGAATCTCATTACGATCCAAATCATGCGCAACTCCGAAAATTGCTCGTAAAACCAATCGTCGCTCCTCAACAGATTGGGGCGGCGAAACTAGATCTGGCGATATTGAAATATCGGCCTCAGTAGCACGCTTGGGTGCTGATTGTCCGAAAGGAGCAGGCATCACAAGCGGGTCATGCTTATCTCGCTTAGAAATCTTCGAGACAAATTTCGGAGCACCACCCAATTTGCTTGGAATTGCAAATCCTTCCATGGGCTCTAATAAACGAATTGAGGAATCTTCTCCCTCTTCTATAAGAAGATCAATATCTTTTGAAAAAGCTGGCAGCGAGATCTTTTTCCGTTGCCTCTCCTCCGGAAACCGATCTCCTTGTATTTCGCTCGCTTTTTCCTGCTGAAACGGCGGCAGGCTCTGCGGCTCCTCAAATCTTTGCTTGAAGGGAGTTTTCAACAGCTCGGATGGATCACCCGGCGCAGCTTTGAACGAATTGGAGGGATCAGATGTCATAGTAAAAGAAAGTTAAGTTTCACACCTCTACACAACCAAACGCTTGAGCTTACGCTTGATTGACAACTTGGCTGCAGTCGGCAAACGGTCTACAAAAAGAACTCCATTTAGGTGATCTGTTTCGTGCTGAATGGCACGAGACAACAAGCCATCGGTTTCCACAAGAATCTTGCGACCATTGAGCAACTCAAGAGTTGCTTTAACCTGAGCCGGGCGGCGAACCTCCGCATTGATCCCCTCAATACTAAGACAGCCTTCAGTTAGCGACTCTTTCTCACTCCCAAACTCAAGTGATGGATTAACAAAAATCAACGGCATAAGATCATCGAGAGAACTTTCTTCTCCGTCGACTTTCAAAAAGGAAATGCATTCGGGATCATGGGACACATCCACCACAGCCATTTGAATATCACGATTGACTTGAGGTGCAGCAAGCCCCACGCCCTGAGCCTGTACCATCGTCTCAATCAAATCTTGTCCAAACTCTTTAAGTTCGTCGGTCACCTCGGTAACCTTGCGGCATTTTTTACGGAGAACCGGATTGCCGTATTGGGTAATTTCAAGAATCATAATCAGGGATTTTTAGACGAAAAAGGAGCGCTTGTTGATTGAGGTCTTTCGACCAAGTAGTAAATTTCTTTCTCGGTATAACCGGCGTCAATAGCCGCACTATGAGCCTTTAGAATCGACTGGAATGGGCAGTCCTTATCTACTCGAAGAGCAAGTTTCAAGCCAGCCCTCTCTTTAAGATTGGCAATAAGGTATTCCTTTAACAAGCCAGGAACCACCTGGGTCCCATCAAGTTCAGCACTGCCATCTTTAGCCAGCGCCAAGGTAGACCGGGTTTGCTTGGTCGTTGTAACCTTCATCGAATGTGCGGATGGCAGCGAGACCTGAATTTCAGGTTTGAGCCTCTTTTTTTCGAAGTCATCCGGATCCTTCATCGTCACAATGAAAAAAAATAAAAGCGTTACCAATATATCAATCAAGGGAACGATCGAATATTGTGGGGGGCTTTCTGGCTATACGATTAAATTCCACTCAAAAAAAATTACGATTTATCGCGAAAGAAAACGTGTTGATGACAGGCCGAAACCACCCGCCCCAACAATACTTCTAGCCGCGCTGAAAACAGCTCGATTTTTCGGCTAAACACACCTTGAGCGATGACCGCGGGAACAGTAATTGCAATCCCTACAATAGTCGTACTGAGCGCGGTCGCGATACCGGCGCGGATTCTTTCGTTATCCTCCAAATCAGAGAATGCAATGACCAATCCACTGGCAGTTCCCAGTAATCCAAGGAGGGGTGAAATCGTAATAATGACATCGAGAACCGACATCCCCGCATTCATGCGGGACGATTTCTTCTCGAGCAGGACGACTGCACGGCCTCCTGAACTTCACCCTGTGTTTTCCCGGCATTTCCGAGAGCAACCGAACAGAGACGTGAAAGCGAGTTTTCCTCGCGCGCAAATTCATTTTGTAAATTACTAAGCGTTCCTGCTTCAAGATGCTCTTCGAACCGCTCAACCTTCTCGCCCCCAGTTCATCAGGGACGATTCGTGAACGCTTCAGGCTGATCGATTTCAGCAAGATGACGGTCAAACCAACTAGAGAACATATCCCAAGGTAGGATCATAAAGAACCCCCCCCCTCTAAAAAAGTCCCACGTTGTTTCAAGTGCTTCGGAAAACTCCATATTTTTTACTTAATGATAATTAAAAGTGACGATGATCTCCAAGGGATCGCCTTCGAGTTCCTTGATAACATCTTTTGGCATCTTCGGAATATTGATCCCGCCAAGGGCTCGTAAGATCATTCCCCATTGAGTCCCTGACGCCCCCCACTATCGCCATTTGTTTCTGACGTGACACCTTTCCACCTTTATTCACCACAAAGTAAAGGGTCACATTACCAGGGGCAAGAAGCGAACGATTACTGATGTTCTCCATCTGCCAAGCCGTTTCGAGCTTTTTGAAAATCTCCCCTTGATACCGGCCAATCGCCGTATTGGTAACATTGAGCGAACCCTTGCCATTCCGCGCTGATTACTCCTGCGATGCGGGTCTTTCGAGAGCGGGGAGTAAAGCCACCGCTCTCTTCAGAGGCTTCACGCTGATCCTTTGCAGAGCGCGTAGGCAGAGTCTCTTCGTTCTTCTTAGTGTCCGGCGTGACCTGTTCTTTCTTCCGCTCATCGCCCATTTCTTCCTCCAATAATGCCAGAGTCTCTTCGATGGAGGTCAATTCATTCTTTGGGCTGGAGGGCATTGCCGCCTTGACTGGCTCGACTGGCTCGACTGGCTCGACTGCTGGATCTTTCAGAAGCGGTTTAGCGTCACCCGGTCATCTTGGCGGCTTCTTGATTGATACGCTCTTTCCCCTTTTTCCAAAATCTACTGAATCTTTTACCCCAGTATTCTTACCCACTGCATCTCCTTTAGCAAAATCGGAATCAAAGGTTTTAGGATCATTTTTGGGATCTTCATTTCCAGAGAGAGCCGCTCTATCGTCCTCACCAGCAACTACTCTTTCATCGCTTGTCGCGGTTGTATTACGCTCACCAATCAAATCTGTTTCTTTGGGAGGTTCTTCTGATCCTGACCCTCATTTGTCCGAAAAAAAGACTGAAGGCAGCACTTGTTCCTCGGCTTCTTCTGACTGCTCAGTTTCTATTGGAGACAACCGATATTCCGGCAGGCTCATCATAAACCATCTGCATTTTAATCAATTCAGACCTTGGCTCAGATTTCTTTTCCTCATAATCAATCCGCGCTGAGAATAAATTTGAGGCCATGAGTATGACGAAGAGGAAAAACAAGCCGATGTGCGCCCATGCCGCTATCAGCAAAGCAAAGGACGAGATCACGTCGGCACATCAGACTATTCATCAGGACGGGAGTAGTTTCGCCCCAAGTCATAAAAAAAACAACCTCTTAGCCCACAAGGTTATACGATCCAACCACTTGTTCAAAAAAGACTTGGGGATTAAAACTGACCAAATCATCTAATCATCAAGGGGAGATCCACGTAAGTTCCTCTTTAGGACTTAGTAACCTAGCCCACTGGTTATGTTACCTGACTGGACCGTAAAAGAAGCTTCCGCACCGCTCTCGTGAGACCCTCGCTTACCTGACCCTTTTTCGGCTTCTACTAAGACGGCCACCATTAAGCACTTTTCGTCCTTGAAGGAAATCTACCTAGGTCTTGAAGTCTCTCGATTCGAATACAATCCACCCCATAATGAAAAGACTCACACATAGCCCCATCAAAATAGAGTAACTTTCCACAATTCGTTCCCAAGGAACATTTTCCTGCAAAACATAAATCAGTTTGCCATTCGGAAGGTAATGAAGACGTCTTTATGATTGGCCAGAAAGGGGATGTTCCTGCAAAAACGAACTCAATAAAGAACACACTCAAGGCCATCACAGAGGCAGCAGCTGGCTTAATCTTTAGACAGGAAAAGAAGAAGCCCAAAGAAGTCACTACACACATACTCAGACCCATAAAGCAGGCCCCGGTAAAAAGCCGCTGAAATGCTTCATCACGTTCGGGATAGACGGCCAGAATATACATCTCAGGATTCCAAACGAATAATCCTCCTTCACTCCCCATAGCAAACAAAGCCATTCCATAACCCAGTTAGCCCCACAAAAATCACAAAGGTCACTGTGTAAATAATAACCGCACAATATTTGAGAACTAGAATCCGCAACCGTGAAACTGCCGCGATAACACCATCCGCATGTTCCCATCCTCCGTTTCTTTGGCAACAATATCGCCAGCAACCAAGGCGAAATAAATCGAACCTAGTAAAAACATACTGATCCCATAATCCAATAAGTTGCTGTTAGTGATGACGAGAGAAGCTCAACCGGGATGAAGTTTCGTTTCGCCAGATCCTCGAATTGTTCGCGCCCCAACATAGATCCACAGAGAGAGGAGCAGGGCTTCGAAGATCAAAAATACGACATATCCAATGTACGTCCTTTTGCGGGCAAAAAGCTTTTTAAGCTCACCTTGTAATTGCCGAAGAAAGGTCATGGTTTACTCATATTGTTATGTTCCAAATAGACATCTTCTAATGAACGCCTGACCGGTGTTACTTCACTAACTTCAGCGCCCCGCTCAACTAAGGACCGCACCACATCGGAGACCTCAGTCCCCTCAGGAAAAAACCCACCGCTCTTCGCCCATTTTCTCTCCTTCAAAATTACCTAGGACACTCCTGAGAACCTCAGGTGGCTTCGCTTGCAACCTCACCCCCGGCCGATCGTCCCTGAGTTCATCTACCGCTCCCTCATAAACCAATTCACCAGCCCGATAATTGCAACCCGATCGCACATCTGCTCCACCTCTGATAAAAGGTGCGAATTGAAAAGAACGGTAATCCCCCGCTCTTCTCGAAGACCCAAAATAAAATCGCGAAACCATTTTTATACCCTCAGGATCAAGCCCATCGGTCGGCTCGTCCAATAAAAGAATTTCCGGCTCTGGCAGCAACGCCTGCGCAAGAGCTAAGCGCTGTCTCATCCCGTGGCTGTAAGCTCCAACCCTTGAATGAATGCGGTCCTCTAAACCCACCCGTTCAACCACCTCCCTCGCCGCGGCCTTGTCGAAGCGCCCGCTTAAACCCACTAATACTTTGAGGTTATCCCAACCCACTCATATAATCGTAGAATGCTGGGGCCTCAAAAATCGAACCCACCTTACGGAGCGCCTCTTGCGGCTTTTTTCGGACCGAGATATCACCGATAAAAACCTCACCACTTCCAGCAGCCACCATACTAAGAATAATTCCAAGCGTGGTACTTTTTCCTGCTCCATTGTGACCGAGAAGACCATAGATCTCTCCACGATCGACCTCAAAAGAGACGCCCTTTAAAGCGTCTTTCCCTGCGAATTTTTTTAGTGAGATTTTGAACCTTCAGCATCACTCGGTTTCCACATCAAAGTCCAAATCCTTCCCCGCCGATAAATCAAGAAAAAGGAAATTCGTGCCATTTCATCACCATGATATGCTTCTTTGTCGTGGATTAGGGGATTTTGGAACTCCCGCGCGACATCCCCATCA
>CASICJ010000023.1 GCA_949373085.1 uncultured Verrucomicrobiales bacterium
TTCAATCGTGAGTTGATTCTTTGTAATTGGGTGCCGGAACTCCAGCGACTTCGCTTGCAAAAGCATTCTGGTTCCGATCCCCAGTCTTTCCCCAGCTTCTTTGCAAATGTTGTAGTGCTGATAGCGGAAATCACCAATAATTGGGTGTCCTGAGTAAAGAAGGTGTCTCCTGATTTGGTGAAATCGACCCGAGTTGGGTATAGCTTCAACGAGGGCAAGTTGGTGCGTTTTTTCCTCTAGAACCCTGAACGAGGTCTCGGCTGATCTTTTAGGAGCTTCGGGCGTCTTTTTTAAAGGGGTCCGACAAGTCCAGCTGTCCGTGGGGGGATGGCCATGAACCATAGCTAGGTATCGTTTTTTAATTCTTCTCTTTTCAAAATCCTTCCGAAGTTTCCGAGCTGCCCCGCGATCTGTTGCGAAAATGAGGACTCCAGATGTTGGTTGATCAAGGCGGTGGATGACGTGAATTTTTTCTCCAACTTGATCACGAAGAATTTTCATGGCGACAAAATCGTCGGGCTTTGGCTGGTCCGAAGGGTGGACGAGGACGCCGGGTGGTTTGTCAATTACGATAAGCCACTCATCCTGAAAAAGAATAGGGAGAGATGTCATTTTGAGGCTTATGGATCAACGAGGGGTAGGAGCTTGAGTTGTGAGATGATCTCAGTCGAGGCTTAGGAAATTATGGGGTCAAAAATGAGCGTTAGGTCTATGCAAAGTTACCTTTAAATCGGCGCTTTGTAAGCGGAGTGATCATGTCTTCTGATGAGCGAATGTTGACTCTTAAAACTCTTACGGATGAAATTACCATTGAAAAGGATGCTGTTATTAAAAATATTTAATTAGAAGATTTGGCGATGCCTCAAGGCCTGCTGTCAGCTCTCGCCCCTGAACAAATTCGCGATCCTATCGCTTATCTTATGCCTACTCAGCAGGTACCATTGCCTAACGGAAAGAACTGAGTTTAAGGATGGTAGTTCTTTTTTTTACAAATCCCGAGCGTGATTATAACCGAAAGCTCTATTCAAAACTTGTTTCGTCTTGGGAACGTAGGAAGATTAAGAAATGCAACGAAGACACTTTCTTTCTGGTTCTCTTGTCATGTCTGCGGCTAGTGCATTTGGAAAAGAATCGTCCAAATCACTTTTGTTAGGCTATGATAATTTCGCAGTTCGTGGTATGGGCTGGAAAGCTAATGAGCTCATCGATTATGCCGGAAAACTGAAGGTTGATACGGTTTTTATCACCGATCTTGATGCCTTTCAGTCTCTCGATGAAAAGCATCTTGGCGGAATTCGTAAATATGCCGATGATAAGGGGATCAAAATTTACCTTGGAACCTGGAGTGTTTGCCCAACTTCAGTCAGCTTTAAGGATAAGTGGGGAACAGCCGAAGAACATCTACGTCTTGGCCTGAGATCTGCAAAGGCTCTTGGATCACCAGTAATTCGGGTGGTGCTTGGAAATGGAAGAGACCGGACGACAAAGGGAGGTATCGCAGCTCGGATTGAAGATACCGTTAAAATTCTTAAGTCGTGCAAGGGAATGTGCGAAGATCTTGGCGTTAAGATTGCCATGGAGAACCATGCTGGAGACATGCATTCGCTGGAATTGAAGTCGCTCGTAGAGGCAGCGGGTCCAGATTTTGTGGGTATTAATCTAGATGCCGGGAATGCAGTTTGGACTCTTGAGACTCCGCTGGAAAATTTGGAAAATCTTGGTAAATACACTCTAACGACGAGTTTGCGGGATACCCAGGTTTGGAAGAGTGAGAACGGGGTAACAGCGCAGTGGACGGCGATGGGCGAAGGAATGGTGGACTGGAAAACTTACTTCAAGCGTTTCGCAGAGCTTTGTCCGAATTCACCAGTTCAGATCGAGACGATTTCCGGGTTCAATCGCGAGCTCGCATTTCAAAAAGAGGGGTTTTGGAAATCTTGGTCATTGGGAAAACCTGAAAGTCTCATTGCCTTTAAAAAATGGGCTGACAAAGGGAAAGCTAGGAAGGTTCATAAGTCTTCTTCGAAAGAAGATGAACAGAATTATCAAAGAGGAGAAATTGAACGTAGTATCGCTTACTGCAAGTCGATTGGACTTGGTGTCACAAAATGAAAATTATCGTTCTTACCTGGCTAGCTTTGGGAGCTTCATCTTTGGGATTCGAGTTCACCCTTGAAGCCCTAGGTAAGAAGATCTTTCTCGATACATCCCTTTCTAATCCCCCCGGACAAGGGTGTGTTTCGTGCCACAGCCCGAAGGATGCCTTCGCGGACCCTCGCCGGGTTTCTTTGGGTGCGGTGGAGGGACGATTGGGGCGACGGAATGCGCCTTCATTGATGTATGCTGCGTTGATTCCGCCTCAGAGGTTGGAAGACACTTATGACGAGAACGGGGAGGTAGAGTATATCGTGGAAGGCGGTCTTTTTCTAGATGGCCGAGCGCACGATCTTCTAGAGCAAGTTCGTCATCCTTTTTTTGATAGGAATGAAATGAATATTTCTGACACCAAGGAGTTAGCGGGAAAATTACGCAAGGGGGATTATGGAAAAGAGTTCCAAGACCTTACTGACAAGGATACTAATGCTAAGGCTTTTGAGGCTTTGGTCGCCTTTCTGCGTGAACCGATTTTTCGTCCCTTCAATTCTCGTATTGATAAGTATTGGGCGGGCGACAAGGAAGCGCTCAGCCTTTCGGAGAGACGTGGGCTTGATGTGTTTCAAACTTCGGGGGGATGTTCTGCCTGTCATTTGACGGGCGTCGCCAGTTGGCCCAATCCTCTATTGACCGATTCGGGGTTTGATAATCTTGGAGCACCGGCGATTGGAAAGATCGACCCAGGACTCGGTGCCGTAACCGGGAAGGCCGAAGAAATTGGCCAATTCAAAGTGCCATCGCTTCGGAATGTTGCTTTGACAGCTCCCTACTTGCACAATGGCTCGATAAAGACTTTGAGGGAGGTGATGGAGTTTTACAACAAGCGCGATCTTGAGCCCGAGCGCTGGGGTGTGACTAATTATCCTGAAACCATGAATCATGAGGACATGGGTGATCTTGGTCTGACTGATCAGGAAGTTGATGATCTTGTCGCCTTGATGGCTGCCTTTACAGACCAGAACTTACTCGAGATTCAGGACGGTAAGGTTTTCCCCGAAGTTCCTCTGGAAGTGCCATCAACCGAAGAGCGGAAAGCATTTTTCATTCCGAAACAAAGGCATGACTTAACAGCTCCTCGCAGGCCAAGTGAAAACTAAAGATTAAAACGATGTGGCCTATTAGAGGGTGAAGATGATGACGATCTTTGTAATCAATGAACAATCGGGGATGTCTTCTCAGACAAGCGTCTTAATGGGCAAGAAATTGAACTTCGAGTTTGTCGAAGCCGTTCTCTCTGGAATAGGCCAAGTTTTCTTCGACATGAGAAGTCGCCTCCAAAATTTCGATTGTTGCCACTTTCGCGACCAAGGCTTCGAGAAGTGAGCGGATAATGAGTCTGGCGTGTGGTGCCCCGACGCAAAGGTGTGTGCCAAAGCCGAAAGAAACGTGGGGGTTTGGCTTTCGAGTAAGGTCGATTCTTTCGGGTTCGTCGAAGACCTCTGGATCAAAATTTGCGGCAGCCCAGCCCAAGGAAATACGACCACCAGGTAGGATCCTATTCCCTCTGATCTCTGTTTCAATTGGGCAGACTCGACCGATGTGAGTGAGAGGCATAAAAGCTCGGAAAAATTCTTCTCCAGCAATTACTAGGCCTTTTGGGTTTTCGCGGAGTGATTGAAGATCTTCTGGGTGTTGGCCAAAGTGGGCGATGATTGAGGAGATGCTATGAATGATGGTATCGCGACCTCCGGCGAAGGTAAGGTTTGCAAATCCCATTTTCTCTTCGTGAGTTAAAACGCGGTTTTGAAAAGTTGCTTTATGTAGCGCACTGAAAAAATCTTGACCTGGATCTTTTTCCGCACGCTTAAGAGCCGAAGCGAGGTAATCTTCTAGCGTTGAGCCACAGCCATTTTCATCATGGAAAACGTGGATTCCCCATTCGATGTAAGTGTCGGCTTCGGACTCGGGCACACCTAAAAGATAGGTCAGGGCTCGTGACTGGATGGGCAAGGCGAACTGATGCACGATTTCGAGGGACCCTTTGTCTTTCAGCGCCTTTTCCAAAAGCTCGTTGATGAGAGTTTGAACTTTCGCAATGACTTCGGGCGTTTTGGATCGTTTGAAGAATGGCTCAATAATTTGACGGTATGCGGTGTGCTCTGGCGGGTTTGTTTCGATGGGGAGCTGCCGCATGTTACGCATCTTTTCCTCTGAGGGGATGGGAATCCTAAATGGAACATCAGAGCTGAATGTCTGCCAGTCTTTCGCGGCAGCCCGAACATCCGCGTGCCGAAGGAGCATGGGAATCTCTTCTCCTTGAAACGGGCATTTTAGGGTGCCTTCTGTTCGACGTGCTTTTTGGAAGGGATCTTCAGGCATGGTAACTGTAAAAGATATTGTAAGTTTCTGAAGCTGGACTCAATTTTTTTGGTCCTGTTTCTGAGGCTTATTTGTATTTTGTCATTCAATAGCCTTGATGCGTAAGAAGGCCTTCTCTTGATCGCTAACAGGTTGGGCACTGCGATAGGTAATGGTTGAGGTCCCGTTATCATTTTCGATCTCGGAAACAAATACAACGTCGGGTGCGCCATTCCAGGCCTCCAGATTAGTAGAGATTTCCGGAATGAGGCTGACGATGTTATGAGAGGAAAGATTTCGTTGGTAGCTGATGACAAGATGAGTGTCCGAGATCCCGGCGATCGCGAAAGACTGGAAGCTGAGATCGACCAGAGAACGGGCATCACCTGAAATACTGTCACTGGACCCCAGAGCGTATTCGATCAATGCGTGGTATGAGTCACCGTCACGGTCGGCATTTGGATCGCCAACGAATCCAATGATATCCACCTCTCCAGGAGCTCCTCCTTCCGTGTTGGAAGCGACCCAGTTATTAGCTATCCCATGATCAGGAATGGGGATAGCAGGTGATTTGAGGACCATAGTGAATCCAGTGCCATCGGCGTATGGCCAGGGGAGTTTATCATAGTATGTGAAGTTCCGAATAACAGTATCGGACGCATCGAGAAGAGTGATTTGTTCTCCGCTATTACTGAGCCGTCCGCTGTAATTGCTACTGCCGAGGACATCGCTGGCGATGTTGACCGATGTGCCATAACGGGATTCAAAGGCAGAGCGGTCTTTGACAATAACAAGTCGCTCACCTGGAAGAATCAGGGTGTTATCGGCGAAATTAAAAGTGATGCCTAGAGTGAAGCGGACTCCGGTAAGGTTGATGGTTTGGGTTCCGACATTCATGAGTTCGACAAACTCGTAGTCATCACGGTTGGTAGATGCTACTATCTCGGATGGTGTGGCTGGCTCGTCGGGTTGGTAGCTGAATTCAGAAATGATGAGATTACTGGCGTCGGCGAGAATGGTGTTGGGGGTAAAGAAGGCTGAGTTCAGCGCACTCCATTCACCGTTGCGACTGTTATACGAGCGAGAAAAGAGCCAACCTGGTTCGCTAATAATAATGGGTTCGGAGCTGTTGGTACTACCGCCGCCCGGAGGATTCCCAGTGAGGTCGAGATCAAAGCTAATATCGGAGCTGGTGGCACTTGTTTGGTGAATTTCGACGGCGAAGGTATTTGAGCCGGAGACTAAGAGCGAAGGGGAGAGGGTGCGGGCAGCGTTACCATTTTCGGGTCCGTTACCGTTGGCGAAGTCCTTAGAGGAGGGATTGGCTCCGATGTTCTCACGGGCGACCTCAGTGCCATTGAGGTAAATAATAGCGCTGTCATCGTAGGTGAAGTTAAGGGTGAAATCTTCGAAGACGGATGGATCTGCGATGGTGAAGATCTTTCGGAAGTAGGTGGTTGGATACTTGTCACGGCTGTCTCCGCCAAAACTAACAACGGTGGCTTCATCGCCATCGCCGTAGCCAAGTTGGGAGGGGCCCGAGCCCCAGCTTACGTCATTGAAGGCAGCGGCACGCCAAGCGGTGCCTTGATTGCTGCCGTCGTCGAGGTATTTCCAATCGTCACCGCTATCAATGAAGATAGTTGTTGTTGGCCCACCGCCGCCACCACCACCGAGGGTGATAAGAGTAGCGGTGGGGTTGATAGCGCCACCGGTAAGGCGAGGGTCAAGGGAGTGAGCGTAGTCGGTGAGGTCATTATCGCTCTGACCAAACATATAGTAAATTTGAGTGACAGAGGAAGGCACACGCAGGGTGGGACCGGTGCCGGAAGGAAGAGAACCCCCGTGTTGACTGTAAACTGGCGCTTCGACGTCAGGGTAGAGGTCGGACGAGCGGAGGGAGTCGAGGAACAATTCATCGCGTACTGGAAACCAGTTGTTCACGATGCGATTGTATTCGCCCTCCCAGTCGGAAATATCCCGATTGCTACCATGTTGGTCGCCCCAACGGGCGGCTTCTGGATTTAGGATGCTACGGTGTTGCGCAGTCACTTCATCGTAGAGTCGACGGGCGTTTGCTGGAGTCAGGGGGCCATCGTTGAAGAGCGCGCGGTGGGCGCGATCGGCAAAGCGAAGGCGAAACTCGGGACTATCCTGAAGAGCATTATTGGCGGCGGCGATACCTCGATAGTCGGTAATCCGATTGTAGTTTGTGTTGGAGCGGAGGAAGAGGGACCATTCAGAATCCCACATGAAGTACTTAAAACCACTACGAGTGCTCTGAGTATCGATGCCTCCGTAGTAGTTTTTGTTGGGCCAGTCGCTATTACCGCCATACCAGTTGGTGATAAAATAATCGGCATTGTTGGACGGGTCGCACCAGATGGGGTAGAGAGAATTTCGGGTGCCATCTGGGTTGAATCCACAAGCTTTGAGAAAAGCAGCATCGCGTGCGGAGTTGGACCCGGCTGAGGCAATGTTGCCCACTGCGTTCCGGAGATTGTTCCAATTGCTAAGATTGGAAGCATCGTTGATCGTGCTGCCGGAATTTTGGCCTTCCCAGAGATCGCGATCGGCACCTTCGATATAGCTTTCAGCAAAACTCGAATCAGGGCGTTCGACGACGTTATAGACTCCCCAGTAAACTCCGTTGATGTATACGTGAAGGTAGCGTCCATGGGAAGCGGGCTGACCGAGGGCCCGCTGAACCCTGCGCCCAAATTCATCTCTGGCATATTGTGGTTGGCCACCAGCTCCCGACCATTGCCAGCCGTCGTTTGACTCCATACGGAAAATCAGAGTTTGAAATTCCTGGGCGACTCCGGGGTCGGTTCCGAAGAGAGGGAATTTGAGCGATCCTTTACCCCCGGTAGGTTGATCGCTTGTTCCAAACTGAGTTTTAAAGAGAACACGGAATGATTTTTTTCGAGTAAGGCCAAAGCTGCGGAAAGCACCTCCTTGAATCCGGATCGCGCAGTTTTGTTGGAAGTTTCCGGCTCCGGTCGGGTCGGCTGAATCAACGAGTTCGAGAGAGGTTTTGCGCTCCCAGGATTGACCGGAAGATCCGGGATTGGAGTAGATTCCGCCCGCCCCGAACATATCGTTCGAGTCGATCGCGATTGAGAGACTGGGAATGGTTTTAAGGTCGTCGGTGATATCGTCTGGATTGACGTTAGCATTGTTTTCCATCCCGTAGTAAGGGCTCTGTCCGCCCCAGTTGGATGGAAGTCCGTAAATACTCCGGGTGTTAGAAGCCGTTTGATCAGCAACGGAATTGACGAGGATATAAGTGTGGGTGTCGATGTTGGTGGAAACAAATCCAGACCGATAAGCCATAGCTTTCACAGCCATCGTTCGGTCTACCATGATGGGAGTCGAATAAATGGCTCCATTCTTTTCGCTAGGCCAGCTACCATCGGTGGTAAAGCGAATGATCGCTCCAGGAGTGGCGGAGGAAATGACGAGTGGGAAAGGTTTGTCGTAAAATCCACGACTAATGCTGTAGTCAGTATTCTTGACGAAGCCTGCGACACCACTGGACGATTCATTTTCGCCATCTGGGGTTGGATTGAGAAGGTAGCCGATTTGGAGAGGCTCATCGAAAAAACCATAAGTGATTCTCGCGTCTTGGGGCGGGTAGTCTTCGGTCGAAGAGCCAAATTCAGAGAGGATGGTAGAGCCATCTGCCGCAACCAGAGCGACATATTCTCCGCCGGCATTGAGGCTAAAGTTGGTGTGAAGATTGTCTCCGTTGGTAGTGCGGCGATCTTTTGAGGAAGCAAATATGATGAGATAATCATTTCCGCTAAGGCTGATGTTGGGCATGAGCCATTTGGTAAGATTGGTGGGATCGTCGGTGAGATACATGCCGCCTAGGCTAATTGATCTGCTGTCAGGGTTATGGAGTTCAATCCAGTCGGGCGTATCGCCATCTTCGTCGGAAAGACTGGTCGAACTACTGTTGGCCAAAAATTCATTAATGCGAACCGAAGAGCTAACAACAGAGAGAGTGAACACTGATTCAATTACGAGGCCAGAGAGGTCGGTGCTGCGGACTCTAAAAGAAAGATTTGATCCAAGGTTTGGAATTGATAATATCGTTTTTAAGGTGCTTCCATCAACAGTGAAAAGTGCATTACTTGCGTCCCCGGTTCCCGCCACGAGTTGGTAGGTATGGCTGTCAGCATTATTGGGATCTTCGGTGGTGAAGTTGGCGAGATCAGTGCCCGAAGGGGTCCCTTGAAGAAGAGTATTCACCGGAAAGCTGATGGTGGTGGGTGCCATTGCTGATTCCACGTTTAGGGTGAATGATTTTTCACGAGTTAAACTATCTCCATCGGTAGTACGAATACGCACGGCATAACTGGATCCGAATCCTCCCAGTGGCGATGCTATTCGGAATTCATTGCCGTTGGTTATGGTGAAAAGGTTGTTGTTGTTATCTCCGGCTCCCGAGACGAGTGAATAGGCATGCGAATCATCGCCATTTGGGTCGCTGGTGGTCAGAGTTCCCACAAAAGTTCCCGAGCGCGAATTAGGTGCAAGATCTGTATTGCTAAGCTCGAGGTCGGTTGGGGGTTGGGGAGTGGCGGGAGCAACGGACATTGCGGATTGAACTTGTGCTACGGTAAGGACTTCGTCGAAAATCTTCACTTCATCAATTGCTCCATTAAAGCTCTGCCCAGCTGGATCAGCAGCGTCGCGCCCGTGACCACCGATAATTACAGGAAGAGCGTGTCCTGACATGGTGCTACCGCTCCCGCGGGAAGTTTCGACCCCGTTGACAAAAACAACCTTATCATTGCCGTCGAACGACCAAGCGAGGTGAGTCCACTCTCCAGGGATCACTGTTCCAGCGTCGTTCAAGTCATTTCCCCAGCCACCGTAATGAACATTCGCTGTGCTATCAGCACGGATTCCGTGGTGAAGCTGGCTGCCGTTTCCTGACCCGTCTTCCTGGCCAAAGACCATGTGGTCTACATTGCCACGAGGACCAGACCAGTTCACCCATGCCATGGCGGTATAGACTGAGTTTGGCCCCATTCCTAATTCTGTTCCGGTAAGGCCGGTTTGGATGTAGCCGTCATTAGCTCCAGTGCGGTTTCCGTAGAATGCCCTGCCAAAGGTTGCGTCTTTACCTTCGCCATAGGTCGCACCACCAACCGTCGTCCCATTTCCTCCAGATCCTTGGTTAGTTACAATTGATCCATCTGCATCATTGAAAGGATAGTGGACAAGGAGGTTGGCCCTGACAGTGGGAATGAGAAAGGAAAAGAATAGGGCGAAAATGGTGGAGGATGGATTCATTTGAGGGCCTAAAAATTTGGATGTAGGAAGAGCTGTTACCTAATGAGCATCTTCACTGCGTTTCTTTTGGGAAAGTAAGATTGAATTGCTTTTCCGGGCATGA
The DNA here is from genome assembly GCA_949373085.1 of uncultured Verrucomicrobiales bacterium. Lineage (GTDB taxonomy): Bacteria > Verrucomicrobiota > Verrucomicrobiia > Verrucomicrobiales > Akkermansiaceae > SW10. The sequence continues at coordinate 9,863 of CASICJ010000023.1, forward strand.
TGGGGACGTTTTATTGTCGGGGCTGATTTGAAGGGATTCTCTCGCCGGAGTTAGAAATTTTCACGCCGCAAAATGATAACGTGAACCCCCAATAAACCGTAATAGAAATCGAGTGCTTCACAACTTGGAAAACCGTTTGGTGACCCAGGGGCTTTGGCCTGGGAAGATCAGGAGATTTGGGGTGGCAAAAATGGTGTGAGTTCTGGAATAGTGTTTAATTGTAGACTAAGTTTACTAGCAACGGGCCGAGAAATCATCTTAGATACAAACTAACAAAAAGAAGGTTACCCCTGTTTTTGAAGGTCTCGAACGTCTAAGCAAGGAAACTAACTCTCTCGTAAATTTAAATCGAAGCTTGATGCTTCTTCATGCTAATTAAAGGAATGAAATTATGGCTTCTGCTGGTTTTTGCCACTGTTTTACCGATATTTGGCCAGACAAATGATCCAAATGCGCGGGATTTATACGCGCGCGGAGAGGAACACTTTTTCGCAGGCCGGATTGACGAATCTATCCGGAATTGGGATTTGGAGATTGTCGCGCAGCCTTTTCGTGAACCCTATCACTGGCAGCGTGGGCTGGCTTTTTACTATGCGGGTGAGTTCGAGAAGGGGGTGAAGCAATTTGAGCTGCATCAGAAGGTGAATCAAAATGATGTTGAGAATGCGGCATGGCATTTTTTGTGCGTGGTGCGTGCCGAGCGAGGGTCAGTTAAAAAAGCCCGGAAAGCATTAATTCCCATAGCTGGTGACTCACGAGTACCGATGAAGGAAGTTCATGATCTTTTTGCGGGAAAGGGAACTGCGCAGGATATTCTGGATGCGGCTTCAAAAAATGCGGAAGGTCTCTTATTGCGGAACCAACTCTGTTATGCGCACCTTTACCTGGGACTTTACTATGAAGTGCTCGGTGAAATCGAAAAGTCGAGGGTGCACATCAAGAAATCGGCGTTGGAATTCCGAATGAATCATTACATGGGAAAGGTAGCCCAGCTACACTATAAGCTCAGGAGGAAGCGGCCTAATTTCATCTTTCTCTTTGCAGACGATCAGAGGGCGGACACGATTGCGGCGCATGGTAACCAGCACATCAGGACTCCGAATCTTGATCAGTTGGTTGAGCGCGGTTTTAGCTTTCGCAATAACTACTGTGCGGGTTCTTTCAGCGGAGCGGTTTGTGTGGCAAGTCGGGCAATGCTAATGACTGGGAGGCAGTGGTTAAATTTGCCAAAAAAAAACCCAGGCTCCAATTGGGGAGATGCTCGGATTTTGCCGTCATACCTGACCCAACAAGGAGGATACCGCTCTCACATTATCGGGAAATGGCATAATGGAGAAGCAACCTTGAAGCGTGCTTTTTCTGAAGGTTCCTCGGTGTATTTGGGTGGGATGGCGAATCATGCTCATTTTGAAGTGCAAAATTTTTCTGGTGGAAAACTCTCGGGAAAGAGCCCTGCAGGGGGTTTCTCAAGTGAGGTCTTCGCTAATGATGCCGTAAAGTTTATCGAGGGAGCAAAGATCGAAGAAAATTTCTTTCTCTATGTGGCGTTCATGGCTCCGCATGACCCACGAAATCCTCCAGAGAAATATCGTGAGATGTATTATCAAAATCGCCCACCGCTCCCGAAAAATTTTCTTCCACAACATCCTTTCAAGATCGGGTCTGTCTTGCTTTCGGGGCGTGATGAAGGTCTGGCGCCATGGCCACGGACCAAGGAGGTTGTTAGCGACCAGCTCTGTGAGTATTATGGTTTGATCACTCATCTTGACGAGCAAGTGGGGCGGATCATGAAAGCTCTGGAAGGCAGCCCTCATGCTGACAATACTTATGTGATTTACACTGCTGATCATGGCCTCGCGATGGGAAGCCACGGGTTGCTAGGAAAACAAAATATTTATGAGCACAGTATGAAGTGCCCTTTGATTATCTGGGGGCCTGAAGTGCCAGCTGGTCAGTCGACTGAGAACTTTTCATATGTGCATGACCTCTATGGGACTGTCCTTAGTCTTGCAGGGATTGAAGCACCGATACAGGTCGATTCTGAAGATTTGCAGCCCTTGATGAATGGTGGTGGGCCGGTTCATGATTATGTTTTTCTGCCCTTTCAGAATCATCAGCGATCGATTCGCTGGGGCAAGTGGAAGCTCAATATTTTCCCGCAGATCAATCATCGAGAGATTTTTGATCTAGAGAAGGATCCAGATGAAATGTGGCCGCTTAAAGTTAAAAATACTCTTAAATCAGCCGCTATTTTGGATTCAATGCTAATTGCGGCGAGAGCAAGATACGGCGACAAGTCTCCGTTAAAAATCGACAACTCGGAGCCCAAAGAGGTAGTTTATAACAATTCAAAACGTCGCATGGACGTTTGGCAGCCCAAATGGATTCGCGATAAATATTTTGGTGGCCGCACGGATCCCGATCATGGACCGGGTGTTCGCAAGAAGTGAAAAGTTTACTCTAAAGAATTCCCCGGTTTTTGAGGTTGTTGAGCCGTCGGATAGTGTCGATAAGCCCATCGACCATGACTTCGTTATAACTGCGTCCGAGAGTGGTGTCGATTCCGTGGCCTGGATCAAGTTTGCGCAGTGGCTCTAGGACGGGATCGTCGTGGCGGAAGAGTTCAACAAAGGCACTGGGTAGTTTTCCCGTCCTAGCGTTCGCGGTGAGTAGGGCGCCGACCCATCCATCATCTGAAGAAAGACATCCACGGGTGGTTGGAACCGAACAGTGGAAAGGTCCGATCTCATCTGCTACGCCCATCGAGGACACTATGAGCTCATTTTCGGAGATACTTAGGCCGGAGTCACCACAGTGGGCTGCGTCAATAAGTGCCTTAAAAAAGGGACTGCCAATTTTTTCATTTAGGCCGGTCAAAATAGGGCGGAGCTTTGCAAGGGAAGTGAAGTTTTGGAATTCACCGGGGCGGAGGAATTCGATGTTCCAGTTGTCGATGCAAGAATCGGCAAGTCCAGCTTCCTTGTAAGCACGGAGGTGAAGTTTGATGTTTTGGGCGACTCTAGCCTTGAATTCTTCTTCACTGGACGGGGGGGTGCCTTCCATCCAGGTTTCCACTGAGGTTGAATTGACCTGTGCGATATTGTTACGAAGTGCGGCCCCCAGATTGACCATTAGTTGCGCGAGAGCTTCGTCCTCATCGTCGGGGTTCATCGGATTGACTCCTCCGACCATCATGACGAGTTGGGGTTCTAGGCCGAGGTCGCGAACAGCTGCAATCAGTTCGTCTTTTTCATCGGGCTTGGTTGTGCCAAAAGATGAAATTTGAATCAGATCAATTTTAGCCGGGGACAGTTCGATCAGTTCACGGGCTCCGGCAGCGATTACAAATTCACCATCAGTATTGCGGGGGAGCATTCCGTTATCGTCAGGAACTAAGGCCTCTAGAAAGCCGAGATGGGTTCCGAGGATTCCGAGCGGAATGCCGGAGATGTTTTCAATGGGACCGATAGTCATGGCGAGAGGTTTCCAGATGTGACAAAGAATTAAAACTGGAAAAGATTGCGCGGTCTTTATTTTTTCAGAAAGAGAGTTTCGAGACGATTTAGAAAATCGTGGTGAATTTCTGAAGTGGCTTTGCGCCAGGCTGCAAAGTGTTCGGCAAGAGTGGATCCTTTGATCCGGGGGAATTTAGGAAGAACCTTCCAATGTATTGGGTCCTTTTCGAAAAGAGGAAGAAGGATGTTAGCGTAGGCTCCATTAATTTCGCGCTTGGTGGCTGACTTTCTAAGAGTCTCTTTGTGTTTCTGATAGAAGCTCGGAGCACTTTCCGGGTTTAGCTTTTCGCGTGATTTCATCACGGTGGCGGAGTAAGTGGCGAGATGTTTTCGATAATTTTTTAATGCGTCATTGGGTGCACTCCTCTCCCATTCTTTGCTGAGCTTGCGAAGAACAAAGAGCGATGCAGTTTCGCAAAGAGTTTCTTCAAGCCACTTATTTTCGTGGTCAATAGGTTGGAAGTCAGCTCTGACGTGGGCGAGTTCATGGGCAAATTGATAGATACACTGCGAGTAATAGTAGTCTCCGGAGTTGAGCTGAATGGCAATTTCTCCTCGTGGAGTCCGCTGAAAGAGAGTGATAGGCCCTCGCTGGTGTTTGGAAACAAAGAGTGACGGGTCCTTAAAGTTTTCAGCTTTTGGAAGTGCGGTGAGAGTAGATTTAAAAATGCTACGAAGATCACTTTCATTCATATTGAACCCCTTGGATTCGATTCGGAGCTGACCATGAGAAATTAGGCTGGGACCTAAAACAAGGCAGAAGATTAGCTTCATTTCTTTCGATTCGGGAGGCGTTTTCCTTTGACGCGGGCCTGGATTAGATCGGGGCAGTTTCCCTCGTTGCGCAGGTCTTCACAGGCAGCTTCGATCCGGAGGCTTTGGCGAACAGGCCGGAAGCCCAGCCGCCGGGTCAGGCAATCGTTTTGGAGATCGAGGTGGGTATCCTCGAATTCCACAACCTTGCCGCAATCAACACAGATTAGGTGGTTGTGATTGGGGTGATCGATAAAATTCGGATCGTATGTAGTTTGACCATCACCGAGTTCGATTTCGTGGATCAGGTCAGCTTCTACGAGAAGCCCCAGTGTTCGGTAGACGGTGGCACGGGAGGCTCTGGAACCGGCATTTCGAAGCCGATTAAACAGTTCATCCGGGGTGAAGTGTTCATCGGACGTGAAGATAATTTCGAGAATCTCATCCCTTTGAGAAGTCTGTCTCAAACCTTTTTTTCGGATGAAATCGTCCAGTCTTTTGCGAATACCCACGTCCATATTACGGCGATACTATGGAATTTAGATTGAATAATGAATCCTGAATATCGAGGATTAGGCCGTGAAGGTCTTTTTTTTGGGTTTTGCCGCGTTTTTGGTTTCTTGCGGGGCACCTGATATCCTTAGGGTGCGCCAATTCCATCTTCAGGATACCGATGTTGCGACTGGCCATCCCTTTATTCGTGCGGAGATGAATAAGCGGCTTTACGGAGCGGTGACGGCGCGCGATCGGACTTTACGAAAAGGGAATTATTACCATATGCGTTGGCACGGATTAATTGGACTAGAGCCTATCAAGCTGGTCTTTGAATACCGACAGGCAAGAACTGGGGTAAAGGTGAATCAGCGAAATTTTGAGGTTCCTGGCTCGGCTAAGGGAGATCTTGAGATTGTAGTCTCGGGGTTGGAGTATTTGAAACACGGGCACGTTCAGGCTTGGCGTGTGACTCTCTTCGAGGGGGATTCCGAAATTTTTGTTAAGAAGTCTTATCTCTGGGATTAAGTGGGCGATTTTTGGATCTGGAACTATGAGTTACGCACACTTGGTGCGCTAAACTCAAAAACTACCCGCAGGGCTTACGCTGGGGCGTTGGTTAGAAATGGGGCGGGTTTTGGATGTCTGCATACTTGGCCTGAGTTGGGTGATCCAACTTTAGACGAGTGTCTTATTGATCTAGCGCATGATCAGGAAAGCGCACTAGTACGTCGGACCTTGGATTGTATTCGAGCGGATGGGATGGCACGCGAGAAGAAGTGCTCGTTATTTGAAGGTCTTCAGATTCCCTCGAGTCATGCGACCTTGCCACTATTGAACGAGTTGGTTTTGAGTGAGGCCGTGGAGAGAGGTTTTACTCATGTGAAGGTTAAGGGGGGGAAAGGAGGAGGGCTGGATCTACGCCGTATTAGATTGATGATGCCGATGTATCCCGAACTTAAATGGCGGATTGATTTCAATGAGAATGGAGATGTGGGCGAGCTACTTGAGGAACTATCGTATTGGTCGGAGGCGGAGAAAGCGGCGATCGATTTTTTGGAAGACCCCGTGCCATATTTTTCTGGTGCTTGGGAGCGGTTGGCAAAGGAATCAGGATTGTCAATGGCCCTGGACCGAAACCTTGAAAAGGCCTTTAGTGATGCTGAGGTTCAGGTAATAAAGCCGGCTGTGCAGAAAATGAAATCTGGTCCACGTGTGGTCGTGACGACTTACATGGACCACCCGCTTGGGCAGGCTTTTGCGGCGTGGGAGGCGGCTCGAAGCGGGGTGAAGGAAATTTGTGGTCTCCAGACTCATAGGTTGTTTGAGGCAAATGTATTCATAGAGGCGTTGGGAGACGTCTCTCCGGAATTCAAGGTTCCCGAGGGGACGGGCTTGGGTTTTGACGACTTGCTTGAAGCTCTTCCGTGGACGAAGCTATAAGTGTGAACGAGGTTGAAGCTTGGGCTAAAAAAAACGGTGACTTTAAGCGGCATCGTTTCTTCCGAACTTCTGGTTCAAGTGGTAGGGAGAAATGGGTGGCTCTTTCTGATGAGGCTTTGGAGTGGTCAGCTCGATCCGTCATAGGGACGCTGGGGATTGTCTCAAAAGATGTCCTTGGGTTGGCGTTACCGGTAATTCACGTCGGTGGTTACGGTATGGTAATGAGAGCTGAGATTTCTGGAGGAAAGCTGGTAAAACTAAATATCCGATGGAATGCGGTAAAATTTACTGATTGGTGTGCAGCAAATCGAATTACCATATCTTCTTTGGTTCCTACACAGGTTTATGATTTGGTTTCAGCTCGCTTGGAATGCCCCACTTCCATGAGAATCCTTGTAGTGGGTGGGGGACCCTTGGATGAAGAGCTTGCCGGCAAAGCGAGGGATTTAGGATGGCCAGTGATTCCGAGTTATGGGATGACGGAGACTTCATCGCAAGTCGCGACCGGTGACGGCTTGCCCTTGCTGCAGGGTTGGGAGGCAAAGATTGTAGATGGGAGGCTAGCTTTGAAGGGTGATGGGTTGCTGACCGCGATCATTCGCCGGAAAGGTAACGGTTTTTTTGCCGAAGATCCAAAGACGGATGGATGGTATGTTACAAATGATCGGTGTGAATTAATCGGGAAAGGTTTGAGACTTTTAGGAAGAGCAGATCGTTTGATTAAGGTCTTGGGTGAACTCGTGAACTTAGAAGAGTTGGAAGAATTTTGGCGGGGAAAACTGAAGCGTCAGGTCGCATTGGTGGCCCGTCCTGATGAGAGGCGTGGGGTAAGTTTATTTCTTTTTTATGAAGGAATCGAAGTAGATCTGGCGCGATGGAATGCGAGCTTGTCTGGCCCGGAGAGGATTGCGGAGGCGATTGCAATTGATTTGTTGCCGCGATCACCGCTGGGGAAAATTGATCGCTTAGCTTTGACCGATTTTCATAAGGATTAGCGTTGCATTGACTGAAGTTGTGGCCAAAAATTTTCAGCCTAATCAAACGATGCTGCTGCATCTATCGCCTCAGGAAATGACTGGCCTGGACGCGTTTTTATGATCCCGGCCTACGAAGAAATATCCGCTCTCTAACAAATGGTAGAAGCTACCTCAGACTCTCAAGCAACCCTAAATGTTGTCTCTCCCATGCAGCAAAAAACTGATGCCTTGCTTACCGCAGACCAGCTCGAAAATTTTGGACTCAAATCTCCGGAAGGTTCAGGGAAGCATTACGTGCTGGATACGAATGTGCTCTTACATGAACCCGGATGTTTAAATCGGTTTCAAGATAATCATTTGTGTATTCCGGCCGATGTTCTCTCGGAGTTAGATCGTTTCAAAACCGAGCAGACGGAACGTGGTGCCAATGCGCGAAGAGTTCACCGAAAGTTGACAGAGATTTTTGGGCCGCAGTCGCAAGTTACTAAGGGGGTGCCGACTAATGGTGGAGGGACAATTCGTTTGGTGATTTATGATCCGAGTTTGTGTGAAAAGAGTAGCAAAGAATTACGAAGGTTTCATCGGATCTTTCCGGATCGTGAGAGGGTAGATCACCGCATTCTTGCTTGCACGTTATTGCTTGCTGAGCATGTCGATCCACCTGTGGTTTTGGTAACGAAGGATCTGAATATGCAACTGAAGGCTCGCGCGGTTGGGATCACCTGCGAGGACTACCTGAATGATAAGGTTGCCCCGCAGGATTCTGCCAAGCGGGAAATGGTGAGATTGACTTTGGATCAAAACGAACTGCAACGCTTTGCGAGTTCAGGGGAGATCGAATTGGGGGTCGAGAGAACCTCTGTTCTGCATGTGAACCAATACGTCCTTCTCGAGGCAGGGGAAAAGCAAACGATACCAGCTCGTCTTGCGTCTGATGGGAAGTTAGTCCGATTAGTGGTTCCCGAGGTTCTGCGTATCCCGGAGGGCAATCATTTGAAGCCTCTTAATTTAGGTCAGAAGTGTTTTATCGATGCTCTGCTCAATCCCGAAATCTCGTTGGTGACGTGCTTTGGTCAGGCTGGAACTGGTAAAACTCTGGTGGCGATGGCTGCAGGCTTACATGGTGTTTTTGCACGGGAATTTAATGGGCTGACCGTAAGCCGACCGGTTGTTTCAATGGGAGATCAGATGGGGTATCTCCCAGGTTCCCTAGAGGAAAAGATGCGGCCTTGGTTGCAGCCAATTTACGATGCGCTGGAGCTTCTGATGAGCCCGCAGAACCCAAAGCGCCCAAAACGTAAGCGAAATAAATCTGAATCGGAAGGCGCCCAGCAAAAGCCTTACGATGATCTTGTGAATCAGGGAGTAATCGAAGTGGAAGCTCTCGCATATATTCGAGGGCGCTCAATCCCTAATCGTTTTTTCATTCTGGATGAGGCCCAACAGTTAACACCGAAGGAAGCTAAAACAGTGGTTACTCGTATGTCGAAAGGGTCAAAGCTTGTCTTGGTTGGTGATCCGGCTCAAATCGATCACCCTTACGTCGATAGTCGCAGTAATGGCTTGGTTTTTACTCGCCAGCGGATGCGAGGACAAAACTTTGCTGCGCATGTGTCCTTGAGCCGTGGGGAGCGTAGTGATTTGGCGGAGGCGGGTGCGCGTTTGATGTGAAGGACTTTTTATGTTAAGCCGTTCTTAGCGATGAAATTAGGTATTTGGTTTCTCTCCCTCCTACTCCTGGTAGGAGGATGCGGATCTGGTCCTGACCGGACTGCCCCGGTATGGGCGGGGACAGTGGAGAGAGAGGTCGATGCGCTTGGAATCCAAAACTGGATTATTGTGGCCGAGTCGTCATTTCCAGTGGTTACGCGCGGTGGGGTTAGGACCTTGGTTGTGGATGGCGAGATTCCGCAAATCGTCGACTTCATCGTCAACCACCTCGAAAAATCGGAGACAGTGACTCCTTCGTTTAATACCGCCCGTGAGCTATCTTTTGTGAGTAATGATCGGGCACCTGGCATCGATTATTTAAGAGAGCAACTTAACAAATCGCTGCATGGCCACCAAGTTCGGCAAATGGATAATCGGTCGCTGATCTTGCTTGCTCATAGTGATGCTTCAAAATATGCAATCTTGGTTCTCAAATCGAAAACTTCTCTTCCTTACTCTAGCGTTTTTATAGAATTGGATAGTGGCTATTGGGATCGTGAATCTGAGGACCGACTAAGGCAGGAAATGAAGGAAGCGCAGGGAAGAGCACGGCAACAGCAAATTGAGTTAAATGAAACGTACAACTGAGGAGATTGATCAAGAGCGTGAGGAGGCTTGGATTGGTGATGCGATTCTGGCGCTCTACATGAGAGAATGGCTTCTTCGAGAAAAGGGGAAAATTGATGGCGAGGCGTTTATCAGGGCAACCTCAAATGATTTTTTGCGAGTGAAAGGTAATCCGACAGCTGTGGAAGCGGAAATCGGTCGAGAGTATCAGGAAAAAGGCCTCCAAGCTGGTTTCGATTACGTTGAGCAGAAGCTTGTTCCTCTTTTCATTCAGCGCGAAAAAGTAAGGGAGCGCCAAAAGGCCCGACGTTAGGAAGGATCCACCTTTACCCCCTTGCTTCAAGGTTGTTTGAAATTATCGGACGAGCATGAAGTTTAGGGAATGAGAAGGTTCCATGTCTTAAAAGTTCCCCGGAGAGTGATTCTGGAATTAGGGTCGTCGGTGTTCGCGGGCTACCCCGGTAATATTATTATTTTGCCCGCTCATTTCCCCAAAGGAGAACATGAAGTCGCGGGCTAAAATGATAGCCTTCATCTCGGCAAATATCGGCAAGCCACAGCGAACGATGCTGAAGTGTTTGAGCGTCCCGACCTTCCGGCATGAGGTGAATCCGATCGGGAGAAAGGTTTAGCTTCAAACGCAGGGCCTTGATTTCGTCGAGGTCGGATTGATTGCAGACGACAAACTTGAAGAGTGCTTTTTCTAGCGAAGAAAAAAGACTGAGCGCCTTGAAATTTAAGCGAAGCTTCTCGTCCATTCCTGAGTTCGAGAGTTTGGGTGAAACATTAAATTGGGTTGGAATATCAATAAAATCGTCAGTTGGAATTTTGGTGCCATTAGTTTCGATTTCGATGAATGTTATTTTAGGCAACAATCTGGCCAGTTTTACCAATTCATCTTGTTGAAGTAAGGGCTCACCTCCGGTAAGGACGAGGCGGTTACAGCTGTAACTCAAAATGAGTGGCGCGACTTCGGCCGGGCTAAGTTCGACGATTTCTTCTGTTTTTGAAAATTTGATCCCATCCTGGTGTGTCCAGGGAGTTTGCTCCCAGTTCCAAGTGTAGGGTGTGTCGCACCAATGGCAGTGGAGATTGCAAAGCGATAGCCGGAGAAAGACAGCGGGAGAGCCTAAGGAGGCTCCCTCGCCCTGTAAGGTATGAAAGATCTCGGGAGACCCATCGGCAAGGCGTGAGACTTTCATGGCGTGGGATAAAAAGGAGGGCGCCGGTGCTGAGAGCTAGAGGAGGGTATAGGTTTTGAGGAGGCTTCGAAGCTTCTCCGTTTTTTCGTCGGTAAGGTTGACGAGGGGTAGTCTGATCTCATCAGTGCAGTGACCTTGTAAGGCAACCGCTGATTTGATGGGGACCGGGTTTGTATCGAGTCCCATGAGGCCTGAAAGAAGCGGATAGTAGCGTCTCTGGATCTCTAGAGCTTCGGCAAATTCTCCTTCGAGGCAGCGATTGACGAGGCTGGTCATCACTTCGGGTATTAGGTTCGAGGCGACGCTAACGAGGCCGACCGCTCCGCATGACATGAAAGGGAGGGTGAGGGGGTCATCTCCGGAAAGAATTTGGAAATCCTCTGGGACAGCTTGAACAAGTTGGTTGATTCGATCAACCGAGCCACCCGCTTCCTTGTTGGCCAGGATATTTTCGCAATCGTTAGCAAGGCGGGCAATTGTCTCAATACTAATCTCGATTACGGAACGTCCGGGAATCGAGTAGAGCATAACCGGAAGCCCGGTATTTGCTGCGATCGCCTTGTAGTGTTGGTAGAGGCCTTCTTGGGAGGGCTTGTTGTAATAGGGGCAAACCTGAAGTGAGGCATCCGCCCCGGCTTTTTCGGAAGCTTGAGTGAGATAGATAGCTTCGTTGGTAGAATTGGCGCCGCTCCCTGCGACGACGAGAAGGCGCTTGTCAGCATACTCAACTGCTGCGCTGATAACCTCAAGGTGCTCGTTCGAACTGAGGGTAGGGGATTCGCCAGTAGTGCCTACGGGAACGATTCCGGTGATTCCTGCTGCGACTTGACGATCGATAAGGGCTTTGAAAGCTACGTGATCGAGGGTGCCATCGCGAAAAGGGGTAATGAGGGCGGTAAAGGTTCCAGCGAACATTAATGTGTTCTAATGCGAAACCTCCTGATTGTATAGAGCTCGTCTCTGAAAAATGAGGCGATGCTGAGCCACTCTAGCCCTTCCAGTTCAGGGCGCCTTTTTTGAGCGCGTAAACGTAGGCAATTGTCAGGATTCCAGCGAAGCTGGCCATACTCCAGAGAACCATGACATTCTCACGGACGAGGTCGGCAAAGCTAACTGCCCAAGGATACATGAAGACAACCTCAATATCGAAGATTACGAAAAGCATCGCTACGAGGTAGAATTTCACACTAAAACGTGGGGCTCCCTCACCAATTGGAAGCATTCCACATTCGTAGGGGGTTTCCTTGGTCTCGTTGTAGCTTCCCCTCTTGCCAAGAAGAACACTTAGTCCAAGCGCCGCGCCTGCAAATCCTATGGCTGCGAGGGCCTGAAGAATAACGGGAAGATAGTCGTTCAACATAATTCTAGAGCGGAATTGGGGTAGCTTTAAACCTTATTTGAGGAGTAATCGCCTTTCGTGTAAAAACAATTAACCGCGTCGTTACCAACACGGTTAATTAAAGGATTCGGAGCTGGTAAAGCCAGCATCAATTTCTGCGAAATTCTCTTTGTTTGGGGTTCTAACCCTCTTGCTGAGCAATATTGTCGCTGTGCGCTTCCTGAATGCGCTCGAGTCCGCGATACTCCTTGCCATCTTTTTCGGCAAGGCCACGGGTAACCAGATTTTGCAGCTTTTCATAAGCGCGAAGACGAAGCATTTCTTCTCCACCACTTACTGCATTACGCTCTTTCAACCGCTCATAGACATCCTCGAAAAGCTCATTGAATCCGAAAAGTTTCGGATCTGAACCTAGAACATTCACCAATTCATCGGTGACATGATCAGGAAGTCGACGGGAGAAACGCGTCCTTTTAGTAGTTGCCATAACGAAGACAGATTAGCAGTAATTTACGAAAATAGCGACCAAAAAAACCCTAAATAATGTAAAATTAAAATATTTAGTAAACAATTAAGTTAGGTTTTCCTAATAAAGTATCTTCGACGGACCTTAGGTAAGGTGATTGTCCTTTATGATACGACTGGTTTTGGCTAGCGTTCGCAGTGTGATCGCACGTTTGAAAGGTGAAGTTTGGGAAGGTATTCCTGGAAGAGTGGTGGTGGGAGCCGGCGGAGTAGGGTATCTCGTCCAATTACCTCTTTCAACTTATGATCAGCTGAATCCACTCGAGGGGGACTCGATCGATCTGCGGATATACCAGCATGTGCGTGAGAATTCGCTGACGTTATACGGTTTTGCACGAGACGAGGAAAAAGATGTCTTTATGCTCCTGATCGACCGTGTGAGTGGAATTGGGCCCGCGACAGCCTTGGCTGTTTTGGGGGGATTGCCCGTAGAAGGCTTCAAACAGGCGGTGATTCAGGGAGATGCCGCGGGACTATCCGGGGTGAAAGGGATTGGCAAAAAGACTGCGGAGAGAATCATTTTGGAATTGAAGGACAAGGTGGGAGTTGTCGAGACTTGGGACTCAGATCCGGGGCGGACGGATTCGGCGCGAGATGCAGAAATGGGATTGATGGCACTTGGCTTCAAACAGGCGGAAGCCCGAAAGGCGGTTGATCGTGTTTTAAAGGAGCAGCCTGGAGCCGACAGCGCTGAGCTCATTCGCCTTGGTCTTAGGGGGTAATCACCAATGCAAATGCGTTGGTTTCGTCAGATCTTCAGCTGCAGTGGCTTCTGCGTCTTTCGATAGACAATACATGACAAGATTTTTGTCCTAAAGTAAGTGATGATAGCATCTTAGAAATTTAAATGAGTTTCTAAGATTTCGGATATTGAAAAGGCGCTGGCGCTACAATTTTGCGCAACTGAGTCTCTTTGAACATAGCGGAAGAATCCGATGAAAGTATCAACTTCAGAAACCGTCTCTAAGTCACTCACTCCGTCTCCAACCATGATGAACTTGTTTAGCCCAAGTTTTGCACGGATTGATCTAATGATTTCAGTTTTCCCTCCTGATCTCGTTGTCGGGTAATTTTCGTCGAATCCAAGATATTGTCCCCTGGTATCAAATTTTAAGGGAACCGCTTCAACTTTTGCGATGCCAAGTTCTCGAGCAAGAGGAGAAATACAAGGTTCGAAGCCACCAGAGATAATAATGCACGTCCATCCTTTTTCCTGCATTTTGTTGATGGTCTCTTTTGCGGTCGGCTCGACCGTCTTCAGATACATCCTCCCAACTGCTTCACACTGAGCAAGGGTCGGCTGAATGAGATCAAGACGTCTAGCAAAGACTTCCTCGACAGGCACTTTACCATCCATGGCAAGATTCGTTAAGTCCTCAACTTCCTTAAAGATCTGGTCCCCGGCGATTCGAGCCAACTCATCGACACCTTCAATGGATGAAAGGGTTGAGTCGCAGTCAAAGGCGATGATTTTTTGCATGATGGGTTAGGATATTTGAACCGCCGTACCTATCGGAGTGAGTTCGAAGAGTTCCAGCATCTTTTTGTTTGCTAGCCGGATGCAACCGTGTGACGCGGGCTTCCCGATCAGGTCTTCAGCATGGGTTCCGTGGAAATAGATGTAGCGGTGGTAGGTGTTGCTGTTTTCGGGGTCAAGTCCGTGGAGCCAGAGGATGCGTGTGAGGATGGCGTCGTCTGACTTCTCGCCTTGCCAAATTCTCCGTGGGAGGCGTCCTTTGAATGAGGTGTGGAGTGGAGCTCCTTCGCCGATACGTTCACGAACTACAAAGTTTCCGATGGGCGTTCGATAGGATCCCTCTTCAAATCCCGCGCCCTTGGCGGCAGTTGAAGCGAATGCTTCAAAAATATTTTTCCCCTCTCTAAATAGAGTGACTTGTTGCCGATCGAGAGAAACTTCGATACGGCAACGATGGTCTGGCCAATTCATGCGGGATAGTGAAGATCAGCCGAGTTGTGGTTCGGCAGGACGTGATTCATCAGGATCAGGCGCCTCTAGCCTCCGGTTTGGTTCCTGGGGTTTCATGCCAAGGCGGTCGATGAGAGCGAGGTCTTTTTCGATTGCGGGATTCTTGGCGGTGAGGAGTTTATCTCCATAGAAAATAGAGTTGGCTCCGGCAAAGAAGCAAAGAGCTTGTGCTTCTTCGGACAATTGCGTTCGCCCAGCTGAAAGACGGACTTTAGCTTTGGGAACCGCAAGCCTAGCTAAGGCTATGATCCGGACGAGTTCGAAGACGTCGACTCCCTGTTTTTCGGCCAGCGGAGTGCCGGGCATAGGCATGAGGGAGTTAATCGGAACGGACTCGGGTTGTGGGTTGAAGCTGGAGATGACTTCTAGCATTTTGAGACGGTCTTCGGTAGTTTCGCCAAGTCCTAAAATACCGCCGCAGCAGATTGACATTCCGGCATCTTGTGCATGACGAATTGTGTTGAGGCGATCTTGGAAAGTGTGGGTGGTGACAATCTTAGGATAGTGTTCCGGAGAGGTGTCGATGTTGTGGTTGTAGGCAGTCACTCCGGCATCTTTAAGCTTTTCCGCTTCGGAAGGTCCTAGCTCACCTAAAGTAACACAGACTTCCATACCGAGTTCGGAAACATCCCGAACGATATCGAGGACTTGCTCAAATCGCTTGGTTCCCTCACGAACACCGCGCCAGGCTGCTCCCATGCAGAAACGGGTTGAGCCGCTTTCGCGGGCAGCCTCGGCTCGCTTCATGATGTCGCACTTCTCCATGAGACGTTCGGCATCGACACCACTTTTGTAGCGAGCGGATTGAGCGCAGTAGGAGCAATCTTCGGAGCAGCCTCCCGTCTTAATGGAGAGGAGCGTGCAGAGCTGGACTTCGGCTGCCGGCCAATTTTCCTCGTGGATCTGGCGGGAACGCTGGATCAGGTCAAAAAGTGGGAGTTGATAGAGGGTGTTGAGTTCTTCAAAGGTCATAAGATTGGTGGTGAGGATTTACCGAATCCACTCGCCGGAAATGGTGGGCATTTTACCGAGGGAGAGCGCTGCATAGTCGGTTTTTCCCTTCGCGCCAACAAGTGGGAATCCCATACTGCGTTTCCAGACGGCAGACATACTTTCACCTGTATGGCAGCCCCAGCTTTGGCAAAAAGGATTCTTCGTGAACGCGCGGCGGTTAATCTTAACGAGGTCTCTTTCATGAATCCAAGTCTGGCTGACGGCCATTACGTCACTGCCGTAGTCGAGCATTAAGCAGTGGCGGTTGGAGTGGCCGAAAAAATCGAAAGTGACAATATTTTGCTGGAGGTTGATTGTGGAAATCGCTTGATCACCCGTATTGATCCAAACAAGTTTGGCTTTCCTTTTGATGGCCTGTTCTGCGACCCATGAGGTATATGGCTTTTTGTCGTCACGCCCACGGGTAAGGTAACCGTTTTTGTAAACGATCCAAGTGATCGTAGAATCAGAGCCGTAGGAATTTCTTATTTCATCCATTCGCATGGTCGAGGCT
Organism: uncultured Verrucomicrobiales bacterium; assembly: GCA_949373085.1. Lineage (GTDB taxonomy): Bacteria > Verrucomicrobiota > Verrucomicrobiia > Verrucomicrobiales > Akkermansiaceae > SW10. The sequence continues at coordinate 25,880 of CASICJ010000023.1, forward strand.
CGAACGAAATTGGCCCACCAGTTATCATGGCGATCCTGTTCGACACGAAGGTTTTCCCACTTCCGTGAGGCTGGTCCGCCACAAAGAATCACATGCTGACTTCCAAAAAGGGGCAGTCCTAGGATGAGTAAAAGTGAAAGGGCCCAAAAGTTCATGGATTGAGTATGTCTTTGCTTTGAGGCGGCTTCAAGGCTGGAGGCGATAAGTTCAGAGAGTAGAAACGGCAGGCCTTTACTAATTTCGATTAATTTTAGCGGGGATATTCGCTGATCGGTGCGGTCTTTGCCGTTTTCATGAGATGGAAAATGGGGCCAAAGCAGCCCCTGAGAAGCTTGAGCCTTCCATCCTAATCTCTTCTTCTCTGTTAGGTATCGCCCTCTATAATTAAGGCGTCTCGTGACAATAGTAGGATAAGGAGACTTCTCCTTTAGGTAACATATCTGTCAGGATTAGAGGGCGTCGAAGGTAAGTAGCATCTGGCCAGCTTCTGGTGGAGACGAGCCCTTGCTGTGGAGGAAAGCAGTGAAAATCAGGAGGTCTTGTCCGCTTTGATCTTTGATTCGGGAAACTGTCGCGTTTGCAAAAGCGGTCGAGTTCCCCGGTGTTTTAAGATTCAGCCTTTTTAGGGGAAGCCCATTAGAATCGCACAAGAAGAGTCTCCATGCACCCCAGTCCCTGCGGGTTCCCTGAACTTCTTGCAAGTAATACGATTTTTCCTTCCAGATGAATTTGCTCCGGTCGCCGATATTACCTTCAGCACCAAGCTTGATGAACGCCTGATTCAGTTTTCTAGAAGGGGTGGCTTTCCATTTTTTAAAGTTAGTGAGGGTGCCTGATGCCAGTTGATCAACTCGTGCATATTTGAAGTAGTGAAAGCGAAGATGGATATTTGAGGTGGCAAGATCGCCGTTTTTGATATCGACCTGTTCAAAACTAGGAGTGCCTTCAGCAGTTGGGGCGAGTTTTCTAGGTAAGTCGATCTCGTGATCATATTTCCCAGAGCGGAGTGCGTTTAAATCAGGGTAGGATCTCAAGCGGATCCAACATGAATTGGGAGCATCTTTTTCGTAAGCAAGTAGGAAGGTCCCATCATCAGTCTCGTGAACTGTCGCTTGCGAACCATGACGGTCCAACTCGATAATATGCCTCCAGTTCCTAAAGTCTGTGGACTCGGAAAGAAGGATTGAGAATACCCCGTTCCGAAGGGAGTGTGACACTCCAAAACAGGTGCCGTTTTTTGTCAATCGAGGTTGAAAGACATCAAGACAATCCATCCCGTGGCCCTCATTATCGCAAAGCTTAAAGATAAGAAGTTTGGCTGCTTTCGTATTCTCTAATCGATTCGAAAGGGTCAGAGCTTCTTCGCTGAAACCTTGGCTGATTTGAAGGACGTGGAGCGAAATAAAAATAGCACAGTCAAATCTCACAGACCTTACTACTTAGCGTTAGGCAGGTCGTTATCAGCAGTTTTTAGGGATCGAACCCTAGATCGATATAATACTGTTCTTGGACAATATTTTTAAGGGCCGCATTTGTGCGGGAACTAGATGTTACGACTAGGAGTTAAAAGAGTCTCACGAGCTTTGTGCGAGGGCTATCTAAAGTCCCATTGCATCGCAAAACTTACTAAGAGCTAATTTGAGTCGTTTGGTTTGTGTGCCGAAATTTATGCGGACGCAGCGGTCTTCACCAAAGAACTTGCCGTCGGAAAGGAAGAGTCCGGAGTCTTCGGCAGCTTGGACTGGGTCCCTAACTTGGAGAGACCTACAGTCAACCCAAGCCAAGTAGGTGGCTTCGATATCAGGAACATTGGCATCAGGAACTTTTTGCCGGATAGTCGAAGTAAGAAGATCTCGGTTCTCACGAAGGTAAGTGAGAAGATCTTGTCGCCATGGCTCGCCGTGTTTGTAGGCTGCTTCAGCCGCATAATAAGCGATACAATTGATTTCAGGAAGCGTGTGGCCGCGAACCGCGGTGAAGCGGCGTCGGATGGAGTCATTTGGAATGATCGCAAAGGCATAGCCGAGGCCCGCAATATTGTAGGTTTTACTCGGGGCTAAAAGGGTGATGGTTCGATCGCGCAGTGATTCTGGTAAATTAAGAGCGGAGAAGTGAGGAGTCCTTTTTTCGTCAAGAATGAGGTCACAGTGAATTTCGTCTGACAGTAGGATCAGGTCGTGCTTTTCACAGAAGCTGGCGAGTTGAGTGATCTCTTCGTCCTTGAAAACTCGGCCCATTGGGTTCTGTGGATTACTGAGGAGAAAAATCTTGGTGTCGGGGGTGACTTTGTCTTCGAGTGCTTGCCAATCGAAAGTCCACTGCTCGTTGATTTTAATATGGTTAACGCTTATAAGATCCATGGAAGCATCATGATGAATACCAAGAAAGGGGGGATAGATGGGAGTACAGGTAAGAACCTTCTCTCCAGTTTTTCCGAAAGCCCGGGCGGCGAGAGAGAGGGCAGGGACAAGGCCGCCGAGGTGAATGATTTCTTCTTCGGGGCAAGCGTAGCCGATTCGTTCTTGGAGATATCCTTGGAGGGTTTCGACGAGGGAAGAGTGTGGAACGGCATACCCGAAGACCCCGTGGTCGACGCGTCTGTGGATGGCGTCGATAACTTCGGGTGGAGATGTGAAATCCATGTCAGCGACCCAGAAGGGGTCGAGATCGCTACGGCGGTCCCATTTGAGAGAGCCCGTTCCATTTCGGGCGATCGGAGTGTCGAAATTCATCATGAGAGGATGATGGCAAAGTTGTAGAGGGGGCCAATCACTAAAGGCGATGGGCGTATGAACTTATTCTTGGCTGGGAGTCAAATCGGGAGGGCTCACCTTTGCTAGGGCTTCTTCGATCTTGGAATTGACCTCGTGTTTGAGTGCTTGGGCGGCCATTTTGAGGGCATTTTTGACGGCGAGAGTAGAGGAACCACCATGGGCGATGATGACCACGCCGTTAACGCCAAGGAGAGGGCTTCCCCCGTAAGATTCATAGTTTGTACGATCCTTGACGGCTTGAAAGGCGCCTTTGCCAAGGAGGGCTCCGGTGATGCGGACAGGGTTCTTTTTAAACTCTTCTTTCATCCATTTAGACATGGCCTTAGCGGTCGCTTCGCAGCTTTTAAGGACTATATTGCCGGTGAAGCCGTCGCAGAGGCAGACGTCGAGTTTTGTTTGGAATAGGTCGTGACCTTCAACGTTGCCACAAAGAGTGAAGGGGGCGTTGCCTTGCTCGACTAGATTCTTGAGGAGAATCATGGTTTCTTGGGTGAAGGCAGTTCCTTTTTCTTCTTCCTCACCGTTGGACATAACACCGACCTGTGGATCGGCGACCTTAAGAACTTCGCGGGCGTAAACGCTACCCATGATGGCATAACCGAGAAGGTGGCTTGGCTTGGCTTCGGGATTGGCTCCAGCATCCAGAAGATTACAGACGCCAAATTCATTGGGCATGGGCGAGGCAATACCGGCTCGCTGCACTCCTTTTAGAAGGCGGAGCTTTACCGTGGCAGTCGCGACGGCTGCCCCAGTGTTACCCGCCGAAACGAGGGCTTGAGCCTCACCTTTTTTCACTAGTTCAGCTGCGATGGAGATGGATGAATTTTTCTTGCGTCTAAGTGCCTTGGCACCGGATTCCTCCATGCCAACAACTTGAGAAGCATCAATGAAGATTGCCCGCGTGTCGGTCAGGCCGCATTCAGCTGCGGCCTTTTTGAGCTTGTCGGCTGGGCCGGTAAGGAGAATGGATTCGATCTCGGAGTTTTCAGCGAGGATATCGCGAGCCCCTTCGAGGTTTACATTTGGGGCGTTATCCCCGCCCATGGCATCGAGTGCAATCTTCATCGCGGTAAAAAAGCGCGGAGGGTGCCCCCGCGCTCAGTAAAGTTTTGGAAACTATTTTTGATGACGTGATCTAAACCTGATCGACGTCTACCACCTGGCGCTCGCGGTAGGTTCCGCAAGCTGGGCAGGCAATGTGTCCAGGAATGCTTGTGCCGCACTCAGGACAGGTCTTGAGGAGGGGCTTACGCCAACGGTTGGCTCCACGGCGGAGCTTCTGTTTGTGCTTGGAGGTGCGACGTTTTGGTGAGGCCATGAATCTGGTGGGAAAGAAAGTTAATCTTGAGAGTCCAATTCGTCCAGAGCACCCCATGGGTTGGGCTTTTCCGGCTCGGGGGCGGGTTCTACTCCATCATCGGTCGGTTTGTCTACTGCTAAATACTTCGGATCTATTTTGCAATTTTCGGGGGTGTCACCATCCTCACAGCGTGGATTGGTGGGGAGTTCAAGCAGGATTTCCTCCCGAATTTGGGGGGCGGGGTCGACGATTCCGTCATTTCCAAGCTCAATACTAACGACGGTGGATGGCATTGCGATGGTTTGTTTGAAGGGATGAAGGCTGCGCATACAGGTAAGCTCGAATGTGGCTTCCAAGCTACCAGTTAAAAGGAGCTCAGTATCAAAGCGCTGAGTAAAAAGAGAGTATTTTAATTTACTAACACTAATAATATCACTCTCTTGGAGGTCAAAGATTTCGGGAGGAAGCTCGCCCTCAAAGTGCTTGCCTTCGTCGGGTAAATTAGCGAGATCGATCTTCATGGGTGGAATTGTAGATTGAAATAAGGGCTTTGTATCGCGAAAATACTGCGGTGGAGAAAATACCGACAGAAGTCCTTTTGGGTGCCTATATAGAAGGGGTTTTCCCGATGTCGGAAGATGGTGAGATTTATTGGTTTCAGCCGAAGGAGCGGGGGATCATTCCGCTCGACGACCGATTTCATATTTCTCATGGTTTGAAGCGGTCGATGAAAAAGCGACCTTTTGAGGTGCGATTTGACAGTTCATTTAAAGAGGTGATGGAAGGATGCTGTGATCGAGAAGAGACTTGGATCGATCCGGTAATCATGGAGAGTTATTGCGAGCTCTTTGAACAAGGATTTGCCCATTCGGTCGAATGCTGGGATGAAGAGGGTTTACAAGGCGGTCTTTATGGGGTCCGGCTAGGAAGAGCATTTTTTGGCGAGAGCATGTTTAGTCGGAAGGCCGACGCGAGTAAGATTGCTTTGGTTAAGCTTGTGGAGTGGCTTCGCGAAGAGCAAGCCATCTTGCTTGATACGCAGTGGATGACAGATCATTTGAGGACTTTCGGGGGATACGAAGTTCCGCAGGCTGAGTATCGCCAGATGCTCGCGGAGGCAGTGGAGATTTAAAAGTTAGTGCTTAATGGTAAATGGACGAGATCAACCTCGTAATCTCAGGCTGGTGCTCACGATGAGAGCATGACCGATAAATGCAACCTCCTCATCATGGTCTCAGGTTTTAATTAGAGGCGGGAAAAGATAAAATCAATCTTCTACCACTCGCAGAGTGACTCGATGTGGTCGGCAGAGCCATCTCGGAGCCAGGCGTCCAGTTGGGACGGGTCTTTGAGTTGCTGACCGCGGGATCTTGGAACAATGATGAATTTTGAATCGATGCCGGAGAGGGTGGTGAGGTCACCCCAGAGTTTTTCGAATTGCGTGACGGGGAAGACGTCTTCCTGACCATGGCCCCAGCGCTTTTTCACTTCTTTGAGCGTGATGTAAGTGGGAAGAGTTGAGGCAACTTTTCGGATGCCGGCGAGGATCTTTCTCTCGTCACGAGCAAGAATATCATCGCGGGTGAGGCCAAAGAGCCCGAGAAGTTTGTCGATGTCAATCCAGGTTGTCATCGAGTTGTAGTAAGAGAGTATGAACTCGTCTTCCTCGCGCGGCATCGCGAGGCCCTCGAGGAGTCTCGGGCGGCCTTCGATGGAAGCGAGGCCGCCGCCTCTGTCTTCAAGTCGGCGAGTGATAACTTCGAAAGTGAGTCCAGTTTTACTCGCTAAGTGGTGGCCAAGCAGGGCGGGATCAACATCGGCCCCGAGAGTGTCGATATTGTGCAGCATTAGCGTTTTGAGCTGTGGTCGGTCGGTTAGAAGATCGGCGAGAGTCCCATTGAGAAGAAGATTGGGAACTTCGTAAAAGTGACCGACAGGATGGAGGCACTGTAGCGGGAGGTTGTCGGTGTAATCATTCGATTCCCCGGTTGATTGGGCCCAGTTGAGCAAGGAGGATCTCACGGAGTCACGCATTTTTTGCTGCTGCTCATCGAGGACTTGCTGGGGCATTTCCTCCCAGGCAAAGCGCAGGTCACTCACAGTTGGAATCATGCGAAGGCCCACTGACCGACCTTGGGACAAGTGGAGCGAGCCAGGATAGTGGTAATCCTCAACGTTATCTAAAAACTGACGTGTCGGTTGGTGGGTTAGGTAGGATGTTGTAAAGACATGGGGAATGGTCGAGCCTGCTTCGAGGCCGCGCTTGCGGGACTTGCCTAGGTGGGTTTCGATAAAGGTGCGATGGCGACCGCGAAGACGAGCGAAGGGGTGGAGAGCCTTGCAGACGCCTGCACCTTGGGTCCAGCGGGAACCAGCTCCAGCGGCGAGCGTGATGATACCGACTTCCCCGTTAGCGAGTGCTTGTTCGCCAACCACGAGATCTTTCGTAGAATCTGATCTGGTGAAATCAGTGATGTCTGCAGGTGAGACATCCTTGATAAGAGTGGTTGGAGGTAGGCGGTTTTGGGCGAGTCCGATTCTACCTTCGAAAAGGTCTTTGCGAATTTGTTCGTGTTGTCTTTGATCAAATCCGTTTTTGGCGAGCAGTTTGGAAAGTGAGTTATCACCGTTCGCGTCGTCATCGGTATGCGGAATGAGTGTTTCGAAGAGGGACTCGACAGAAGAAGAAAATATGGATTTTGTCCGGCAGGCCCGGGCGAATTGATCGAGTTCAGCGCGGGTTGTCGGTGAGAGTTTCTCGGGAGGAGTCCGCAGCGTGTCTGCGAGAGCGAGGTGGTAGTAGGGGGGAGGTAGGAGGGCTTCGTCTCCATGATGGATCTGACCAAAGGTCCCATGTGGGTTGATTGCAAAGTCGTAAACGACGGGATCCATGGCGAAGGGGAGGGCGTTTTCGAGCTCCCGCTTGGTCTGAATCATAATGGCGTGAATGATATTGAGGGCTTCCTGCTTACGTGATGGTTCGACAATAAAGCCCATGCCACCGCCGGACATGCCGCCGAGCATCCAAAAGCCCCAGAAGTCTTCCCCAAATTTCTTGGAGACTCGATCGATGAGAGTTTCGGTGAAGTGATTGGTGGCCCAAGGAATGATCGTTTGGAGCGGTCCCCGAAAGTTCTCGGTGGTGAGGCGTCCCAGTTCTCGGATGTTACCGCTAGCGAGGGCTGTTACGATTTGATCGAGGAGTTCGAGAGCTTCTTGGCGTGCCTCCCATTCCTCGGAGGATCGGAGAAGATATTTCTCGGTGACCATTTCGAGGATGGGGCCGACGTTTTGAGCCATGCCTCCGTGAACGAGAATTAAGGAATCGGTGAGGGCCTGCCGAGCGGAGTTCGGGATTTCCTCATGGTTAAATACTTTGTGTTTGGGCATGAGGCGGCCCCGCGAGATTCCTTGTTCTGGATCGGTTTCGCCGGCAAGTTCACCTTCGATAAGTTTGATTCCTGGCCAGACGCCGCCGGAGTCTTGCCAACCACCGCCGGAGCCACCGATCCATTCGCCTAGGATGGCGCGGGCTAGGACAAGACGTCTTTCATTTTCGGTGAGTTCGCCGGTGAGCGACTGGGTTTGTCCAGTAGCGCGCATGCAAGCGCTTATGAGGGCGGCGAGGAGATTTGTCGAAACGGCTAAGCGAGAGCCTTTTGGGATGTCGTTAACCGAAGAGATGATTTCAATTCCGCGATTCGGGCCAACGAGTCTATTGAGGAGCTCGGCGAGGGATTTTCCGGAACCCTCGATGCCGGGTGGGATGATGCCGGATGCAATGATGGCCGCTTTTAGGAGTCCGAGATAGTCTTTAGCAAAGTCGAAGACATCGGCTAGAGAGGTAATTGTGGCAGTGGCTTTAAGGTCAATAGACGTGAGTTTGAGGACGGGTTCATCGACGATACGAAAGTAGGCCTCGACCGGAGGTTTGGGTTCGGCGTCGTGCCCATGAATAGCGAGATCAACTGAGACGTTGACGACCCGGGCTCCTTGGGGGAAGTCCATGCCCAGGAAAAAAATGTCCGACCAAGCCGAGTGGGTAAGATCCATGCGAACAGGGGTGCGTTCGCAGAGAATTGGAAAGCGATGTTGGTCCTGCTCAAGGAGTTCATGACGGATGCGGAGTGGGTGATCAGCTGGGTGCCCCATGCGGAACATCCACTGGTTTCCGCGGACCGTCCGGACTGATTTTCGGACTTGATTAGCCAGAGTCTGGAAGGCGAGTTGATGGTAGGCTGACGAGAGAGCGGAGCAAATACCATCGGACGGGCCTTCCCGATCTTGGACTTTAAGAAAGACTTCTATGGCCTCCTCAAATTGGCGCCCGAGAAGATTCTCATAACCATCGAAGGGAATGGATCCCGCATCTGAAGTGGGGAGTTTTTCGGGGAGGTGAAATTGATGAATGGCTTGCAGAAAAAAGATGGCACGGACGCGATGATAGAGATTTTCTGATGTGCGGCGGAAGGCGTCTAACGCGGAGCATTCTTGCAAGAGCCCCTCGGTGTCGAGGGAAACACAAGCCTCCGCTAATGAGCGATCGCGTGTTGCGGGGTCCTCTGCGGTGATGAGTGAGACTAACATCGGAAGTTATGAGAAGATTAGCTTCGGGTAGTAGCAATCAGTTCGATGATGTAACCCATTACTTCGTCGCGGCCTTCACCGGAGAGTGCCATTCCGAGTTGAGCGCGAAGGAGTCCATAAGATTCTTCGATATTGAACCGTAGGCCCTCGATCTCGCACGCGAGATATTTTTCACTTTTAGCGGCAGCAGCAAGGCTGGGTGTGAGTGGAAGGTCCCCTTTTTTAGTGAATGCTTGATCGAGGTATTCCATTACAGGTGCTGTCAGAACGTGTATCCCAAAGAAGCAAAGATAGCTGCCTGATCGTAAGCCCGGAACAATGAGCTCTTGCTCAGCGATAGTGGGGGTCGGCTTTTCGATTATATCAGAGACTTCATAGAGGCCCTGAATTCCTCTGACCGGTGAACCTGCCACTGTCCCATAAAATGGAAGCTTACTTTCGTGGGTTGGTTGAACCGCAGAAACCGGTCCGTTTGCTTGGGATGCGAAGTTTAGGAGCTGGCGAACGCACGATTCTTTGGCAAAGGAAAGATAGAGATGGTCACCCATCATCACGAGAAATGGGTCGTTTGCAGTGAAATCCCGGGCGCAAAGAATGGCGTGTCCATATCCCTGTGGAGCCGATTGTTCTATAAAGACGACCTTATCAAGATGGTTGGCGACTGCGGAGGAGAAAGCCTTCTCTGTTCCTGGTGCGATGACGATGGCAGCGGATTCAATCCCACTGGCGAAGATTTCGTCGAGGATAAAAGCTACGACGGTTTTAGTCGTTCCATTTGGGCTGACAAGGGTCTGCAGAGGTAAGTGCTGCTGTGTGGGGCCGGCTGCCGTAATGACCGCTTTCTTAATCTTCATGACTTTTTGTGAGAATGAGCAAGGAACTCTTGAATGACAAGGCGCAAGGAAGGTTCACGCTCTACAGGGCAGAATCGTGAAAACCGGGGAACTCTTGACAGAAAGCCGTGTCTGCGGCACCAAAAACCTATCCAATTATGAGTAAACTCACCATTCGCGATATCGACGTCGCCGGTCAGGAAGTGCTAATGCGTGCCGACTTTAATGTTCCCACTAACGATGCCTTCGAAATCACGGATGACACCCGTATTCAGGCGGCCCTTCCGACTATCAAAGAGCTTCTGTCCAACGGAGCCCGCCTCGTTCTCTGTTCCCACATGGGGCGGCCGACCGAAGCTAAAGAGAATAAGTATTCGTTGGAACCAGTTGCGGCCCGACTTTGTGAGTTGTTGGAGCAGGATGTTACTTTTGCGGAAGATTGTATCGGCGATGACACTGCAGCTCTTCGCTCGCAACTGAAGGATGGAGACGCCCTTCTTTTGGAAAATACTCGTTACTACAGCGAGGAGAAGAAAAACGATTCTGAGTTCGCGAAGTCTCTCGCCGGAAACGCAGAAATTTTTGTGAATGACGCTTTTGGAACCGCTCATCGAGGCCACGCTTCCACCGAGGGCGTAACGCATCATGTTTCTAAAAGCGCTATGGGATTGCTCATCGAGCGTGAGCTTGAGTATCTGGAGGGTAAACTCGCTAACGCTGAAAGCCCCTTTGTTGTGATTATGGGGGGTGCGAAAGTGAGTGATAAGATCGAGGTTATTTCCGCGCTCCTAGAAAAAGCTGATACTATCCTGATTGGTGGAGCTATGGCCTATACTTTCCGGAAGGCGCAAGGTTACGAAATTGGAATGAGCTTGGTCGAAAATGACAAGCAGGAGTTGGCTCTTGAGATTTTGAAAAAAGCCGAGGAAAAAGGAGTCAACTTTCTTCTTCCAGCAGATACGCGCATCACCAAGGATTTTAAGGAAGGCGCTGAGACTTGGAATACTGAAGTCTACGGGAAAGGTGGGGCAATTCCGGCTGACAAGGAAGGCATCGATATCGGCGACGTGGCGATTGCTGAATTTAAGGAAGTCTTATTGACGGCCAAGACGGTTCTGTGGAACGGGCCAATGGGGGTCTTCGAAAAGGACTGCTTTGCGAAGGGCACAAGGGAGATTGCCAAAGCCGTTGTGGAGAGCGGAGCTCTAAGTATCGTTGGAGGAGGTGATTCTGTGACTGCCGCGGTGAAGTTCGGCGTTGCTGACAAGATGAGCTTTATTTCTACCGGTGGTGGTGCAAGTCTTGAACTCCTTGAAGGAAAGAATCTCCCTGGAGTGGCTGCCTTGACGGATTCTTAAGGCCTCTAATTTCCCCATAGCTTGATGCTTCTTTTTGGGGGCAGGCTTCGTTTAATTTTAAGGTCTAGTCCTTGTCGTAGGGGTCATGAGATCTCTAAAATCTTTAAGACTTAGCTTGACAGAAATGAACTTTCAGTAAATCCTGAAAGAAGATGATTAGTGAAGCAGTCAATCTGGAAGCGGCACGTGACGAGTTCGTGACCCAGTGGGGTATTATGGGAGCTCAGTGGGGCATTAATCGAACCATGGCTCAGATCCATGCTCTTCTGATGACTGCTCCAGACGTAATGAGTACTGATGAGGTTATGGCAACTCTCGAGATTAGCAGGGGGAATGCTCATACAAACTTAAAGGATCTCGTGAGCTGGGGGCTGATCCGGATTGTTACCAAGAAAGGCGAGCGAAAAGAGTTCTTTGAAGCCGAGAAAGATGTATGGGAGATCTTTAGGCGGGTTGCACGAGAGCGGAAACGGCGAGAAATTGAGCCAGCCCTTGAGACTTTACGAAACTGTAAGGCTGCTTCTGAAGATATGAAATCACCTGAGGGGAGAGCTTTTCATGAGCAGATGGATCAGCTCGAAGATTTTGTAAGCTTTGCTTCTCGAATGGGTGATCGCGTTGCTTCGATGCAACATGGTAAGGCAATCAAGCTGGCTATGAAGTTTTTCAGTTAGAAGTCCGCACCCACTAATTTTAGAAACGAAGCCTCCTCAGGGTTATCCTTTCAATAAATACTGAAAAGATAAGAACTTAAAAAATCAGCTCGATTTAACCCTAAACTTGTAGATTTAAAAAAATGATTAATTGGATTAGAAAGCTCTTTCGAAAAAAAGGGAATAGGCATCGGATCAGGTCCCGTCGACTGACGAGACTCATGGAATTCTAGGGTTATTCTGTTTTTTCTTTTGATGAGGTCCTCTTCTTTTTGAATTCCAAATTAGAGGGTCCACAAGGTGCTTTTAGATTTCGTCACATAGAGGTGCATAAAAATTGTAACGTTAGAGAGGTTTTCATTTGTTAGTGCGATATTCGTGGCGATAATCCCCGTATGGCGCTCGAGATCGAATATTGCGAACAATGAAATTACCGTCCTGAAGCTGATCGTGTGTCGGCTGAGATTGAAAAGACTACTGGTCAAAAAGTAGTTTTGGTGGGTGGAAGTGGCGGGATTTTTGAGATTCGCCAAGATGACAGAGTGATTTGGAAGAAGGAAAGGAGCGGACACTTCCCACTTCCCGGAGAGGCTAGTGATCTTTTTTAAATTCTCCCTTTTTTCTTGGGTTTGATGTGAAGTCAGATCAGCTGGGAGGAGAACACTGGGGTTCAAAAAAGTGCGCTGAGAAAAGCTGCTGCTAGGAATTTGCTTATGGCGGTAGATCGATGAAACCGCATTTGGACCGGAAATAAATGGGGGAACCAAAAGGATCTTTGCTCTGAAGGACTGGGCCCTGAGTGGCGCAGGATGCGATAACTATTGCGAGGACAAGAGCTGAAATCACTTTTACGACCTTGGTGTGGCAGAAATCTCTTTGGACGAAGAGGAAGGGCCTTTGAAACATTGAACGGGCGAATTCTCTTTATTCGTGACACAGAAGAAGCGAGACCTTCGTAATTAGCCAGATAGCCAGATAGCCATGAAATTTTTTTCCACCCGCGCATCAGTCGTTCGTTTTCTTGTTTTAACTTTTGCAGTTTTATCGGGTTTGCATGCGGAGGACAACTGGCCGCAGTTTCGCGGCCCGACTGGACGTGGTCATTCGACCACGAAAGATATCCCGATGAAGTGGAGTGCGGACTCCGTGGTCTGGAAAACCAAGCTCAAGGGGCAGGGGCAATCGTCGCCGGTTAACTGGGGTGACCGACTCTTTCTCACGAGTGCTTCCGAAGATGGTAGGGAGCGTTATGTATTTTGCTTGGATCGAAAGAATGGGAAGGTTCTCTGGGAGAGAACGATTCTTTGCAAATCTCCAGAGCATCCGCATAAGATGAATAGTTATGCGACTCCCACCTGTGCCACGAATGGGAAGCGGGTGGTGGCCTTCTTTGGTCCGGCTGGTATTCACTGCTTTGATCTTGAGGGCGAAAAGAAATGGTCGCGTGAACTTGGGGCTTTTCCTGGTCCTTGGGGCGTGGCGGCGTCTCCGATCATTCTCGGCGACCTCGTGATTCAAAATTGCGACGCAGAGGGCGCTTCTTCACTTATCGCTCTCAGCCTCGAAAAGGGCGAGCCTGTTTGGCAAACAGAAAGAGAAGAGAAGCCGCGGGGAGGGTGGAGCACACCTATCTTGATCGAGAATAGCGACCACAAGGAACTCGTCCTTAATGGCGAATTGGGCGTTCGGGGATACGATCCTAAGACCGGAAAAGAATTGTGGTTCTGTAAGTCCTTCAACGGACGGGGCTCGCCAGTTCCGGATTTTTTTAATGGCCTTCTTCATGTCGTGAGTGGCAAGCCAGGTGACACTTATGCCGTTAAGCCGGGCGGTAAGGGCGATGTCACCAAGTCGCACATGGTTTGGCACACCAAACGAAGAGGTGGACGGGATCTCCCTTCCCCAGCGGTCGTTGATGGTTACGTGCTCGTTGTTTCGATGTCAGGGAAGGCCAGTTGTTATGATGCCAAAACCGGTAAAGTGTATTGGGAAGAAAAACTGGGAGTGAAGGGCGAGTTTGCTTCAGCTCCCTTGGTCGTGAAAGGGCATGTTCTTTTACAGAATGTTTACGGAGGTGGAGTCCTCGTGGTCAAACCGGGTAAGAAGCTGGAGATCGTCTCCAATAACTCGCTGGGTACGGAGGTAAGCCAAATTTTTCGTTCAACTTTAGCCCCGGTCAAGGGGCAGGTTTTCGCGAGATCGTTATCGACGGTTTATTGCATTGGGGAGTGATTACGCATTGTTCCCAGATTGAGGACTGGTTATTCCTGACACTAAAGTGTTGATTACGTGAACACCTTTATGGCTTGGCTCTCGAATCTCTTTAAAACAGCCCTTTTTGTGGTGTTTCTGTCGGCGGGTGCTGCACATGCGAAGCAGCCCAATGTAATCTTCCTTGCGGTCGATGACATGAACGATTGGATCGGGTCTCTTGGTGCGACTCCGCGGGCGATCACACCGAATCTCGATAAACTGGCGGCCCGCGGGGTGAACTTCTCGAATGCACACACGCCGGGAGTTTATTGTGCGCCAGCGCGGGCAGCCATTTTCTCGGGGCAGTTTGCTTCTACAACGGGTTGTTACCGCTCGACAGATTACTTTACCGATCATCCGGAGATCGAAGGGCTGCCGCTCAGTTTTTCAAAAGCGGGATACACTACTTTAGGAGTTGGAAAACTTTACCATCACATGCCGGGAAGTATTGATGTGCGAGGATGGGATGAATATCATCTACGGAAGCCATCGCAGCGCAAGGAAGGTTGGTCCTTGGACAATTGGACCGAGGAAACTCCTTTTCCCGATCCTTTTCCCGCGAGTGTCTTTAATAGAGGAAAGGAAATCAAAGGGGGATTGTTTTTGGAATGGGCCGGATTACCCAATGAAAAGGAAGAAGAGATGGCGGACACCATACGGGTTAATTGGGCAGCGGATCAGTTGAGGAAGAAGCACGAGAAGCCCTTCTTCCTGGCCTGTGGAATCTACGCACCGCACTTCCCGAACTATTGTCCGCAGAAATACTTTGATCTATATGATCGCGATAAAATCGAGCTGCCGCCGATCAAGTCTGACGATCTAGAGGATTTGCCGGAACGGATGAAGAGGGCGAAAATGGCCCGCTCCAAGATTCATAAGGAGCTTGAGGCCAAAGGAGCGGTCAAGGATGCGATTCATGGTTATCTCGCTTGCGTGAGTTACGCTGATGCCATGATGGGGCGAGTTCTCGATGCCCTTGCGAAAAGTCCTTATGCCGATAACACCATCGTGGTGCTTTGGAGTGACCACGGATATCACCACGGTGAGAAGTATGATTGGGGAAAGCACACTCTTTGGGAACGGACATCCAATGTTCCGTTCATCTGGGCCGGTCCGGGCATGAAGAAGGGCGCAGTTACTGATGTGACGGCGAGCTTGATCGACATGTATCCTACCTTTGTCGAGATGTGTGGCCTTCCCAAGCCTCACCAAAAACTCGAGGGGACTTCATTGGCATCGACCTTGGAGAAACCGGAGGTTGCCAAGGACCGGGATGTTTACCTGCCCTACATGGCTCCCGGTGAGTATGCCATCATCAACAAGGACTGGCGTTATATCACCTATGGAGACGACGGGGAAGAGCTCTACGATCTGAAGTCCGATCCCAACGAGTGGAATAACCTGGCCGAAAATCCCAAGTATGAGGGCATCAAGAGATTGCTCCGAAAGTCGGCGCCGAAAAAATTTGCTCCGGCGGCTCCCAAGCGGACGATTGGAAAAGATCTCATCATTGAGGGAGAGACGTTTCGTTGGCGTAAGGAGGGCGAAAAAGTTGCTCCCAAAAAGAGGGCGCAGAGCGGAAAGAAAAAGGGGAACAAGAAGAACGTTCTTTTGATCGTCTGTGATGATCTTAACACCCACGTTTCTCCGTCCGGATACGATCACATCAAAACCCCGACGCTCGCGAAGTTTGCCTCTAACGCGATGACCTTCAACCGGGCTTTTTGCCAATATCCGGTGTGCGGTCCGTCAAGGGCTTCTTTTCTGAACGGACTCTATCCAGAGTCGAGTGGAGTGATTGATAACAAGGCCGACATTCGCCAAACCCGTCCCGGGACGCTTTCGATGCCGCAGTTTTTTAAGGAGAATGGTTATTGGACGGGGAGTGTGGGGAAGGTGTTTCACTCGCCTCGTCATGAACATGGCGAGATCGCTTGGAACGAGTTTCACCGTTTCAACAATGACGAGCTTCCCGTGGTGGCGGAGGCCCGGAAGAAGTTTGAGGCTGAGAATGGCTCCGCGGAGTTACCCAAGAATCGCAAAGCCTGGCGGACTCTTGAAAAGAAGGCCAAATCGAAGCTCGATGCTCAGACTCCGCCGGGATACGGCCCGAGCGGATTGACCGATGAGCAACACAAGGACGGCAAGAATGCTAGAACGGTTGCGCGTTGGTTGAAGGAAAAGCCGAACGGACAAAAGCCGTTTTTTATTACCTGTGGAATTCAAAAACCCCACGTTCCTTTCCTGGCTCCTCAGCAGTATTTTGACCTCTATCCTCTCGGATCGATTGTCTACACGCCGGAGAAGGTTAACCTTTGGGACAAGATTCCCCGCAGGGCCATTAATACTCGCTTCAAGGAGTTTGGCTTTGAGGCGTCCAAGGAAAACGATGGTCTTCGCCGTGAATATATGCAGGCTTATCATGCTTGTGTTTCCTTTATCGATGCCCAGATCAAGATCGTCCTCGACTCACTTAAAGAAAGCGGAGAGTGGGAAAATACCATTGTCATTTTCACTTCGGACCACGGCTATCATCTCGGCGATCATTTCCTTTGGGGGAAAGTGACCCTCTTTGATATCGGGGCTAAGGTTCCCTTCATCGTTCACGCTCCTGGGCTCACCAAACCAGGAACTCAGTCCGAGGCGATGGTGGAATTGATCGATATCTATCCAACGCTGGCGCAGCTCACCGGACTGACTCCTCCAGGCCACTTGCAGGGGGCATCGCTGCGGCCACTTCTCGATCACCCAGAGCGGTTGGGGAAAAAGAAGTATGCCTATAGTATTGTGACTAGAGGCAAAGAGATGGGTTATGCGTTGCGGAACCAGAGATGGCGCTATGGTAAATGGTCGGATGGCGAAGAACTTTACAATTTAACGAATGATCCGGAGGAGAAGAACAACCTCGTGAAGAAGGAAGGGCTTGAGCATCGTCTTGGCGAGTTTCGGCGGGTTCTGAAAATCCGACAGGAGCAAGCTGCAAAGTGTCGTCAGCCATGAAGCGGAGCATTTTGCTCTCAGCAGGCTGGCTTTGCGGTTGCGGCCGAGGGCCCAAATATTGTTCTGATTGTCACCGATGATCAGGAGAAGTCCGCGGCGTGCGTTGCTCTACTTGAGTTCTTTTGCGTTGGGTGGGATCCAGCCGCTCCTGTCCCGCTTACGTTTGATGACCCAGGCCTTTTGGGCTTCGGTTTTTTGTGCTTTAGTGGGGCCGCTGAGGGGCCATTCGGCATCGACTTGGTGAGCGTCTTTGAAGATGTCCGAGGCTTGCTTGACGAGATCGGGACGAGATTTCGCGAGGTTGTTTTTTTCTCCGGGATCCTTTGCAAGGTTGTAAATTTCGATGGGCTTGTTGATACCGTTTCGGACTGCTTTCCACGAAGGCTTTTCACCCCAGCGAGCAGCCTGCACGACGGATCCTTTGTGAAGTTCCCAGTAAAAGTAATCGCGTTTTGGTGCTTCGCCTCCTTTGAGATAGGAGAGGAGCGAGTGGCCGTCAGTTTGGTATCCTGCGGGCGGTGTGGCTCCGCTCATTTCGACAAAGGTGGGCATGAGATCCCAGAGAGCCCAAGGTGATTCGTCGACGCGTCCGGCAGGAATGGTTCCGGGCCACCAGGCGAAGCCGGCCTGACGAAGAGCACCTTCGTACATTCCGCGCTTATATCCGCGAAGGCCATTTGCGTCCTGTTTAAAGAGCTTCCCGATTTCGGAAGAAGGATTGAAGGATGAGCCGTTATCGCCGGTGAAAACAATGAGCGTGTTTTTATCAATACCGAGCTCGCGTAGGGTGTCGACGAGTTCGCCAATATCGGAGTCGATGCGGGTCACCTGGGCGGCGTAGGATTTTTGTTTGAGAGTCCAGGACTTATCCTCGTAGATGCCAAGATCATCGATTTCATGGGCGCCGTGGGGCAGAGTGATAGCGTAAAACATCATGAAGGGATCTTTGGCGTTTCCCTTTACCCACTGGATCATTTCATTCTGAATCAATTCTTGGGCGTAGGTTTTACCAACGCCTTTTCCGGTGTTTCCGGGGAGGCGGACCGGCTGATCATTATCGTAAAGGTAAGTGGGGAAGTAGGAATGGGCGTGGCGCTGGCAGTTGTAGCCGAAAAAGCGATCAATACCCTGTTTGTGGGGACTTCCGCTGGTATCAAAGAATCCCATACCCCATTTCCCAAAGGTCGAGGTGGCGTATCCGGCAGCCTTGGCGACTTCGCCGATGGTGACGGTTTCGGCAGGGATGGGCCATTGTCCTTCAGGAGCCATTTCGCGGTTGCCACGGACGGGGCATTTCCCGGAGTGCAGTCCGGTGAAGAAGACTGAGCGACAAGGGGCACAAACGCTCGTGCCGCAGTAGGCTTGCATGTAGCGGGTGCCTTCCTTGGCGAGTTGGTCAATGCGGGGAGTTTTGATTAACTCCTGACCGTAAACGCCGAGATCTCCTTGGGCGATGTCATCGGAGAGGATGAAGATGAAATTGGGCTTTTTCTCGTCAGCTAGAGCTACAGGTGAGGCAGCGTTGAGCAGGAAGAAGGCAGGGGTGAGTTTTTTAAGGAAGGAGAGAGGTTTCATCAGGTGGCTTTCCCTCAAGTGTCCAAATTTGAGGGAAGACTGCAAGGAGGGGATTCTGGAACAATGGGTCGGCGAAAGTGATGAGTTTTACTAATCCCCGGAGGACTCAAAGCTCTATCATGCGGGCGATTTATTCATCTCTGCCAATTCCGACTCGCAGGGGCATGTTTGACACGGCGGGACTCTAGGGAGAGCTTTGGTGGTGGGGAGTGTAAAAATCAGGATGAGCCATTTTTTTCACCTCCTCCGCGGAGAGCCCCTTCTTTCTGAGGGATGCGATGGCTTGGGCCTCGTTTCTTTTGGCAAGACGTTCACCTGATTGATCAGTCACGAGTTCATGATGGAGATATTGGGGCTCTGGAAGCCCCAAAAGGTTTTGTAAAATCCGATGGATATGAGTGGAGGGAAGAAGGTCTTCACCCCGGGTGACGTGTGTGATTTTTTGAGCTGCGTCATCGACTACGACAGCAAGATGGTAGGAGGTTCCGATATCCTTGCGTGCTAAGATGACGTCTCCAAGAAGTCCGGGGACAACTTTGATATTTCCGTGAATCTGATCTTGGAAGCTGAGTGAACCGATCAATGAGGCGGCTTTTTTTGAGTCAAGCCGCCAGGCGGGTTCGCGGTCGCGAGGCGGGTTTTTAAGCCCGCGACACGTCCCTGGGTAGAGAGGCCCTTCGGGACCCTGTGGAGCTTGGGCCAGATGGGTTAATTCTTCTTCGACCTCCCGTCGTGTGCAGTAGCAGGGATAAACGACACCCATTTCCTTAAGTTGTTCTAACGCCTTCTCATAGTGTTTGAGCCGTTCTTGTTGTTTCCAGGGTTCCCCGTTCCAAGATAATCCGAGCCATGCCAAATCATCGAGGATATCTTGATAGAATTCCGGTCGCACCCGGGTGTAGTCGATGTCTTCAAAGCGGATGACAAAACGAGACTCTTCTTTATTTGCAAGGTCATAAGCGACCTTGGCTGCGTAGGCATGGCCGAGGTGAAGTTTGCCAGTTGGACTGGGGGCAAAGCGGGTGGTGATCATCGTGTCGCTAAAAAAGTAATAGCCCGATTAGGGGGTGGCGTCTACCTAACGAGTGGAGGTGAAGAAAAAGGTGAGTATTGTTGGCGTAGGTCCCACAATTTCCTGCCAGGATTTTACACAGATTAAGATCTTTGTGATGAACTTGAAAAGGAATACTAGCCTGTTGCTCCTGCTCCTGCTCTGCTGGAGACATGAGCGAGGAAATTTCTATGCGCCCGATTGGTTGGGTCGAGAGTTGTTTCGGTGAGAAGTTTGGCACGCCTCGGCAGAGCGGGATTGTTCCTGAGGCGCGTGGACGCGTTGTATTTTCCGACGAGGTTCCCTCGGGCGCGAGTCGAGGGCTCGAAGAGTTTAGCCATATCTGGATTGTCTTTCTTTTTGATCAAGTCAAAGAAGAAGAGGTCCGCTGGTTCGTCCGACCTCCGAGACTGGGTGGTAATCAAAAGAAGGGAGTCCTTGCCACCCGTTCACCTTTTCGACCCAATCGAATCGGGCTTTCTTTAGTCGCTCTGGAATCAGTCTCCGAAGGAGCTTTGGAGGTAAGTGGACTGGATCTCGTCGAAGGCACCCCGGTGCTCGATATCAAGCCTTATTTGCCTTATGCTGAATCCTTGCGCGAGGCTGACGGAGGATTTGCCAGAGAGGCTCCCGAGCCGCTTAAGGTCGAGTTTTGTGATGGGGCGAAAGTGGGACTTAGTGACGAGACACTGGCCTTAATCACAAGAGTTTTGGCGATTGATCCGAGGCCAGCTTTTCATAATGATGAGGAACGAATTTACGGATGCCAACTGGCAGGAGTAAATGTCAAATGGCAGGTGAAAGGCGGTCGGGTTTTGGTCCTTTCGCAAGAGAGTCTTTCCAGTAGTCAAAACATCGTTTAATGAGGACTATGGAATATGACTTCGAGAGCGAGCAGCCGATCGACTTTCAAAGCGACCTTTTTTTTATGAGTCAGGCTTTGCGAGAGGCCAGCAGAGCTTATGAGGTCGGCGAGGTTCCAATTGGAGCAGTCGTCGTGCGTGATGGCGAAGTCATTGCAAGAGCGTGGAACCAGGTTGAGACGCTCAAGGATGCCACTGCTCATGCCGAGATGTTGGCCCTGACTTCTGCGCAAACAGCCTACGGTGATTGGCGGCTTGAGGGGGCGACTTTATACGTAACCAAGGAGCCTTGTCCAATGTGTGCGGGAGCGATTGTTCATTGTCGGCCGGATCGTGTCGTTTATGGGGCAACTGATTTAAAGGGAGGAGCCGCTGGCGGTTGGATTAATTTACTCCAAAGCAATCCACCTTTGAATCACCATTGCGAGATCACAATGGGAGTGATGGAGGAAGAGTGTGTTGCGATGTTGAAGAGTTTTTTTAGGGAAGCCCGCGAAAAAAAGGCCCGGCTCAAGGATGAGCGTGGGCCTGAAAAATAAAGGATTGGCCTACTCGCCGCTGCCGAACGGGATCTCTCCTTCCGTGGTGAAACCATTTAAGAGGCCTCCGAACACTCCACCTGATTTTAATTTGAGATCCTTACGGTATTGATCTACTTGACTATCGTTGAGAACGGGACGCATCGCCTCAACTTTTGCGTCGATCCGTGCGTTCATTTTTGCCTGTGCCTGTGCCATCATGGCCCTAGGATCCTGGTCAATCTCTCCGCTCTCAATATCGTCGGTGCTGGGAATCATTGCCGTAGCAATTCCCAATGTATCGGAGTCCAATTCGATCCCAAGACCCTCGGTGATCATCGAAACAAGACCTGTTGCCGGAGTTTCATTTCCAACCGAGGTTTCGGCGTTCTTGTAAAGAATATCATAGGCCGCATCTTTTTGTTCTTGGGAGAGATCAAGGTTGCTTAATTTGGCGAGTTCCTTGAGTGCCTGAGCTTCGACTTTGTTAGTGATCTCACGTTTCTTGACGGCTTCGAGCTCTTCCTGTTGTTCCGGGGTAAGGATTTCGGCAAGAGCTTCATCGATCACGTCTGTGTTAAATAATTCACTCATATTGGATGGATCGAAATCTCCTTCCATCATTTCACCAAAGCGGTTCATCCTATCTACAGCGGCTTTTTTGAGGCTCGCCTCCTGTTCTGGAGTGAGATTCAGTTGCGCAACGAGTTTTGAAATACGGGCATCAAGCTTGGCTTGTTGGCGATTTTTGAACATTTGCTGCATCCGGGTAGCCATATCGCTACCCTCGTCTTCAAAATCAAAAGGGATGACGTTAATGGGTGGGATAGCTTCTTTTGGGGTGACGATGGTGCGTTCGCTGGCTTCGCGGGTCTCATTCTCTGAAGCTGTAATCGGGCTTTCTAAAGGAGCCTTATTTTCTTCGACCTCGGATTTAGCAGTGTTTGCGGTATCTGCTTTTGGGTCGGCCTTGGCAAGCCAAGCAATGGAAGCGCCAATTGCGATACAGCTGGCGGCAAGGAGGATATTGAATTTCATAACGTAAGGATTTATTTCTTCATGCAGTTCTGATGAGTTTGGCGCCGATTTGGTTACACCTGGTGTGATAACTTCTCACAAGTGCCACTATAACGTCAGGAGGAAGTAGATTTGTTCTAATTCGTTGCAGAAACCCTCTGGGGAGGATTTCGAGGTCAGTCGTCGGTCCCAAAGATTTGATCGAGAGTGGCTCGAATATCGTGGGCGCCGCAATGGGAGAGATCGTAATGGCAGAGATGATTTTCGAGGATGCTGAGATAGAGAGGGATTCCAATTAAGAACATCAAAAGCAGCGGAATAATGACACTACTAATCGAGGTCACAAGACGTTGCGCCGCAATCCAAGCGAGGACTTCTTTCGATGACGTGACGATCAGTAGCAAACGTTTCTCTAATTTCCGGGGAATGGATCCGCGTTGAAGCGGATTTCGACCTCGTTCATCGGAGCTAGGAGAGGAGTTGCGCGCTTGGGGACAAAGCGGACCATGCTCATCGCGATCGCGCTGCCTGCGGTCACGAGAATGAGGCCAGTAAGAATGGCTGAGCGCCGCCTGCCACCGCTTGAAAGGAAGATGATGCGTTCTCGGAGAGGAACATGACCAGCCATCGCAAGAGAGAGAGGAGGTGCGGAGGCGGATTGGGCAACGTCACAAAGTGCGTTGGCGTAAATATTAGGGTCGGTTCCTTTCTCAACTAAGTGGGCATCACAAGCGTATTCGCATTGTGATAAGAAAGTGCGACGCAACCACCAGACTGATGGATTGAACCAGTGAAGAATACAGACAATGTGTGCGAGTGTGGCCATCCAAAGGTCGCGACGCTGGACGTGTCCGAGTTCGTGAAGAAGTGCCATCCTGAGGGTTTGCGGCGACCAGTCGGCTGAGCTTTCCGGAAGGTAGATACGTGGGCGAATCAACCCGGAGACAACTGGTGAAGTGAGGCAAGGATGAATACGCAAATCGACATGCCTTGAGATCGTAAGTTCGGACAAGGTTTCTTGAAACGCAGGAAGATTATTGGCGAGTCTTGATTCGCGATTCCAGCGTTGCATCGAGAGAACATCGATAAGCCCACGTAATCCAAAAAATAAAAATCCCAAGGTCCAAATAGAAGGGAGGAGCGAGGGATTTAGCGAGTTGGAAGTGCCGATGCTAGCTTCGACGGGAAGCGAGTATTTGGGAAGAAAGTTGAGGAGTGGAAGAATAAGGAGCAGCGCGAGGATGGCCACGGTGACCCGAGGATCAGTGGCAGGGTTCCGGCGCACGAAAATCCACATCGCGAAGGCCGCGAGAATGGAGAAAACGAGCGAGGGAATAATCATGGCTTAGAGCTACTTGATGAGTTTCCGAATCTCGGCGATTTCTTTTTCGCTTAATTGTTGGTCGCTCGGATCGAGGAGGGCCGCGACGAGGTTCTCGGGTCTTCCTTTAAAAAAGGTACCGAGGAGGCTTTTAAGAGCGGTGCGTTTCGCTTTGTTTTCGTTAATGACGGGACTGTAAAGATAGCGGCGCCCTTCCTTGGAGTGTTTGACCATATCTTTATTCTCGAGTGTGGCTAAGAGAGCGCGGACGGCGGAGTAAGAGGGCGGGTCAGGTAATTCATCTTGCACAGCTTGCGCAGTGGCTTCTCCCAGACGGTATAGGATATCGAGAAGCTGTCGCTCACGGCGTGAGAGTGCACCCTTTTCTAGACGATTCATGAACTGAGACTAACGTGTGCTAAAAAAACCGCAACATGAATGTTGGAAAATCAGCATTGGTATTCTTGTGTTGATGACAGTTGAATTTGGTGGCGTGAGAAGTTACTCAAGGGAGTGATCTCGCTTGGTGGTGGAAATTCGTTTGGTGAAGAGATGCGGATGGTTTTCTCAGAGACCGGTCTGCTCTCAAAGTCTCCTGACTTTGAATACCGTGCGGAGCAGCAGCAAATGGCTGGCGAGGTTGCCGAAGCGCTCGAGGGTGAGCGTTCTTTGGTGGTCGAAGCAGGAACCGGAGTCGGTAAGTCGCTGGCCTATTTGATCCCGGCGGTGGAGTATGCCATTCGCGAAGGAAAAAAGGCAGTCATTTCCACCCACACCATCAATCTACAAGAGCAGCTAATCGGAAAAGATTTACCAATCGTGCGTAAACTTTTGGCGGAGCCTTTTGAAGCAGCCCTTTTAAAAGGTCGGGGGAATTATCTCTGCCCAATGAGGTTGCGCCGGGCCATGGACAATGGTGGTGATCTTTTCACTTCGAGTGAGCAAGAGGAACTCATGGAGATTTGGAAATGGGCGGAGTCGACCCGTGATGGAACCAAGAGTGATCTGGATTTCGAACCGTCGCTCAAAGTGTGGTTGCAGGTTTGTAGCGAATCGCACATTTGCACTCAGCGGACATGTGGACCACGCGGAAATTGTTTTTTTCAAGAGGCCCGGAAGTTTGCTCAGAGCGCCCGCGTCCTCGTCGTGAATCACAGTTTGTTTTTTTCATTACTCAATCCTGAGGAAGAGATGTTGGAAAACGAATCGGGATTCTTAGTTCCGAATGATTTCGTGATTTTTGATGAGGCTCACACTTTGGAAGCAGTAGCGGCAAAATCTCTTGGCCTGCGGTTGAGCCAAGCAGGATTACGATTTGATTTACAGCGGCTCTATCATCCGAAAACCGGGAAGGGTTTGCTGAAATATGCGCAAGCTTCCGAGGCGATGGATTGTGCTAAAAATGTCCTCGATGAAGCGGATGAGTTTTTTGAAAATATCGGGGCTGCGGTTACCTTTGGCGACTGGGGGAGGGAGTGTCGAGTGCGCCAACCAGAGTTGGTGGAGAATACCTTGGCGGGGCCACTTCGGGAATGTTGGAGTGCGATAGAAGAGGTTGCAGAGGATACCGAAGATGATACGCGCAAAGGCGAGTTGATGGAAGGCGCGCGTCGGCTTCGTGAGATGCACGGCGGCTTGAAGATGTTCCTCGACCAGGAAGATGGTGGTAGCGTCTATTGGGTTGAAAAATCCGGTTATGAGGGGGCTTCGTTTACCTTGAATGCTGCGCCAGTGAATGTGGCGGATCGTTTGCGCCCACTTTTGTTTGGTCCGGATAAGACCTGTATCACTACGAGCGCAACTCTGGGGACGGGCGATGATCAGCTAAGTTACTTTCGCGAACGTATTGGAGCGCAGCATGTCCCGGCAGTAAAAATTGGAAGCCCGTTTGACTATCAAAAGCAGATGGCGATTTATGTGATGAAATCAATGCCAGATCCGCGTGATGATGACTACGAAGAGATGTTAATTCACTGGATCGAGCGTGTTGTAAAAAAGACTGAGGGCCGTGCCTTCGTTCTCTTCACCAGTCATCGCCTTTTACGATCAGTAGCGGAAAGTATGGAGAGTTTTTTCGATGATAACGGCTGGGCTCTTCTTGCGCAGGGAATGGGAATACCGAGACAAAAAATGGTTGAAGAATTCCGTAATGATACACACAGCGTTCTTTTCGGAACCGAAAGTTTTTGGGCGGGGGTCGATGTGCCTGGTGAGGCTTTGAGCAACGTCATTATCACCCGGCTCCCGTTTGCCGTGCCAGATCATCCGCTCACGGCGGCCCGGTTGGAAGAAATTGAAGCGGAAGGAGGAAATCCTTTCATGCAGTATTCCGTTCCCGAAGCTGTCATCAAACTCCGTCAGGGCGTGGGCCGATTGATTCGAACAAAAAAAGATGAGGGGATGGTTGTGATTCTTGATAATCGCGTCGTCACCAAGCGCTATGGAAAATCTTTCCTTGCGGCTCTTCCTCCGGCTCCCGTGAAGATTGTGCCGTGATTAGATCGTGAGCGTAGCCTTGAGTAATCCGGCGGGCCACTGGTTTGGGGCAGTCGGAGTAGCGCCTAGAAAGCCATAGTTCAGAAGCGACCCGGCTTCAGCCATTAGAGGACGGGCCGAGACACCAAGTGGTCCCATGCCCATGACTGATAAGGCGTGACCGGACAGTCGCTCGAAAATTTCGAGATGCTTTTTTATGTCATCTGAAGACTGCGCCATAAATGCGAATTTGTGGAGGTCTGCTCGCGTGTTTATTTTTTCGGCTAGTGATGCCGGTTCAGGAGTTACTTCGAAATTATGGAGAGAGCCGATTACGGAAATGCCAATTTCTTTGGCATTTTCGATGACCGAGGCAAGAGCTTCAAAATCACAGAGTTCAATGTCGATCAGAGCGGCATATGGAAGGAGTGCTCGATAAGCGTGCGCTCTTTCTTTTTTTGACCAGCTACTTTGCCCACCTTCCTCGGCCCCCCTCGCTGTTAGTAAGACAGGGAGCGGGCACTCTTTTGCAAAGCGATGCACATTTTCTCCGATGCCTAGGGAGTCTAGTCGCAATTCGACGACATCGCAGTCCGTTGGCTTAATTGATAACGCGGAAGGCTCGGCAATAGCCCCTACAACAAGTCGTTTTCTATCCGACAAATGTTGTTTGATGCGGCCTCGGTGCTTCATAGAAGAAGGTTGGGGTGACGGCATTGGATTTGTCAAAGAGGTTCGCCCAGAATCGTGGGGCACTGTCAACTGCTAAAAAAACAAGTGTTTGGCAGTTTTTTGCTAGCCGCCCCCCGTTCTGATTTCCTACCTTCCGGAAAACCTTCAGTAAATGATGATTCGCCAGAGATTTTTCGCAAATATTCTACCCCTTGTGTGTGGTCTTAGCCTCCCAATCAGCGCCTTCGGACAACTCGAGCTGTCCAAGGATGCGAAGTTCAAGGTCGACGATCCGAAGTTTACCGAATTGCAGTCTCCCGAAATTCAGGATGGCAACGCCAAGAGCTTCAAACCTAAGGATTGGCTCGAGGTTGAGGTTAAATTGCAGCCTGATCGCATACGTAATGAGCCCAAGGACGGCTATCTTGATCAAATCAACGTTAACTGGCATGTTGTCGTCAAGGGGCAGGACCGCAAGAACTACAAGATTAGCAAGACGGTCACTTATGTGAATATTCCGGTCGACGAGCCGGTCTATGTTTCAATTTATATTTCTCCAAACACTCTTAAGCGTATCACCGGAAGCACTAAGGCAAGCAAGTCTGATCTTGAAGCCATTGGTGGTGAAATTGAGTGGGGTGGTAAGATGGTCGGATTCTTCACTCATGGGCAAAAACCTGGTTGGTGGCGTGAGGCCCTAAAAGGAGTAGAAGCGACTTCAAAATTTCCTTTGCTTGATAAGACACAGACTCCTTTTGCTGCTCTTTGGTATGATCGTTACGCCGAGGTTCAGCCAAAAAATTAATACTCGAGGCTTTTTGCCAATTTTTTTCCACACACCCACACACTAAAACTATGGCTGATCAACAGTCGATTATCGCACTAAATATCGGTTCTCAGAAGATCTCAATGGGAGTCTTTGCTCCGACCAAAAAAGGTCTGATCCTCAAAAAGTATGCCGCCACCAGTATCCTAGCCGACCCTGCTACGGAAGCCGCGCGCATTCCTCAAGTCAAACTGGCCATCAAGGAGCTCGCCAAAGGCCTCAAGGTTGATAAGCAAAAGGCCGCCTATGCTCTCTCAGGGCAGTCAGTCTTTGTTCGTTTCGTGAAGCTTCCTTCTCTGGGGGGTGAAAATGAGGAGGAGTTAGTTCGCTTCGAGGCTCAGCAGAATGTTCCTTTCCCACTCGACGAGGTCGTCTGGGATCATGCGAAGCTTGAGACTGATGGGATTGAAAATGAGGTTGTTTTGGTCGCTATTAAGGCTGATTCGCTGAACGACCTTAATTCAGTTGTTGCGGACACAGGTCTGGGCACTCGCCTCGTCGACTCGGCGCCAACCGCTCTCTATAATTCGTTCCGCTACAACTATCCCGGTTTGGAGGGAAGCGTTCTCTTGCTCGATATTGGAGCGAAAACATCTAATCTGATCTACGCTGATGGGAAAAAGTTCTTTACCCGTTCGGTTTCAATCGGTGGAGCTAACATCACGAGTGCAATCGCTAAGGAATACAACGTTTCCTTCACCGATGCGGAGAATAGCAAGCTTACTAGCGGATTGGTCACTCTAGGCGGTTCTCATGCCGATCAGCTAGATGATGCAACTGCGGCTCTCGGAACCGTAGTCCGAAATGCTCTGGCCCGCCTTACTGCGGAGATCCAACGCACCAACACGCTCTTCAAAAATCAGCAGGGTGGAAACGCCCCTCAAAAAGTGCTCCTTGCCGGTGGAACAACAAATCTTCCTTATCTCCGCGAGTTCTTGGAAGAGAAACTCAACCTTCCGGTTGAGACTTTCAATCCGCTTCAACGAATTTCGGTTGGGAGAGGCATCGATGTTGACGCTATCGGCCAGGAAGCTCATCAGCTCGGTGAGCTCGTCGGGCTTAGCTTGCGCGCAACAGACAAGTCCGAGATTTCAATCGACCTCGTTCCTGACGCGGTTCAGGCCCAAAGAGATATTACTCGCCGGAAGCCTGCCCTCCTTACCGCTGCAGCCCTCTTTATTGTCGGGCTTGGCGCATGGACCGGATTCAAAATCAAATCGGTGAGTGATGGTGAAGCTCATCTTGCTTCGCTTAATACGAAAGCCGTGGAAATCCAACAGTCAGCTGACAAGATCGAAAGGCTTCTCAAGGATGAGAAAAAGAGCTTGGAGCTCATTAACGCTTACGCTGCTGCTGAAAACGGCCGCCTCAGCTTCATCAATACTTGGAATGACGTGTCCGAGGCTTTCGTGAGCGAGAATGTTTGGGTGACTGACTTTGAATATCGCACCAAGTATCAGATCAAAGGGGATGCGGAAACCGAGCCAGTCATAGACGAAAGTTTCTCAACCGCCACCTACGGTAATTCTCCTTTGACGAAAGACGAAACTTGGGTCGATAGTGTTGCCATCAGTGGTTTACACCTCAATAAGCAAGCTGAGGTCCTTGATATCCTCGAAGAACTCAAAAAATCTGGAGTCCTTAAATTTGTCGATCCTAAAGGCAAGCCCATCCCAGATAACCAACTTGCTCAAATTACAGCGGCTCCGGCAGAAGAGACCAATGACTACGCCGCTCCCTTTAAAATGCTTGTCCCACTGAAGCAGCCGTTCCAACACAAATAATTCACACGCACCTAAAAATTACTTACTATGTCTTGGTTTAAAGAAAACAAGTTCCTCGGCGGATTGCTGGTTGTTACGGTCCTTTTGGCCGCAAGCATTATCTACCTGGGGATGAAGGCGGGCACCAGTCTCGAAGATGTTCAGCAGCAGGTGGCTACGAAAGAAGCTGATCTGAAAGCTGATCTGAGTCTTAATCCTTACCCAAATGCCGAAAATGCGAAGGCGAAGGAGGCGAGCCTTAAAGAAGTCCTTTCGAAGGGGAAAGAAGCCCAAGACAAACTTCTCGCTTTTGTTCCCGAAAAAACCGAAAGCATCTCCGGAAAGAATTTTGCAACCAAGCTTACCGATACAGTAGGCAGAGTAACCGGCCTCTTTCCGGGAGAAAAAGCAATTCCAAGCGGTTTCTATCTTGGCTTTGAAAAGTATCGCGGCAGCCAACCAGAGGCGGAAGCGATAGGTGTTTTGAATTATCAGCTTGATGCAATGGAATACCTCCTAACTCAGGCTTCAGAGGCCGGGGTAAAGCAGATTGAGAATCTTGTTCGCGAGTCGCTTCCTCAGGAAGGCGGCTATGGTTGGCCTGGAACTAAGAATGCGAAAAGACAATCACGTGGAAGCGTTCGCGCTAAACGTCCTGCTCCCGGAGCAGTTCGCCCTCCAAAGTTCGAAGAACTCCCCACCGTTGCATACCGTATGCCAGTTGAATTCACCTTCAAGGCTCCCGAGCCTGTTGTTCGTGACTTCTTCAAGCGTATCGGTAATTCTGACGAGTATTTTTTCGAGACCCGTATTGCACGTGTTTTGAATCCCGTAAGCATCCCGAGCGCTGGTAAGGCTGCTTCTTCTGAGAAGAAGAGCGGTGGTGCCGGTGCCGGGGCCTTTGGTAACATTGAAATTGAGGGTGAGGAAACCGCTGAGGATGAGCCCGTTGAGTCTGTTAAAGTTCTCGATAAGGTTTCCGGTGGCGAAGAGCTCACTGTCTATCTCCGTGCCGACCTTCTCCTCTTTATTGAGGAAGAAAACCTCCCAGAACTCAAATAAAACACCTACGCAAAATGTCCTGGATTAAAGAAAACTATCATGTCGCAGCACTTGGCGGCGGAGCCCTCGTTCTCGCGGGTTTCGGCTACCTTGGATTTAGCGGGAATCAGGCCGTGAACGAAACGTTCAATGTGCCCAGCCCCAAACAGGGGAAAACAACCACCGCCGAAGGTGGGGATATTGCTGCTGCGGTGACCAAAACGGTCACGGAGCAAAATCCTATCATTCATCAAAAAACATCTGATGGTCGTCCGGTCAACCTCTTTTCGAGTGTCGACCTTTATACTAAGGATGGAAACAAGATTGAGCTTCTTGATTTGCTAAAGATCGATCCAGTTCATCCGCCGATTGTCAATCAGTGGTGGGTTGATCACCGCATTGACCCTTCTTACTCGGATTCCCCAACAATGGATCAGGACTCAGATGGCTTTACCAATATGGAGGAATTTCTTGCCAAAACTGATCCTAACGACCCTGACGCCTACGGTGCCCTCATTCAAAAGCTCGAGGTCGTTAAGGTTGAGAGTGACATGTGGCGTTTGCTCTTCAAGACGGTTCTTGGAAAGGGTTATCAGTTTGACTATAACTATGTCCCGTTTGGCAAAAGACTTATGACCAACCGAATCCCAGCTTCCGAAGTCATCACCATCGGCGATACATTTTTCTCCTCCGATCCTGGGAAGGGACGTTTTAAGCTGACGAATGTCGAGAAGCGTGCTTTCGACGGACCTGCGGGTCAGCAGATGCGCGAGTGGGCTACGATCGAGGACCAAAACCCGAGCAAAAATAAGAAGCAATTTGATCTGCCGTTCAATGCCAAGAAGGCGGAGCTGCGAGACATCACCTTTTATGACCACCGTGTCACCCTGCGCTTAAATGCGATTGGGGAAGAGGGGAATGAGATCACTCTCGAAGAAAGCGGATCCTTTGCTTTGCCTGCCAATGGAGCTGATAAAGTCTACAAGCTTGCAGAAATTAAGCTTGGTGCAAATCGGAAACCTGAATCGGTCATCATCGAGTATAACCTCGGTGATGGAGTCAAAACTATGGAAATTAAGGTTCCGGCTCAGTAACTTAAAATCAGTAAATTATCTTAAAATCTAACCTTGGAGTAGGAGAGGCCGAAGGAAACTTTGCCGTTTTTGAAAAAAGAGCTTCCACCACCCCCACAAATCAACAATAAATCACTCAGATCATGCAGAAGAGAAATACACACCTAACTCATCGCACCATGTTTGCCTTAGCGGCACTCGTGATCGCGCCGCTCTCAGTCGAGACCGGATACGGTCAAGAGGACTTGCTCATGCAAGAAACGATTCGCCGTCAACAGGACGTGGCTAAGGCCGACGAACTTCTTAACGAGGGTCGTGAGGCCTACGGTAATAAGGAGTTCGAAACTGCGGTTCAAAAATATCGTGAGGCCCTCAATACCCTTCCGTTTGGAACCGCAACTAGCGATCGCCGCGGGTTCATTACGAAAAGCCTCGAAGAAGGTTCCGTTGCGCTGACCCAACAGTATCGGCAGCAGGGTAAATATCAGGAAGCTCGCGATCTTCTCGAGGAGATTGACAAAAACAATCCAGGGAACCCAGCTGCTAAGAAGGGCCTCGAGTATCTCGATGATCCCACTCGCACCGAAGTGGGCCTGACTTTTGAGCACACCGAGAATGTCGAGAAAGTTAGTCGTTCTCTTTACAAGGGTGAGAGCTATTACAACCTGGGTCTCTACGACAAGGCTGAAGAAGAATTTAAGCAGGTCCTTCGCACAGACCCATACAACAAGGCAGCTCGTCGTTGGTTGGAGCGTTGTTCTTCGGTTAAGGCGGACTACTATCGTGCGGCTTACGATCAAACCCGAGCAGAGATGCTGATGCAGGTTGATCGTGCATGGGAACTCGCTGTTCCTCCTCTTGGTGAGCAGATCCGTCAAGGCCCTGATATTGATTCAGGTCAAGACCGTGAGCGTTCGATTATCGCCAAGCTCAACCAGATCATCATTCCTGATGTGAGGTTGAATAATATCACTGTGGAGGAGGCTGTAGAGTTTCTTCGCCTCCGCTCCATTGAGTTGGACAACACCGTGATCGACGAAAGCCAAAAGGGTATTAACTTTGTGGTTCGTACTCCCAAGACTCTTGGTGAGGGCGGAGGAGCAGCTGGTGATGATGAAGCTCTTGATGGTGGCGACGGATTTGGTGATGCCACCGATCCGAATGCGATCCTGATCAAGAACCTTGAGTTGAGACAGGTTCCTCTACGCGTTGCTCTTCAATATATCTGTGACGAGGCAAAGCTTCGATACAAGGTCGACGAGTTCGCGGTTACGCTTCTTCCAATCACTGAAGGTGAAGATGCGGATATTGTTCAGCGTCGCTGGACTGTTCCTCCAACATTCGAGACTTTCATCACGACGAGTGGTGGTGGTGACGGTGGCGGAGCCGGAGGTGAGTCTGATCCATTCGCTGCAAGCGATGATAACGGTCCAGCCGGTATCGAGCCTCGCAAGGACATCGTGACTCTCCTCAAAGAGAATGGAGTTTCCTTCCCTCCAAATTCCTCTGCTAGTTTCCTGAAGAGTTCAAGTACACTAATTGTGCGGAACACCCCAACGAACCTCGAGTTGATCGACGGTATCGTTCAGGCTGCCATCAATGACACTCCCCGCCAGATTCGGGTGACCACCAAGTTTGTGGAGGTTTCCCAAGAAAATGGTGAAGAGCTTGGTTTTGATTGGATCGCAACTCCATTTGGAGTGGGTAGCAACTACTTCCTCGGTGGTGGCACTGTTGGAAGCGGAACTACTCGCAACAACACCGACTTTATTGGAACGGTAGATCGGGTAAACATCCCCGGGATTCCTGCTTCTCCTCAGGAGAACGTCTCCAACATCGTGACCTCTAGCCTCAGAAGTGGTTCTGCCGCAGTCAATCGCAATAGCATCGATGCAATCTTGAACAATCCGACCCGGACTGCTCAGGCTAATAGTGTTGCTCCCGGCATCCTCTCCATGACTGGATTATTCAGCAGTGGTCAGGTTCAGATGATTATGCGTGGTCTCGCCCAGAAGAAAGGTGCAGATATTATGACCGCGCCAAGCGTTGTCGCCCTTCCGGGTCAAAATGCTACGATCGAGATCATTCGCGAGTTTATCTACCCAACCGAATATGAACCACCCGAGCTTCCTAACCAAGTTGGTGGCGGTGTCGGAAACCAGCAAGGTGGTGTTGGTGGCGGTGGCGGTGGTGCCGGTTTCCCTGTGACTCCTGCAACTCCATCGGCATTTGACACGAAAAATACTGGTGTCACGCTTGAGGTGGAAGCCCAGATCGATGCTAATGACAGCATCATTGAGCTTCGTTTCACTCCGACGATCGTCGAATTTGAGGGTTTCATCAACTATGGTAGCCCAATCACTGCTCCGGCGACTGACGCACTTGGAAATCCTGTGCAGATCGTGATCACGGAAAACCGCATCGAGATGCCAGTCTTCTCGGTTCGCAGTGTGAAGACCGGTCTGACTATCTATGATGGCTACACAGTGGCTGTTGGTGGTTTGATGCGTGAAGATGTTCAGAGTGTTGAAGACAAGGTGCCCATTCTTGGTGACTTGCCTTACGTTGGACGTCTTTTCCAGACCAAGGCTGAAAATCACATCAAGAGTAACCTCATCATCTTCGTGACTGCTGAAATCATTGATGCGACTGGTAAGCGTGTGAATGGCGGTGATACAGCGACTGCACCGCCCGTTGGTGGAGGTGCTGCTGACACTGCCCTTCCAAGTCTTCCAGGAGATTAACTCGGAGTAATTCTTTCAGAGCGGGGTCTGTGATACAGATCCCGCTTTTTTGTTTTTGGGAGCCGGGGCTGGTATCTTGTAATATTTCAGGCGACTGTGTCCATATGCAAGTGTTTGCTCTGACCGGTGGGATTGCGACTGGGAAGTCGACGGCAGGGAAGATGATAAGTCGTCTGATGCCGACTTCCGTTTTTTTTGATTGCGACGAGTCAGTAAAATCTCTGTTGCAGAAACAAGAGGTTTTAGACGAGATTTCGGACGCTCTGGGGCAATCGGTGATTAAGACTGACGGATCTCTGGATCGGGCGGCTCTGCGAAAACTTGTTTTCGACAATGAGATTTTAAGGGGAAAGTTGGAAATCATCCTACATCCAAAAGTGCGAAAGGAATGTCTTGAGAAACTAGATTTTTATTCTAAAACAAACCCAACGACGCTGTTTGTCGCAGATGTACCGCTTCTTTTTGAAAGCGGATTTGATTTTGGTCAGGAGCTAAATCTGGTCGTGGCTACTTCTCAAGCTACGCAACGGATTCGCCTCAAAGCCCGGAATCACTTCGAAGACAGGATGATCTCATTGATTCTCAAAGCGCAGCTTCCTATTATGGAAAAGGTTGCAAGAGCGGATGTCGTTTTTTGGAATGAGGGGAGTCTCTCCATTTTGGAGAGACAACTCGCACGATTCCTGAAATCCCTTTCTATTTCATGACTGACGAGCAAGAGCCTATAGAGCCTAACAAAGAAGTGGCTGCAAAACCTGTGGCCAAAAAAGCTGCCAAAAAAGCTGCCAAAAAAGCTGCCAAAAAAGCTGCCAAAAAAGCTGCCAAAAAAGCTGCCAAAAAAGCTGCTAAAGTCGCTAAGATTGAGGAGGCTCCAGAGTTGGAGCTCCATGTTGAGGCTGTTGTCGATGAGAATGAGGATGCGATGGCTGAAGCTGTCGCAGCCGAATTGGCTGCTGCAGAAGCTGCAGAAGCTGCAGTGAAGGCAGCTGAGGTTGCTAGGTTTGCGGCTGAGAAGGCGGCAAATGCGGCTCTTGAGGCGAAGAAAAAAGCAGTCTCCAAAAAGTTAGCCAAAAAGCAGGTTGAGGTGAAAGCCTCTCAGAAAATGGTAGAAGATGATGCGGAGGTCGATGCGCCGAAGAAAGAGGAAATTCCGGTGGTTGAAGAGACCGAAGCTAAAGAAGCTCCCAAAAAAGTGGAGACCCCTCCACCACCTCCGCCGGAGGTGCCAGTGCAGATCGATTTAAGTAAATTCCGGAGAGAGTCGCTGAGTGATCTTTATGATGAGGTTGAGCGCTTGCCGGTTCGTATTCCCAACCGGGTGACCCGCGCCCAGTTGGTGTTCACGATTCTCTCGTGTTACGCGACCCATGGAACTCGCATCGAAGGAGAGGGTGTTTTGGAATTTACAGGTGGGAATTATGCCATGATTCGGGATGAATCTCGTAGTTTCAGGGCCTCTCCGGATGATCTTTATGTGCCCGCTCAGATACTGCAGGAATACAGCCTTCGTGAGGGGCAGCGACTGAAGGTGTCAATCCGTGAACCTAATCATCGAGACAAATTTCTTTCGGTTCTCGAGATTCTCGAGATCGACGGTGTGGCCTTGGTTGATCACGAGCAACCGACTCACTTTGATTCGCTAACATCACTTTTTCCGGAAGAGCGTTTTGTGCTTGAGGGGGCCGATGATGGGGCGGGGCTCGCGACGCGAGTGGTTGATCTTGTGGCACCGCTTGGAAAGGGGCAGCGAGGTTTGATTGTGGCGCCTCCCCGCGGAGGAAAAACGATTTTACTGAAGCAAATCGCAAAATCGATCCAGTTGAACTCGCCAGAAACCGAGTTGGTGATTCTTCTTTTGGACGAGCGTCCTGAGGAGGTGACTGATTTTGAGGAAATGGTGGGTCAAAATGTTTTTGCTTCGACCTTCGACGAGCCTTCCAAGAGGCACGCTGAAGTTGCCAATCTTGTTTTGGAAAGATCTCGTCGACTGGTTGAGCAGGGGAAAGATGTTGTAATTTTATTGGATAGTTTGACCCGATTAGCTCGTGGCTACAATAATGCGTCACGTGGTGGTCCGATCGGCTCGGGAGGAGTTAGCCCCAAGGCGATCACGGAAACCCGCAAGTTTTTTGGTGCAGCCCGAAATATCGAGGAAGGCGGCAGCCTGACAATTTTGGCAACTTGTCTGATTGAGACTGAGAGCCGCATGGACGATGTGATATTTGAGGAGTTGAAGGGAACTGGTAATATGGAAGTGCGTTTGGATCGCGAATTGGCTGAGCAGCGGATTTACCCTGCTATCCATATCCCCCAGAGTGGTACGAGAAATGACGATCGGCTTTATCATTCTGATGAATTGCCACGGGTGCAGGAAATCCGCCGTCATCTTGCCAGTTTGCCAATTGGCGAGGCCATCGATACCCTTTTGCGTAACCTGGCGCGCACAAAAACGAATACAGAACTTTTGTTGCAGGGAATGCGTTGAACAGATCAGATTTTTCCGGATTTCTGTTGGAGCAAGCCCGGTGGGAACTCGAAAATATGGGATTGCTCCTAAATTTTGGTGGGATGTAAAAAATCAGTTTTCATTTCAAAAAATCGTCAGTTTACGTTTCTTGAAAAATAGGCGAGTTCCTTTTTAATTTTGCGCTTGTCGCCTTTGACCATAGGAAGCTAACCTCCCGCAGGCATAACTCTAAGTATAGAGATGATTCAATCGACTGAAATCTTGAACACGAACGGTTTTTCGATTGATACGATCCCTATTCACATGTAAATGCATTGCAAACACCTTCGAAAATGAAAATCTTAAAAACTACGGCTCTGCTTACGGGCGTCTTTTCACTAGCTGCTCAGGCGCAGGAGGAATTCTTCGATCCTGGAGATATATCGCCGGGAGTAGTGAGTAACCTCGATCTTTTCTTTCGGGACATCAAAACCTTTAAGATGGTCGGACCTCGGGAGTCTGAGTTTTTAGGGGGTGAGTTGAGCGTTAATGTTCATGACGGTTATTTCTCGATCCTTGGTTGTTTAGCTAATAATGGCTTCTCGTATGTCACACCTAATATCACCTGTCCTAATGGAACGAATGCTCTGGTCACAGCTGGCGACTTTGATGGGGATGGCGTCCGTGACGTTGGTACATATTTTTCGATCGCTCAGCCAGTTCCCGCCGCAAGTATCGCACCGTTCAAAACTGACCTAGTCGAATTGTTTTCTGCTCCTCCGTCTGATCTCCCAAGACCCTTGAAGGGCTTCAATTGGCGAGATAATAGTACCATTGTTTTTTACGATCTGATTAACGATCCCATCAATGGAGTTGGATATACAATATCCAATTATAATTCAGTCCGGCCTTATCTGCCGACTGAGCTCGAGCGCCAAAGAAGAGAGGTCGTTCCAGGAGTCTATATTTTTAAGTTCCCCGCCCTTGGTTCAACTGAAGAGAATCCGAATAATTTTTTCATGAGCGTAGCCCACCGTGAGATGGTGGAAGCGGTGCCTGGGCCTGGCGGTGCAAGTGTTGGAGGAATTGACGTTGGAAATGATTTCCGAGTCACTAATGATGATCGTTGGCATAATGGAGTGATGGAGATGGATCCTCGCCTTTTTTTCAACTTCAAATGGGAAGGTTTTAATCCACAAACTTTCGTAGGTAATGATCGAATTTTCTTTTCGGTTCGAAATCGTGAAACAAACTTAATAGTTTTTCCGCCCATTCCTGAGGACGCCCCACAGCTCCCTCAGTTGATTGGTAGCAGGACTCTTGGAATTCCGACTGGTTATGATTTAGGTCCAGACTTCTTTGGTCCAGGCCAAGAATTCGTGGTCGAAGTTTCGTTCGTTCGTGACGCATCGTCGGGTGGCTCGTGGGATCGTTCTAGGCGAAGGTTCCTTTGGGACATTGACCTCATTGATACTTTTGGCGGTTTCGTGCGTGAGGCTTTCGATCGCGGATCTCCTGAGGAGCTGATTGAACCGGATGCCGATTTTGATGGTGATGGTTACACCAACTTGGAAGAGTTTGGCTTTCAAACCAGTCCAACGGATCCTGCTTCAGTTCCTAACCCAACCCCAGTGCTTATCGGTAACGATCAGTGTTACTTGGAAATTGCTAAACGTCCGGCTATTGGATCACGTTTAGATTACATCATGCAATATTCCTCTGATCAGGAAAACTGGACCACGATTGAACAGGGCGACCCAAACTGGTTTATTGTATTTAATAATGACGAGAGAATTAGTGTGCTAAGTCGCTCAGCATATAACGCAAACCCTTGCTTCCTTCGTGTTCAGTTCGAGCAGAACTAAAGCCCAATTGCTCGTAACCCATCACTCCAATTTTCACCTCGATTTTCTATGAAAAAGTCATCAATGACCTTCCTCACCCTCATCGCGCTGTCCGGCAGCTCGTTTGGTGATTCCGCGGCCTCTATCGTTAGCGGGCAAGCAAGTTCGGCCGGTAGCCACCAATTTTCACAGGGCGGATTGATCAACAATCTCACCCTTTGCACCTACGAGCTCTGCCACCTCGACGAGTCGGGAAGACTCAAGATTTCTCCGGTTGCTGCTGGATCGATCTCCGCAATCATATCTCAGGCTTCTGAGCCTGGGGGCGAAAAATATTTGGTTTTCTATCCTAGCGGCGAGCAGCGTAACCCGAATGCGCGACGCATCCTCCGCACCCACTATGTTGTGAAGCTTGCGAATGGCGCAAGCTTGCAAGAAGTGCAACAGCGTTGTGGCATCCACTCGATGACATTGGTTCGGGAAGGTTCTAATCTAGCGATTTGCGAAGAAGAGTCCGCGGGTAAAGTCCTCGCTCAGCTTGCTCGTGTTGCGGCCGACCCAGAGGTAGTCACAGCAGAGCCTGTTTTTTCAAAAAAGAGGTTTAAGCGGGCGATCCCAAGTGATCCATTTTACGACACCGTCGATAATCCTCGTGAGGATGGGGCCTATCAGTGGAACCTTAGTAATATTGGTGTGAATGGGGGAGTTGCCGGTATTGACATTAAGCTGGAAGGCGCCTTAGACCGCGCGACAGGTCAAGGAGTTACGGTTGGAGTGATCGATGATGGTTTGTCAATCGACCACGCTGATCTCGCGGCAAATGCAACTGGACCTCACCTTAACTTACTTGAAGGTGATCTCGCTGATCCCACGACCTTTGACGCAACTCTGACCCATGGAACGAGCGTGGGCTCTTTGATCGCTGCGGCTTTCAATAATGACGAGGGAATTTCTGGAGTTGCTCCGAATGCGACGCTCTCCGGGATTAGGCTTCTCGGAGCGGATGGCTTAACGGACGATGTAGCCGAAGCAGCTTCTCTCTCTTTCGAAAATGATACCATCGATGTCTACAATTCAAGTTGGGGACCTGATGACGCGATTCTAGATCTCGAACAGCCGGGGCCATTGACCCAGGCTGCGTTCGAAGACGGAAGTTTGTTCGGACGCTCTCGGCCTTCGACTCCCGGGAATCCGAACCCTGCTGGTCTTGGAAATATCTTCGTGTGGGCTGCTGGTGATGGAGGAGAGATTGAAGATAACTCTAACTACGATGGCTACGCTAACTCGAAATATACGATCGCGGTAGGTTCGATCGATGATGCTGGTCAGCGTGCCCTCTATTCGGAGAAGGGGGCGAACCTTGTGGTGGTTGCGCCTTCTGATGGTGGAGCTCAAAGCTTGCTCGCTGCATCTTACGGTCTGGATGTTGACGAAGATGATAACCCAATCCGAACTACCGAATATATTGGTGATTTTGGTGGGACTTCGGCTTCTGCCGCTTTGGTTTCAGGGGTGGCGGCAATGATGCTTGAAGAGAATGAGGACCTCACTTGGCGCGACGTTCAAGACATCCTAATTCGCACTGCCTTCAAGGTTGATGGTGAAAATCCCGAGTGGGTGACAAATGCAGCTGGGATTGATTTCAATCACAGTTACGGAGCTGGGCTCGTTGATGCTGCAGCTGCGGTTCAGGAGTCCTTCAGGGTGAATAGCGCGAATGATTTCCTTGGAGAAGCCGTTCAGCACTCTCGTTCGGCTTTCTTCTCGAGTGATTCTCGGGGAACTGCTGAAGAGCCAACTGGCGTGATTTCTGATAATACGGGTCGATCCCTTATCGCATCATTTGATATGACTCAAGCAGTGGATGGCACTCCCTTCGAAAACCTCCGAGTCGAGCACGTTGAACTCAACGCAACGATCATTACTCCGAATCGGGCTGACCTCGAGGTGGTTTTGATTTCACCAAATGGCACACAGAGTATTCTGGCTGAAACGAACGCTGACCATGAAGAGGATAGTATCTTTTTCTGGAATTTCATGACGGTTCGTAACTGGGGTGAAGGTTCCGCTGGAACATGGCTTGTCCGCGTGACCGATCGCATCTCCGGTAATCAGGCTGTCCTCAATAATGCAACGTTAACGATTAACGGAAGTGCAGATCCTGACGCACCGGTGAGTCAGGTTCCTCTTTTGACAAGTGCACGTTTCATTGATGTCAATCAAGGGGGAGTAGTTGACTATATTCTTGATACGTCAGGTGCAACGGAGATTCAGGTTGCTAATCTCCCTCCTGGCCTTGTTTATGATGCAAACGATCAGACAATCTCGGGAACTCCGACTGAGCCGGGGTTGTCTACTATCACTGTCGTTTTGACAGATGCAGAGGGCACTCAGGCTGAGTTCCCCATCAACGTGATTGTCCGTCCAACCTCTGTGGCATTGGGTGATGCGGTTGGCCTTTCCGGGATTCCCGCTATCTTTGAAGGGAACTTGCCTTGGGACTTCGAATTCACAGATACAAACGATGGTGATGTGGATAATCCACTCTCGGCGCGAAGTGCCGTCGGCCTCACTGATAATCAATCTTCAACTTTTGGTTTCGATGGTTTGGCTAAAGGTGTTCTGTTATTCGATTGGAAGACTTCTTCGGAGGAAGGTGCCGATCGACTGTGGGTTAATCTTGGTGGAGAAGTCCCTCAAGTCTGGAAGGCCTTCATCAGTGGGGAGCGATCATGGGGTCGTTCTGCGATCATGCTTCCGGAAGAAAGAAATAACGTTCGTTGGACCTATACAAAGAATGGAGCTGAAACTGAGGGCGAGGATCGCGGGTTAGTTGATAATGTTGAGCTGATGACTATGGAAAAGTTTATAGAGGAGCTTAAGAGCGCTGGAAATATCGAAGGTTTTGACTTCGAGTTAGATAGCCGGGCTTTGTTCCTGCCAACGACTTTAGACGGAATTAGTCCTCCACAAGAGGGCGGTGCTCCAAGTGCTCTTGTTACCCCTTCAATTGGTAATGGCCAGACGGCTTCCATGTCAGGATGGGTCACGGGGCCTGGAACATTTGATTTCATCGCAGTCAATCTTGCAGAACCTGCTGATGTTCTGGAATTTCTTGTTGACGGGGTTTTGCTCGCCACAGGTCCAGGAGTTGGTTCTGGAGATGGCTTAGTGAACTTTTTCTCTCCGGGCGCAGCTGGTGTGATTCCTCCTGGACGTCACCGCATTCAACTTCGTTTCCGTAAGGATTTCACGGGAGCTGATGCCGCAATTCGGACGAGTATTGGCCTTCCTTTTGATGGCGCATTAATTGATGATATCAAGTTCACTCCTGATAACAACTTTGAAGCATTTGTCTCCCAGTATGGTACTGGGTTCGATCCGAACCCAGAATCTGATGCGGATGGAGATGGATATTCGAACCATCAGGAATATGCCTTTGGTGGTGATGTGTTAATTGCTGATATTCCTTCATACCTCCCTCAGTTGGTCGTGGATGGTGAACTCAGCTATATCGAGTATGGAATCGACTCTAGTCGTCCAGACCTGAATTACACCGCTCAGCAGTCCACTGATCTGGAAAACTGGCGGCCTGTGGAGCTTTCCAGCCTTCACAGACTTGAAGGTGACTACGAAGTCTACCGGATTCCGGTGATTGCCGCTCAGGGACGTCGACACCTCTATTATCGGGTTTTGGCGAGTGCTAAGTGATTTTTGATATCCTGAATTCGATCATTTGACTATTTCTGGATTATTTAAATAATTTCAAAGGAACAGGGATATTCCCTGTTCTTTTTTTGTTCCATGGCTGCAGATCATTACATAAGCGTCGACGAGCTCATTGGGGCTCTGCCTTCTGGCGATGGTAGAGTCGGCTTGGATTTGGAAGCCAACAGTCTTTATAGATACTCTGAACGGATATGCCTCGTTCAGGTCTGTTATGGTAAGGAGGTTAAATTAATCGATCCCCTTGCGGAGGAGTCATTGGATCCTTTGGTCGATTGGTTGGGCTCCGCTCGTATCTGGATGCATGGAGCAGATTATGATATGACGCTGATGCTCGGAGAATGGAAGATGGTTCCGCCAATGCTTTATGATACCCAGATTGCTGCTCAACTTCTGGGACATCAGCGATTTGGTTATGCGAGTTTAGTGGAGCAGTATTTCGGGGTCGAACTCTCGAAGAGTTCACAAAAGGCTGACTGGGGAAAGCGGCCTCTCAGCTCAAAAATGCTCGAATACGCCTGCAATGATGTGCGATATCTTCTTCCGCTTGCACATGAAGTGGAAGCCAAGCTCAAGGAGCTAGGTCGCTACGAGTGGTTTCTAGAATCATGCGAGTCTGCTCAGACCCGTGTTAAGAAGCGGGAAGGTGAGGAAAAGGAATCTTGGAGAATTTCTGGTAGTGGTCGTCTGCAACCAACGGGGCTGAGGTTTCTGCATGCAATTTGGAATTGGCGGGACGGCGAGGCTGCTTCATGGAACCGACCCAGTTTTATGGTGGCTACCAATAAGCAATTAATTGCATGGGCAACTGATCTGGCTGAGGGGCGTGAGATCAATCTTCCTCCAAAGCTTCGTCCGGACCGTAGCCAACGATTGAGAGCGGCAATAAAAGAGGCAGAGGGGATTCCTGAATCTGAGTGGCCAATGAGGCCGAAAAGGGTTCGACAACGTTACGATGAAACTTTTGAGCAAAGGTTGAAGGAGATAATGGAAAACCGGAATCAAATTGCCGAGAATCTAGGTATTGACCCCTCGGTAATTGCTTCTCGTGGAGTACTTGAACAGATTGTTGCAGGTCGAGTAGACCCTGCTGATATTCTTCTTAAGTGGCAGCTGTCTTTGCTTGAATTGTAGAGTTGGACTTCCCGTTGATTTCGTGAGATTCTTAGAACAATGGTCGATCTGGATAATGGCGTGATTCGGTTCACGTGCGAGCACTGTGAGGTTTCCCTTACCGTTGATGATTTTCTTGCTGGGGTCTCTGCTCCTT
Source organism: uncultured Verrucomicrobiales bacterium (assembly GCA_949373085.1). GTDB lineage: Bacteria > Verrucomicrobiota > Verrucomicrobiia > Verrucomicrobiales > Akkermansiaceae > SW10. The sequence goes on from CASICJ010000023.1 coordinate 68,863, forward strand.
GCCCTTCTTGTGGTAAACCGACTAAGGCCCCAGATCACAGACCTAAAGGGGGGTCGTCCGATGTTTTTTCTGGCCGGAAGCCGCAGCAGCAAGTGGGCCGGCCGTCGGTGGGTCAGGGGGTGGAGCAAGGCCGTGATTGGGATACTGGCCGGCCGAGAAAGCAGCCGCGACGGGTGGTTTCAGAGGTTCAGGGGGAGCGCGAAGAAGTTGCGCTGGTGATTCGATTATTGGTGGTTGGAATGATTGTTTTGGCAGTAGTTCTGGCGGCTGGTTACTACGTATATCAGGCTTTCAATTCCTGATGATTCCTTCCTGGAAGAATCTGCGTGGAAAACACTTAAAATTCTCGAAACAACCTTGCCGGAATCTTCTAAATTTCCGAGAATCTGGTCCTAATGGCAGAGGAAAAACCGGAAGAGGAAATCGTCGATGTCGGAGTCTCTGGTGACCAGGAGTATGGTGCCGGGCAGATTGACAAGCTGGAGGGGTTGGACGCAGTCCGAAAGCGCCCAGGGATGTATATCGGAGACCCTGATGAAAGGGGCTTACATCACTGCGTTTTTGAGGTTCTCGATAACTCGATCGATGAGCATCTTGCTGGTTTTTGTAAAACGATCGACATTTCGATCAATGAAGATGAGTCATGTAGCGTTACCGATGACGGTCGCGGAATTCCGGTCGACATGCATCCGAAGTTTGGAATTCCGGCTATCGAACTCGTTCTTACGAGCCTTCACGCGGGTGGTAAGTTTGGCCAAGGCGCTTACAAATATTCTGGTGGACTTCACGGTGTGGGTGCCAAATGTGTGAACGCGCTTTCGGATTGGTTTGTTGCTCAGGTTTCTCGCGAAGAAAAGCTTCATGAAATTACTTTTGAGCGAGGTAAGACGATCAAAGAATTGGCGGTCGTTGACAAGGTTCCTGCCGGTGTCACTGGGACGAAGATTACCTTTTTCCCGGACGCGACAATCTTCACCGACACGACCGAATTTAAGTTTGATCGTCTGTCAAAGCGTCTTCGTGAATTGGCTTTCTTAAATCCGGGTCTGACCATCAACCTCGAAGATCTCCGAGCTGAGTCTGCCGAAAAAGAAACTTACTTTTACAGGCGTGGGATCGTGGAGTTTGTAGAGCAATTGGGAGAAAACAAAACCCTAGTTCACGACGATCCAGTAATCCTAAGAGGAAAGCGGAAGGTCGAAGTTGATTACGATGGAAAAGTTATACAGGATGATGTCTTTGTAGATGTTGTTTTTCAATACAACGATTCCTACAATGATCAGATTCTTTGTTTCGCCAACTCGATTCCCAATGCGGACGGTGGAACGCACTTAACTGGCTTTCGGGGTTCACTCACTCGCTCGATCAACCAATATGCCAAGGCAAACAAGATCCTCAAAGACAAGGATCCTGCTCTTAGCGGAGATGATGTCCGTGAAGGAATAGTTTGCGTTATTAGTGTAAAAATGCCGAACCCACGGTTCAGTTCTCAGACTAAAGATAAATTAGTCAATACTGAGATCGAAGGAGTGGTGAGTTCCGTGGTTTACGAGGGGTTACAAAACTATTTCGATGAGAATCCTAACTTAGCCAAAACGGTAATTGATAAAGCGGTTAACGCAGCGCGTGCCCGCGAAGCAGCTCGAAAGGCTCGCGAGACGGTTCGCAAGTCGGTGATGTCAGGGGGGGGGCTTCCTGGAAAGTTGGCGGATTGTTCCGAACGCGATCCGGCTAAATCCGAGATTTTTATTGTTGAGGGTGACTCCGCTGGTGGTTCCGCGAAGTCGGGACGTGACAGAACAACTCAGGCTATTCTACCTCTTCGGGGTAAGGTTATTAACGTCGAGAAGGCTCGTTTGCACCGGGCTCTTCAAAACAAAGAGATCCAGGCCATGATCACGGCAATAGGTGCCGGTATTGGAGATGGCGATCAAGAGGGCGCGTTTGAGCTCGGAAAAGTCCGCTATCATAAGGTGATCATTATGACAGATGCTGATGTGGATGGAGCTCATATTCGAACTCTTCTGTTGACTTTCTTCTGTCGTCATATGCCTGAATTGGTGAGAGCAGGTTATCTCTATATTGCGCAACCACCGCTTTACAAAATCACGCGCAAAAAGCGTGAGGAATACGTGGCCGACGACCCGGCAATGAATAAGATTCTGATTGAACTGGGATCGGATGACGTGTTGCTGCGTCAAACTGGAACAAGTGATTCTGTTGACTCGGACCTACTTCAAAGTGTCCTTGCAACTCTCGCTAAATTGCAGACTTTCGTGCGGACTCTTGAGGGTCATGGTGGGGACTTTCGGAATCTCCTCGTAGCTCGTGACGGGAACAAATTGCCAACCTATATGATTCGTGTTCGTACTGGAAACGAGGAGGAGGTGTATTACTTCAAGAGTGAAGACGAAGTTCGTGCTTTTGCATCTGAGAACCGTGATCTTCGTCTATTTGGCGAAGAGATCGGGGAAGAGGAAGAATTACAGTTTAAAGAGAAGTTCGAGGGTAAGATGCGCCGTGCCGTTCGTCGTGAACTTGGTGAAGCGATCGGTATTTCCAAACTGCTCGAGCGGCTTGGCGAGTTCGGAGTGAAGAGCGAACCCTTCTTCTCTGAAGATCAGCCGATTTATGAATTGGTGGAAGGTGAGGGTGATAATGAAGTAATCACTCCGGTATTTAGTCTTTTCGAAATTTTGGGACGCGTTCTAGAAATCGGTAAGAAGGGTATGCGAATCCAACGATTCAAGGGACTTGGCGAGATGAACGCCAAGGAATTATACGCCACCACCATGGATAAGGAAACCCGTCAACTGCTTCGTGTGCAGTTTGATGCGGATAATAAGATTGAGGCTGAAACGATGTTCGATGTCCTAATGGGCGATGTGGTCGAGCCGCGGAAGCGCTTTATCGAAGACAACGCACTGAATGTGCAAAACCTCGACGTTTAATCGAACCCGATAATTTTTCATGTCTGACGACCCCCAAGATCCTACTCCAGCCCGCGACTTTGTTGAGTCAATTAATGTCGCCGACGAAATGTCGAAGTCCTTTTTGGACTACTCGATGTCCGTTATTATTTCCCGGGCTCTTCCCGATGCTCGGGACGGGCTTAAGCCATCGCAGAGACGATTGCTCTATGCGATGCACCATGATCTTTCTTTGTCTGCCTCCAAGGCCCACTTAAAGTGTGCCCGTATTGTGGGTGAGACTATGGGTAAATATCACCCGCATGGTGACGGTGCCATATATCCTACTCTAGTGAACATGGCGCAGCCGTGGACGATGCGTGAGACACTGGTCAATGGTCAGGGTAACTTTGGATCGGTGGAAGGCGATGCGCCTGCCGCCATGCGATATACCGAGGCCCGTTTGACTTATATGGGATCAGCAATGATGACTGATCTCGAAAAGGAGACGGTAGATCATCAAACGACTTACGACGAAAATAGTAAGGAGCCTGTCGTGCTTCCGGCGGCAATCCCCAATCTGTTGGTGAATGGTGGAACTGGAATCGCGGTCGGAATGGCTACTAATATTCCGGCCCATAATATGGGAGAGGTGATCAATGGTGTCTGTGCACGAATCGATAACCCCTACATCACCGTTGATGAAATCAAGGAATACATCAAGGGGCCCGATTTTGCCTCGGCATGTGAGATTCGTGGGTATAAGGGGATCGACAACTACTTTAGAACGGGACGTGGCAGCATCAAAATGCGTGGTGTTATGGAGGTCACTGAGAGTAAGACCGGGGCCAGTCAGATCATGATTCGGCAGGTGCCACATGGTGTGAACCGTGCGACTCTTCAAGTGCGAATTGCCGAACTCGTTCGTGACAAGATCTTGGTTGATATCTCCGGAATGCGTGACCTTTCGGCAGATGATACCTGCATTGAGATCACTTTGAAGCGCGATGCGAGACCGCAGGTCGTGGTGAACCAGATTTTCAAACTAACTGCCATGGAGACTTCCTTTGGAGTCAATATGCTGGCAATTCACGAGCGGCGTCCCAAGCAGTTCGGTGTGCTCGATGCTCTCGATGCCTTTATTGAGCACCGCCGCGAGGTGGTGATTCGTCGGACTCGTTTCCTTTTGCGTAAGGCGGAGGAGCGGGCCGAGAACCTTGAAGCCTATCTTCTTGCAATGGGTCATCTCGATGACTTCATCAAGATGATTCGTGATTCAAAAAATCGTGATGAAGCGCGTCAAAAGATTAAGGCATACCACTTTGATCTCCCGATTGCAGAAGCTCTAGGTGTTTTGATCCGAAGCCAGCCAAGCATCGTCGGTGACAAATATATTTTTACGGACCGCCAGGTGAATGCCATTCTTGAATTACGGCTTTATCAGCTGACCTCGATGGAGCAGGACAAGATCAAGTCCGAATACGATTCTATTATTGAGGATATCAAAGATCTTCTCGACATTCTTGCTCGGGAGGAGCGAGTGCTCACCATTATTAAGAATGAGCTTCTCGAGATTAAAGAAAAGCATGCCACTCCACGTCGCTGCCCGATTCTTCCCGATGAAGGGGAGATTGCTATCGAGGATTTGATTTCCAATGACGGCATGATCGTGACTCTGAGTAACCGTGGGTATATCAAGCGAACGGCTGCCAGCGAATACCGGGTGCAGGCCCGTGGAGGAAAAGGAGTGAAGGGAATGGTCACCCAAAAGTCTTCGGACGAGGAGGAGAACGATTTTGTTGAGCATCTCTTTACAGCTCAAGCCCATGACTACCTCATGTTCTTTACCAACACTGGCAGGGTTTATGTGGAGCGTGTTTATGGGTTGCCGGAAGGTTCTCGTGCTTCGAAAGGCCGAAGCATTAAGAACGTTCTTGATCTTCAGCCAGAGGAGGCGATTGCGGCAGTTCTCCGACTTGAATATACTACTGATGAAGAGAGTGGCGATGACATTACCTTCCGCGAGGATGCCGGAAATGTCTTCTTCGCCACTCGTTCTGGTAAGGTTAAGAAGACGAGCCTCTTTGATTTCAAGAACTACCGGAAGGCTGGAACAATTGCGATCAAGTTGGACGAAGGTAATGAATTGATCGGAGTGCGCCTGACATCAGGGAAGAACGACGTGATGCTCGTGACTCACCGTGGCATGAGTGTTCGCTTCAATGAAGAGCAGGCACGGACGATGGGCCGGAACTCCGCTGGTGTTCGTGGAATTAAACCCCGTGAAGGAGACTTCGTTGTTGGTTTGGCAGTCGTGAATGATGATGCCCGTCTTTTGGTAGCGTCTGAAAATGGGCTTGGTAAACGAACTCCGTTTGGTGACTACATGGCCAAGAATCGCGGGGGTATTGGAATGCTCACGATGAAGTGCACCGAGAAAACTGGTCCGGTAGTTGGGAGCTTGTCGGTCGAGGAAGCTGACGAACTGATGCTGATGACTGATGGAGGCCAGAGTATTAGGATTAGAGTGTCTGACGTTCGAGAGACTGGACGTAATGCACAAGGCGTCAAATTGGTGACTCTGAATAAAGGTGAAAAACTTCAGGCGGTGGCCCGTGTGATGCCGGACGATGAATCTGAAGATGGTGAAACAGAGGTAGCCGAAGATTCGGGATCTGATTCATAAATCGAGAGCTTGATGAAATTTCAGGGTGGGGGTAATGATTTCCACCACCCTTTTTCATGACAAAAGAGAGCTGGATAGCTTATCTTGCCGCTGCTTGGTGATGATCGAAAAGGGGATCTTGAGGTTTTCTATCACGGGAGCAGGCCTCAATCAGGATTCACGAGTCTTTCGGATCTCATCGCGCTATTGAACAAGGACATCGATTATTTTGTGGAAAGAAATCGCTGAAACCTTTCGCTGGAGGGGGAGCCTGAATTATGCTAGAATAAAAAAAGTTATGAAACATAGTTTTCTCAGCGCGCTTGGTTTTTGTGCCCTGGCTTTTTCCGCCAGTGCTCAGGATAATCCTCCGAAACACATTCGCTTTCTCGCTTTGGGTGAGCTGCCTGTCTGGAGAGAAGAGTTAAAGGATGGAGTAAGAAAGGGTATCAAACCACCAGAGGGCTCGGTTCCCCCAGCAGGTACGGCTCTTCTTTCTGGAGATCAGGCGATTCCTTTTAAAATGACACTGCGTGCCTTCACTAATGTTCTCACCATGGCTCCGACTACTCCCAAGTTGGAAATCAGAAAGGGTAAGGACGCGGCAGCGACTCCTTGGCTTTCTGCGCGCAGGCCAGCGGCCCCATTGAGTCTTGGTGTTCTTTTCCGCGATCCAGCTACGATGAGTTGGAATAACCCTAAGATGTTGCTTCTTAAGGACGATCCTTCGGCTCTCAAACCGGGTGAGATACGGTTTGTTAATGTTTCCGACAAAACAGTACTGGTTAAATTGGGAACGAAAGCTTTTGGAATTCCACCTGGGAAGACAGCGACCAAGCCAATCAAGGAGGGACGGACGCCGATTCTTGTGGGGTATCTTGATGGGAAGACCCAAAAAGAAATTTGGGAAAACCAGCTCAAAGTTTTAAGCAATCAGAGGGTTCAGTGCTTTTTTTATAAGGCTCAAAATCCGAGGGCAACAGGTGCAGTGAGATTTTACTTTGCACCGGAGCCGGTGCCTAGAGTGCCAAAAAATTCTTAAATATTTTTTTTAAAGAGCGTTTTTATGATGGATCAATTTTCTCTTGCTGGAGATTGATCCATCTTTGGGTTCGACAGGAATAATCTGCCTGCAGGCTCACGATGAGGTTGTGTTTACTTTGTAAAATACTACTGGTGCTAATTTGCTGAAACTACTTAAGGGCTTGGAGCCTTAAGCTGGAAAATCTTTTATTTCAAGGTGATGAGGTTCTTTGATCTCGTTGAGCGGGATATTTTTTTAGGGAGGGGATTTAGCTTTTTTCGTTGGATTCGCTGGGAAGTCACCATTTCTGAATCATTTCGGGCGAACCTTGACGGGGAGGGACTCGCCTGCATAATGCCGCCGTTTTCCCACCAAATAGGTTGGGAAAACGACCAACCCTAATAATCCTAGGAAAGACCCATGGCAAATTACGCAATTAATGGATTCGGCCGCATTGGCCGGATGGTGCTTCGTTCAATGACTGATGACGAACTTAAGAAAGTCGTCGCTATCAACGACCTCACCGATAACAAGACCCTCGCTCACCTTCTCAAATATGACTCTTCGCAGGGCCAGTTCGCTCGCGAAGTGAGCTACGATGACGGCCATATCATTGTCGATGGACACAAAATTCACGCAACAGCCGAGCGGGATCCCGCCAATCTGCCATGGGGTGATTGGAATGCCGACGTCATTCTTGAGTCCACTGGATTCTTTTGCAGTCGTGAGGGTGCTTCCAAGCATCTCTCGGCTGGGGCCAAGAAGGTTCTCATTTCTGCTCCTGCCTCTGATCCTGACCTCACGATGTGTCTCGGAATCAATGACAATGAATATGATGCAGCGAATCACCACATCGTTTCCAATGCATCTTGCACCACCAACTGCCTGGCGCCTCTTGCTAAGATTCTCAACGACAAGTGGGGCCTTAAGCGTGGCTTCATGAGCACCATTCACAGCTACACCGGTGACCAAAGTCTTCTTGATGCTCCTCACGGTGATCTTCGTCGTGCTCGTTCCGCTGCTGAGAACATCATTCCTTCTTCCACTGGCGCCGCCCGCGCGATTGGCCTCGTCATTCCCGAGTTGAATGGAAAACTCAATGGAGGTGCTTTCCGTGTTCCAACTCCTACCGGCTCATTGACCGATCTGGTTGCTGAACTTGGTGCTGACGTCACTGCTGAAGAAGTGAATGCTGCTTTCAAGGAAGCTGCCGAAGGTCCTCTTAAAGGGATTCTTCATTACAGCGAGATGCCACTCGTTCTTCAGGACATCGTGGGTGATCCTCACAGCTCGATCTTCGACAGTGGATCTGACCACCGTTATCGATGGCAATATGGTGAAAGTCTGCTCATGGTATGACAATGAGTGGGGTTATTCCAACCGCGCTGCTGACGCCATGAAGATGCTCGGCGACTCCCTCTAGGATCCTCGAATTTCAATTACTTTCAAGAGGCCCGACTGAGCAATCAGTCGGGCTTTCTTTATACTGGTTATTGAGAGCGGGTCGCGATAAGTGGAAAAGGCAGCATTGGGGAGGGGTTAAATTCCCGATGGAAGCGCTGAGTGGAATCAATCTTGAGGCTTTTTTTATTGGACAGAACCGTGCTTCAACGATAATTCACCGCCCAGCGGCAGCGTAGCTCAGGGGTAGAGCAGAGGACTCATAAGCCTTTTGTCGGTGGTTCAAATCCACCCGTTGCTACCATTTTCTTCAAAACCCCGTGGTCGTCTAGACCACGGGGTATTGTTTATAGAGTGAAAAGTGATCTGAGAAAGCGAAGCTCTGTCTCAAGTAATCCCGTGAGTCGGGCAATTGAGGGGCTAATCAAGCTCAAATTCGAACAAGAATGAAAAATACCCCCTTCAGGGGAAGATTCGGATCGATCTCGGATAACTAAAAGAATCTATTACCGCCTTCCTCCCATTGCCGTCGATTGCGTTTGGTGAGACGGCCTTGATCACCTTCTTTACGGCTTTGGCGGTTTTCCTTGTTAGCCAATCGACGGTGTTCCGCTTCGGCAAGAATCTTTGCTGGAGTGTGATCATGGTAAGCCTCGCGCGCTAGTGGGGCACCGACTCTTTTTTCGATGAGCTGAATCACTTCGATGTTACGTTTATAGGCATTGTCTGAAGAGGGAACCTCAAGAGTATCACCTATTTTAAGAGCGGCGCTGGGTTTGAGCGTTTTGCCGCTTCGCTTTACCTTGCCAGTTGAGCAGTCGTGGGAGGCCTGGCTCCGGGTCTTGTAGAGTCGGACCGACCAGAGCCATTTATCGACGCGCATTTTCCTGAGGAGATGGAGGGATGAGGAGCACGATTTCACCCCTCACCTTTCGTTCGGAAAAATAAGCTGCGATTTCACGACCTGGTGCCATGATGCAGGGTCTCAAAGGCCTTGGTGAGTTCTCTTGCGACGCAGATGGGCTGGTCTGGAGCCAGCTCGTTCAGGAGCTCGAGGGTGGAGGGTAGCCGATGTGGGAGATTCAAAAAACAGGGTGGTTTCGCTGCTTTCGAGGGCTCTCTGAAGTTGTTTGCCACGTTTGCCTTTTTTCACGTGGAGGAATCCGTGAAAAGAAAACGGATGAGGGGGAAATCCCGATGCTACAAGAGCGGTTGTGATGGCGGATGGGCCCGGTAAAACCGTGAATTCAATCTCCTCATCGCGGCAGGCTTTAAGGAATCGGTGGCCAGGATCAGAGAGACAGGGTGTGCCAGCATCAGAGATGATGGCGATCGTTTCTCCTTTGCGTGCTCGTTCTATTAACTCAGGGATTCTTTGCTGCTCGTTGTGGTCGTGGAGCGAAATGAGAGGGCGTGAAATCTCAAGGTGGTTTAGGAGGCGAAGGGAATGTCGAGTGTCTTCACAGGCGATAAGGTCAACTTCCCGAAGCGTTTCGATTGCGCGAAGGGTAATGTCACCAAGATTCCCGATGGGAGTCGGGACAAAAGTGACCACGGGCACTTGACGATGGTCTTTAGATGCCATCAGCGAGGCGAGCGATAATGGATTGAGTGGCACGCTGCAAAGCGTCAGGGAGGGCATTCATACGAGCGGTTTGGAGATTATCATCCACAAAAAGGCGTGAATTTCCTCGCTCCCGCCCTGCGTCGAGGACGACTCCAGGATGGTTATTATCTGTTAATTTATATGAAACCGTGACAAGGAGTTGAAGTTCCTCTGATCGGAGGACATCGACTGTTGAGGAACGAACCTGCTGATAGTCAATTGCTTCGACTGTGATCACGAGCGTTGCATCGGCCACACTGCTTTTTTTGAGCCGGTAAGTCCCATCGCTCACCAGCGCATCAACCATAGAATTGGTGGCAAGAGCTTCTACGCGGGGGAAAATAACACGGCTCTTAGCAAGCGGAATGGAAACTGATTTAGTGCCTCGCAGGTGCTCGGGCTTATTTCCACCAAATTGGTATCCGGCGCATGAAGTCAGGAAGCCGAGGCCGAGAGCCAGAAGGACGACGCGTAGCATGAATTACTGGGTATAGAGCTTGTTGATCCAACCTTGTGCGCTTGTTCGCAGCGGTCCGGGATTTGAGCGCATGACTGTGTCACGGTAGTATACAAGAGCCGATGAAATCTGGCCTTTTTTCCGGTAGAATTCTGCGATTTCGAAAGATCGCTGGATATTGCCGGAAGCAAGCTTTGCAATTTGGGCTTTTGCCATCTTGGCCTGTTTGGAAGTTGGATAGCGAATGAGCACATCCTCGAAGGCACGCTTTGCACGGTCTAGGTTTGCGCTGTCTTGATTGCCTTTTTTTGATTGGCCTAACAAGATTTCGCCAATTTGATATTGTGCGTCAGGGGCATACTGCGAGTCAGGAAAATCGCGTGTTAATTCGCGGAAAGCATTAATGGCGAGGGCTGCTTCATTGGTTTGATTACCACGAGATTGGTAAATTTTACCGATCGTGTATTGGGCTTTCTCAGCTGATATGGCGCGTGGGGCATTTTGACGGACTTTCGCTAGCATCTCAGCACTCTTTTTTAAACTGACACGAATTTTAAAGCCTATAAACGAGTTGTTAATTTGTCCTTCAGCAGCCTGAGTGGCGATTATTTCCTGCCGCTGCATTGCTTCAGCGTAGTGAGGGGAGGCTGGATACTTTACGAGGATGGCATCATAAGCTTCAAAGGCCTCAAGTAGTTCGTCGTCTTTTTCTAAAAGCTTGCCCCAACGAAAAGCGGACTCCGAAGCGGCTGGGCAGAGCGGATGGCGGAGGACGATTTTCTCGTATACCTTGATGGCCCGGCCAACTTTCCCTGCATTTTCGGCAGCAATGGCTGAATTATAAAGAGTTTGAGCGACTTTTTCGGACGCCCTACTGTCGCTTGCAAGCCTGGCTGATTCGACGTCTCCTCCACAAGATATCAAAGATAGACTGGCTGCGAAAACGGCGACCACATGCTTGAAAAGCTTCATGGGTCGTAAAATAGTGTCTTGGACAAAAAAAGGAAAGGGAGCATTTGTCTAGGTCATGAGAGCTTGGCCGCGTTGCTGCGGTTGTGATAGTGTTCAGCCATGCGATCGACCCAGTTTTTGGAATGGAATCTACGCATCGCACTTGCGGTCTTTTTCTTGTGGAGTGGTTATGAGAAACTTCAGGATCTTTCGGCATTTACCCAATCAGTCGGGAATTTTCAATTTGAGTGGAAAGTGACGTGGTCAGGTGAGACTCGTAATTTCTTTGATGCACCAACTGATGCGTTCATTGCCTATCTTGTCCCTTGGTTAGAAGTCTTGGTGGCACTTGCACTTTTGATTCCATATTCCAAGGTCGGAGGAGCGGTCATGTTAATAGGGATGTTAGTTTCATTCAATTTGGCCCTCGCATACGCGTGGAATCTTGGCATTGAGGATTTGAGGTGTGGGTGCCACGGAGTTTCCGATGCTCCAACCAATTACCCTCTTAAAATCGCCTTGAATTTTGGATTGATTTATATGTCTTCTTTAGTCCTTTGGTTGGTCTGGTATCATCGACGGCTTGCCAGCGAGACTGGGCTGCCTAATGTTGAGGCATGACCTACTCCGAACGCTTGAAGTCCCGCCTAGAAACGACTGGATCCGCTCTTTGTGTGGGGCTTGATCCGAGGCCCGACATGACGGATGGCGGAGTTGATGCAATTCCGGAATTTCTTCGTCGTGTGATCGGTGAGACAGCGGATTTTGCTGCGGCCTTCAAGCCGAACATCGCTTACTTCGAAGCCATGGGGTTGCAGGGTTTGGAGATTTTGGATCAATTATTGGGTGAAATTCCCAAAGAAGTTCCCGTCATTCTAGATGCTAAGCGGAGTGATATTGGCGAGACTCAAAAATACTATGCACGAAGTTACTTTGAGAATTGGGAAGTTGATGCAGTGACGCTCAATCCATTTCTAGGATATGATACTCTTGAGCCATTTTTGGATTGGGAAGGAAAAGGGGTTTATCTCCTTGCGGTGACTTCGAACTCTGGGAGTTTTGATTTTCAGCGGCGGGACTGTGAAGGAAAGAAACTTTTCGAGCGAGTGGGCGAGCTTTGTGAACGGGCAAAATCCGAGGGTCGCAAGACAACTGCTGGGCTTGTAGTTGGTTTGACCAATGCCGACGGCGACGTGCTCGAAAATCTTCCAGATGTGCCGCTTTTGGTTCCGGGATTGGGAGCTCAGGGAGGGTCGCTTGATTCCTTGGCTGGAAGTGGTCGGAATGCTGCGAGTGTCATCAATGTTTCGCGCGGGATTACTTATGCCGAAGGAAATAATGACTATGCTGGATTAGCGAAGCACTGGGCTGACGAAATTACAAAGAGCCTTTCGTGAAAGACGGATGATCTGGCCCATAAAGGTCTCCCTAAGCGAGTGATTTCGGTTGCGAGTCGAGCAGAGGGTGGTTATTCCCCTCCCGTCATGGCTCGTATCAACGAAAATTTCCAGAAGCTTAAAGCGGGTTATCTCTTTCCGGAGATCGCCCGTCGTGTCAACGCCTACACTGAATCGGAGCCTGAGAAGGCCAAGCAACTCATTCGCTGTGGCATTGGTGACGTCACCGAGCCGGTTCCCGTTGCAGCTCGAGAGGCTATGAAGAAGGCGGTCGATGAACTCGGAGATCGCGGTAGTTTCCGTGGTTATGGACCGGAGCAAGGCTACCCTTTTCTTCGTGAATCAATTGCGCGAAATGCTTATACCGGACTTGGTATCGATCCTGGCGATATTTACGTGTCTGACGGCTCTAAATGTGATTCCGGAAACATTCTCGATATCTTTGGACAAGGGAATAAAATCGCGGTGACCGATCCCGTCTATCCTGTCTATGTCGATACCAATGTGATGGCTGGAAATACTGGCGAAGCAAACGAGGCTGGAGAATATGAAAGTCTAGTTTACCTTAAGTGTACTGCCGAAAATGGATTTGTCCCGGCGATCCCCGAGGAAAAAGTTGACCTTATTTACCTTTGCTATCCAAATAATCCAACTGGAACGACTGCCACTCGTAAGCAGCTCGAAGCTTGGGTGGCCTATGCGCTCAAAAACGACGCTGTCATCCTTTATGATGCTGCATATGAAGCTTTCGTGCAGGATACCTCTATTCCTCGCTCAATTTTTGAAATTGAAGGGGCTCACCAGTGCGCGATTGAGTTTCGTTCATTCTCTAAGAACGGTGGATTTACCGGCGTGCGTTGCGCTTACACTGTCATTCCTGAAGCGGTCACTGGTTCAACCGCTACGGGTGAGCGGGTTCCTCTGAAACAACTTTGGGGGCGTCGCCATTCCACCAAATTTAATGGAGCGAGCTATCCTGTTCAACGTGGTGCTGAGGCAATTTATTCCGAAGCCGGAAAAGCCGAGGTTGCCGGGTTGGTCGAGCACTACATGACGAACGCAAGATTGCTCCGCGAAGCTTGTGAAGGTCTGGGGCTGAAAGTTTGGGGTGGTGAAAATGCTCCCTATGTTTGGGTGGGTTGTCCTGAAGGGATCTCGAGTTGGGGGATGTTCGACAAGATGCTTGAAGGGGCCCAAGTGGTCGTCACTCCTGGTGCTGGGTTTGGCGCAGCTGGAGAGGGGTTTTTCCGGATTTCCGCCTTTAATTCGCGGGAGAATGTTGAAGAGGTTTGCTATCGTCTTGCTGATATGGTCTAGGCCTTGAGCTAGTTTTTAATACGGTTTTGCCAATATCTGAGGGAGTTATTTAGCTTCGTTGGGGTAATTGGGGCATGCCAGTGCCAGAGCGACAGTTCCCTTTGCTTGGCGGTGGAAGGATCAATATTTGCTGGGAAAGTGTCAGGAACTGTTTTTTGAAAGAAGATCTCTGAGAGATCAGGCATTGCGCTTGGGATAATCAGGAGGTAATTAGCAGTAATGAGTGGTTGCGGTAGCGGCAGAAATTTCGGTCCTCGAATGAAGATGGATTCTTCTCTCCATCTCGATAAAAAGCCTGACTGGATTAAGGTTAGGTTACCGAATAATCCCGTTTTTTGGGATACTAAGTCCATGATCAAGGATTTGAGTTTGGTGACGGTTTGCGAAGAAGCTCAGTGCCCGAATCGCTGGGAATGTTGGGGGCAGGGGACAGCTACCTTTATGATAGCGGGTGAAAAGTGCACGCGCGCCTGCGGGTTTTGCGCGGTCAAAACTGCTAAGCCGGATGATCTTGAAGCAGACGAACCCCAGCGAGTTGCCGAGGCGACTAAGCGCATGAATTTGAATCACGTGGTTATTACCGCGGTTGCTCGTGATGATCTTAAGGACGGAGGTGCCGAGCACTTTCAGAAGACTATCGAGGCAGTGCGTGAGACCAATCCTGGTATCATTATTGAGGTGCTCGTGCCGGACTTTAACGACAAGGATTGGGCTCTCGACCTGGTGATGAAAGCTCGCCCGCATATTTTTAATCATAACCTTGAGACGGTCGAGCGCTTGACTCCTTTGGTTCGGAGCAGGGCTAAATATGAACGTTCGCTTGCGGTTCTCAAAAAGGCCAAGAAAATTGCTGAAGGAAAAGTCGCGACCAAGAGTGGTATCATGCTTGGTTTGGGCGAGAAGCCCGAGGAAATTGTGCAGGCCCTCGATGATCTTCGATCTGCTGACGTAACTGTTTTGACCTTGGGACAGTATCTTCGTCCGACTCCGATGCACCTTCCAGTCGTGGAATATGTCACTCCCGAGAAGTTTGATGAGTGGAAGGAGATTGCGCTCTCAAAAGGTTTCCGCCACGTCGCAAGTGGACCGCTTGTGCGGAGTTCCTACCACGCTGCCGATTTTCATCCTGAAGACGATGTTGTTGAGGCCATTGAGCTCGATGTGGCCGCCGCTAAACAGGCACAATTCGCCTAGTCGTATTTCCAATAAATGCCAAAGTTAGTTGCTAGAAAGTGATATGTCACCTCTCACAACTCATTCTTCGTTTGTTCGCAGAGCGAGGTATTCTTCTACCGCTCTTGTAGGGTCATCGTGGCGCATCAAGGTTTCGCCGATTAGGATGGCGTTTGCTCCTGAATCAAGGGCTTTCTGAGCATCGGCAGTATCTTTGAGCCCGGATTCAGAGACCAAAATAACATCGTCGGGCACCTCTTCGGCTAATTTTTTCGTAGTCGTAAGGTCGGTGGTGAAGGTCTGGAGGTTCCGGTTGTTGATGCCAATAAGGTTTGCCCCGAGATCAAGAGCGCGCTCCATCTCCGGGAGATCATGAACCTCGACTAGGACATCGAGTTGCACGTCCCGCGCGGCATCATATAGTTTGCGGAGATCATCGTCGTTTAGAGCGGCCACAATTAGGAGGATGGCATCGGCCCCAGAGACACTGGCTTCGTAAATCTGGCATTGGTGGACCGTGAAGTCCTTTCGCAAAAGCGGGATTGGGGAGATCTTTGAGATTTCGATAAGAAAAGAGAGGTGCCCTTGAAAGTATTTCTGGTCGGTCAGGATTGACATGCAGGTGGCGCCACCATCGATGTAGCGCTTGGCCTGACGAACAGGATCGAAGTTTGGATCAATGATCCCGGCCGACGGTGAGGCCTTTTTAACCTCGGCAACCACTCCGAGTTTGTCCGGCCCCTGATCGAGAGCAGCTCGGAACCCTCCAAAGTCATTACGCATAAGGGCGGATGCCCGCAATTTTTTGGTGAGAGGAATGAGGGATTCGATCTCCTTCTTCTTGTAGGCGATGATTTCGTCTAGCTTGTTCATGAGTGACGCTTATCCAATACGCGAAGCTTTAGAAAATGGAAGCGCTCAATTCCACTCTTGTTCTGGAGTCTTAAAGAGGAAATGCTCCCTATGTTGTGAGATTTCTGTTTTTCGTTCTTTGTCTTCTTCCTTTTTGCTCGTCTGGGCAAGAGGGCAGATCGAGTTCAATTGATGGGCGCCTCACTATTCTGGGGGGGGGCTCCAGCTTGCGTGTGGCAATGATTCAAGATGCCGATGACTTGATCGCGGATCTCGATCGGTTAGTGGGTGAGGTTCCCGGAAAACCTTATCCAATCTATTTAGAGCTCTTTCCTTTTGAGAAAGGAAAGCTGTCCCAAATTTCGCTGGAGTTTTTAAAACCGGAGGGAGGAGGGCCCTATCGCTTGCAGATTTATCTTCGTTTGGGGCGGGGAAATTCTTTTGAGCAAAAAAAATTTGAGAGGGTCATCTTGCAAATGCTTGTCATGGAACGGAGCCTGCGGTTGCTTCCTGAGGGAGAATCCGCAGAAAGGGTAGAAGTCAGACCGTGGCTTCTTGATGGCCTAGCCGAGGCTATTCAGTGGAAAAATGGCAAGGGAGATCGTCGCATGTATTCTTCTCTGATGGAGAGTGGTGGCTGGATTGAAGTAGAGGATCTGGTAGACCGCGCCGCAATCGCCGGACTTGATGTTCTGAGTCGAGAGCTTTTCCGTGCCTCGTCCGGGGCTCTCGTCATGGCGCTTCTCGCCCAGAACCAGGGGGCAAAAAGCCTAGCCGAGTTTTTGGGTAAAGTTGCCGTTTTTGAGGGAGAACAAATGATTCTTTTGAGGACGCATTTTCCGCAGGCTAACCTCGGGCCTAAAGGTCTGGAGCGATGGTGGATGTTGCAAGTGGCGGCCCTCTCTGAAAAAAAGTTAAGTGAGGCTATGACGATTCCGGAAACCGATGAACGTCTAAGCGGAATTCTAGAACTACATCTCAAAAACGAAAACGAAGAGGCCTTCCGTGTGAGCTTGGAATCGTGGCGTCAGGTGGCAGGGCTTGAGTCTCAAGAAGAACGTATTGAATCAATAAGGCCAGCCAATGATCTCCTTGCACACCTTAGTTTTCGTTGTTTCCCAACGTTCCGCCCAGTTATTGCGGGTTACCTTAAAATCCTTTCGGATGTCGCAGACGGAAAAACAGAGGAGGTTGAAGAAATGATTAGAAATCTCGAGGAATTTCGAGCTGCTGAAGTAGAACGTCATCGGAAGCTCGTTGATCTTATGGACTGGTATCACTTGTCGAGTGTCCAAAAGGAGAGCGGTGAGTTTGAGGACTACCTCAAGATGCAGAGAAATCTCAGAAAGGGAAACGAGTTCGGTAAAGATCCGCTTCATCAATATCTCGATAAGGTGCAGAAAGTCTTCGGAAAATCAAAATAAGGTTCCGACAAGGCGCGGATTAATTGAGACGTTTGGCTAGTTCGTAAGTATTTCACGAAAATTGCACCGTGACTTTATAGAAATATTATAAGGCACTGCTGCTATCTTGGAATGAAAGAAATTACGCCAACTCAAATCAAGGGAGAGATGCCCCTCTCTACTCCCCAAAGTGGCGCGCAAAAAAAAGTTTACTCAGGATATGTGTTCTTATTCTCGCAATCCCGATAGTCTGCGCTCAATACCTGACGAAAATTCCCGGTGATATGGATCCGGTGTATCGCCAGCAAGCTGCCGCCTATCGACTGAATTCGTTGCCGTTCGCGCACCAGTTGTTCGCGCTGCCGACTGATGGTATCGCGTTCGTGATTTCCATCGGTATTTCCCACCATTAAATTTCTAGGTGGTTGAGTTTACCACCCAAGATAATCTCTCAGGATTTCGAGAGCGGCGGCTTGGTCGATAATGTCCTTTTGATGTTTCGCCTTTTTTCCGGCTTCTCTGAGCTTTTCGGCTGCGGTGACCGTCGTGAAACGTTCGTCGAAAAAGGTTAAAGGGATTTCTCCGAGATGTCCTCGAAGTTTTTCTCCAAATTTTCTAATCTTAGCAGACGAGGTTCCTTCAGATCCATCCATGCGAAGGGGAAGGCCAAGCACAATCGCGGCGATTTTCCGCTCGTGAATTATTTCAAGAATACGGGGGATGGGCTCAGATTCTCGGCAGTCGATTGTTTCAACCGGGTGTGTGCCAATTCCAAATGCATCGGTCGCGGCGATACCAATGCGGGCGTCGCCATGATCGATTGCGAGAATGGGGTGAGTCATGTTACAAGTCTTACAATTGTATTAATACAACACGCAACGAGGAGGATTTCTCCTAGAGCGAGAATGTCCCGCCCGTGGTAAGCGCCCCAAACGGTGACGAGGACTCCAAAAAATCCGGTGGGAAGAATAAAATTAAAAACGGGGAGGTCACAGAGTTCATTAGGAATTCTTACAGAAGGTTTTCAGGGAGTTGGTCGCTAAGCTTCTTAATATCGTCTGCTTGATGTCGATTAGCGATGAGAAGGGCGTCGTCGGTTTGGACAACGATGAGGTCGTCAACTCCAAGGAGGGCTATCCTCGCTTCTTTACGGCTGTTGAAGATAATATTGTTTTGGGATTCGATTTCAGTGATTTCATCGTTGGTCTGGTTATTGTCGCCCTGAGTATCGAGATATTTGGCGACGGAAATCCACGAGCCGACATCATCCCAGTCGAAGGTCGCTTCAATATTCAAAACGCGAGAAGCCTTTTCCATGAGGGCGTAGTCAATGGAGATTGGCGTGAGTAACGGGAACTTTTCGTCGATAGTCTGATGGACATCGGTTGAAGATTCGAGTTCCTCAATAAAGCCGGCTAGCTCCGGAGTGTGCTGGCGTAGTTCGGCAGTGACAGTTTTGAGCGACCAAACAAACATACCGGCATTCCAGGCAAAATTTCCTTGGCGAAGGAATTGTTCGGCTAGTTCGGGATTTGGTTTCTCTCGGAACCGGGAGACTTCGAATGGTTCGTGGGTGGTGTTGAATTCAAGCTGGGCCGGCGAGCCACGCTCAATGTAGCCGTAGGAAGGGCAGGGCCAAGTTGGTTTGATTCCGATGGTGACAAGAGAATCTGTTTGCGATGCGATCGAAAAACTGTCTGCAAGGACGGATTGAAATGATTCAGTGTCGTTGATGAGTTGATCTGAGGGAAGAACCGCCATGGTTGCTTCCGGATCACGAGCGGAGACAAGACCGATGCCGAGGGCAACGGCTGGCGCAGTGTCTCTTTTGGCAGGTTCGGCAAAGATGTTTTCGGGAGGTAGCATGTGGGCAACCTTGCGCACTTCAGTCTCTTGAAGTGCGTTAGTGAGAATGAGAATGTTCTCGGTGGGGATGAGGCCTCGCAGACGCGTGATCGTTTGATCGAGAAGGGTGGTGTCGTCAAAAAGATGGAGGAGCTGCTTCGGTTTGGCATTACGGCTCAAGGGCCAAAAGCGAGTGCCGCTTCCGCCGGCAAGAATTAAAGCGTAGTGTTTACTCATCTGAGTTGGATTCAACAGGGAGGTGGCCCGCTTGTCAAAACGTGCTGACTTACGTTTTTAATTTGGGATGTGGATATTTTTGCGGTAAGTTCTATCCATGAAAGATATTTACGAGGAGCGTGACTGGGTCGACACTACGGCTGCTTTTGCTCCCGCGGTGCTTGGTGCTGCGGCCGGAATTCTGGTTTCCGAGGCGATGAGCTCTCGAGCTCGCCGGCCAATTGGACTCTCGCTGGCATGTATTGGTCTCGCTGCTCTGACACCGATGCTTGTTGAGACGGCGGTGAAAAAAGTCCGTGGGCCGGGAACAAGGCGCGGATCATTACGAACCCTCCAAGGGATTCGTGACCACGGACTACAGGCTTGTGAAATCAAACATGTTGAGGAGGAGCTTGGCGAGGAACTTGGAGTGGGTTAATGCGGGCTCAGCGCAATATTGTTGATGGATCGTGAATGGCATTGACTGAAAGGTTCCGTTATGCTCACTTTTATGCCTTATGAACTTTGCAAAACTGCTGACGCTTGGTGCTCTAGCTTTCACAGCTTTGTCCTGTGGGTCTCTCAAGAAATTCAACTGGTCTTTGAGTGATAGTGGCTTCGATCCTTTGAGCATTCCTGGGTCGGAGTCGGCAGCAATTGCTCCGGCAGCTCCGACTTACAAGCAAGGTCAATGGGTGGAGACTTCGATGCCGAATGCGACCTTCTTTAAAGTTTTCCCCAAAGGGAGCGCAGTCGCTGATAAAGTTTTGCCGGTTGCAACTCCGATGAAAGTGGTTTCAAGCAGGGAGACCTATTTGAAGGTTGAGTTAGATTCGGGTGATGTGGGCTATGTTCCCGGGATCATGGTCGCTGGACGATCTTCCACAGTGGGGGCGCAATCGGGCTCTGTAGTCCCCAATTATGGTCCAGTTCCTTCGCCGGTTGAGCCTGGGAGCGCACCCTTCGGAGTTGCGCCACCTCCCGAAGTGCCGGGACTCGGCGCTGAGGATGATACTGTGTCTCCGGCTCCCACTCCAAATTCTCCTGATCCGCCGGCGAAGGGAAGCCGACCAAATGTCCCTGGTATAGCACCTCCACCAGAAGTTCCTGGGATCACCGATCCTACTTCGGTGGATTAACCGTGATATGCTGATTTTTTTTAGAAGACCGACCAAGGAATGTTCCTTGGGTCGGTTTTTTGCTTTATGGTTTCCGTTTCGAATTGATGATCCTCACCGATGGCGGAACTACTGAAC
This sequence comes from uncultured Verrucomicrobiales bacterium, assembly GCA_949373085.1. Classification (GTDB taxonomy): domain Bacteria; phylum Verrucomicrobiota; class Verrucomicrobiia; order Verrucomicrobiales; family Akkermansiaceae; genus SW10. Next base: position 89,335 of record CASICJ010000023.1, read on the forward strand.
TCTCTTATTACTCTTGGGCTCCTCGTGCTTCTTCAAGCCGTTCTAGGGTTCGACAACCTTCTTTATATTTCTCTGGAGTCGCAGCGTGCGCCAGAGGCTGACCAAAGCCGGGTTCGTAAGCTGGGTATCACGATCGCGGTAGGATTAAGAGTTGTCCTACTGTTCATTCTCATTCATCTCGTTGAATTATTACAGGATCCATTTCTAGAACTCCCCGAAGGTGGCTGGATTGAGGGCTCTATCAATTTCCACAGTCTGATCGTCTTATTCGGTGGTGCCTTTATTCTCTATACGGCGACCAAAGAGATTGCACACATGATGTCTTTGGAGGACGAGGAAAATGCAGTCGACCGTAAACCCTCATCGTCGAAAAAGGTTATCGGATTGATTGTTTTTATGAACGTGATTTTCTCTTTTGATTCAATACTGAGCGCGATGGCGCTTGCCAGTAAGAAGGGAGCCGATGGCAGCCATGAAGGTTACCAACTGGGAGTTATGATTACCGCGATATTGATCGGTGGAGCTATTATGGTTCTTCTGGCTGATCGGGTCACGGAGTTCTTGAGACGCAACAGGATGTATGAAGTTCTTGGTCTGTTCGTTTTATTTGTTGTTGGAATTATGTTGCTGACGGAAGGAGCACATCTCGCCCATTTGACGATCTTTGGTAATGAAATTCATGCGATGACCAAGACAACCTTTTACTTCGTGATTGGGGTGCTTCTTTTGACTGATATTGTGCAAGGTCGCTATCACAAGAAATTGAGCGCTGAAAAAATTCGCAAAGAGAAAACTTGTGATTCATGAATCCGACTCGTCGTCATTTTCTTTCGGGTGCAGCTGCTTGGATGTCTGCTCCAGCCTGTATAGCCGGACAACGGTCTATCAAAACGATTTCTTTATTTCACACTACTGACCTGCATGGCCATATTCTACCAAGTAAGACTTACGATGGCATTGGTGATGTCGGTGGGCTAGCTCGCTGCGCGACCCAGATTCGGAAGTGGCGAAAGGAGTGCCCAGATCACTTGCTCTTTGATGTTGGAGACATCTATCAGGGCACAATTGCGGGTTATCAAACCGAAGGGAAGGTCATGATCGATAGTTTCAATAAGATGGGCTACGATGGGTGGGTTCTGGGCAATCATGAATTTGATTGGGGGTTAGATATTGTTGAATCTGCCATCAGGAGGTCGGAAATGCCGGTCATTACCGGCAATGTTACGGTTGAGGAAAAGAAGGCTGGCGAGATTGAGGATGGGGCCTTTACCAAACTTGCCCCGTGGATCGTGAAGGAGGTCGGGGGGGTCCGGATCGGATTTGTGGGGTTGACCACTCCAGGAATTCCTTACTGGTCGCGCCCCGAGCTTCTTAAGGGATTTAGTGTGTTTGATCCCATCGAATCGCTCAGGGAGAGCGTTAAAGAACTTGGCGCGGAAAAGGTGGATGCGATTGTGGTGCTAGGTCATATGGGGTGGAAACGGGCCGATGATTTTGCAAATCCGATTCAAGAGATGCTAAAGCAGGTATCCGGTATTGATATTTATATCGGTGGTCATTCTCACCAAGATCGACCGGCTTGGTACTGGTCGAACGTACTTTGCACGCAAGCGAACTACTATGGAATTAACTGTGGTCGGGTGGATCTGAGTTTTGATTTGGAATCGCGAAAGCTTGTGAAACGAAATGCTTGGACTGTCCTTATGGATGATCGCTTCACCCTCGATCCGGTGATTGTCGAATCTACCAAAACGATCGTGGAAAATGCTGAAGAGCGTCGTCAGACTGTGATTGGCGAGGTCAGTGAGAAGATTTCAGCTCGAGGTAAAAGTAGTCCGTTTTGGCAGTTGATTTGCACCGCTTTTATGAAGACGGCGGAAAAGCAAAAGATAATCGCCGAGGGAGTTTTCCATGGAACGTTTGGGAATCCAGGTGTCGATCCCGGAGTTAAAACAATAGAAGACGCATGGCAGTGGATTCCTTACGAGAACTGGTTGGTCCATGCACGAATTACGGGTGCCCAGATTCGCGTCATCATGGCTGAATCGAAGGAGGATCGTTATTCGGATCGCAACTTATTTGGTTTGGATCCTGCGGATTTACAGTCTGATAAGAGGTATGGTATTCTCTTCAACAGCTATGACAGTCAGTCAGGTGGCCGACGTCTGATGATGCTGCGGACGATCTTGGCGGAGCCTGCCAGTGAGACTAGATTGATCCCGGTGAATACTAGAGAATCGGTGATCGATTTTTTCGCGGATAATTACGAGGTGAAGTAGTTTACTTTCCGCCTACAAGAGTAAGGGAAACTTCAAAGTCGTCTTCGAGGACAACTAAGTCTGCATGAAAGCCAGATTTGATTTTTCCGATTTTTGGGAGCCCGAGAGAGGTTGCTTGATTCCAAGAGGTGGTGGCAACAATCGCGGACAAGGGTTCGCCCGTGATCTCATGAATAAGCTTGAGCCCGTGGTTATACCGTAGGGTCGATCCTGCAAGGGCCCCGTTGCTTTTGAGGCGGGCGGTTCCATCTTTGATTTCAACTTCAAGGCCCCCAAGAGATGTGTCGCCATCGGACTGCCAAGAGGCGGAGATGGAGTCGGTGATCAGCATGATATTCTCGCGAGGCACCCGGGAGAAGATAAGCTTAAGCATCTCAGGGGAAAGGTGAATGCCGTCCGCAATGAGTTCTAGCCGCAGGGAGTTTTCGACAAGACCGGCTCCGACAACTCCGATTTCACGATGATGTAAACCGGTCATGGCATTCCCAAAATGAGTAAGGTGCTTTAGCCCGTATCCGGTCGCAGTCATTACGGTAGCGTAGTCGGCTTTGGTATGAGCTGCCGAGGACGTGATTCCCATCCCAGATGCTTCATGGATGATATTGAAAGCCCCGGGGATTTCAGGAGCTAAAGAGAGGATAAGAGCAGGGAAAATTTGATGAAGTTCCTGGAGCTCATTGAGATCAGGCGGGCGAACAAATTGTGGGTTTTGTGCTCCTGCTTGCTCGCGGTTAATGAAAGGACCCTCAAGGTGAATACCTGGAATATTTAAGGGAGCCGAGGCGGCCCAATCTCCAATCGTACCTACGATTTCAACAAGTTTTTCCTGCGGCTGTGTAAGAGTGGTGGGGAGCCAAGTGGTGACTCCTTCCTTGAGCTTGGTTTGCGCGATGTGCTCCAAGCCCTCGCGGGAAGCGTCACACACATCTGCGCCATCTGCGCCATGGCTGTGGATATCGATAAATCCAGGGAGCAACATTTTCCCGTCCAGATCAAGATCTCCTGAAGTATGATTTGCAACTTCTATGATTTCACCGTTTTCGATTAACACGCTTGCACCTTCTCGGTCCAAGCCGGGTGAAATGACATGGGCGTTTGTAATAAGCATTAGTCTAGAAAGAGATGCCAGGATTTCCGCAGATAGTTGAGACCAGAAAGAAGAGTCAAGGCTAGAGCTCCATAAAGAAAGCCTAGGAAAAGCCAGTCGTTCGGGGAGGTTAGGTTTTTCAGGAAGAGGAGAAATCCTTCGTGAGGGGACGATGAAGCAAGAATAAGCCAGAGAAGGCATGTAATGCCTACGGCAAGTTGCAAACTGGTTTTCCACTTACCAAGGTTGTCAGCTGCGATAATTTTCCCCTTGTCCGCTGCAATTTGGCGTAGTCCGGTTACGAGGAATTCTCGGCCGATGATCACGCAAGTGATCCAGGCCGGGCAGAGGTCTTTGCTCGTGAACAAAACAAAGGCGGAAGCAACGAGTATCTTGTCCACTAGTGGGTCGAGTAATTTGCCGAGCGACGTGACGAGATTCATCTTCCGAGCTAGGTAACCGTCGAGCCAATCTGAAATTGTTGCTATGACAAAGGCGATTAAGGCAACCATTAGTGCTGGTGTGCCTCCCCAGCTCGCGCTTACGACAAAAATGGCCGTTAAAATAAGGCGAGCGAAGGTAATTGAATTTGGGAGATTCACGTGGTGGCGGGAGTGTGACGTAGCGACTGCAAGGAGACAACCTTTTGCGAACTTGAGTGGGTAATTTGACAAGAATACGGTTCTTACGCTATTTATCGAGGGGTGAAAAAAGCGTTTAAAAGGGTTTTTAAATCGAGGGGCTTGACCTTGTTACTTCCGATTGTGGTTATCGGTTGCGCGGCGCCTGCCGCCTACAATGCGGATACGGGTAAAGTTGCCATTCGCCCTGCCTCCTCAAGCTTGATTCAGCAGGGAACTGCGGTATTCGAGAGCTATAAAAGAATTAAGGTTATTTCACGAGATGCTAGTGCGCGCGCGAAAGTGAATCGTGTCGCAAATCGTCTCAAGCCTGTGATCAATCTGCCCGGTGTACGCTGGGAATTTGAGGTTTTTAAAGATTCATCGGCCAATGCCTTCGCCCTCCCAGGTGGGAAAGTAGGCGTCAATACTGGTCTTTTGAAAATCGCCCAGACCGATGCTCAGCTTGCGGCAGTGGTGGCTCATGAGATGGCTCACGTGACTTCAAACCATGCCCAATCGAGGATTCAGCGGAATCAAACCATCGCGCTGGGTGGAGCACTTCTCGGTGCAGTTCTGAGCGGTGATGAAAATAGCCAGAAACTTGGCCAGTGGGCTCACAAAGGAGGGGAGATTGCTTTTGGGCTGACTTTTTCTCGGTCGCAAGAGCTGGAGGCTGACCGGATTGGAACCCTTTTTATGGCGCGCGCCGGTTACGACCCGGTTGAGGCCATCAATTTTTGGCAAAGAATGGGAGCAAACCTGGGAAACCGCACTCCGGAGCTCTTGAGCACCCACCCGGTGAATAAGACCCGCATTCAAAAGTTGCGTGAATTTCTGCCGACTGCCCAGTCCCAGCGCCGCTAGGAAAACTCATGAGATTTGTAAGATGCTTTTTTTGGTTGGCTCTTGTTGGGCAATTGGCACAGGGAAAGAGTTTGGCAGACCTGATTGTCTGCGGAATGGAGAGAGAACCATCGCTGGAAATGGACTGTAGAACTTTCAGCTGAAATCCCAGAATCAATACGGTCGGCCTTTGCGATGACTGATGATTGCAAACCCTATCGAGGATATTTTTTGGTCACCTCTTCTAGCGGTGGAGTCGCTCTCGTTGAGAGAGACGAGGAAGTGTTCCTTTTTTACCAAGGTCCTAAATACTCTTTAAAGGGCGGCTTTTCAGGAGTCCCCGATTCCATTTCGAGAAGAGCGGAGCCTGACGACGGTCACTGGAAAAGTGACTTGGCAATAGAGCCCAAACTAGAATGCACTTCAGAAATAGGGCGTCTAAGAATCATTTTTGAGGTCAACACAAAGAAGTCTTCTTTGTCCGCGCATTAAGAGTTTGCCGTTGCTCAGAGCCATTGGGCTCCAGTAGCGGAGGTCTTTCTTACTTTTTGGATCGGTTCCGAAGACATTAGCTTCAGCAAGAAGCTTAAAGCCTTTTGGCGAAGGATCAACGAGGCGGAGTATTCCGTTTTCTCCATCCTGGATGATTAAGGCCCCATCGGCATAGATGCTTGCCCCACGGCCCATAAAGGGATCGTTTCCAGAGCTCCATAGTTCTTTCCCTTCGAGATTGTAGCAGACTAAACCACCTTTTTTGCGCCGGGTAGCAGTCTTATGGTTGGAGTTCTCATTGGCAAGAAAGTAGAGGTGGTCATCGATGACGAAGGGAGGGTGAATTTGAGTTCCTTTCTTCGTGGTCCATAGTTCTTTAATCTCGAAACTATTACCGGATTTTTTTACCGAGAGCATCTTAGAGCCACCATCATATCCGCCGGAGACGAAAAGGCGGTCTTGACCAAGCTGGACGGGGGTCGTGATTGGAATGCGATTTTTGTAGAGCTTGCTCGACCAGAGATTTTTCCCAGACTTGGGATCGTAGCTGTTAAGGCCACCTTCATTCCCCGCAGTGAGAAGGATGATTTGCTCTCTTCCCCCGAATTTTGCGACAATAGGGGAGGAATGGGTGTTGCCGATGCCTCCGCTTTTCCAAAGCTCGGCACCTGTTTTTTTGTCCCAACCGGCGATACCAGTTTTCTCTCCAAATGGCATTACGATGAGAGTGTCACCAACAATAAGAGTGCATTGGGCATATCCCCACTTGGGTGTTGTGGCGTCCGGATAGCGATCGGAGAGCTTGATCTTCCAATCAGCTTTCCCGGTTTTACGGTTAATACGAAAAACTTCACCGAAGCTCCCGAGGAAATAAATTGCGTCGTCTTCGACAGTTGGTACGCTGCGCGAGCCCGGGAAAGAAGGTTCGCCCTCGGATGCGCTCTCATAACGCCACTTTTCCTTGCCGGTTTTAAAATCGAGGCAAAGGAGCATATCTTTTTCTTGCTCAACACGATCTCCGAGAAAAATTTCATCGCCTGAGATGGCGGCTCCGCCGAATCCGCCTTCGAGTTCGGCCGTCCACTTGATTTCTGGGCCGCCTTTAAGGAATGATTTGATAAGTCCAGATTCGCTCGAGGTGGCGTTTCCTTTGGGGCCTAGAAAACGAGGCCAATCGCTTGCGGTAAGGGCAGCGGTGGTCAGGGCAGCAAGAAGAAGTTGCAGTCTCATATGTTATTAAAGATTTTTGGGTTTCGAGTACGGTTGGCCAGTGGGGAATTGCGGCAAGTTTATTTCCAGTAGAGAACACCCTCTCAGGTTAGGATCTCTCAAATTGCTCTTTTTTTCCGTTTCTTTCGAAATGACCGCATTTACGGAATGAGTGGGCATCTACCAAACATGCTCCGAAGGATTTGTGGTTGTATTGTTCGATCTGTTAGAAATAGGGTCGCCTCCATTTCATCGGATCTCAAGTCTTTGCGACGGATCAGTCGAGAAAAAGGAGGGAGCGATCAATCTTTACGCTTGAGCTGAGGGAAGAGGACGACGTCGCGGATAGTTGGCGCTCCAGTGAGGAGCATGATCAGGCGATCGATGCCAATGCCAATGCCTCCTGCAGGAGGCATGCCGTGCTCGAGTGCTTCGACAAAATCCTCGTCAATTTCTTGGGCTTCACCACCGGTTTGTTCCTGAAGACGACGGCGTTGAACGTCCGGATCGTTGAGTTCAGAGTAACCTGGGGAGATTTCTTGTCCGTTAATAATGAGCTCGTAAACATCGATCACTGATGGGTTTTCGGGGTTCTCCTTAGCAAGCGGGATGAGCTTGGAATCGACGTGGGTCACGAAGCATGGATTGAAGGTGTGCTCTTCGATAAGCTTCTCGAAAACTTGTTGGGTAACCTCGTAATCTTCAAGATGGTCGTGGATCTCAAGCTCAAATGTGGACCGAGCCTTGGAGCGTCGCTCTTCTGCTGAAAGTTCAAACCAATCGTTGCCAGCGACTTCTTTGATAAGACTTTGGTAGGGAGCACGCTTCCAAGGTCGCGAAAGATCAAGGGTGCGGAGATGCTCGCCGTTTTCATCTCTGTGCTCAATCTGAAGGGTGCCAAAGAATTTTTGAGCAAGGTGGCAGACCATTTCCTCGACGAGGTCGGCCATGATTTCAAAATCGCCGAAAGCTTGATAAGCCTCAAGCATAGTAAACTCAGGGTTATGGCGCCGCGAGATGCCTTCGTTACGGAAGTTGCGGTTGAGTTCGAAGACCTTGGTGAGGCCGCCGACGAGGAGGCGTTTAAGGTGAAGCTCGGGCGCGATGCGCATGGTGAGCGGCATGCTTAGGGCATTGTGATGAGTCTCGAAGGGCTTGGCGGCAGCGCCACCGGCCACATCGTGAAGCATTGGGGTTTCGACTTCGAGGTAGTCTCGCTCGTGAAGAAAATTGCGTATTTCGGCCACAATTTTCGAGCGCATGACGAAGAGGTCCGCGCTTTTCTGGTTCGACATGAGATCAAGATGGCGTTTGCGGTATTTTGTCTCGCGGTCGGAGAGACCATGCCACTTATCAGGCATAGGACGGAGAGCCTTTGAGAGAACAGTGAGTTTTTCAACTTTGACCGATGGCTCGCCCTTGCCGGTGGTGAAGGTTTCTCCAACAACCCCGATCCAGTCTCCGAGGTCAAGGCACCGGTAGGCTTCCCAGTCGGTTTCAGAAACCCCCTTCTTATTGAGATAGATTTGGATACGACCATGGGCATCGCCGAGTGTTGCGAAAACGGATTTACCCATGTCGCGAATGGCTAGAAGTCGTCCGCCGAGTTTGACGGGTTTATCGTCGTTAAAATTGGCCTTGAGTTCGCCAGGGGTAGTTGTGGTCTCAAAGGCAGCGCCATAAGGATCGAGACCCAATTCCTTAAGTTTCGCAAGTTTCTCTCGCCGGACGGCAATGAGTTCCTCGGATGTAGATTGGGGCTGGGTAGGCGTTTTTTCGTCGCTCATTGCGGCGGGACTCTAGGAGCTGATACGAACTTGAACAGCGTAAATCCATTCTGTTGAGTCTGTTAGTGTGATAAAGTGCTTGTATAGAAGGGGTGAAAATGGTTTCTACTTGTAGCCTTTAAGATTTGGGGGGGACAGTAGCCCCGTTCAGTTTCTTCGGAAATTGACGGGGCTGCTGCATTTTCAGGATTGGCGATTGAGGCGTGTGTTTCTGCTAGATTTTTGAGAAAGGTGAGGGGTGAGCGAAGGAAATCGAGTTGATCAGCTGCTTGAGGCGATTCATCAGGCCCGTGCGCGTGTGTATCAGATTGGCAATGCAACTCCTCTTGAGTCGATGGTGATTGAGGGTGTTGATCAGTCGATTTGGGTAAAGCGTGAGGACCTAGGGCCGATTAAGGCTTATAAATGGCGTGGGGCATTCAATGCTATGGCTTGTCTCACTCCGGCTCAGCTGGAGGGTGGTGTGGTCGCAGCTTCAGCTGGGAACCATGCACAGGGAATTGCCTTGGCGGCTCGGAAGTTGGGAACAAAAGCCTACATTTACATGCCTAAGCCAACGCCTCTAGTGAAGCGAAAAGCTGTGATGGCACATGGAGGCGATTGTGTCTCAATCGAGTTGATCGGTGATAGTTTCTCGGAGGCACAAACGGCTGCACTCGAACATGCTATGCAGACTGGAGCGACTTTTATTCCGCCATACGATTCCATCGATGTCATGGCGGGGCAGGGGACTCTCGCTGATGAAATTTTCACCTCTGGTGAAGGGCCGTTTGATCGAGTCTATGTGGCGGTTGGTGGAGGCGGCATGGCCTCGGCGGTTGCAGCGCTCTTAAAGAGTTCTTGGCCAAAGGTGAAAGTGATTGGGGTCGAGGGTGTGGATCAGGCTTCGATGAAGGCTGCCATTGAGTCAGGGGAACCGGTCCCCTTGGATTACGTTGATGTTTTTTGCGATGGGACGGCGGTGACGCAGGTTGGTAAGTTGACGTATGCATTTTGTCGGGATCTACTCGACGAGATCGTGACAGTGACCAACGGGGAGGTCTCCTCAGCAATCAAGTCACACTGGGATGGTTTGCGTGTGATCCCTGAACCGAGTGGAGCAATGAGTTTGGCCGGATTTTTAAAGCATCATGAAGCGGGTGAGATTAAGCCGAATGAAAAAGTTCTTACCATTTTGTGTGGCGCGAATATGGATTTTGCAAAATTTGCGGATGTTTCTCGGCAAGCTGGAATTAATCCGCAGCGTGATCGAAGTTGGCGCTTTAAAATTCCGGAGGAAAAAGGTTCCTTGGCCGAACTTTTGACCGATTTACCAGCTGGTGTGAGTATTATGGATCTGCAGTATGGGCGAACCATGAAAGAGCCACAACGACCGCTTTTAAGTGTTGATGTTCCCAATCTAGTTTCCGCTGATTTTGAAAAATGGATCGCGAGAAATGAAAAAAGCGCTGAAGATGTTACGGGGCATGGCGCGACTAGGTTTCGAGTGATTCCCTTCACCCCTTCTCTTTTTGCTTCACCCTTGTTCGTGGAGGTTGAGTTTCCGGAGCGAGCTGGAGCTTTGCTAGGATTCATGAATGCAATCAGCTCGATAACTAGTCTTTGCTACTTTAATTACACTTATACGGGGGAGCGAGTGGGTCGAGCGCTCATTGGCTTGGACTTCGAGAATGATGAGGAACTGATGAGTCATCGGAGCAAGATATTCGAGCAGGCTGGCAAGACAGTCAGAGCGGTGAAAGAAGTTTTGATAGACTCGCTTCTTTAATAAGTGAAAAGATATTACTATGAATTTTTGTGCGCTTGTTTCGTTGCTTATATTGCGAGGAGCTTCGGAGCAGGGAGGGCAGGATCTTTTTTGGGATCGCCACCGATCAAGTATTCTCAGACCGCGAGTCAGAATGCGGTCCCAAAGATGGCGCTGAGATAGCGCTTGGTGACTGGGTGGTCGGGAATGACGATGGAAACACTTTTCCTTAAAGCCGTGCTCCAGAAGTTAAATATTCCTGAGGAATCTCAGGTTTTAGTTTTTGTTAAAGACGAGTCCCCAAAATCCTTTGACCAATCAGAGAAATCCTAGGTTGATATATTTTTCTATGGATCATTACGCTGTCTTTTAAAGGCTTGAGCTTGCTAAAGAGGCTGCTCATCACTTCAGCTGTTGTGAGAAGAAAATTCTCCTCGGAATTTTACAGGAAATGGTGCTGGACATCAGAAGTGAATCTTAACCTTTGGCTGGGGTGTGATGACTTCAGTTTCCGGTAGGGCTTCTGCGAGTTTTGGTTTGAACCAGCTGACAGCATCTGGGTCTCCGTGAACAAGTAGAATTTTCTTGGGTCGTGCCTGGACGGCAAATTCTAGAAGTTCCTCTCGACGCGCGTGTCCTGAGAAATCGAATTCTTCGACGGCGCAATTAAGTTGCACTTTGTGAGTGCCATCGAGGCGAATGACATCGCCGGACGAAGCCTTTTTGATCGCACCGGCAGGAGTCGTCGGTTCCGCGTAGCCTACGAAGAGAAGGGAGTTGGCTGGGTTCTGTAGGAAGCTGCGTGCGAAAATGTTGGAGGTGGTCTTTTCGCTCATCATGCCACTGGACAGGCAGTAGATCGCTCCAGGTTTGTATTCGATGGGCGCGCGCCTTCTTTTATTACCTGTTTGAACCTTCATATCGCGGAGGATTTCGAAGTTAGGACGATGGCGCCTCGTGGAGTCTGAGAAGCTGTCGTAAATAACCGTCATCTTTGTGCTGAGACCACCAATGAAAACTGGGGTTTGATCCGGAATCAGACCTTCGGACTTAAAGTTGTCAATCATCGTGAGCACTTCTTGCGTTTTTCCAATTGCGAAGACCGGGATAAGAGCTGAGCCGCCAGCCTCTAGAGCATTCCGGATCCCTTTCGCGAGAAGTTTTTCTTGGTCGGCACGGGTGTAATTGGTGGGGCGTTCGTCAGCCCCCCTCGTTGTTTCCATGATCAGGAGATCGGGTTCATTGAGCTGAGGAAACCGAGCTCCTTTGATGAGGGAGTGACCCTGGAAGTTTACATCGCCAGTATAGAATATTTGCCTGTTATTCTTCTCAATTAAAACACCAGCTGATCCAAGAATATGACCAGCGTCATAAAAAGTGACCGTTGTTTCCGTCTCACCAAGTGGATCAAGCAGAAAAGCTTTTTCATAAGGCCGTATCATCCAGCGATCACGGAGGTAATCGATTTCGCGATGATGATAGAGTGGATACTCAGTGATCCCCAACTCTTCTCTCTGGCTGCTCATCACATTGACCGAGTTGTGGAGGAGGGCTTCACCAAGCGCTGCGCAGGGTGCGGTGAGATAAACAGGGGCTGAAGGCTGCTCCCGCTGAGCGACCGGAAGAGTTCCGATGTGATCCAAGTGGGAGTGCGAGATGATGATCGCATCCGCGCTATCGAAGGGAACCTGTTGGTAGTGTGGAAGAGCATTTAGCCCATCTTCCTTAGGGTGCATCCCGGCATCGAGGAGAATCGAAGTGCCATCCAAATTGAGAGAATAGGAGTTTCCACCGATTTCAGCTCGGAGATTTAGGGACTGAAATGAGAAAGTAGACACGGAAGGTGAAGATAGGCGGAGAGCTGTGGCTGGCTAGGGATTTGTCACTGAAGTTTGAAATAATACGGCTATTTAGGATATCTTAATTTTTTTTAAGATACAGGGCCTTTTAGCAAATATTCCGATGACCGTTTTTCGCTGTAAAATCAACATCCTGGAATTCATAGTAGAACTCAAAAAAAAATAGCGTCCAAAAACATTGACGTGGGTTTTAAAATGATTAGGGTTGCCCCCGCAGCTGCTACGGGCTGTGTCCGAGAAGCACTTTAGAAGGCTCGCTTGAATGAATTTTCATCAGCGGGCCTGCTCAGTCTTCCGGTCAAATGTTCTTTGAAAGTATGGGTTCCACAGATCCTTCCACCTCGGGAGTAAGTTGTGAGAGTAGTTGAGCTGGCCTTGTGTCGGGTTGAGTGTTTTTGCCTCAGAACAACGAGATAGATCTGTTGGAAAGAAAAAGACAAAAAATCATATTGTGTGCTGCGTCTTAAATTTCTGAATTTGGAATTTGAGGTGCGGGTCATGGGAGTAAGCCTGTTTAGGCCCTTCCCGAGAATCGCGAGATTTTCAAACCAAAGTCAATTTGATAGCTAAGCGCGCTGTGGAGATTTCCTTGATTTATCTGAGGAGATTGGAAGCAGCAATTTATGTTTAGACGTCAGATTCAAAACATTTCTACGGAGAGTTTGATTCTGGCTCAGAACGAACGCTGGCGGCGTGGATAAGACATGCAAGTCGAACGGAGATCTTGAATAGCTTGCTAATTAAGATCTTAGTGGCGGACGGGTTAGTAACACGTGAGAACCTACCCTTTAGACAG
>CASICJ010000024.1 GCA_949373085.1 uncultured Verrucomicrobiales bacterium
AAGGCGTTTCTCGCCGACTTGAGCAGATGGATCAGATGAGCGGCGGGCAAAGCCGCGTTCGTGAGTGGGTTTGGGAACGTCATCCAATCAGACATGGAGCTTGAGGTCGAGGATGCAGGGACTTCCGATCGTGGATTTAGACGGGAGAATTATCGGGATGGTGATCGCGCGTGCCGGGCGGATCAGCACCCTGATTTTGCCGGGTGACGATATCATAGATGCTCTCAAGAATCCTCCCGCGCCGTTCGCACGCTGAGGAAGGCTAATATGCTCCTTGATCAACAGGGCCAGCAAGGTATTCGCCGTGATCGGATGCGCCGTGAATTAGGGTTGATGCGTCGAATGATGGAGAATCTTCAGCGCGAGTTGGAGCGTGACTAGTGGCTATTTTTCTTCGAATTGGCTTCGCCAGAAATCCAAACGGTCTTTGATCCGCTTCTCCATCCCGTTGATCGTTGGCTCGTAATAGGTGCGACCTTCCGGAAGGTAGGCTTGGGGGGTGAAGTTGCCTTCGTAGTCGTGTGAGTAGAGATACTGCATGGCTGCTTTATCGGCTCCAGATTCTTCAGCGAGTTGCTTTCGAAAGCGAGTGCGGAGGTGCTCTGGAACTTTGAGTGTCATTCCTTTTTCAATATCGGCTTGGGCGGCTCCAAGTGCTTTGTAAGCGGAGTTCGACTTTGGTGCGGTGGCGAGGTGGACGGTAGCGTGGGCTAGAGGAATACGTCCTTCGGGCATTCCCACGAACTCTAAGGCCTGTTGGGCGGATATTGCGAGCTGTAGGGCAGAGGAGTCTGCAAGGCCGATGTCTTCGGAGGCCGAGATCACGAGTCGGCGAGCGATGAACCGAGGATCTTCGCCGGCATGGAGCATTTTGGAGAGCCAGTAAAGGGCGGCGTCGGGATCAGAACCGCGGATTGATTTGATGAAGGCTGAGATTGTATCGTAATGTTGGTCTCCGTCGGAATCGTAAAGAACGGCTTTTTTCTGAATAGATTCCTCGGCGATTGCGAGGTCGATAATGATGGTCCCATTCTCAGGAGGGGTGGTGAGAACCGCGAGCTCAAGAGCGGTGAGTGCTTTGCGGGCATCACCGTCAGCTTTTTCGGCAAGGTGACGGAGGGCATGAGAGTGAGCCTCGATTTTCATCTTACCAAAGCCTCTTTCTTGGTCGTTGAGTGCGCGTTCGAGGAGTGGAACGAGGTCGTTAGTGGCGACGGGTTCGAGTTGAAAAATCTGGGATCGGGAGACTAAAGGTGAGTTGACGTAAAAGTAGGGATTGTGGGTTGTTGCGCCGATGAAACGCACGGTGCCGCGTTCGAGGTGGGGAAGAAGAGAGTCTTGCTGTGCTTTGTTGAATCGGTGGATTTCGTCGATAAATAATACTGTGGTTTGATCTCGGAGCGTCTGGTAGGTGCGTGCGGCTTCGATCTTGGCACGAATCTCAGCGACATTGGATTCGACACCATTGAGCGATTCGAATCGTGATCCGGTGGAGCGGGCGATGACACTGGCGAGGGTAGTTTTACCGGTTCCGGGAGGTCCGTAAAAGATGAGGGAAGTGAAGCGGTCGGCTTCGATGGCCCGGCGAAGGAGCTTGCCTTCGGCTAAAATGTGTTTTTGACCGGCAATCTCAGAAAGCGAGTGAGGCCGCATGCGAGCGGCGAGGGGTTCGCCGGAATGGGACTTCATCTCGTTCGATGCAGAGTCGTCGGGTGTAAAGAGAGAGTCCATATCGAAGTTTTAGGACGGAGAGAGAGGAGAGGCCACGGAAAATTTAAGGTTAACGATCTTCGTTGTCTTGAAAATGGATATCGCTAGGCTTTTTCGAATGGAGTTACGACATCTTGTCCCAATTCTAGTGCTGGTTGGAGCGGTGCTTTTCTTGGTCTTTAGATCTGATGAGAAAGCGGAGGATGATCAGTCGAAGTCAGAGAAAGCTAGATCCGCACAGGCTGTTCCGAGTTCATCTTCCAGTGGCGGCGATGATGGTAAGGTCGATAGACGTTTGGTCTCGAAGCGGGTCTTGAAGGATAAACCGAAAGTGATTACGACAGAATCAGGGCTGCGATATGAAATTTTGACTGAGGGTGAAGGGGATAGTCCGGGGCCTAGCTCTAGGGTGAAAGTAGATTATTCAGGCACCTTAGCTGATGGAACGGTCTTTGACAGCTCCCGAGAGCGTGGCCAACCCGCGGTTTTTACTCTAAATCAGGTGATTAAGGGGTGGACGGAAGGACTTCAGCTTATGAAGCCTGGTGCGTTGTATCGTTTTGTCATTCCGTCTGATCTTGCCTATGGAGATTCTGGGGCTGGAAATGTCATTCCTGCTGGGGCGACCCTGACTTTCGAGGTCGAATTGATTTCAATCGAGAAACCATGAGCCTTGCCAAGGCCAGCTAGTCCGTTAGATACTCTTTTTGTGAGCGAGACAGAGCAGCCTTTGGTGGGTGTGGTGATGGGAAGTGATTCCGATTGGCCAACCATGGAAAAAGCCGTCGAGGTTTTGAAGCAATTTGGGGTCCCCTACGAGGCCCGGGTGGTGAGTGCGCACCGCACTCCTGAGTTGTTAGTGGAATATTCTAAGTCGGCTCACGAACGTGGTTTGAAAGTCATTATTGCAGGAGCTGGTGGAGCAGCGCACCTTCCTGGGATGGTGGCTTCAATGACGATTCTTCCGGTGCTTGGCGTTCCGGTGAAGTCGCGGGCATTAAGTGGAATGGATTCGCTGCTTTCCATCGTACAGATGCCGAAGGGAATTCCGGTGGCGACTTTTGCGATTGGCGATGCCGGAGCGGGTAATGCTGGTCTGTCGGCAATTTCGATTTTGGCGACGACCGATCAGGCTTTGGCGTGCAAGTTGCAGAAATTTAGGGACGATCAACGGGATATGGTGCTTGAAAAAGTTTTGCCACCTCAATCCTAATGATGACGCTAGGAATTTTGGGGGGAGGGCAGCTTGCCCGAATGTTGTGCCTTGATGCGAGGCGAATGGGGCTGAGAACAGTGGTTTGGAGTGGGACACCGACTGCAGAGCCAACGGAGGGCGTGGCTGACCTAGTTTTGAAGCGTAATTTTGACGATGTTGAAGCGCTCGAGGAATTTTGCAGCCAAGTTGATGTGGCAACGGTTGAGTTTGAAAATATTCCGCTGGAAACTTTAAGGGCTGTCGAGCAGGCGGTTGGACTTTATCCTTCCGCTGAAAGTATTGGAGTTAGCCAGCACCGTTCACGTGAGAAGACCTTTTTCCGGGAGCGCGGGATTCCTTGTGCACCCTTCATGTTAGTGAATTCTCTCGCTGAACTTAAAGCAGCACATGAGGAGATTGGGCCGAACACCGTTTTGAAGACGGCGGCCTTTGGCTATGATGGCAAGGGACAGGTTAAAATTACCTCAGTTGACGAATTAGAGGCAGCTTGGGACTCGGTGGAAGGTGGACCTTCGGTTCTGGAGGGGTTTGTCGATTTCCAGTGCGAGGTCTCCGTCTTAGTAGCACGCGATCAAGGTGGTTCTTGTTTGGCGTTTCCGGTAGCGGAGAATGAGCACCGAAACCATATTCTTGATCTGACGATTGTCCCAGCACGGGTTTCTGTAGAAACCTTGGCGGAGGCTGAGTCGATCGCGATCCGTTTGGCGGAGGAGTTGGACTATCGGGGGCTTCTTGCGGTTGAGTTTTTTGTTGAGAAATCGGGTCATGTGGTGGTGAATGAGATGGCGCCCCGTCCGCACAATTCAGGGCACTTTACCATGAATGGTTGCGTGACTTCACAGTTTGAGCAGCAATTAAGATCTGTTTGTGGGCTTCCGCTTGGCTCAACCGAATTGTTGAGCGACACCGTCATGGTGAATTTGCTCAGCGACATGTGGAATCCAGATTTAAAGACCAGCGAGATTTGTGCGACCGAAGGTGCGAAGTTGCACCTCTATGGGAAAAGTAGTCTCGGTGAACGGCGTAAGCTTGGCCACGTCAATGTGGTGGGTGGCCATGATGTGGAAGCGCGAGCTCGCCAGCTGAAGAAAAAGCTTTTAAGTTGAGTGAGGATGAAATTCTTATTCTCGTTCTTATTCATGTTTCTTCCGGTAACGGGTGAAGTCAAAGTGGTGACTTATAATGTTCGTCAGGATACGAGTGGCGATCGGGGTGAGCGAGATTGGAAGAGTCGCTCGCCGCACGTTGTGGAGTTTCTGAAAAAAGGAAACTTCTCAATTATCGGACTTCAAGAAGCGAAGCATAATCAGGTTGAAGATGTCAAAAGGGGGCTCTCTAAATTTGTCCAGATCGGAGTTGGCCGGGATGATGGAAGGAAGCGTGGGGAGTATTCTCCAATCTTTTTTGACCCTGAAATATGGAAGGCCGATATGGCGGAGCAGGGGACGTTTTGGCTTTCAGACACGCCAAAAAAACCCGGGAGTATGACTTGGGGGAATCGTGTCACGCGGATTTGCTCTTGGGTACGGTTGATCGGAAAAGAGGGTGAATCACTTTACGTCTATAACACACACTGGGACCACCAAAGCCAACCGTCACGCGAGAAGGCAGCAGAGTTAATCCTGAAGCGAGTTTCAGAACGAAAGCATTCTGGTGCCCCTGTGATATTAATGGGGGATTTCAATGCCACCACCGCGAACCCAGCGATCAAGACTCTCATTAAGTCGGGCGCTTTGGTTGATCATGGCGGGGAAAGGCAGAAGCAGACTTTTAATTTTTGGAAGCCTGGTTTGAATGAAGGCCTGCGAATCGATCACATCTTCACGAGCCCTTTGATTAAAAAAGCAAAGATTGAAGTTCCGGCCGCTAGCGATCCGGTAGACTCGGATCACAATCCGGTGATTTTGACTTTCGACGGGATCTAGATATCGATCACGTAGCCGCCCTTATTGTTGACCGCTTCAGCTTCATCAACATGGATCCAACGGATGGAGTAGTTTTTCCCCCACGAGTCACTAACGGCGATTTCATTGGTCTCTTCGTTGTAACCAATGATCATACAGAGGTGGAAGTTAGCTTTGGTCTGTAATACTTCAGAGTTCTTTTCGGCTGCGATTGCAATCTTTGAAGCGTAGTCCGTCCAGTTAGTGACATTACGCCTGGCCCGAGTTCGGGCATTTGCGACTTGATTGTAACCGGGCAGGCTGCACATCTGCCATAAGATTGGAACTCCCTTATCGATGTATCTTTTGAGCTTATTGGGAGCAAGTGACTTGAGTGGGATCTCACGCGCAGTGCGACCTCCTTTGCTCCGTGTCGTGAAGGCAACTTCTTCGTAGAGTTTTTGGGTGTTTGTTCCTCCACCTCCTTCGGTTGCGAGCGTTGCGAGAAGATACATGTCGGAAGGAACTCCGGCGTGTCGCATCGCACGCTCGAAGGTGGCAGGTGCACAATATCCTTTTGGGCCTTGGTCTACCATGGGGATGTTCTTTATCTGAACATCGCCATTATCTTCATGGGACACGTTCTTTTTGAGGCGTGCTTTGATTTCGCCATCGCTCACACGGGAAAAACGACCTCCACCGTCGGCGAACGAGGCTCGGACAATACTGAGTCTCACATATTCTTCTTTTACGTGCGCTAAAAGAAAGGAATGGCCGTTCCAATCCCAGCGCTTGACTTTGTGCTTATCATTACCCTGGCCGAGCATCCGCTGTTCGGTTGGCTCGCCGAGCACCGATGTGATGGTTCTTGCGATAGATGCTTCATCATACATCATTGCACCTTCGAGGGTGTTACGATCAATCTCTTTTCCGTTATTTTTGAAGTGGTCTTCGCCCGCTCCCGCAGTGCTAAGGGAATCACCTTTATTAGAATAAATAATAGAGAGTGAAAGCGTCCGGCCTTCATGATCGCCATAGGTTACGACGGTTTTGGGTTTCGCTCCAGCGAGGGAATAAGATCCCCGCGTATAGAGCCGATAGCTACTGGTGAAGGGTGTTTCTGACTCAGTTGGAAGGCGGAGTCGCCGGGCGACATTGCGAGCAGGTTCATTCCAGATATTACCATTGCTGGCAAAGAGTTGGTGGCTGAGAGCTTCGTTCAGCAGTTTGAGGTGTTTCTCAACCTTCTCTCGATGGGCCGTCCAAGTGTTTCGTATATCGTTGCGGGACACTTCAGACAGATAAGCCAAGGGGGTTTTGAATTCCTGTCCATCGGAGCGCCTTAGGAGCGCAACTTCCTTTTCTAAGTTGAGGAGCTCAACACGAAGCTTGTCGGTGCCGTTGGCCTCCTGAAGAGTGATCAAAGGCTCAGAATTGGCTGCGAGAGTGACTAGGCAGAGGGTAGATGTGATCTTGCGAAAGGGCATGAGAATCGGGGATTGAGGAAGCTATGGCAGAAACGCGATTCCGCTTGAATAAATTAGTTTCATCATACATCAATAACGACAGCTTGTGGGGGCGTTCTGGTTTCGACTGGATGCTTGAAACGCTGGCTGCATGTAGAGGTTGATCGGTTGGCCTCTTTAAAAAGCCGTTCAAAACAAATAATTGCAGACTCTAACGAGCTCGCACTTGCTGCTTAATTGACAGCAACGTCCCAATCCTTACGCCTATTACGGGGCGGGGCGACTACTTAATAGGCTGGCTTCTAAGCCGGGGATCCGGGCGAGGGAGCGAGATTCAACAGGATTATCGGATCAGTGAACGGGCCGGGTGAGGCTCATCGATCTTAAAGCAGCAAACGCCCGGCTAAACTTGTAGATGCCTTCGTGAAAGGTCTTCAGGACAGGGGTTCGACTCCCCTCGCCTCCACTTTTTAATAATAAAAGAGTAGTGACTCATTTCGACCGTTACTCTGCGCCCTCATGGATCGGGCTTCTTTGAGTTTTAGGGTGAGTCGAGACTAGGGGAAGGTTGCCCGTGTCCGACCTCCGATTCTTTAAGCTGTGGGGATGGCATGGGTGCCCCGGGCACTAATCTTCTGCGGATGAATGTGGGGCAATAATGTCTTGAGATGGAGTGAAATCTGTAACGGGAGCAAAAAATAATGGTTTTTGGCACTGGTGGTATTAAACGACGCATCTTTTTATTGCATGTAATTTGCAATATGGACATTTTCTCCCTGAAAGTTAGCGTGAGTTAGCTTTTTGTTTTTCATACCGTTTGGCCCGGCCTCAATAAGACCTTTAATGGGTCTGAGCAGGAGGCCTGCAGGGTGAGATGAAATGAAACTGGCGACGCATTCCCCATCAGATAAAATCACGAGCTATGAAAAAGAAAATCCTCGCAGCAGCCGCGGCAATTCTAGCATCCCTAGTCCCGGGAAGCCTCTTCTCGGCAGAGAAAATTAGGGTGCTCATTGCCGATGGCCCCCAAGGAGCCCATCAGTATCAAGAAACGACTCCTGTCCTAAAACAGCTTTTTACTAAAGTTCCCCAGTTTAAAGTCGATGACACCCGTTCTTCGAAGGAGTCTTGCGCAGACGGTTCCTATAAGCCCGACTTCAGCAAATATGATGTGGTTGTGATGAATGAAGGATACGGGGCTCCCGATTGGCCAAAAGGCACCCAGAGGGCTTTTGAAAAGTATATTGCGAATGGTGGAGGAATGGTCTCGATTCATGCTGCGAACAACTGCTGGCCAAATTGGAAAGAGTATAACAAAATGACGGCGATCGGCGGGTGGGGTGGCCGCAACGAGAAAAGCGGGCCTTACCTTTATATTAATGACAAAGGTGAGGTTGTCCGGGATACATCAAAAGGAAAGGGAGGAGCTCACGGGCCTCAGCATGAATTTGAGTTGGTGGTAAGAGAAAAAGAACACCCTATTATGAAAGGGCTCCCCCCGGTTTTTAAACATGGGCCCGATGAGCTTTATGACAAGTTGCGTGGTCCGGCTGAAAAAGTAACGATCTTAGCGACTGCTTTCTCGTCAAAAGAGAAAAAGGGGACTGGGCGACATGAGCCGGCCTTGATGACTATCTCATATGGCAAGGGTAGGGTCTTTCATTCTATTTTAGGTCATCATGTCAAACAAATCAAAGAGGGTAGCTTCGTGACCACATTTTTACGTGGGACCGAGTGGGCTGCCACCGGGGAAGTGACAATCCCTGTTCCGAAAGATTTCCCAAACCAGAAATTTGAGGTTGATTAACTCTAAGTTAGGAATCTCTCATCTTAAGACAGCACACGCGCGTGCGTTGAGAGCGCTCTACAAGAGCTTTGAGACTGATGTTCGCACGCTCTCTTAGTCTCTAAGCTACCGCGATGGATGAGAAGAAATGATCCCAATCCAACACGCAAAATCTGAGAAGCAGATCAAGCGAATCTTTGGCCATGGGGACGAAGTTCGAAAATTAAAGTTTACTGCTGACGGAAAGCTCCTCGCACCACGCTGTATTAACAGCGGTCCTCGTCTTTCTTCATATCCGGGCCCAGCATCCGAGTGAGCCGCTCGGTAAAGGGCAAGGAATGGTTTCGCGATGGTCATGAGCGGAACATCGCTAGAATTCGGTCGCTACGCTCTTGGCAATTTTCTGATTGGCTGCAGTCATTTTACCGACGTGCTCCTTGTCGGGATTTTCCATTTCATCGAGGAGGCCCCGACGCCGTGACTTGTTTCGCTGATAGGCACCGCAGAGGTGAAAGCCGATGCAGCCGGGATTTTCAAATAGGGCATTTAGCGTGTTGGCATACCAAACACCGTTGTTAGCCTTAAAAAGGCCTTCGCTCTTGGAACGAACTCCTGCCGCGTCAGCGAGTAACACGGGTTTTCCGGTTTTCTTGTGCCACTCGTCGAGATGCATTAATGGATTCCGAAAATCCTGGAAGGATAGCACATCGACATAAGGCAGAGCTTCTTCGTAGACCTCGGGAGGCAAGGGCGCGTTCGCTTCGTAGCGATCGCCAAGGATGAGGTGATGAGGGTCGTATCGGCGAATCGCATCGTGGGTCGTCTTGTAGTAGAGCTTCGCCAATTCGCGGAGTTCTTTGCGGCCGGTTTCGGTCTTCAGGCGCTCGGGGTCGAACATGGGGCCACGCCATGCGTTATGTTCCCGCTCATGGACCCATGTGGGACAGTCACTGTAAAAATAGCCGATCAGGTTCCTCTCCTCGCTCAGCTCGGCACACTGGGAACGCGCTACGTAGTCGCACCATTCCTTCCAGTCCTCGCTGCGGAAGTCAAAGTGCACGGTGTGTTTTTCCCACTGGTGCGATTCGATGAAGGGCAGCAAATGGCAATAGGGCATGTCCAGTGTGCGATACTCGTCGATGGTGAACGCGCGTGAGTGCCGCCACTGTTTAACGGTGACCTCCTGCACCCAACCCACCGTGTTGAATCCCCAGGAGCGAAGGTTAGGCGCGACAGATTCCTTAATCCACTTGATTGTGCTACCGTCGTACTTGTCCTTCCAGATTTTCAGATTCTCCGGGTAGCGAAGGCTGGCAGGATCGATGTGATTCAAGCCTATCGTGAAGAAAGGCCGCCCATCAGATGTGAGGAGGAACCAGTGTCCTTTACGCTTTCCTAAGGTGAAGTAGCCGTTTCGTTTCGCTTGGGTGGTTGGACTAGCGCCCTGCGAAAAGAGCTGCGGAATCCCTAGTCCCAGCCCAGCCGAGATGGAAAGTCCAGTGGTGAGGAATTGTCTTCGATTAGGCATTGACGAGGCAAGGATGAAGTAAGTGGAACTCTACAGCCAGCATTGCGAAACACGTATTGGAAGGCAATGACAAGATCTTGTCAGCGCGGGCTATTCTTTCCCGTCCATCAGGTAAGCTATTAAATTGCGAATCTCGCTTGCGGACAGAGAATCGAGTAGACCCGGGGGCATTAGGGAAATGGGTAACTCCTCACGCTTGAGAACGTCCTCCTTCAAGATAGAAAATTTTTTTCCATCGGGCCCGACATAGGCCTGGGCTCTTCCCTCTTGCCCAAGGATGAATCCCACTTGCGTCTTTCCGTCCCTGTTCGTGATCGATTGAGGGCGGAAGTAGGGAGCCACTTCGGCATTCGGATTGAGAATATGTTCAAGCAGCCAGGCTTGTCCGGTGTCACCTTGCTGGCTGATCGTGGTCAAGTCCGGCCCGACCTTGGTCCCGCGTCCGTTCATGGCGTGACAGCTCGAACAATTTGCGAGACGGCGGTGAAAGAAGAGACGGCGTCCCACCTCGGGATCGCTCTGGCCAGTAACTTTTCCGAGCATCGCTTCCCAGGCAGCGATATCATCGGGGTCCGGTTTCTCCGGAAGTTCGCGAGTCGCTAGGCCAGCGGAAACGAGCGTGCGGGTTGCTTCGACGGAGACTATCTTGATCTTTTCCTTCGCTAACTCTTTCAAAAGCGCCTGATGGTCGCCGGCATATGACGCGAGACCAGCAATGGCGTCGGCTCGGACTTTCGGAGGCAGTGAGG
Source organism: uncultured Verrucomicrobiales bacterium (assembly GCA_949373085.1). Taxonomy (GTDB): domain Bacteria; phylum Verrucomicrobiota; class Verrucomicrobiia; order Verrucomicrobiales; family Akkermansiaceae; genus SW10. The sequence continues at coordinate 10,339 of CASICJ010000024.1, forward strand.
CATCCGTCGCAGCTTGTGAAAGCGGGCCTCCCGCCACAAAATCCGAGTGAATCGCAAGACACCGAATGGCCTCCTTCTGGAGTGGTAGGATTCCGGATTTTGCAAGTGAAGAGAGCTTCGCGATGGTGAAACCTGGATGATTAATCGGAACGCTCTGCAGGGCAAGCGTCCGAACCCGCGCTGACTTGTCAGAGTTGAGCGCAAGAGCCAAGAGCGTGTCTCCCGGCGAGAACTCTTTCTTCAAGTTTCCGCTCACTTCAGCAAGAGCGGTAACGACCGCAAGCAAATCGCGGCGCTTGAGATCATCGTTTTTAAGCTGTGCCGCGAGGGCCTCGCGATGCTGGCTGAGCCCTTCATCAGCAATCCACTTAATAGCGACGTAGCGAACATCGGAATGCGCGTCTTTGAGTAGCTCGGGAACAAGCTTGGCGTTTGCTTTGGCATCAGCACGCTTGAGAGCGACAGCATAATGAGCGCGAGCTGTCGGATTGGCCTCAGCCTTCCAATCGAAGCTGTCGAGAAGATCCTGCTGTTGACGCAGAATCTCCATTGCTTCCGTGCGAACGTAGGGATCAGAATCACCCAGGCGAGTGAGGGCCAGGGTAGGAGCCAGCGCCTCCTTGAGAGGTCGAATGCGAAGCGAAAGGTCGACGGGTTTCTTCAGGGAAACTTTCCAAATGCGGCCCTGTCCGTGAACTGGATAGGAAAGGTTGACCCAATCGGTAAAGTAGAGGGCTTTCCTGTCCGATGAGTAGGAGAAGTGAACGGGACGAAAATTGTCCGGACCGCTGATGAATGGCTTACGACCGGCCACAAAGGAAGCTCCCGATTTTTTGAGTGGATGCAAGTCAATCCGGTTGTCTGTCCAGGAAGCGGAAAGAAGATTCTCGGCGCCGTAAGGGACCAAGCCACACGCCGCTTCACCTAGTGAGCCGATCATGCCGAGCGTCCCTGGATTCCTCCCATACCATTCAACGAGCGGGTGCCGGCCGGATCGCCCGTAGCGATATTCATAACCGAAATCCGCTCCCGGAATGATGTGGAGAAGACGATTGGGCGGTGTGCTGTTGGGATCGTTGTCTGTCGAAAAGAGATTCCCGTCGAGATCATAGGCCATACCGAAGGCATTCCAGTGCCCCGTCGAAATACGCTCGAGCTGGCTGCCATCAGTCCGGCACCGGTATGTCGAACCACCCTCCCCACCCCCAGAAATCCGGAGATCGTCGGACCCAACAAAGGTGTAGTCTACACCAAGATTCTCCCCGAACCCGAAGGAAAGCACCTTGGGATTTGCCGGATCGATCGCGAGACCGCCCACACCGTTGTGCGGGTAGTCGCCTTCAGTTTCACAAGTCACCAGAATCTCAGGATCACCTTCCGCTTTTTCAAGCGTGGCCGCATTGGGAAATCGGCCGATGAACCATCGTGTCGAGACATAGAGATGTCCATCCTCTCCAAAGAGAAGGTCCGTGCTGTAGACATGTCCCTCATAGAAGACGGATCGCTTGTCGGAAACTCCGTCCCCGTCCGTATCTTCAAAAATGAGAATACGATCCGTTTCCGGCCCGACGTATTTCTTCGTTCGCTTGTGAGTGTGGTTCTCTTGAACGAAAACTCGGCCATCCGGCGCGACCGCGATGCCAATGGGCGTGACGATGTCAGGGGTGGAGGCGAAAAGAGAGATTGACTCGATATCCGGGTGATGGGCTTTCGGAACAATTTCTTCCGCCTGGACAGGTATGACGAATGGACAGAAGAGACCTAGCAGAATGGGTGAGCTGATTTTCATTTCAATTCCTTTCTCAAAGGTTCGTCCACCACCATGGCCTCGGGGAAATCGGCGGCCTCAACTCCCCCACGATCACGAAGGCGCTTGTTCTGCTGACGTCCGCGTGGCGGATTCATCGGAATGGCCATGCCACCGAGTTCGTCCATCATTTCATAGAGCCGGTCTTGCATCTGATCACGGACCTTCGCGAATTTGGGCTCGTGGATCAGGTTGTTCTGTTCCTTGGGATCGGCCTGAATATCGAACAGCTCGTCCGTGTCCCAGACCCCGTAGTAAGTCGTGTATTTATACTGATCCCCCCGCAGCGAAAAGTGGGTCGGTGTCATCGGATAGTTTTGCTCCCAGTAGTAGGCATAAAGAAAATAATCCCGCCAGGGAATCTGCTTGCCGAGGGCCAGGGGCAGGAAACTCTGACCGTCCATGTGAGGAGACTTCTCTAATCCCATGACTTTCATGACGGTAGGAGCGATATCGATATTGGCGACGACTTCCTCCACGACCGATCCGCCTGGAAAGAGTTCGGGGCACTGCATGAGCATGGGCACGCGGCTGGAGGTCTCGTAGGCGACTCGCTTGTCGATGAGGCCGTGCTCGCCAAACATATAGCCATTGTCGCCCATGTAGATGACTAGGGTTTCCTCGTGGATCCCCATCTTTTTCAGCTGCTCCATCACCGCGCCAATACTGTCGTCGACAGACCTAAGGGCTTCGCAGTAACTCCGAAGGAAGGACTCCGCAGAGCTGCCGGTATGTAGCGGGAAATCCATACCATGCCAGCTGTTGCGTTGATCGAGAAGCCAGCGCGGACGGTTTTTAAGATTATTCGAGAGGAGTTCACTCGACTTCGGGTAAGTGAAAGGTTCCTTTGCAAGTGAGCCATCATATTTCGGCTCCGGGGTGAAGGGTCCGTGAACAGCTTTGTGGGAGAGGTAGAGAAAAAAGGGTTCATCCTTGTCGCGTTGCTGCTCTAGGAAATTGATGGCGTAGCGTGTCAGCAATGGAGTGATGTAGCCGTCCTGGGGAACCCGTTCACCATTCACGTTGATGGTGTAGGCATCGTTCGGCGGGTAGTATTTCCCCTGACCCTTGAAGCTGACCCAGTAGTCGAAACCGGGTCGAGGATTATCGTTTGCCTGTCCCATGTGCCATTTTCCGACAAAGCCGGTGGAGTAGCCTGCTTTCTGCAAATACTGCGGAAAAAAAAGAGTGCCCTCCGGAACCATCCGCTGGTTGTCGATCACGCGGTGACGAAAGGTGTAGAGCCCGGTTAAGATGGAAGCCCGGCTCGGCGAGCACAACGAGGTGGTGACAAAGGCATTCTTCAGGTGAACACCGTCCCGCGCCATGGCATCCATGTTCGGCGTCTTTGCAAGCGGATGCCCCATGAAGCCCATCGCGTCGTAGCGATGATCATCGGACAGAATAAAGACGACATTGCGAGGCTTCGCATCCAGGATGATCGCCGGAACGACTTCCTTGGGGACAGGAATTACTTCGGCGATAGTTGCACCTGGGAGGATTGCGATGGCTGCAACAGCGGAGAGGAGGGCCAGACGGTTAAGGATGGATGCCAGCATTCAGAAGCTTGTCCGATAGTGCAGAGGCTGACAATAACAAGATCTTGTCAGGTTCTTCTTCACTCCGCTTCGCCATCCCAAGTCGCTGCGCCAGCCGGAACGCCCGATGCCAAAGCAATTGATTTCTTCTCTGTTTCATTATCGTCTAGGGTTCTTTGTAAGAATGGTGGGCACTTTAACTGCCTGCTGACCTCTTAATATCCTTCTTTTGAAGGATGGCGGTGACTTCGGTGCCACAAACCCCGCGAAGCAGCGTCACTATCCTGCTGGATCGCAAGGATGCCGATCGCACTGCTACTCGAAGTGCCAGACTTCACAGTGGCGAAAAATGCGGCCTTGGAAGAGGTTGTTTGGGAGGGTCCCACCAAAAATCCTAGTCACTCAAGTTTCATCCCCTCAAGGGCCTGGACGTCATGGGTCCGTTGTCCAAAGTCATGACTTGATAATTGGGGGATTGAATTTCGGAAGCGAATCGTCGATTCCTCTTAGCTGTTGGATCATTTGGATTGAAATAATAGTTGTGATCAATTTTGCCGCCTTGTTTAACAGTCCTTGATAAGCTAGCGCTTCTTTGTGCGAATTCGTGGCGTTTTTTCTGCCTCACTGTTCTTTATGGGTCAGTTCCTCGCCGCGGCGGAAGATACTCCGGACTTCAACCGTGAGATTAGGCCTATCTTGGCGGAAAATTGTTTTCATTGTCATGGACCAGATAAGAAATCGCGTAAAAGTGGGTTGCGATTGGATACGTTCGAAGGAGCAAAAAATGGAGGAGAGTTTGCTGAAGCTGTGGTGCCAGGGAAGCCAGAGAGGAGTGAATTAATTGCTAGGATTCATTCCGGTGATCCAGATGAGTTGATGCCACCTCCTGATTCCAAGCGAACACTCACCAGCAAGGAAAAGGAACTTTTGCGAAAGTGGATTGCATCCGGCGCAAAGTATGAAGAGCACTGGGCTTGGGTGGCGCCGGTTCGGGGGGGGATCCCGAAGGTTCAAAATTTAGGAAGTATCAATAATTCGGTAGATGCCTATTTACTTCGTCGACTTGAGCAAGAAGGATTAAAGTTTTCAGAGCGTGCCTCGGCGGGAAATCTTTTACGTCGTCTATCGTTAGATTTAATCGGGCTGCCTCCCACTCCGGAAGAATTAGAAGGATTTTTGAAATCCGAAAATTACGAACTTGAGGTGGATCGATTACTTAAGTCGCCTCGGTTTGGGGAACGATGGGCGCGGCATTGGCTCGACTTGGCGCGCTATGCAGATTCAAATGGTTTTCAGGCAGATCAACTTCGACCGTCTTGGGCTTATCGCGACTGGGTGATTAATGCTCTCAACGAAAATATGCCATATGATCAATTTACGATCGAGCAGCTGGCCGGAGATTTGCTCCCTAATTCCAACCTAAGACAAAAGATAGCGACGGGCTTTCATCGTGCCGTCACTTGCAATGTTGAAGCGGGTGTGAGTCCAGAGGGGAATCGAGTGAATCAGGTTTTTGACCGTGTCAATACCACGGCTACGGTCTGGTTGGGAATCACCTTGGAGTGTGCGCAATGCCACGATCATAAGTTTGATCCATTTTCGATGAAGGATTATTATTCGTTATTTTCTTTTTTTAATAATACGCCGCTTGAAGTTCAGCTTCCTTCAAACAAGAAAGATGTCTCGCATGATTTCATTGGACCGTATTTGGATTTGCCACTTTCACCAGAGCAGGCAGAAGAGGCCGAAAAGATTGATGAGGAAATTGCTGCTTTGGAAAGAGAACGTGATGAGTTGAGCAAGGTTTCAGGTCCAAAGTTTCAGGCGTGGCAGGAATCAGTGGTAGCGGCGCTGGAAAATCAACCGGAGTGGAGGCCTATGACGGTGAAGTCGTTTGTTTCCTCGGGTGGCGGAGAGTATCGAATTTTAGAGAATGGCTCCGTGTTATTGACCGGGGAAGTTCCAGATAAGACAACTTACACCGGGGAATTTGAGACCGATCTTCAATCGATTACTGGTTTTAGATTAGAGACTCTAACCCACCCGGATTTACCGGGGAAAGGACCGGGTCGGGGAGATGTTATACGTCCGAATTTTGTTCTCCATGAATTAAGAGTAGCGATAAAAAAAGACGGGAATGAAAGCCAACTGAAATTTCAGAGTGCGGAGGCTGACTTTTCACAAAAGAACTGGGATGTCGCAGGAGCTGTTGATGGCAAGGCAAAAACCGGTTGGGCGATAAGCCCTCAGTTTGGAAAGCCCCATTTTGCGACCTTTCGATTAGATTGTCCAATTGAGAGTCTGCGTGAATCAAGTTTAGTTTTCTGGCTGGATCAAAACTTTGGTAAGGGAAGGGTGATTGGGAATTTGAGACTTTCGGCAATTTCGGACCCTGTCGGAACAGCAGCTTTGCCGCAGGGCGTTGTAAGTGTTTTGAAGAAGCCGGAAGGGAAGAGGAATGCGAAGGAGACCGGAAAGCTGAAGGCTTACTTTTTGAAATCTAATGTTAGGTTTTCGACGCTCGAAAAAAGGCTGGCTCTCCTTACAAAGGAAAGATCCACCCTCAAGCCTGATCGGACTTTGGTGATGGTTGAATTAGCGAAGCCGCGCAAAACCCGGATTTTAAAGCGCGGTAATTTTCTTGCTCCTGATCAATTGGTTATGTCGGCAACTCCGGAGCGGCTTCCGAAGTTAGAAAAACCTTCTAATCGGTTGGATATGGCGAAATGGCTCGTGCGCCGGGATAATCCACTTACGGCGAGGGTCGCGGTAAATCGTTGGTGGTCCGAGTTCTTTGGGGGTGGGATTGTGGCGACCCTTGAAGATTTTGGAACCCAATCTGAGCCACCCACTCATCCCGAATTATTGGACTGGCTTGCGGTCGAGCTGATGGAATCAGGCTGGAATATGAAGCATGTTTTGAAGGCTATTGTAATGTCTCAGGCGTATCAGCAATCTTCGCGGGTGGCTCCTGAATTATTAGCGAAAGATCCGCGTAATCTTTTTCATGCAAGGGCCCCTAGGTTCCGGATGGATGCGGAACGGCTTCGTGACAATGCTTTGGAGATTTCGGGTTTACTTTCGAGTAAGATGTATGGGAAGCCGATCATGCCGTATCAACCGAATGGTTTGTGGAGGCAGACCGGTCGAAACGAGCCGAAGTGGGAGGAGCAAAAAGATGAAAATCGCTGGCGACGAGGGGTGTATATTGTCTATCGTCGCGCTGCTCCGTATCCTAGTATGGTGAATTTTGATGCGCCGGACCGCAGCTCGTGTACGGTTCGGCGACCCCTCACTAATACGCCAAGCCAAGCTCTTACGATGCTGAATGATCCAGCTTATGTCGAGATGGCCTTAGCGTTTGCGGATCGAATTCTGACTGGGAGTGGAGATGTATCGAAGCGCGTCGATTATGCCTTTCGGTTGGCTTTGTCTCGATCAGCGTCGCCAAGCGAGGTGACAATTCTTGAAGAATTGATTCGAGATCGTAGTGAGTATTATCGCGACCATCCGGTGAAAGTTTCCGCGATCTTGAAGAATCCTAAGTTTTTCTACAAACCAAACCATAAGAACCTAATTGAATTGGCGACATGGTTTCACGTCGCCAATGTTCTTCTTAACCTTGATGAGACACTGACTCGGAAATAAGAGATGAATCAAAACCCATTTCTCACCCAGAACCGCCGGTCTTTTCTTCAAAAGAGCGGATTTGGTTTTGGAAGTGCCGCACTAGCTTCATTGATCAATCAGGATGCTGCGGCTGCTGATGATGATCCTTTGGTAAGGCTCGGACTGCATCATTCTCCGAAGGCGAAGCGGGTGATTTACATTCATATGGTCGGAGCTCCGTCGCATCTCGATCTGTTTGACTTCAAGCCGGAGTTGCAGAAAAGAACGGGCGAGCTTTGCCCTGATGAGTTTTTTGATCTGAACCAACTGGCTTTCATTCGCGAGCAACCCAATCTTTTGGGTACGCCAAAGGACGAACGTTTTTCGTTTAAAAAATGTGGTCAGTCGGGGACGGAGATTTCGAATCTTTTGCCAAACCTACAGGGTATGGCGGATGAAATGTGCTTCATCAAAACCCTCCACACTGAACAGTTTAATCATGCTCCAGCTCAAATGTTTGCGCTGACCGGGTTTGAGCGTTTCGGGCGGCCCAGTATCGGGTCCTGGACTAGCTATGGATTGGGGAGCGAGAACCAAAACCTGCCGGGCTTCGTCGTTTTAATTACCGGCCAGGTTCTTGGAGCTGGAAATAGTGCTTTTGGGAGTGGATTTCTTCCAACAATTCATCAAGGAGTGGAGTTTCGTTCGAAGGGAGATCCAGTGCTCTACTTGTCTAATCCGGATGGGGTGTCCCATCTTGATCGAAAGCTGGTAGTGGATGCGGTAAAGGATCTTAATCGGGTCGCGTTTGATGATGTTGGGGATCCTGAGATTTCGACCCGAATCAGCCAGTATGAGATGGCTTATCGGATGCAGACCAGTGTGCCAGAATTAATGGATATTAAGAGTGAGCCTACGTATATTCATGAGATGTATGGGACGAAGCCTGGCGAGAGCAGTTTCGCAAACAATTGTTTGCTGGCGCGTCGTTTGGTGGAGCGCGGTGTGCGATTCGTGCAGCTCTTTGATCAAGGTTGGGACCATCATGGCGGAGTCTTTGAAAATCTTCCGAAAAAAGCTAAACAAGTTGACCAGCCGATTGCTGCTTTACTCAAGGATTTGAAAGAGCGAGGTCTTCTGGAGGATACGCTTGTCGTGTGGAACTCCGAATTTGGACGAACCCCGATGGCTCAGGGTGCCTCTGGTGATGGTTCAAAAATAAGTGAAGCGGGCCGGGATCATCACAAGGAGGCTTACACGGTATGGATGGCGGGCGGGGGAACTAAACGGGGACACGTTTACGGAGAGACCGATGAGCTTGGATATGGAATCGCTAAAGATCCGGTCCACGTTCATGATTTTAACGCCACGGTTCTTCACTTATTGGGAGTTGATCACGAGCGGTTGACCTTCCGCTATCAAGGAAGACAGTTTCGCCTGACTGATGTTCATGGGGAGGTGAAAAAAGGGGTGCTTGCATAATCGTGGCGGCTGGAATGAGAGGCGGATTACGTGGGTCAGCGAGGTCCTGTGTTGGGATCTCGAAACAGGTGGTGAGAATGCTACCAAGATCCAAACAAAGTTTGTTGTTTGAGATGGAGTTTTGTGAGGAGTGTTTTGGTAGGACGCCGGGCTATTGGAATTGTCTGGTCGATTTTTGGGGCTCAACTTTGCTCTCTGGCCATTTTTTAGCGTTTTTCAGGATTTACTCTGCCTAGCTTAGAGATGGAGATTACAGTGGCGGGGGAATTTGGGGAATTTCGGCGTGGTATTTTATTGGGTCTTACAGGGGTTAATGAGGAGGCGTAGATAAATTTCAGGCGTCATATTCGAAAAGTGATTAGGAAAACTAAAGTAAATCATTCTAATCCAAGAAAATTGCTGAATTCCTCTTGCCAGCGAGGCGATCTTTGATACAGAACTCGTCCCCGCAATGATGCAGTCGGCATCATTTCGAATTTTTCTGAATATTTACGATCATGGCACGACTCTTCGGCACAGACATTCCCAATGAGAAGCGTATTGAAGCCTCTCTACCTTACATTTTCGGCATCGGACCCTCGACTGCTTCGAAGATTCTCGATCACGCAGGCGTTAGCCCTGACATTCGTACTGGCGAACTTAGCGAAGAACAGTTGGTGAAAATTGCGACCGTGATCCAAAATGAGGGGATTCTCATCGAAGGTGACCTTCGTCGTGAGAAGCAGGGTCAGATGAAGCGCCTGTCCTCCATCAACTGCTACCGTGGAATCCGTCACAAGCGTGGCCTCCCGGTCCGTGGACAGCGCACTCGCACTAACTCTCGCACACGCAAGGGTAGGCGCCGCACGGTTGGTGTAATGAAGTAAGGTCACTGCTGACCTGAAACGACTTTCCATTCCATTAATATGGCTGAAGAAGAAAACAAAAATGAGGAGACCGAGGTCGATGCTGCTGATGCAGTGACACCTGCGGAAACTCCAGCCCCTGAGGCGGCTGCTGAAGAAGCAGCCCCAGAAGCCACCGACGCTCCAGCTGAAGGTGATGCTCCTGTTGAGGGTGAAAGCACAGCCGAGGGCAAAGACGCCCCGGCACCGAAGGAAGAGAAGAAGCGCGATATTTTCGCGGAGCTTCTCGGAGAAGATGATCCTGACAAGGTCAAGGTCCATAAGTCAAAAAAGAGCAAGAACGTGATCAATGGGATCGTTCATGTGACCGCGACATTCAACAACACTACCGTCACAGTTACCGACGAGCGTGGAAACACCATCGGGTGGTCTTCATCTGGTAAGATGGGCTTTAAAGGGTCTCGTAAAAGCACTGCTTATGCTGCACAGGTTGTTTCCCAAGACGCTTGCCGGCAGGCAATGTCCCACGGCCTTAAGCAAGTTTTGGTTCGCGTGAAGGGACCGGGCGCTGGACGTGAGTCCGCTGTTCGTGCCGTGCAAGGTCTCGGTGTGGAAATAAGCGGAATCCTCGATGTTACTCCAATTCCTCACAATGGATGCCGGCCTAAAAAGGCGCGTCGTGTCTAATTTTTCTCAACCCTAAATTTTAGAAAGACAGATCAATGGCACGTTATACCGGCCCAAAAGATAAGGTTAATCGTCGCTTTGGAGTGCCCCTCTTTGGGCCATCTAAAGCTCTCGAACGCCGTAATTACCCTCCAGGTCCTCATGGACTCCGCTCCGGACGTCGCAAAAAGTCCGACTACGCAATCGCTCTTGGCGAGAAACAGAAACTTAAGTTCATCTACGGTGTCCTTGAGAAGCAATTCCGTGGATACTTTGCGGAAGCCAGTCGCCGTCGTGGAATCACCGGGGACATTATTTTGCTCCTCCTTGAGACTCGTCTCGACAATGTTTGCTACCGTCTCGGATTTGGAAATTCCCGAAATGCGGCCCGTCAGCTCGTCAACCACGGTCACGTGACTGTGAATGGCAAGAAACTCGACATCCCGTCCTACCAGGTTCGCGCAGGAGACGTCATCAAGATTGGTGACCGCGCCTCGTCGCAGCAGCTTGGACTTAGGATGCTTGACTTGACACAGTCGGTTCCTCTTCAGGACTGGCTCACTTTAGATCGCGAGAAGATGGAAGGAACCGTCTCACGTCTCCCTGAGAAGGAAGATGTTGACCCACCGGTCAATCTCCAGCTTATCGTCGAACTCTACTCTCGTTAAAGTTCCTCAACCTTTCCAAGCTCCATCCCATTTCGGTGGGATGGGGCTTTTTTCTTTTCGGATGTCAGAGTAGTATTTTTTGTCGAGGAGTGATGGTTATTTGACGAGTCCTTCCTTTTGAGCGATCACTCCAAAATTCTGTTCTTGTTCTGTCGCAGAATACACTAGCCTTCTTTGATGAACGGTTTCCTATGGTTGGTTTGGCTTGCGGTGATCATCGGTATCGCGATTTGGGCATTTGGGAGCCAAAAGCGGTTGAGGCACAAGGCACTTTTGCAGGCTGGACCTTTAAGTGATGAAGATCTCAGGTTTCTTGAAGATCATTTTGATCTGTATAAGAAAATACCACCTGAAATTCGAACCCATCTGGAGCCTATAGTACAGGTTCTGATTGCTGAGAAAAATTTCGAAGCTTGTGGAGATCTTGAAGAAGTAAGCCGCGAAATGAAAGTGGTTGTAATGGCGCAAGCGGCCCTACTTTTGGTCGGACGCGATCACCGGCTCTTTTCAAAGCTGCGGACGGTTTTGATTTACCCAGAAGCCTTTTCAGGTGGTCGTAACGATGGTGACGAAACAGTCCGTTTGGGAGAGAGTTGGGAATCGGGCACAGTGATTCTTTCGTGGCGCAGTGTTCAGCGTGGTGGCGAAGATGAACGTGACGGGCGGAATGTTGTCATTCACGAATTTGCGCACCAATTAGATCAGGAAAATCGTCACGCTGATGGATTTCCAGTATTAAAAAATCGAAATATGGTTGGAAATTGGTCACACGTTTTTTCCGCTACTTACGAAGATTTTTGTCAGGATTTAGATAAAGGTCGTAAGACGGTCATGGACCCTTATGGCGGTACGAATCCTGCCGAGTTTTTCGCGGTGGCGACCGAAACGTTTTTTGAAAAATCAAAACAACTGAAACGCGATTATCCCCAGCTGTATGTTCAGTTAAAAAACTATTACGGGCTAGACCCTATCGCTTGGAAGTAAGCCTGAGCTATCGATGATATGGTTCGCCTCTTTTAATGGTGTAAGCGCGATAAATTTGCTCTAGTAAAACAACGAGAGCAAGTTCGTGTTGCAGAGTCAGTGGGGAGAGGGCCCAAACCTCATTAGCTTGGCTCCTGAGGTCTTCGGTGTGGCCGTCGGAAGCTCCGATAAGGACAGAGATAGTTTTGATGCCTGGATCCATTTCCCAGGTGGTGATCTTTCCCACATAATCTTCGGTGCTCCAGGCTTGGCCACGTTCATCAAGGGCAATACGGAAAGTGCCTTTTGAACGCTCAAAAAGATTGGATGAAACTGATTCAGAATCTCCTGCCTTAAGGTAGATGATCTCAACTTTGCTCCCTCGTTTTAATCGTTTAAGATATTCCTCGATTCCACTTTTGGCATAAGCCAGAGCGGGTTTGCCAGCAGCGAAGATTTTCCAATTCATGAGCTAAAAATATCAAGAACTTCCAGTGATGGCGGACTTCCGCTGACCCATCTTCTTAAACGTTAGTCTTATCTAAAATGTCAATCTTTGAAGAGATCATAGCGAAAAGGTTAGAGAGGTAGATTGTTAGTTTTCAGGAGGAAGGTTCGATTTGATGGGTTTGATTCTGAGTAAAATCTGGGTTCCAACTTTGGGTAGGTGGGTGGGATTTACTTCCCATTGAAGTGCGTGGTTTTCGTGTCGGTAGATTTGAGGTAGGCAGAGAAGTTCGTCGCCGAAGGTAGAAAGACTGATGACGCTTCCGCTCTGATCAGCGAGATAAGTTTTTGGCGTATCTTCCTGACCAATGAGATGTGAACCTGCGAAGAGAAAAACTTTGAGGCGCTTCCTTGTTTCATCTTTGTCAGGCTCCCCTGCATCATCAAGGCGACGAACGAAGTCGGAAAGTGGGAGTTCGGTGGGCTTATTATCTTTGTTGAGGATGACCAATGATACCGTGACGCTGCTACCCTTAGGTGGAAGGTCAATCCAATGTTGATCGTCGCCCTCTCCGACGATTTTCCTGATTGCGGGATGACCAGCCTTTGCTCCAAGGAGAAGAAGAGCAGTGTGAATATGACTGGGCTTGGCCTCTACAGCAACGATGGCCTCGTGTTCCTTGGTGCCTTTGGTGCAAGCAATAAACTCAAGAGAGCCTTCGACGAGAGCAACTGTGGAGGTCACGTCAACCGTTCTAGCCTCAAGATTAATACGGATTCCAGGTAATTTTAATTTGTTCAGGGCGTCTTGATCGATCTCTGTTCTGTCACCCAAGAGAGGGCCGGCTAGGAGGAAACTAGTAAAAATACGAAAGAGGGACTTCATCTAATTGAGACTACGTAGCTTGGGAGAATCCTTCGAGGTTTCAATTTGTTTAATAAGCTGACCAATAGTATTGATAGTCCCTTGAAGGTTTCGTTTTTCACGGTGGACGAGAAGATCCTTTTCGAGCTTCTTTAGCTTTGGGAGTATTGGTTTGGCAGCACCGCCATAGCTTGCGAGAGCTTTAAGACATCTTGGAATCCGCGCAGCTTTGCCCCATTTTTGGATCTCCATCACTTCAAAGCAAAGAGGCATTCCCTCCTCAATACGATGTCTCGCGAGAATATCGAGTCCGGAAAGACGAATCCCGCTCGCGAACATAACCCCGCTGGGAGAGGGGGTCTTAATAGCTCTTTCGATAGCAGGGAGTAAGGGTTTAATTTCTTCATAAGTTAGCTTGCTGTAAAGGCGGCCAACTTCACTTCGCGCCCGGCCATCCTCATTTTGTAAAGTGACTGCTATAGCTTTGCGAAGGAGGTTTTTGTCGACACCATTGAGTGAGTTACGAAGCATTTTACCGAAGACCGCAAAGCTGAGGTATCGTTGTTCCATACCGCGAGGATCATCTTCGGAGGGGGGCTGCGCTAACATGGTGAGAAGCTTTGGAAGAGCCGACATCGCAGGCTTGCCTATTTTTGCGAGTGCTTCAGCCGATTCAATTCGTAACCAAAGATCTCTATGATCGAGGTTTTTGCGAAGAGCGTCTACTGCTTCGAGGCTAGGTTTTTTGGTGTGCGCAAGAGCTTGGGATGCGCCGTAGCGGGTCTCGAGGTCCTTCGAGGTAAGCATTCGAATGAATTCCTTATTAGGATTTACTCCTTTGCGGCCCAAGGCCATAGCTGCTCTTTCGCGGACAATTGGAGACCAGCTACCGAGAAGCTTGAGTAGATCCTTTTCCTCCAGTTTATCGTAGGTTTCGTTTCGATATTTATTGGACCACCCTCGACCATCGGCAACCGTGGTGGCAGCTTGATGACGATCGAGTTGGGGGATTAAAGGTTTAGATTTACCCGTAATATATAATTTCTTGAGAGGGTGTGCGTAGGCAAGAAGGTAAGCCCCGGTGCAGTCCCAATTCGCATATTTGTCGTGGCGGGTACTGGGTGGTCCTTGATGAACAAAGGCCCCCTCGTGAGTTCGGGCTAGATCAAAATACCAGGAGCCAAATTCTTGCATCCATGTTCCGGTAGCATGTGGCCCAGAGAGTGCAACGCTCGGAAGTGACCAGAGGATGTTAAAAAAGTTTCCAGTATGGCCGGTGTCTCTTTCCGATCCGTGGGAGGCGAGGCTCATACGCGAGAAGAATCTTGCCCCCTCCGGTTCGTTGTTGAGATGAAAGAGGACCGCGGCCATGCCACATTTACCATTGTCTTCGTGGGTTTGATACCAAGGTTGGTGATCCCCATAGGGAACTGCACCTTTGCCAATGTAAAATCTTAGAAGCTTGGTGCTTCTTTCGATCGCGATTCTGACCTTGGGTTCGGTAACCCCGGCCTTTTGAGCTAGAATCAAGGAGTTGGTCAATGTAAGGCCAGGTGCATTCATCATGCCGTAGCCCATGAGGCGGCCATCCTCACCTGCAAATTTATGTCCCCAAGAGCCCACGATACTTTGGCCTTGGGAAGCCTCAAGGGCTAGCCGTTTGAGGCCGGGTAGGAAGGACCTGTCTCCGGTTGCCGCAGTATACTCGGCAAGCAGCGTGATTACATAACCGTAATACCATGTGGCCATAGAATCGGCTTTATAGTTTGAAGCCCATTCAGCTTCTTCTCTGATAATACGAAGGTAGGTTTCATTGCCGCTTGCGAGAAGGGCTAGAGCATTGAGAGAACGAATGATTGGATTTTCTCGGCGGTTAACGGAATTTGAAATTTTTTCAGCCAGCTGTTCGCATCCAATTTCCAAAATCCGTTTGGATTTAGCACAGTTATAGGGAGCGGTTGAACTGTAGCTTCCAAGAACGGTGAGATTGAGCGAGACTGTTACGCTCTGGCCATCGCGCCATCGTAAAACCTTTAGAATTCCAGATTTTGCTTCTGCATGAGTAAGTGCTTTGCCGAACTCAGTTCGTGGATCGTAGGAGAAATCCTTGTCCTCGACTCCCAGAATAACATCGCCAACCTTAAGGAGCCCATCGGCAGGAGAATTAGGGGTAATCTTTGTGATGGCAATTTGTCTAGCGGTGGATGTTTCCATTTTATCGCTGAACATCCATCCACGGGCTCCGGTGGATCCAAGGTTCCAGTCGTGGGTTGCTCCTGCAGGTATCGAATCTCCTTTTGTGAAGTCGGGTAGAGTTATTTTTACCTTTGGGACAGCTACCGAAAGAAGCGGGGAAGATGCAATTAGCAGGGTAGGCAACAGAGTGAATTTTGTCATCATGACAGGTGTGTTTACGAAAGAGGAAGGTTCAACTTTTCTCTTATTAAAAGATTCTCATGCGGCTTAGATAGCTGAATTAAATAGAAACTGGACACCTGCCCTGTGATGGGTAGGTTTGATCATGCCTCCTCTCAGAATTCTTTCACCATCTGAACAAGTTGCAGATCATCTTAAAAGCGAGCTTTTGCGTGGGCGGTGGATGAATTCGATTCCGGGCGTGCCAAGCCTCGCTGCGGAAATGGGGGTTAATCGAAAGACTGTGGATGCGGCATTGAGGCAATTGGACTCAGAGGGGATTTTAATTCCGCAGGGGGCAGGCCGAAAGCGCCTGATAGGTTTTTTACCGGAAGATCGGAGTCCAGCGCCGCTGACGCTTGGGATCCTTCTTTATGAAATGTCCGATAAGCGGATCGATTACATTCTTGAGATCCAGCATATGTTGATGGAGGCCGGGCATGCCCCTTTTTTTGCTTCAAAGTCTTTGGTTGATCTTTCTTTAGATGTGAATCGTGTCAGTCGGTTGGTGAAGACTACTGAAGCAGATGCTTGGATTGTGGTTGCGGCTTCTAGATCGGTTCTCGACTGGTTCGCCTGTCAGGGTTTTCCAACTTTTACTCTTTTTGGAGGTTCGCGTGATCGGCGTTTTGCAGGTGCAGGTCCGAATAAAAATCCAGCGTATCGCGAGTGTGTTAGTGCTCTTATTGAGCTCGGTCATCGCCGAATAGTTTTGCTAGCGAAAATCCAGAGGCGGAAGCCAATTCCTGACGAGTCGGAGCAGATTTTTTTAGATGCTCTAGAAGAAGGGGGAGTTGAAATTGGGGAGTATCACTTGCCAGATTGGAGTTATCGAAAGGAGAGTCTCTTGTCTTGTCTAGATTCGCTTTTCAAGGTGACACCCCCGACAGCTCTCATCATTCAGGAGGCTCCGGTGTTTGCAGCGGTCCAACAATTTTTGGCCAATCGGGGGCTAAGAGTTCCCGATGATGTTTCGCTTATCTGCTCTGATCCAGATCCAACCTTTGCGTGGTGCGAACCCACTATTGCTCATATAGCTTGGCGTTCACGACCGATAGTTCGGAGGATCATTCGTTGGGCGGATAAGATCAGTCGCGGAAAAAAAGATTTTGTGAAAAGTTTTGCCAACGCGGAGTTTGTCGAGGGTGGTTCAGTAGGGGTTGCGAAAGATTAAAAGGAATCATTACATTTCAGAAAAGTCTGCACTGACGCACTAAATTCCGTGGGTCGTTGCCAGGGGACGCGATGACCTGATCCTGGTATAATGAGATGCTCGCTGCTTGGTAGTAGTGAGGTTGCCTCCTCTGCGAGTGCGGTGAATTTTGGATCATGGCTTCCTGTGATCCAGAGAACGGGGCAGGTGATTTGAGGTAATTCTGACCGAAGGTCCCTCTGGTTTCCAAGCGACCAATGAAGAAAGCTTTTAGAGATGATCTTTTGGTCTTTGATATCAGCTTGGTGTAAGTCTTCGGGGGATGACAAGAAGAGGTCTTGCCTATTCCATTGATCGAGGAAAGAGGTCCAATTCCCCCTTGAAAGACTCGCCCATTCGCGGTCTTTCTTTTTCCGTTCTTCTTGCCCTGACATCAAACCTGGGTGAGCGCTCACGATAATGGCGGCTCTCCATTTTTCAGGCGCTGCAATCAGTGCGTGGAGAGCGAGTCTTCCGCCCATCGAATAGCCGAGAATGACATCTCCGAATTCTGAGCCTTCGGAAATCACTCGACCGGATTCAACGAGAGTGGGTGTGGAATGATCAAAGAAGTGCCAAAGATCAAGAGCGTTGACCGATTCATTTAAATCTTGGCTTAAAGTTTCCCAAGCACGGAAACTTCCAACTGCTCCATGGAGACAATGGATCATGGATTCCAAAAGCCAAAGAGTTGGCGGACGCACCCGATTCCAAAAGATAATCGGTTTTTCCACGGCTTGTCCGGTTCAAGGATACGCCAATTATTTTGCTCTCCAATTTTCCGCATTTTTGGAAGTGGATTGACGAGGGTCTTTTCCTTGCAGAGATGAAGGAGGGGAAGATCTGCTTTTGAATCAGTAAAACCTTCGAGTCCGTTTGTTATACCGACTTCTTTCAGTCTCAGAACTTTTTCTCTGCCTTTATGATTCTCTCCGATTATTTCTGGGAAGAGGCTCGTTTTTTCGTTCCAACTAAACAAGGTTCCATAACTTTGATCAAACCCTAGCTTAAGCCCAATTCCTTTGACCCAAAGTTCGGGACTGGCAGAGGACAGGATCAATGGGTTTCCTTGTTTCTTGTAGTAAGCGATCTCTTTCAGAATTTCTGGGTAGGGGAGCTTTGGAAGCCACTCATTGATAAATCCTTCAACATATTCTTGTAGCTTAGAGTGGGGCATCTTCCATAGATAGGAATGAAAGATGCGTTTCATTATACCTGCTCCGAGGACTTTGTTGAGAGGTAAAAAGCAGAGGAAGATGAGAGTGAGAAAGCGGCGTTTTGGTTCCTGTTTAAGAACGTAAGAACGAAAGACCAGTTGGGTGTCCCACGGAATGATGGTTTGATCTAAGTCGAAGAGGATGGGTTCAGCACTGCGCTTCACTGATGAGATGCTAGAGCAATTCTTCGAAAAGGAAATTTCAATTTAAGTTTGTTGAGCATAGCTTAGGAGCGTGCGAGTGCTATTTTTAACTTTGATCTTAGCGATTTCGGTGGCTCGAGGGGAGATCTTTGCCGATATTGCGGTGATGCAGGGGGATGTGCCTCTTGGAACGATCAGAATAAGGCTTGAGCATAAGAAAGTGCCCCGGGTGGTTGCAGCCTTTATTGGCTTGGCCACGGGCGAACGCGATTGGATTGATCCGCTAACGAAAGAAGTGAAAAGCGGAGTGCCCTATTATGATGGGATAATTTTCCATCGCCTGATTCACAACTTTGTCATTCAAGGGGGAGACCCTACCGGAACTGGTCAGAATGGGCCTGGATATGTGATGCAAGATCAATTTCATCCAGATCTCAGGCATTCGGGGCGCTACATGGTTTCGACTGCCAAAGGCTCGAATCCAAATACATTTGGCTCACAGTTTTTTATAACTCTTGAAGCTGCTGGTCACCTTGATGACAAGCACTCGGTTTTTGGGGAGGTTATCAGTGATGACTTCTACCCAGAAAGTCGGGCACTTATCGATAGTTTCACTTCAGTCGAAGAGTTTCCAGTGACCAACCAAAGACCGGATACACCACTAACAATGACGTCGGTGACAATTAGTGGTTCCTCGCTGGCTAATTTTAATATTAATGATCCTTCTCTCAGGTTGCCTTATATTGTTAAGGAGCCGGTTCAATCATTTCCCATCCGGACAGGCGCTGATGACGTTTTCACGCTAAGATTTAAGCGAGAGGCTTTGCATGATTATCTTCTCTTTGCTGGTAATGAACTGAATTCTCTTCCTTTGCTTTCGACAATGCTAAGTGCTAATCAGGAGGAAGGCTATCTTCTGGATATCCAAGGAGTTAATAAACCAAGTTTTTTTTACCGACATACCGTGGTCGATTACAGTCAGCTGTTTCATCCTCTGCCGACTCTTGATCAAGAGGGGGCCAAAATCGAGTTTGTCAATTCTGATGGGAGTTCGATCACTATTATATCAAATGGGGAGGGTGCGGGAACTTGGGCTGATAGTGACGGAAATTCCGGGGACCTAACCTCTTTTGCATTTGAGGTCTCTCTTCCAGAGACAGGAGTCTTTTTTAGGGGGCGCTCATATGGTGAGTTCATTCCTCTTTTGAACTTTAATTGTGAGTTTTTAGCCCCTGCGGGAACGGGCTCATTTCAATCTCTCAGTGGAGTCTTATCCTTCCATTCCGAGGGGAATGGAGGTTTTGAGGGCAAAAAGAATATTTCTGAAGATTTTAATCGTCCATTTAAGTTCACACCAGCGTTTGAAAGCCCATGAGTTTTTATCGGGGGATCGTTTTTATTTTGCTAATTTTGGTGTCTGCTAAGGCTGATTTTATTGCTGCTGATTTTCGAACCACTAAGGGAAATTTTACGGTTTCTCTTGATTATGTGAATTCTCCGTTGGCGGTGGCTAATTTTATCCAGTTGGCGGGTAAGCCCGATGATATTTTGGAGACTCCGGCGGGGGTGCCTTTCTTGGAGAACGCTGCGCATTATACACAATCGTATTATCGCCCGACTATCGAATCTGATGTTGCGAGGCTCCCACTGCGAGTTGAGAGAATCGAATCGACTCCGACAATGAGGGGGTTCTATGCGGTCTTTCAGAGTAACACCTACATCGGTGGGGTCGAGGGCTTCGCCTTGCCAAATTATCACTCGGACATCACGGGGGAAGACCGCATCCGATTACAGCAAATCAGCTCTAACCCGTCGAAGTATCGGATCACCTTAAAATACCCGAGACCATGGTTGGATTCCCGCGAACTCAGGGTGAAGAAAGCGCCGATGTATCAAGCGATACGGGTCAATCGAGTTGAGACAGGTGTCCGTTTTTTTGCAGGGAGCATGACAAATGACCCTTTGGAGCATCCGGGATATCACTTTCAAGATGAACTGGTTCGCGATTCAAACAACTTGGGTAATCCTTTTGGCTTTCCGTTTAACGTAGCGGGGGTTCTAGCGATGGATGCCGTAGCCCCGAATCGGAATGGGAGTAGGTTTTTTATAACTTCGGTCGCCGTTCCTTCCTTTAATGGGAAATACACCGCCTTTGGCCAAGTTCCGACTATCCCTGGATTGAATGTGGTGCGAAGTATTGTGAATACCCTTGGCGACATTAATGGGACTCCTGATGAAGAGATGGTGATCCTTGATATTAAGTTTCGTCGTGGCGGGATTACGGCAAATGCTTTCATGGAGGGTTATCATCAGGGATTTTTGCCCGGTGAAATCGAGACTCTACCATTATCGGTTGAGCAAAATAAAAATGCTTTGGAATTGGTGATTCCACTTCGGCCTAAGAGCCAGAATGCTCTCTACTCGACATCTGATCTTAGATCGTATTTGGGTGGAACTATCGAAGCTCAACCTCCAGAACAAACCTCAGCGAAAAGAATCAATCTTACGGAGATCCTTGGGCCCGCTCCTAAGACTTTCTTTAGGGGGTTCTCAACTGCTATGCCCACTTGGCCTTCCGGAGAGATCACATTAAAGAAAGCCCGCCTGTTGCTGAATACGATCTCGGATACAGACCGAGGCAAATTGAACATGATCTTTAACGAAGGGGGGACCGGAGGTAGTTATTCGATTGATATGATTATTGAGCAAAACGTCTCCGGGGAAAATCCTCGAGTGGTCCGTTCTGTCGGGGCGGGTAACTTTGCTGCGACTTACGATTTTTCACGTAGTCCATATTTAGGTGTATTAGAGATCACAAGTTTTACAGGACCCTTAAATGCTGAGGAATTCTTCCTGCATTTCGATTCAAGTCGATTCACTAATAATCCACAGGTTAATCCTGCGACCTTGATTCGCCGCTTCGATGCCCGCACCACTAACCCGCAAATTCCTTTTTTAAGCTACAGCGGAGTGTTTCAAAAAATTCAGTAAAATGGGCACTCGAGGAAAATTTATCAGGCCAACGGAGCCCAATGAACTGGTCCCCACGGACTATTTTTCGGAAATTACAGTCAGCGATTATTTTATAAGTGAATCTCCGCTGGAGATCGATCTCGGATGCGGCGATGGAAAGTTTACGCTAGAGATGGCGGAGCATTATCCCGATCGAAATTTTTTAGCTGTTGAGAGGCTTTTGGGACGTGTTAGAAGAATCTGCCGTGGCGCCGAGAAACGGGGTCTTAAAAACGTCAGGGTCCTTCGTTTAGAAAGCTTGTATACTCTGGAGTGGCTTTTGCCTGAGTCCTGTGTCGACCGTCTTCATTTACTTTGTCCGGATCCTTGGCCAAAGGCTAAGCACCATCGTCGTCGGCTTTTCCAAGTTCCTTTCCTTGATTCGGTTGTCCGCGTGCTGAAGCCGGGCGGGGAACTTTTTTTCAAAACGGACCATGACGAATATTTTGAGTGGAGTCAGGAACATCTTGCAGGTTACTCAGGGTTAGAAAATCTGGCTTGGCCTAACGATGCCTTCTTTTATCCCAAGACCGATTTTCAAATTCAGTGGGAAGCGGAGGGAAAGCGCCTTCAGGGGCTCAGGGCTCAAAAGGCGATTTCCTAAGCTTGTCCTCATTAACCTCTAAATCGCTGCTGCTACCGGTGTAAGATGCCGGTGCTACGAGCCCGGCAGAGAGAATCATTTTTCCCGCTTCTTCGAGTGTCATGTCACTTGCAAAGACTTTCTCGTCATCCATAAGGACTACGAATCCAGTCATAGGATTGGGCGAGGTAGGGATGAAGATAGAAGTTGTTCCCCTGCCAGTCTGCGGATCAACGAAGTTACCGGTAATGAAACCGATAAGCCGGCAGCCAGGGCTCGGGTATTCGACATAGGCAACACCCTTGAATTTTTGAGGTCCGCCAAGATTTCGAACCGCATCAACGAATTGCTTGATGGTAGCGTAGATAAATCCGAGGAGAGGGATACGAATAATGAAATCATCGATCCAGCTGCTCGCCTTCTTACCGGGTCGATTTGTGACAGTAATTCCCACTAAGAAAAGCAGGGCGAGGGGAATAAGGAGCCAGAGAAAGTCGTCACCTGGAAATCCTTCAATTGACCAAGCGCCCTTTTCGGATTCGGGCACTCCACGCAGAAGGTTGATTCCTTTCAGGATTCCTATTATGATGGTGAGACCAATTTTATGAAGGAGGCGGAAAACGAGAACTACAATCCAACCGGTTGCCAAAATAGGAACGACGGTGGCCATTCCCGCCAAAAAAGGTTTGAGGACTTTCTTTATTTTGGGGTGGCGGGGCTCTCGTGGACGCCCAATCGGGTCGATGTTTTCTTCGCTCATTACTTTGGTAGACCTGACCATGGAGTTTAGTATCTGACAATCATGAGATTTGTTGGATGACAGATCTTCGGTTAAGGTGCTAATCTTTCTAGGTGAGCCAACGGATTTCAACTACCGTTTTACAGCGAGTGATCGTGTTGGTGTTTCCTTTATTAGTCATTTGTTTTTTTGGACTGGATATCGCTCGAAACAAACGCGGACCAACACCTAAGGATGCTGGGTTGAACCTTAAAAAGGTTGGGAGTTCGGAATCCCCTGTAGCTTGGCAGAGAGGGGGGGAGGTGAGTTATAACGTATCACCAATGACAAGCTCAATGAATTGGCCTAAGCGTTCTAGCTTGTCTTACCAGAATTTCGGACATCTGGCAGTGCCAGATGCCTCTTTTTATTCGCTGGATCCCGACTTAAGATCACAACTATGCGAACAAGAGAGAAAACAATTAAAAAGTTATTTGAGGCACTTAGAGTCAGCTGAGAGCATGGATCAGCCTTGGTTATGTTGGGGTGAAGGTGTTCAGAGATCCAAGTTAGTAATTTATAATGAGGTTGAAAAACTCACTGGTTTGACTGGGGGGGGGGATAAGCTCTTTGCAAACCAATTCCAGACTAAAGGACGATGGACCAAAACTGCGACAGATGGCTTTGCTTTTTCTGCCCAGGGTGATTCCTCAATTATCACGTGGAGTATTGTTCCTGACAATACTTCAATACCTGGTTTGATGAATCAGTCTGCAATTGGATCAAATTTTCGATCATGGATGGCCTCTGTTTATGGAGGTTCGATGAGTGGACCGGCTGCAGATCAACCGTGGTTCGAAATTTTTAAAAGTGCTTTTGAAGAAATGGCAGGGACTTGTGGGTTGACTCTAATCTACGAACCAACGGATGATGGTGTTCGTGTTGAATCATCAAATCCAGGTGAATTGGGAATTCGTGGTGATATCAGAATTTCGGCGAGGGAATTGGATGGAAATAGCGGTAATTTAGCAATCGCTTTCCCCCCTAATCATGGGGACATGATATTCGATTCAAGTGATGGAATATTTCAGATTACCTCTGGTGGCTCGATTCGCCTTTTTAATACGGTTACTCATGAACTGGGTCACAGTCTCGGGTTAGCACACGTGTGCCCTATTAATCGTACGAAGTTACTGGAACCAAGTCTGACTACCAGCTTCCGGGGTCCGCAGTTCGATGAGTTCCAGTCCTTGCAGCGCCTTTATGGTGATCGCTTTGAATTACATGGAGACTTCCGCGACAATGACACGGTGCAGTCGGCTAAATCAATTGAACTAGTTGAAGGTTCGCGAGTCGAGTTTTTGAGGTTGAGTATTGATGATGATAGAGATCAAGACTTTTACCGCTTTGAAGCGTTGGTTGGACAAAGGCTGAACGTTAAAGTTGTTCCGGGTGAAGGTACTTATTTAGAGGGAGGAGAGACTGAGGGTGGCTGCTCGCAAGGAATCAGTTTTGACTCCGCAAAAGTTCATGATTTATCGGTCCAAATTCTTGCTGAAGACGGAGAAACCATCATTTTTGAATCTGCATCAGAAGGCCTTGGAGAGTCCGAAATAATTGAACAGTTTCGGTTGCCTGCGACTGGTTTTTTTTATCTGAGGGTTTCTGGTGACCAAACGAATGCAGCTCAGATCTATGAGTTGGGGGTAGAGTTGATGGCTAGTGTGCCAGCGCCTCGACTACATTTGTTCGATCATAGAATTCTTGAAGAATCAGGCTCGATCAAAAATAATCGTCTAGATCCTGGTGAGACGATCCGCTTGGCAATTGAGGTTGGAAATATAGGGGAACTACAGTCTGGGATACTGACAACTAATATTTTGGTTTCGGATAATGCGGTGCTCTTTTCTAAATCATCACCCTTACGATTGGAGCCTGGTGAAATGGGTGTCATTGAGGTTGTGGTAGGTACAAACGGAAGCTGTGGAGAGTTCTTGGGGATTGACCTTAAGATTAATGGTGAGTCAGGGGAGCTGCTAAAGGAAAATCTGGAATTTGAAGCTGGGGTTTTGACTCGACCAGTCGCCTTCGATATTAATTTTGAAAATCTGAACGGTTTGCCTGGCGACTGGAAATCTGAGACCTCTGGATCAGGTGAAGAGTGGAAGGTGGGTTCTTCCCGTTGGGATTCTCCGATCCAGTCCGTTTTTGTTCCGGGGCGTGATTCATCTGGTGAGTCATTTCTTCTATCTCCTGTCTTTGAGTTGGCATCCAGTGGAGGTGACTTATCCTTCAGTCATCTTTATCGTCTTGAAGCAGGTTTCGATGGGGCCGTGCTTGAAGTTTCAAGAGATGGGGGAGAGTGGGTGGATCTATTGATTGATCCAAGTGTCATCACAGGAGGAGGATATAACCGCAGCATTCGTGAGGGGTTTGGTTCTGCCATTGGAGGGCAGCAAGCTTGGTCAGGAATCCTTGAAAATTTCACTCCAGTGTCTGTCAAGCTACCTGCCGCTTGGGCCGGCGAGATGCTTCAATTTCGATGGCGGGTGGTTCATGATGCTTCTTCGGCGCTTGACGGATGGTGGATCGACAATGTGAAAATGGAGATGTTGTCTGAAGATTGCGAACCACACCGTCCGGAAGTCACGCTGGCTCTCAAAAGTGGAGAGCTTGATGAGAATCATCCAGATTCTCTTGCGATTGTCATACTTGAAACAAAATTGCCACTCGTCTCATCGCTAAGTATTCCGCTTAAGCTTTCAGGGAGCGCAACTTTTTCTGAAGATTATGAGATCAATAAACAAGCTGTTCTACCTGCGGCAGAGGTTTCCCTCGAAATTCCGGTTAGAGTGATTCCTGATTTTATAAACGAAGGTAATGAAACAGCTTTAATTCAAATACCATCGGGAGATCCCACTTTCGTTGGAGGGCGTAATTTCTCGGTGCCATTAATGATCTCTGACCTGTTGAAGATCGATGCTTGGAGTGTGTTTTTTTTAGGAGGCGAGGTTAATCTTTTAGGCGATTCGGATGGTGATGGTTTTGACGAACTTTCAGAATATGTGCTCGGAACAAATCCAAGTTTGGCTAGTGATAGCCCAACTTTCAAGTTGGTCGTAAGGGGCGAAAAGTTTATCTGGCCGCTTGGGATGCTCCCGAATCGGCCAGATGCGACTATGCAGATGGAGCGCTCAAGCGATCTGAAAACTTGGGAGGTTGTTGAAGTGATCAGAGTTCCTGAAGGGCTCGAGATTATACCAAGGGCCGAAAAGTCTTATTTTCGTCTTACATTCTCGCTCAATTGATCGAGTTCCGACTTCCTTTCTCTGCCGGATTTGGCAAGACAGTAGCGACATGAATGCCGTTGATCTCGCAAGCTCTGCGCAATCCGATCCAGAACCACCTTCAGGAATCTCTCTTGGCCAACAAGCTCTTTGGTTAGTCAAGGCGGGGCGCTGGGATGATTCACATGATGTTTGTCAGGATGTTCCCGATCCCGATGGAGCTTGGATTCATGCTTACCTGCATCGCGAGGAAGGGGATGATGGCAACGCGTCCTACTGGTATCATCGTGCTGGCAAGGAGATTCCGTTACCAGGAGTGACTCTTGATGACGAATGGTGTCAAATCGCCACAGTAATTTCCTAGTTTAAATTCTTTATGCCAAAATCTGATAAGAATGTTCGCCGCGCTGCGGTTTCGGCTCTGAGAGCGTGGGCTAAGGGTCATGCCTATGCGGACTCCCTTGTGGAACGCCACTCTGATCGTAACCATTTGACGTCATCAGATCGCGCTTTTCTTAAAACAATTTTACTGGGCGTTTTACGAAATCGAAGTTTGCTTGACCACTGGATAGGGATGTTTCGAAAAGGGAAATTGGATCCTGAAACTCGGGATGTTTTGCGGGTTGGGTTTTTTCAATTGTTGATTTTGCGGACCCCGGACCATGCCGCGATTTATGAAACCGTGGCCTGTGCTCGCAAGCCCGTGCAGGGATTAATCAATGCCGTTTTGCGGAAGGCTGCACACTGTCGAATGAGGCTGTTGCGCGAGCTTCCTGACGTTGAACTTCCGATTCAGTTTTCGCACCCCCATTGGCTTTGGAAACGTTGGAAGAAGCTCTTTGGTCAAAAGGATGCGGTCGCGTTGATGGATTGGAATAATCTTCCCGCTGAGCCTTATTACCGGCCCAATCTTTTAAATCCTCCCCCTTCTGGAAGTCCTGAGCCGGAGAGCGCCAAGGAAGCTGTAGAAAATGGTCACTATTATGTGACTGATCCCTCAACCATACATGCACCGGATTTTTTGGCGCCTAAGCCAGGCGAGATAGTGCTAGATGCCTGTGCCGCCCCAGGAGGCAAGGCGATTCACTTGGCGGGATTGATGAATAATGAAGGGCGTTTGATCTGTATGGATTCTAACGAGAAGCGACTCCCGCGCCTTAACGAAAACCTTGAACGGTGCGGTGTGAAGATTGCTGAGGTGTCCTGCCATGATTGGACGAAGGATCCACCGGAAGAATTGCTCGAAGCTTGCGATGCTATCTTACTTGATGTTCCGTGCTCAAATACTGGTGTACTACGCCGTCGCGTGGATGCGCGATGGCGGATTCAAAAAATTGATTTGGAGAATTTACTCGTGATACAGAATCAGATTTTAGAACAGGCGATTAAGTGCCTAAAACCAGGAGGGCGGCTTGTCTACTCTACTTGTTCAATAGATCCGGAAGAGAATACTGATTTAGTAAATCGCTTTTTGAAGAGACATCCTGACTTTTTGCTTGAGAAGAGTGACCAGCTTCTGCCTTTTAAAGATGGATCTGATGGTGCTTTTGCTGCTCTTCTTCGGCAGAAATCCTCCTCTTGACCCCTGCGACTGTTCGGGATTAGTTTGACTCACCAAAATACTTTATGAAGGCTTTATTTTTGTTACTTCCTATTGGGATTGCCTCTCAATCCTGCGTTCTTCCAACATTTCCAGTTTCAGAAGAGGCTGGCAGTGGCTATCTTAATGGTTTCCGTTCAGCGACTCCGACTAGCGAACTTCAACCAATGGCCCATGAACGGGGTTACTGGGATGGTGACGCTGTTGAGGACCCTCCCTTAATCCGTATCAACCGTGATGAGCAAAAAGCCTATTTTTACAAGGGTAGTCAGGTGGTGGGAATGTCCCCCATTTCGACGGGCACTTCAACCCGTGCCACTTCAGCTGGAACCTTCAAAGTGACTGAGAAGGACATTGATCATGAATCTTCTCTTTATGGGGTCATTCGGGATCTAGCCACCGGAGAGATCGTAAATGATGATGCAGATACGAGGAAGCATCGGGCCGGTCCTGGGCAGGTTTTTGAGCCTGCTCCCATGCCTTATTTCATGCGCTTTAATGGCGGAGTTGGAATGCACGTCGGACACCTTCCTGGCTATGCAGCCTCTCATGGTTGTGTGAGAATGCCCAAAGAAATGGCAGTTCGCTTCTATGAAGCTGCAAGCGTCGGAACCCCAGTGATCGTTGAATAAGATAGATGAAGATTTTGATCGAATCTATTCCGATGTTAACTCTTCCTCTGGTTTTTACCCGTGGAAAAATCAAGCTACTTGAAAGGCCTCATCCGGCCAAGCTGGGCGAAGCTCTTGGAAAAGTAGATGCTTGAGTCAATCTAACCTCTCAGTAATTGTGCGCATCGATATTCTCACGCTTTTCCCCAAGATCGCAATGGCTCCTCTCGGAGAGAGTATCATGAAACGTGCTCAGGAAGCTGGTTTAGTTGAGGTTTGTGCCCACGATCTTCGTAAGTGGGCGACAGGAAAACATCGAAAAACTGATGATTATCTTTGTGGGGGTGGGCAGGGAATGTTGCTTAAACCGGAACCGATTTTCGCTGCTATTGAGGAGCTGAGGCGGGAATCATCCAAGATTATCCTTCTCACACCGCAAGGGAGCGTTTTCAAACAAGCCAAGGCACGAGAACTCTCGAGCGAAGAGCATTTGATCTTCATATCCGGCCACTACGAGGGTGTTGATCATCGAGTGATCGAGCAGCTGGTAGATTTGGAGCTTTCGATTGGTGACTACGTCTTGACCAATGGTGCGATCGCCGCAGCAGTTGTGACAGATGCCATCGTAAGGCTCCTTCCCGGTGCACTTGGCGATGCTCGATCGGCCGTTGATGAATCTTTTTTTGATCCGAATCTTTTGGAAGCGCCGGCTTATACCAAGCCCATCGAGTTTCGAGGTTTAAAGGTTCCAGAAATCTTGCTCTCTGGGCATCACGCTAAAATCGAGGAATGGAAAGCAGAGGTGTCTATTGAGCGAACTCAAGCGAATCGGCCAGATCTTCTCGATCAGTAGCTTGGCTGGTTGCCGAACTTTTTGTTCTGAATTAGCGGGGAACT
The DNA here is from genome assembly GCA_949373085.1 of uncultured Verrucomicrobiales bacterium. Lineage (GTDB taxonomy): Bacteria > Verrucomicrobiota > Verrucomicrobiia > Verrucomicrobiales > Akkermansiaceae > SW10. The sequence goes on from CASICJ010000024.1 coordinate 38,904, forward strand.
GTTTGAGTTTTTTGTGATCCCGTCAAATCGCTGATTTTAGATCAATTCTTGACCCTCAAAATAAATATTATCGTAGTCAATTTCCTCATCACAAGTAAGGCAGAAACGAGTGTTCAAAATTCAAAAATGATAAGCCTTAGGACTTGAGCATTTCGTTGAGTGTAATTTCGTCGATCACCGGAACGCCAAGAGATTCGGCTTTAGCCTGCTTGGATCCACCTCCTTCGCCGGAAAGAAGGAATTCGGTTTTTGAAGAGATCGAGCCACTGACCTTACCTCCATTGTCCTCAATAAGCTTTTTGAATTCTTGTCTCGGAGCCGAAAGTGTTCCTGTAATCACAAAGGTTTTTCCAGTGAACAGTCGTCCCTCTTTGACAGCAGTCGGAGTGGGTGCGAAATTATCAGACTTTGGGTTGATACCAAGCTCGCGGAGTTTTTCTAGAACGGTTTTACCCGCTTCGGACCGGAAGAAGGTGCGCAGGTGCTGAGCGGCCACTGGCCCTAGATTATCATCAATCTGATATTGCTGAAGTCGAGGGTGGTTTTCTTTTTTTCGCTTTGATTTAGAAAGTTCTGCAAAATTTGGAAGGTCGGCAAGATCGGCGACGATTCGCGACTCGGGCAGGATACTCAGTTTTTCGTGGAGACGTGAAAGTTCCCGGGCGGCTGACTCACCGATTTGGGAAATGCCCATCGCAAAAAGCCAGCGACTTAGTGGTATTTCCTCACGGGCTTTGATGAGAGAGTTTATTAGGGTGTTTGCTCGTTTCTCCCCAAAGCGACGCTCCTTGGACTGCGTCAAGCCATCGGATGATTTTGCGGGGTCGAGATGCAAATTGGCGAGATCATTTAGGCTGAGTGAGAAAAGATCGAGGGGAGAAGATGCGAGTTTGGTTTCAACCAACTTGATTGCGACGGATTCGCCCAGCCCATCGAGATCGAGGGCCTTACGTCCGGAAAAGTGGGTGATACTGGTCACGGCCTGCGCAGGACATTCAAAGTTGACACACCGCCAAGCGACAAATCCATCTGGCTTTTCGATGGGGCCGTCACAGGAAGGGCATTTGTAATTTAGGGCTGTAGGCAGATGGAAGGGCGGGGTGTTCTCTGGGCGTTTCGTAGCAACTACGGAAACAACAGAAGGAATAATTTCGCCAGCTTTTTCGACAATTACGGTATCTCCAATGCGAACATCTTTGCGTTCTATTTCCTCTTGGTTATGAAGAGTGGCCCGGGAAACCGTTGTGCCCGATACGAAGACCGGTTCGAGTTCGGCGACCGGAGTGAGGACACCGGTTCTGCCAACTTGAATCGTAATGTCTTTGAGAAGTGTTTCCTTTTGCTCGGGGGGATACTTAAAAGCGGCAGCCCAGCGCGGCGCACGCGAGGTAAAACCGACGGTTTCGCGCTCTTTAAAATTTAGTAACTTGATGACTGCTCCGTCAGTTCCATGGCCGAGGTCATGGCGCTTATTGTCAAGTTCACGAATCGCTGTCAAAATTTCGTCTAAAGTATGAACATACCAAACCGGTGAGTTGCGAGGGATTTGGAAATTGTCGAGGAGTTTACGAAAATCGTCTTCGTTCGCCATATCTGATCCCTCGTTGGCACCGAGGCCGTGGGCTAAAAAAGCAAGGGGACGGGAGGCTACGACTTTTGGGTCGAGTGATTTTAAAGTTCCGGCTGTTGCGTTCCGCGGATTGGCAAAAGTATCGAGTCCTGCTTCGTCGCGTTGGGTGTTGAGCTTAGCAAAGCCCTCTGAAGGCATAAAGATTTCACCTCGTACTTCGAGGAGCGGTGGAGCATTCTTAAGATTGAGAGGAATGTTGCGAATTGTACGAACATTTTGTGAGATATCGTCACCACGGTTTCCGTCACCGCGGGTTAGGGCGTAATCGAGTGACCCGCCCCGATAAATTAGGGAACAGGCAACCCCGTCGATTTTTGGCTCTACGGTGAGTGATATTTTCTCAAGGTTCAGGGCCTTCTGGAGCCGCTTAAAAAATTCGTTTACTTCTTCTTCAGAAAAAAGGTCATCGATTGAAAGCATGGGGAGGAGATGCGCTCGCTGCTCAAAGGCCTCTAGTGGAGCTCCGCCTACCCGGTGGGTCGGTGAGTTCGGGTCATAAAGTTCGGGGTTTGCTTTTTCAAGGCCCTCTAGTTCTCGGAAAAGTCTGTCGTATTCAGCATCCGAAACTTCCGGTTGGGCGTCTTGATAATAGAGCTGGTTGTGTCGATTGAGCTCGATTCGAAGTTCAGCAATACGGTTGTCAAAAAGCACACATAATTAGTAGCGCGTCGCCTGGAAGTCTGGGAGCAAAAAAGACACTTCCGATTGCATAGGGCCGCAGGAAGTCTGATGATTGACTTTATCGGCTGATATAATCAAGCTAGTCTGATTTCGTCCTAATTACCCCGGAATTCGATGGTGTTAGGAACGAAATGAGGACCTTTTAAAACCATCAGCGATCGCGACTTCCTCGTCGGAAGCGGCAGTTAATTCTTTCTCGTCGAAAATGCTGCTGCTTTTATGAGGTGAGCTTCGGCCGTGAGTAGGCCGCCGTTGAATTTTAGCATGCGGGGGTCTTCATCAAACAGGGTGGTGTAAAAGACGCAAGCAGCGAGATAAGCACCTTTTTGAGAGGGATGACTTCCGTCGCTACGATAGAGCTCGTCCCCAAGTTTTGGGTTGTTCTTTATGACCACTTTCCAAGTTGAACCCACTGGGGCGACATCTGCTGCACACTTTTTAGCGGTAGAGTGATAGCTTTTGCTGAGTGCTCTCTGCATCGATTCATAGGTTGGAAATAGTTTTTGGTTCTTTCTGTCACCATCTCTTCTGCCCCAAGTCTCATAAAAGACGAGTTTGGATCCGGATTCATTGATAATTTCAGCTAAAGCGATCGCAGCTTTTTGAAATCTCTCTGGAAAGAGTGCGGGAAACTGACTTTGGTCCTGAAGAATAATAAGGTCGAATTGTCCTTGTTTGATTTTTGCGATCGTTCCCTTGGTGTTCAAGTGATACTCGAGAGTTTTTCCGCCGGGGTTGACAAACAAGATCTGTGTTTTGGAGTGAGGCGATTGCTTTATTAAATCGGTCACCATTTTTCGGATGCCTCCTGTGTAGCTATTTCCAATAAAAAGAATTTTTTCTGGTGGTTTAGCTGAACAAGCAGAAATAAAAACAAGGGCAATGAAGGCTAGGAAAACATAACGTCGTAGGGGCATCCTCAATTTTTAGCGGGCTTGCAGGGTAACTCAATCAAGATGGTTGATTGGAGCGTTAAATTTATCGTTTTTAGGGCGGCGAGCGATCTGAAGATTGTTCTTTTTACTTGGTAGATTAACAATCGCCATTAAGTAAGTTTATAAGGATGAAAATCATAATTTACTTTTTCTCAGCTTTAATCGTAGGAATGGCTTATTCTGCTCCGGACGTTACGGCCCTTGCTAAAGGCAAGGATCTCTACAATGGGGCAGGGTCTTGTATCGCATGTCATATGGCTAATGGAGAAGGGCAACCTGGGTCGGTTCCTCCACTGGCGGGGAGCGATTGGTTGGAGAATTCCGAACGAACGATTGCAATCGTTCTGCGCGGAATGGCTGGGCCGGTTAAAGTGAATGGGGACCGATATTACTCCGCGATGCCGCCTCAGCTTCTTTTCGATGATGAGAAGATCGCTGATATGATCACTTACGTGAACCATGCTTGGGGAAATAAGGGTGCTGCTGTGACCGCTGACCAAGTTGGCAAGGCGAGAAAGGCACTTCCTCAGGCCGTTTACACGCCGGAAACTTTGCTGAAAGCTTTTCCTTTCGATAAAAAGTTGGGAAGAAAGAATGGGACTTATACTCCGGATTTCGACGACACCTTGATGGTGACAACTGAACCGGTTGTTTACCGCACTTTTATGCCGGGAGCATCGCCAGCGGCCTTTGCAGTGGCTCTTCCTGGAAACCACTATTATTGTTGGGATGCCGGAGAATGTCGTTTGCGCTATGCTTGGACTAAGGGTGGCTTTATCCGCGGAAATCAAGTCCATTGGTCAAGTAATGGTAAACCGGTAGCAAAGTTCAACGGGCTTCCTTACTACCGAGCTCGATCTAGCAAACTTAGCCCGGAGGATTATGGGCACTTGGCAGAAACGGCAAGACAAAAACCTTTCTATGATACGACGGAAGCGGTCGATTTTCCGATCAAAATCGAAGGTGTTGATGCTCCTCCGAAATATAAAGGCTATCGGCTGATTCAAGGATACCCTGAATTTATTTATAAGATTGGCGATTACGAGATCCGAGAATTGATTCGAACCTCGAAGGATAATTTGGGGATCACTCGAAAGTTTTTGGTTTCTCCAAAAGTCCCTATCACCTTCAAGCTCACTCCGGATGAATCCTCGGGCTATTCAAGTTCTGCCGGGAAAATTTCCAATGATGGGACTCTAAAACTCACTGCGAAGCAGGCCATGGAGTTTGATCTCACCATCATTGAAAAAAATCCCGATATCTCTGCTGCTACCCAAATTCAAGGATCAAAGAAATGAAAAATCTCATCTACTCACTCGTGTTGTCATTAGTTGCAAAGTTCGCATTTGGTGGGACACCCCCCAATTATAAGGTGACTCAAATTCCTAATCCGCCGTCGAAGTTTGGAACCAAGCAGATCGATGGTCTTGATTTTCTTCCTGATGGACGGATGGTGGTTTGTTTGCCAAGTGGTGAAATTTTCTTTTACGATCCTAAAACCTCCGGTTGGCAGCTTTTTGCAGAAGGATTACATAATCCTCTGGGTGTTATTGCTGAGTCTAATTCATCGTTAGTGATTTCCCAGCGCCCCGAAGTGACCCGTGTGAGTGATACTGATGGTGACGGGAAAGCTGATTTCCATCAGGTGATGACAGATGAATTCGGCATGTCCGGGAATTATCACGAGTTCCACTTCACTCCGGTAAAAGACAAGGAGGGAAACTACTTTTTCTCTCTTGGCACCGGCTCTTCGGGAGATGGGATTCGGCCGATCGTTAGAGGGAAGTTTGATTCGCGTGGAAGGCCAGGTCGCATGCACTCATCTACTCCTTTTCGTGGTTGCGTGATGAAGTTGACCAAAGATGGTGAGACAATTCCGTGGTCATATGGTCATCGAACTCCAAACGGACTTGGTTTTGACTTGGAAGGGAATCTTTTCGTCACTGACAACCAAGGTGATTGGGTTGGCTCGAGTAAATTGTTCCATGTTAAGGAGGGGCGCTTTTATGGCCATGCTGCCAGCCTGACTTGGAAGCCTGGATTTGAAGGTGCTCCACTGGAGGCTGATCCTAAGGAACTTGCCAAGATGCGTACTCGCGCCGCGGTCGTGTTCCCTCATGGATCAATGGCGAACTCTCCAACCCAAGTTCTCGCGATTTCTCCAGATGCGAGATTTGGACCTTTTACCGGGCAACTCTTGGTTGGTGAAATGAATACAAATCGAATTGTTCGAGTTATGCTAGAGCAAGTTGGCGGTGAGCTTCAAGGGGCTTGTGTTCCCTTTATCGATGGGGGTGCGCTTGCGCGCGGTTGTAATCGCATGGCATGGGCTCCGGATGGTAGTCTTTATGTCGGCCACACTAAACATACTTGGGCCGGTGGGGAGGGGATTTCTCGTGTTGAGTGGGATGGAGAAGACCCATTTGAAGCGATTTCGATGAAGCTTACAAAAACTGGGTTCCGATTTTCATTCACTAAACCAGTAGACTCTAAGCTTGCAGGAGAGGTCGCAAACTGGCCCTTTAAACGATACTATTATAAATATCATAAAACTTATGGTTCTCCTCAGATTGATGTGACCCCAGTAAAAGTTCGGTCGGTTGAGGTTTCGAAGGATGGAAAAGTGGTCGATCTCCATCTAGAGGAGCTGAGAGCTTGGCACATTCACGAAGTGAATATTAAGGGATTAAAATCTACAGATGGAACGGCGTTGGCCAATTCCTACTTTGCTTACACTCTGAATCGGCTGCTTGAAAATACTCCTCCTGATCCGCTTCATGCCAGCGGAACTTTCCAAAAGAAAAGGTCTTCTTTTGGAAAGCCGGCTAAGATTATCGATCGGCGTGGGAAAGTTTACCAGGTTACTGATGCTAAGCTTAACGGGGTTAGAACCTCAAATTCGCACGATGGGTATACTGGGACTGGTTATGCTGATTTTGATAAAGGGAACGAGTCTATTGAGTGGGATATTAAAAGTGTGAGGGACGGTCAGGGCGAAATTCTGATTCGCTACGCCCTTGGCGCGGATGCTCGGCCTCTTAATTTGATCGTAAATGGTGAGAAACACTCTGTTCTTCCATTTCCTGGCACAGGAGGGTGGAGCACTTGGAAGGAAATGGCTGCTAGGATTGAACTTCAAGAGGGAGGAAATTCAATTGTCCTGGTAACCAATGGAGCAAGCGGTGGAAATATCGATCATTTGCAGTTCATCGAGCCGAAGAGCGATTAGAGTAGAAGTAGGAGATCGTCTTATCTTGGCAGAGATTGGGTTCGAAGAGGGGAGATGGTATAGCGGTCCTGAATCAGACAGAAGAGGGTTAGGTCTGGGTTAACTCGCTTGGTAATTCTGAGATTGTGCCGTTTATTTCGGTAAAGAATTGGTCTTTGTCGCCTATCTTGAGAGGACTTATTCCAGTGAATTCTGAAAAAGCAGGTAAGATCAGATGCTTTGAGCGCCGGACCAAAAAGCCGGCAATCTTGATTGATTGGCGCGGTGCCTCCTTGATTCGAATACCGGGGTGGAGGTGGCCTGCCATACCGTATTCTCCGCCCCTAAGATCGTCGGGATCGTGAGTGATAGTCAGCCCATCTAATTTTAGAAGCGGACTGACATCGATTGGAAACCGATAATGGGCAAACAAGGAGCGACGATCGTGGTTTCCTTCGGTGAGAATCACCGGTAATTTCAACTTTTGAAGCCACTCTTGAAATAATTCGACTGTTGATGAACTCAGTCCATCAGCGGAGTGAAAGAGGTCTCCGGCAATCACAAGTTGTTTTGGCTTCTTGAGATCTGCGATACTTCTTAGCCGACAGAGGTCGGAGGCGTTGGAGCCTTCCGGCACAGCGAGCCCACGTTGCCGAAAAGTGGCGGCTTTCCCTAAGTGCAGGTCTGCGACAATCAGGGATTTAGAAGCGGGTAAAAAAGCGGCCCGACCTGTAAGTAGTTCCACTTTGGTCGGGCCGAGAGAAATTTCCATGGAAGATCTAGCCTTGGGTAGCGATTAGGGCGCCTTTTTTCATTTCAGCAGCCATTAAGGTGAGGGCATTTGCTCGAGTCGGAGCAAGATGCTCCTTAAGCCCAGTTTGATCGATGAAGGAGAGATCTGCCGTAATGACATCTTCGGGATATTCATCATTGAGAACACGAACGAAGAGGGCGATCATCCCCTTAGTTATTACAGAGTCTGAGTCTGCGAGATAGCACATCTTGCCGTCTTGTGATGAGGAATCGAGCCAAACTTGGGATTGGCAGCCCTTGATGAGACGATCTGAGGTTTGCAGTTTCTCGTTCATTGGAGCTAATTTTTTGCCGAGGCTGATCACATACTCGTAGCGCTCCGTCCAATCTTGAAAAAGATCGAGTTCTTCGAGGAGTTCTTGTTGTTTCTCGGTGATAGTCACGTAAGACCCATAATCGTGGAGAACAAGAAACGCAATGGAATCAACGCAACATCATGAGGGCTTTTTTGAGCGCTTCCCCAAACGATTCCACTTCTTCGAGTGTGTTATAGGCGGCAAAGGAAGCACGGAGAGTTCCGGTCACACCAAATCGAGCCATAAGCGGTTGGCAGCAGTGGTGCCCAGTACGAAGGGCAAAGCCCATTTGATCAAGTAGAGTGCCGAGATCGTAGTGATGAATCCCTTCGAAGTTAAAAGAAATGGCTCCAGTGCGGTCGTCAGGTCCGTATAAGGTAATATTATCGAAATCGGCGAGTACTCTAGCGGCGCGACGGATGAGCTTATCCTCGTGATTAGCGATTTTGGTTATCCCCAAGTTATTCACATAGTTAAATGCCGCTGCTAGGGCAATTCCACCTTCGATATTTGGTGTGCCTGCTTCAAATTTGAAGGGTGGCTCGTTGTAGGTAGTTTTCTCGAAAGTAACTTCTTTGATCATTTCGCCACCTCCACGCCAAGGAGGTAATTCGCAGAGTAAATCGTATTTGCCAAAAAGGACTCCAACCCCAGTTGGTCCATAGACTTTATGTCCAGAGAAAGCGTAAAAATCGCAGTCAAGCGATTGAAGATCAATAGAAAAATGAGGAATAGATTGAGCTCCATCGACAAAGGTAAGGGCTCCGACTTTCCTTGCTTGTGAACAAATGTGAGCAATGTTATTCACAGTGCCAAAAGCGTTCGAGACATGGTTGATGGCGACCAGTTTTGTTTTTTCGGAGAGAAGCTGGTCGAAAATTTGAAGGTCGAGAGTACCGTCATCAAGAACAGGGATAATTTTCAAAGTTATTCCCAGTCGTTCACAAAGCATTTGCCAGGGCACCGTGTTGGAATGGTGTTCCAATCCCGAGATGATGATTTCGTCGCCCGCTTCCAAGAGGTCAGACCTCCCGAGAGCGGAAGCGACTAAATTGATTGAATCCGTAGTGCCGGAAGTGAAAATGATTTCTTCGGGCCGGGTCGCATTGAGGTGTTTTGCGATCGTATCGCGGGCGGTTTCATGTGCCGCGGTTGCGGCCTGAGATAGCTTGTGGACCCCTCGGTGGATGTTGGAATTGATTTTCTCGTAGTAATCCCGGGAGGAATCAAGGACGCAGAGGGGCTTTTGCGAAGTAGCCGCATTATCGAGATAAACGAGAGGCTTCCCGTTAATCTCCTGACTTAGAATGGGGAAGTCAGACCGAATCTGATAAGGATCAAATGCACTCACACTCTGTCTGTAATCCCGCGAAAGCTATCCCGCAAGCGTTCGTGTCTCTAGTGTTGTTTTAAGGTTCTAGATTGAGACCGAGTAAAACGAGAATATTCGGGTATTTAGTAATTGAGATTTGAGATCTTATGGTTTGCTTTGGAAAGAGGGAGTGAGGTTTGCGGCGGCTTTATGCGCCTTTTTGGTGTCGAGAGAGAGGCCGGGGTCACCTTGGTCTTTCAGGTGTTGGTCAAGGATAGTGGCAAGCGTCGCTTTGATTTTGGCGTGGGTTGGATCGCTAGCTAGGTTGCGCATTTCGTAATGGTCCTCATTGGTGTGATACAACTCTTCGGCGGGACGCTTCATGAACCGATTAACAAGCATTTCGTGCTTGGGATTGGAGAAAGAAGAGAACACCCAACTTGACCAGTAGGGGTTGTGCTCGTGTTTGCCCATTAGATGTTTTTCAATGTAGAGGGAAGAATGAGAAAGGTTGCGAATGTAACGCCACTTGCCATTGGTGATAGAACGAATGGGATAGCTTGGGCCTTCCGGATAATTGTTGTGCATACCAAAGGCGTAGTCGCGGTGGTGAGACTCTTCTCCCAAAAGGACACCGGCGAAACTACGGCCATCAAATTTTTTGGGGTTAGGCTTGGTTCCCGCGAGGTCAAGAATAGTAGGGAGAATGTCTGCGTATTGCACAATAGCGTTGGTGCGGCCTGATGTTATTTTTTTAGGCCACCGGGCCACGAGTGAAGTATGAAGTCCATTGTCCCAGTTTGTCCATTTGCAGCCGGGAAATTGAGCGCCTTGCTCGCTAGTAAAGAGAACGAGTGTCTTATTGGAGTTTTTGGTTTCCTCGAGGAGTGCGAGGAGCTCGCCAACCTGGGAATCCATGTAGGTGATCTCAGCAAGATAGTCAGCATATTGTTGCCGAGTCATCGGCGTGTCGGCAAGATAAGGGGGAAGTTTTATATTTCCGGGTGGGTAAGCTGAAGCATCGCCCATGACCCAAGGTGCGTGTGGTTCAGTAAGGGCCACGACAAGGCAGAATGGTTGACCCGGATCTCGGGTGACAAATTCCTTACTTCCAGCGAGATTATGGGGCTGAGTCGGGTTACGGACACAATTTTGATCGAAACCTGGAATTTTTTCGAAGGGAAAAGCTGACTTAGGTTTAATGTGAGTTTTTCCTGCTAGTCCGACACGATAACCTCGTGGCTTCAGGATGTGAGGCATACTTTGAGTGCCGGGTCGGCAGGTGCCGTGATTCCAAGCGCAGCCATTTCGGTGAGGGTATCGTCCGGTGTAGAGTTCGGAACGACACGGAGAGCACATTGCCATTCCTAGATAGGCTCGATTAAAGATAAGGGATTGGGTTGCGAGAGCATCAAGGTGAGGTGTTTTGGCATTTTGGCCACCATTTATTGGGAGGTCGCTGAAAGTGCAATCATCAGCGATAATGATGAGGATGTTGGGTTTTTGAACTGCGTTCAGAGAGGCTGATAGACCGAGGAATAGAGTGAGTAAAAATTTAGTCATTTGATTGTGTTGAGGAGTTTTTCTAGCCTCGAATGAGACGCATTACTTTGTTGTTTTCGATGATGAAGTTGAGACGTGATTTCTCGATTTTACGCGGGACAGAAAAAGCTTTCCCATCTTGGGAAATGGCGGCGTAGAATATGCCTGATTAGCCCTGAGTAGTCACAGTTCCAGGCACCCAATTTTTCGCTGATCTCGGTTTTGTGCTGGTAACTCGAGTCTCTCATCTCGGGGAAGTGGGTCTCGAGAATTTTGGCGAATCGGGAGGAGGCGTTAATCGAAGTTTCTTTTCGACCTGCCTGAAGAATCGCTGAAAAGAGAAATAAGAGGACAGGTGCGATAAGGTTTTGAGAAGTCATTTGCTTGATGCCTGGACGAATGCTTTTAGCAGTTTTGCTTGCAGGGGATCTTCTGGGGCCATTTTTTCGGGGTGCCATTGCACTCCGATGAGGAACCGATCTGGGTCAATTGTTTCAGTGGCTTCAACGATTCCGTTGGGGCTCTTAGCAACAGGTCTGAGCCCTTCGCCGAGTCGGCCGACCGCTTGATGGTGGTTTGAGTTTACCATAAACTCTGTTTCACCAAAGATTTTGCTTAGGCGTGAGCTGGATTCGAGTGTGACCTGATGTGTGACTCCTCGATGGTTCACTCCAAATTCAGATGGGATATCTTGAATCAAGGAGCCGCCGTGAACGACGTTGATCCATTGGCTCCCCAAGCAAATTCCAAGTAAGGGTTTATTAGTCCGTTTGATCCAAGCGGTTATGAGCGCTTTCTCGAAGAGGTAGCGATTCCTTTCGAGAACCTTTGTGGTCGGATGTGGTTCCTCCCCCCATTCAGATGGTGGGATGTCAGCACCTCCAGGCATGATCAGACCGTCAAGAATTTCGAGGTATATTGCTATCTTATCGGAAGAACCATCGCCGTTTGGAAGAACGATTGGAACTCCCCCTGCCTCCTTAATCGCTTGAACATACGTGTCGTTGGTGAGGCTGGCAATTCCGATAAGCGGGGCATCGAACTCCTCCTCTGTGGTGGGAGGAGAGACCAGAATTGGGCTGAGGTTGGCGTTTTGACCGACAAAGAAGCCGAGGCAAATCGCAGCAAGAATTGAGATAAAGGTGAGGAGGCTGCGATGTGTCATCTTGAGTAAAGCTCGATTAAACCTGTTTCTTTACAGGTCAATTAGATCAGTTCTGTCGTGCTCCCAGCTTCTGGGCATAATTTTAGATGTAACCCTCTTCTTAAATTGCTCTTTCTCTCTAAGATTTTCTAGTAATCTTACAAGTAACCGCGATTTGATTTAGGCAGGATCTATTTGATTATGATGAGCAAGTCACCTGTATCGGCAGCTTGTCCCTTCTTGAGGAGGATCTCATCGATCACGCCATCTGCTGGGGCACTCACCGTCGTCAGCATTTTCATAGCTTCTAGAACGACTAATTTTTCGCCTTCCTTGATTTCGTCGCCTGGTTTTATCGCGACTTCGCTGATCATTCCGGGGAGCGGTGCGATAATGTGCTGATCGTTACCAGGCTCTCCTTTAAGGTTTGCTACGGACTCCTTGCCAAGAGCTTTGTCAATTACGACGCACTCGCGAGGCATACCATTGAGCTCATAGAAAAGAGTGCGCCGACCTTCGTCGTCAGGCTCGCCAATAGAGATAAGCTTTATAAAGAGAGTTTTTCCTGGGCCGATGTCAACATGGACCTCCTCCCCAACTTGAAGACCGTAAAAGAAAGCCGGAGTGGGTAAGACCGTGAGGCGGTCGAAGCTCTTCAGCGAGTCCAAATAGTCTGAGAAGACTTGAGGATACATAAGATGGCTGTAAAGGTCGTCGTCGTTGGCGTCGCGATCTAGCTGCTGGCTGAGTTTAGCCTTAGTTTGATCGAGGTCACATGGAGGCGCAAGTTCACCGGGGCGGACTGTAACTGGAATCTTATCTCCCAGGACGAGTTTCTGAATTTCCTTTGGCCATCCACCGTCGGGTTGACCAAGGCCACCACCCAGCATATCGATGACACTTTCGGGGAAGTCGAGGTTGGGGGTGTTGCCGTTGAGAAGATCTTTGGCTTTCAGGTCCTGCGTGACGAGGAGCATAGTCATGTCTCCAACTACCTTGGATGAGGGAGTGACCTTGACGATATCGCCAAAGAGTTGGTTTACGTCAGCGTAGGTATGGGCGATTTCCTGCCAACGGTGGCCGAGTCCCATACCGTTGGCTTGTTCCTTGAGGTTGGTGTATTGACCGCCGGGCATTTCGTGGAGGTAAACCTCAGCGGTGCCGCTTCGGGGAGCGGAGTAAAAAGGTTCGTAGTGAGTCAGGATTTCTTCCCAGTAATCGGAAAACTCGTTGAGGGTTTCTATGTCGAGGCCTGGGTCTCGCTCGTGGCCACTCATCGCGGCGCAGACAGAGTTAAGGTTTGGTTGGCTCGTTGATCCAGACATGGAGGCTAGCGCCATGTCTGCGATGTCGACGCCAGCATCAGCTGCAGCCATAATAGAGGCAGCGTTGAGGCCGGATGTGTCGTGAGTGTGGAAGTGGATTGGGATGCCAATTTCTTGTTTGAGTGTGGAAACAAGTTTGGTAACGGCGGCAGGGTGACAGAGGCCAGCCATGTCTTTAATGCAAAGAATATGTGCGCCCATTTTTTCCAACTCCTTGGCCTTATCGATATAGTATTTAAGTGAATATTTGGCTCGGTTGGGGTTGGTGATGTCACCGGTGTAGCAGACAGCAGCCTCGCAGACAGATTTGCCATGGTCGCGAACGGCTTCCATAGCGACCTGCATATTCGGCAAATAGTTGAGGGAGTCGAAGATACGAAATATATCCATGCCGGAGTCGGCTGCGTGTTTAACGAATCCGGCGACAACATTGTCAGGATAGTTAGAGTAGCCAACGGCGTTCGATCCACGGAATAGCATCTGGAAGCAAATATTTGGGATGCGCTCGCGGAGTTCGCGAAGACGGTCCCATGGGTCTTCCTTAAGAAAGCGCATCGAGGTGTCGAAGGTTGCTCCCCCCCACATTTCCATCGAGAAGAGATTGGGAGTTCTCTTCGCGTAAGCTTCCGCGATGTTGAGCATGTCGAATGTGCGCATGCGAGTGGCGATGAGCGACTGGTGGGCGTCGCGCATTGTAGTGTCAGTGCAGAGGAGGCGTTTCTGTTCACCAATCCATTTAGAGAAGAATTCGGGTCCCTGTTTAAGGAGGATTTCCCTGGAGGAGGGGGATGTAGATGATACACCCATGCTGGTTGGGATGCGCGGTTGGGCGAATGGTTTAGCGGGACGCCAGTTTTTCGCTCCTGGATTGCCATTGACGGTGAGGTCGGAGAGGTAGTTGAGGAGCTTGGTTGCTCGGTCGCGTTTGGGGATGAAGCTGAAGAGACTCGGCTGGGAGTCGATGAGTTTGGTGTGAGCGTCACCAGATCGGAAACTAGAATCAGCAATGACGTTTTCGAGGAAGGGGATGTTAGTTTTGACCCCTCGGATACGAAATTCTCGGAGGGCTCGATCCATTCGTTGGCAGGCGGTTTCGAAGTCACGGCCGGTGGCGGTGAGTTTGACGAGCATCGAGTCGTAGTATGGGGTGATGACAGCCCCGGCGTCGCCGTTTCCGGAGTCGAGGCGGATGCCAAATCCGGCTGCTGAACGATAGTTAGTGATGCGGCCGTAGTCGGGGGCGAATCCTTTTTCAGGATCTTCTGTGGTAATACGGCATTGGATGGCGAAGCCGTTGCAGGGGATTTCTCCCTGAGCAGGGATTCCAATTTCGGGTTCGTGAAGTTTCTTGCCTTGTGCCACGAGTATCTGCGACCGGACAAGGTCGATGCCGGTAACACATTCGGTAACTGTGTGCTCGACCTGAATACGCGGATTCATTTCAATGAAAAACCATTCTTTTGAATCCATGTCGTAAAGGAATTCGACAGTGCCGGCGTTGTTGTAGCCGATAGATTGGGCAAGGTTGGCGGCTGATTGGCAAAGATCCTGGCGCAGGGTGCCCTCAAGGTCGATAGAGGGTGCGATCTCAACCACTTTTTGGTAACGGCGCTGCACAGAGCAATCGCGTTCGTGCAGGTGGACCACATTACCGTGTTGATCTCCAAGAATTTGAACCTCGATATGTTTAGCTCGTTTAATATAGCGTTCGAGAAAAACTGCGGGGTTTCCGAAGGCGTTTTGGGCTTCTTCTTGGGCTTCGGCTAGGCGGGCCTGAAGTTCGGATGGTTTTTCAACGATCCGCATTCCGCGACCGCCACCACCAAATGCGGCCTTGATGATGAGAGGGAAACCGACCTCATGGGCTACTGTGAGAGCTTGATCGGGATCGGAAATGGCATCGTCGGTGCCCGGAAGAACTGGAACTTTGGCTGCGATCGCCTGTGCGCGAGCAGCGGTTTTGTCCCCCATGGAGCCTAGGAGGTCGGCGGATGGGCCGATGAAGGTAATGCCCTCGCGTTTGCAGGCGCGGGCGAAATCGGCATTTTCAGAGAGGAATCCATATCCGGGATGAATGAGAGTGACGCCTTTTGATTTTGCTAGGGCGACAATACCTTCGTGGTCGAGGTAGGCACCGACAGGACCTTTAGTGGCGTCTAGCTGGTAAGCCTCGTCAGCTTTAAAGCGGTGGCGGGAAAACCGATCTTCCTCGGCGTATATTGCGACGGTGCGAAGCCCGAGTTCAGTGGCAGCGCGGAAGACGCGGATGGCAATTTCGCCGCGGTTGGCGACAAGGAGTTTCTGTTGGATGGCCATGTTAAATTGTGTGGAAGAGCTTAGAATTTTGGAGGCGGGGGAGCCAACTACGGAATTTACGAATATTGATTTTTTGAGAGTATGTCCGTTCTGGCTGAAGGCTCTCAGCCAGAACGGCGTGGCATGAGATGGATGAGGCGCTTTTTGGGATCTGGAAATATCTCGTCTGAAGCAAGGAGTGAGCCTTAGATTCAGCGGTCAGAGCTTGTCTATTTTTGAGGAAATGAGAAGGGCGATTTACGGCTGTCTGATCGAAGAATTTAGAGTTGATGGGCAATGGGCTCCAGTCCAAAGCCCGTAGTGCTTGCTTGGAGGCAGGGAGTCAGCTACTTCTCCGGCACGATGTCTGAACTGCCCAAAGCTTATGAGCCCGCTGAAGTCGAGAAGTCCTGGTATCAGGTCTGGCTTGATGCCAAGTGTTTTGAAGCGGATCCCTCTTCCGAGAAGCCACCGTATTCGATTGTGATCCCACCACCGAATGTGACAGGGATTTTACACTTGGGGCATGTTCTAAATAACACGATTCAGGATATTTTAGCTCGTCGGGCCCGACAGAAAGGCTGCGAAGTCCTTTGGCTTCCAGGGACCGACCATGCAGGGATTGCGACTCAGACAAAGGTTGAGCGTCAGCTTCGGGAGGAGGAGGGGAAGACCCGCCGGGATATTGGACGCGAGGCTTTTTTAGGGAGAGTGTGGGATTGGAAGGATAAGCATGGTGGCATTATTATTAAGCAGCTGAAGCGATTGGGTTGCTCGTGCGACTGGAGTCGGGAGCGCTTCACAATGGACGCCGACTACTCTAAGTGGGTCTCGAAAGTTTTTGCGGATCTGTTCAATGATGGGCTCATTTATCGAGGGAAACGGATGGTAAACTGGTGTCCGGTTTCACGGACTGCTTTGTCGGATGAGGAAGTCATTCCGAAGAAGCAGAATTCAAAGCTCTACTACATGAAGTATGAGTTGGTTGAAGAGCCGGGAATGTTTTTGGAAGTAGCGACGACACGGCCTGAGACTTTAATGGGTGACGTCGCAGTCGCGGTAAATCCAAAGGATGAGCGCTATGGCAGGTTTGTGGGGAAACTGGTCAGGCGGCCTTTCCCAGCGGCGGAAATTCCCGTGGTGGCGGATGATCATGTGGATCCGGAGTTTGGAACAGGTGCGCTGAAAATTACGCCGGCCCACGATAAGGCGGACTTTGAAATCGGCGTGCGAAACGATCTTGAGATTATCGATGTATTCCATGCTGATGCGACGGTAAATTGTCCGGGAGTTCCTGATCTGGATGGGCTAGATCGGTTTGTGGCGCGGAAGAAGGCAGCCGCGATGCTGGAGGAAATGGGCTTATTAATTAAAGTGGAGGAGCACGAGAATAACGTAGGCTTTTCCGAGCGGGCTGATGTTCCAATTGAGCCGCGGATATCGATGCAGTGGTTTTTAAGATATCCAGCTGCCGAAGAGACTGCGGCAGCGGTTGCAGATGGAGAGATGAATTACCGTCCGGCACGCTGGGCCAAGACACATGCGAATTGGATGGACGGTATCCAGGATTGGTGTGTTTCGAGGCAGCTTTGGTGGGGACACCGGATTCCTGTGTGGTATCGAAAAGAGAAGGTTGAAGTGTTGCAGGAATCGGAATCTTTAACGCTCGAAAATCTGGAGGCGGGAGATTTGCATGTCAGCGCTGAACCTCCAGTTGATCCAGAAAATTGGATACAGGATGATGATGTGTTGGATACTTGGTTTAGCTCATGGCTTTGGCCGTTTGCGACGATGCAGAATCTCGATGAGGAATCTAGCTTGGTGAAGAAGTTTTATCCGACGACTGATTTAGTGACTGGGCCAGACATTATTTTCTTTTGGGTCGCACGTATGATTATGGCGGGATACCGCTTTAAGGGTGAATTACCTTTCAAAAACGTTTTCTTCACCTCAATTATTCGGGATATCCAAGGTCGAAAGATGAGTAAGTCGCTTGGCAATTCGCCTGATCCGATTGACCTCATGGAAAAATACGGCGCGGATGGTTTGCGTTTCGGTCTGATGAGAACCGCGCCGATTGGTGCTGACCTTCGTTTCGATGAGGCTCAGGTTGAGGAGGGCCGAAACTTCGCCAATAAAATTTATAATGCCTGCAGATTTCGTCGCATGGCTGGGAGTGATTCTAAGGCAGATTTTAAGCCGTCGACGTGCGAGACACTTCGACCCTATCATTTAGCGATCTTAGCGAAGTGCGATCAATTGGCAAAAAATCAGGAGTCTGCCTATGCCGATTATCGCTTCAATGAGATTGGTCAGCAGCTCTATGATTTCCTGTGGAGTGAGTTTTGCGACAAATTCTTGGAGGCAGTGAAGGGAGATCTGCGTGATGATGCAAGCGAGTTTCAGCGCGAGACGACGCTTGGTGTTTTTGACTCAGTGATGGTTCGTTATCTTCAATTGTTACACCCTTATATGCCTCACTTGACCGAAGAGTTGAGCTTGCGGATGGGTTATATCGAAGAGGGGCAATTTGTGATGGAGAAGGAGATTCCCGTTTCTGGTTTGCTTGACGGAGTGGATGTCAAAATGATTTCGGAAGGTTGCGAGCAAGCGGCAGCTGTTTATAAAACAGCCGCTCAGTTACGTAATTTAAAGGCTGAATACCGGCTTGCGGCTCGTAAGGATGTAAGGTTTATCGCTAAGACCGGTCCTTTGTGGTTGGAGGCAGAGGCTGCTACATTAGCGCTCCTCGTGGGGTCAGAAGGACTTACGCGGGATGAGAATTACATTCCCGAGCAGGGAACGCCCGGTGCGGTCACGGCCTCTGGAGAGTTGTTTATGCCTCTGGACGGATTGATTGATTTGGAGGCAGAAAAAGCTCGTCTTGATAAGGAGATCGAGAAAATTCAGAAGGAGGTTGGAAAATCGAAGGGTAAACTGGGGAATGAAAAATTTGTTGCGAATGCCAATCCTGAGGTCGTAATGGTTGAGCGAGAACGTCTTACCGACTGGGAAGGTAAGCTGTCCCAGTTGCAAGAATTGCGCTCAAATTTAACATAAACAAAACTTAGGTTGGAGCCATCGCTCGAATCGTGTTTATTTTAGCCAACAGAGATGGAGGTGGCCGATTTACTAGACAGTCAAGTTATCAGCGGGGATAATGCGCAACTCCTTGGTGCGGTCGGCGTTGAAACATTAGCGGCTCTTTCGCAAAGTGATCCTAGAGCTTTGCTTGAGGAGATAGAGAATGCGAATTCCCATCTTGGATTAGTAGAGCAACTACCGAATCTTGATCAATTGGTGACGTGGATTGAGGAAGCCCGTAATCGGTTGGACGAAACTGAGTCCGCACCGGTGACTCGCCTTGATGATGTTGTTGAATTAATTCCCATCTCAGTGGTAAAAGCTTATCCAGTCAGTAAAGAAAGTATTCTAAAGAATAAAATCGAGGTTGGGGATGTGCCGGTGATGGACGAATTCCTTGAGGGGAGAGATCTTTACACGGAAGAAGTGAGGAAGATTGATTCAGAACCTTCTGAGATCAAAGCAACGGTTCGTGAAATCTCTTCTAAGACACCTACCAAGAAGCTTAGCTTAAAGGAAGATATCAGGGAGTCTATTTCTGGATCGGAAAGACCAGAGATTGAGCCTTTGGAGCGTAACAGGGGGTTTGATCTTCGCAAAATGGCAACCCCGGAAATTAATGCTGGTCGAACATTGCACTCCCGAGCCTATATCCGTGGTGTTCTGCATCCACAACCCTTTAGAGTAAAGTTGGGAGCTTTTTTAAGCGTGTTAACGATAGTCTTGCTCCCGCTTTCATTCATGGCGGGAGGAGCGCTTTTATTTTTTCAGGATGACCATGAACTTGTGATTTGGTCTGCAGCTGTTCCCGTCGCCTCGGTGGTTTTAGGGTTAATGTATTTGATGTTTGCTCGTCCGATGAAATGCCGTGTTTGCGGACAACCTTTGTTCGAAGCGAAATCTTGTCGTAGGAACCCCCAGAGTCACCATATTCCCTTTTTGGGATACATTCTACCGACCAGCTTGCAGTTGCTGATTTTTCACTGGTTTCGCTGTATGTATTGTGGAACTTCGATTCGCTTAAAAGAGTGATTTATTCGCGATCTTGCGAGTCCATCATAATGGTGACCGGACCATCGTTGACTAGAGCGACTTCCATCATTGCCCCGAAGAGTCCTCGTTCAAGCGGGTGACCGAGTTCCCGTGAAAATTTTTCGCAAAACGATTGGTAGAGAGGTTTTGATATTTCGGGAGGGGCCGCCTTGATGAAACTGGGTCGATTTCCTTTTTTAGTCGAGGCGTGAAGAGTAAATTGGCTAACGACTAAAGCTTCGCCATAATTATCCCGAAGCGAGAGGTTCATTTTTCCGTTTGCGTCGTCAAAAATCCTCATATTGATAATTTTTCGTATTAACCAATCTATGTCGCTTTGATCGTCGGAAGATTCGATCCCAACTAAGATGAGTAAGCCTGGCCCAATTTCGGAGATCTTATTTCCCTTAATCGAGACAGAGGCCTTCCTGACTCTCTGTAACACAATTCGCACGGGGGGGATCTTTTCCACTAGAGAATTTGTTTCAAGAGATCTTGCTAAGGAGTGTAAATAAATCTGAAGCCGAGGAAGTCTCAACCAAGAGTCATGAAGTTCAGGAATCTGGGCAAAGGGGCAAGCTTGGCGTTTTCTACCAGCATAAGGTGCCCGATACTGAAAGCGAGATGGATCAAGCCAATGAATCGCAAGTATCGACTCTTGGGGAAGATTTCGGTGATGAGAAGAAGTTACGGAAGATGGGAAAGGCTCTTCGTCCATGGCCATTTGTGCTCGAAGCCTCAGGAAGGAATCGTGATCCATTTCGAATTGATGTATACTCAATAAACATTGATTGAAATGATGAATTATCTTTGATAAAGTTCCTGAAGATGAACATCCACCACCTTGAGTTGTTTTACTTTGTAGCAAAGTTTGAAGGGATCACCGCCGCAGTAAGAAAGATGCCTTACGGGATCCAGCAGCCCGCGGTGAGTGGCCAAATTTTGCAGTTGGAAGAGAAGCTTGGAATTAAATTATTCAATCGGCGGCCTTTTGCACTCACACCGGCGGGGGAGGAACTTTATGATTATATCTATCCTTTTTTTTCGGGGCTTGGAGATCTTGAAGAAAAGTTGCGGGGGGAGGAAGGTCGGCATCTACGACTTGCAGCGACTGCATCCGCACTGAGGAATCATCTCCCAGATTGCTTAGAGACGTTGAAAAAAAAAGAACCGAAACTCAAATTGTCACTGCGTGAAGTGGCACCGTCAGATGTTCATGGGCTCGTTACTTCTCAGCAGGTAGATGTTGCGATCGGCGTGATTGGCGGGAAGATGTCGGATGGCTTGAAAAGCGAATCTTTACTAAAAATACCGACAGTTCTCTGGGTTCCTGCCAACTCGAAAGCTAAATCTTGGAAAGAATTCCTAGAGAAAGATCCTTATTCAAAAACGGGACTGATCGGTAAAGAACCTTTGATTGGGTTACCTCCAAACGAAGTTTTACAGCAACTTTTTCAAAAGGAATTTGATCGGAACGAGGTGAATTGGCCAGTTTCTGTAGAGGTGAACTCTACCGATGTGGTGCGTGATTTTGTGGTGCGTGGGTTTGGAGTCGGGATTGGAATTTTCATCCCGGATCTGCCTAATCCTAAAGGTGTGAAGCCCCTTGTCCTGCCTAATTTTCCACCTTTGGTTATCGGGGCGATGTATCAAGGAAAGGCTAAGGGTGTAGTGGAGGATTTTCTCGCGATTGCAAAGGCGCATGTGACGAGGTTTTCTAGATAAGATAAGATCGAATTTGTGTCCCAGTTTGGCTCATCAAAAGATTTTCCGATGGCGGCGCTTTAATTTTTGGTATCGAAGTAGATTTATGAGCGTCGGGCTTGAGCTTTTTGACTTATTGGTCCAAAGAGCGCTTATGCGTGAAGGTCTTATTTTGAAACTCACTTGTCCTGACAAGCATGGATTGGTTGCTCAAATTGCTAGCCATGCTTCGGAATTTAGCGCGAATTTGGTCGAATTTAATCAGTTCACTGAACAAAAGCGTGGGATCTTTTATGCGCGGCTCGAGATCGATACGGAGAGCCTCGAGGTTTCGATTGAGGATTTCATTGCAAGCTTTGAAGTCTTGGGGCGGGCTATTAAAGCCGTCTGGCATTTCCGTCGCTTACCCTATAAGATGAGAACGGCTGTTTTGGTCACGAAAACTGACCATTGCCTCAACGAGATTCTCTGGCGGACCAAGTTAGGCGAAATGCCGATTGAGATTACCTCCGTAATCGGAAATCGCTCAGATTGTAAGGAGATCGCTGAGAACTCTGGGCTTCCATTTCATTTAGTTGAGATGGGAGAAGATAAGGAAGTCGGTTTTCTTGAGATAGAATCATTACTCGAGGAACAACAAGTTGAGCTGGTCGTCCTGGCTCGCTTCATGCAAATCATGCCACCTTGGATGTGTGAGAAATACAGTGGACGAATGATTAATATTCATCATAGCTTTCTGCCAGCATTTATTGGCGCTAATCCATACCGGCAGGCCTATGAGCGGGGTGTGAAATTTATTGGTGCAACCTGTCACTATGTGACTGGGGAACTCGATGCTGGGCCCATTATTGAACAGGAAGTTGAGCGAGTTCAGCACCATCACAGCGTGCTTGATCTAGTTCGCTTAGGTCGCGATTGTGAGAGGGCTGCCTTGGCAAGAGGGATTCGTTATCATGTTCACGACCGCACAATTATCGACGGTAAGAGAGCTATAGTTTTTCCTGATTAAATGGGAGCTTTACCTCAGGTTGATGCCCGATAGCGTCTAGTGCTAGTTCGATGTTAGATCCAAAGCGGCGTATTGATACTCTCCAGTTGGTGGAACTCGCCGAGGGGATGGAAATCCACCTCCGCACTGCTGGGCCATTTTTGCGCCTCATCGCGTGGATTCTCGATTTGATCATCGAAGGGGTTGCTCTCATCTTTTTGTATTTGATTCTAATTTTGATCTCTCCAGTGCTTGGGGAGACTGTTTCGGAGGGAGTTTACCTTCTGTCCTTCTTTCTGATTTGGTGGTTCTACCCTGTTTTTTTTGAAATTAGCCCTTGGGGTGCCACATTAGGGAAAAGAGCTCTTGGATTGCGAGTAGTGAATGAAGCCGGAGCAGGGATTACGATGGGGGGCGTCAATGATTCGTAACTTTATTAGAACTGTTGAAGTGATGCTTCCGTTTTTGCCTCTTAGCGTCTTTTTTCATCCAAGGTTTCAACGTCTAGGTGACCTGGCTGCCGGGACTCTCGTGGTTTACTCGAAGCCCCGAATCGACCCGGTCATTCCCGGACCTCCACCGTTGGAAAAGGTTCCTGTTAATTTTTCACTAAGCCGGGAGGAGGAAGCGGCGATTCTTGCGTTTCGTTATCGAAGTGGTGGGTGGTCTGAAGCTCGCCGCGTGGAATTATCCAATCATCTCGAAAAAATGACAGGAGAAGTTGGACTTAAAGGGGTTTCGAAGTTGATGGGAATGGCACACTGGTTGGAGGAACAACGATGAATCGGCACGAATTTGAAAACAAAAACGGCTCCGATTGGAAAGCCTTTGAATTACAGTTGGAAAGCTCAAAGGGTAAAAAATCAACTTTGGATAGTCATAAGCTGCCATCGCGATTTCGTAAGATTTGTTATGATCTGTCGTTGGCACAGTATCGAATGTTTGGCCAACAAATCTGCGATCGCTTGAACGGTTTGGCGATTGTGGGGTATCGTCAGATTCATCGCAAGAGAAGCGCGTTTGGGGAAGGGTTTCTCCGCTTTTTTCTACGCACATTTCCTGTTGCTTTTCGTCGAGAATGGAAGCTTTTTGCCGTGGTTTCTTTCGTGTTTTTGGGGCCCTTTTTTGCGATGTGGTGTTCAGCGGACAAAGAGATCCAATGGGTTCAGGCTCTGTTGGGTGCCGAGGCGATGTCAGATATCGAGGGCATGTATGGAAAGGAAGCTGACAGCGTGGAGTATTTACGACAAGAACACGGGTCAAATTTCATGATGTTCGCCCACTATATTAATAATAATGTGGGCATCGACTTTCGGATTTTTGCGGGAGGGATTTTCTTCGGAATTGGGACTTTGTTCTTTCTGATTTACAACGGCCTCTATCTTGGGGCAGTAGTGGGTTATGTGGAATATTCCGGTGATCCAGAGTTGCTCTGGAAGTTTGTTGCAGGACATTCTTCTTTCGAACTTCTTGGTATGCTGGTGGTTGGAATGGCAGGTTTGAAAGTTGGGTTTGCCTTACTTGCTCCGGGACAATTCACGCGAGGTGAGGCGTTGACACGTGCCGGTCGTGGTGGGCTTCCTTTGCTAATAGGGGGTGCCTGTATGACTACTCTGGCGGCAGTGGTCGAAGGATTTTGGTCGTCCCAACCGATTGATACCAATCTTAAATATATGGTGGGTATTGCTTTCTGGATTCTTCATCTTCTTTATTTTGGTTTTGTAGGAAGGGGGAGGGCGTGGAACTTGAAAAAGTGACGGCGGAGATTCGACCCCGCACGCAGTGGGAGGCTATCGATTTGGGACTCCGCTTGACTGGCGAACATTCCATTGCTCTCTTCAAGGGATGGATGGCTTCGGTTTTTTTACTGGGACTTCTTATTTTGGGTATCTGCCATCAATCGGTAGGTTGGGGTATCTTTTTAATTTGGTGGTTAAAGCCGATTTGGGAATGTGTCGCGCTCCATCCCTTGAGTCGGAGTCTGTTTGGTGAGCATTCGACTTGGCGAGAGACAATGATGGTGCTCCCCGACGAGCTCCTAAAAAATAAGGGGCTGGTTCTCATGGGTGTGGTTTTGACGGCGCTTGGATGGTTTCTCCATTCGGATAGTGGTGACGCAGCAAATTCAAAAGCTGGTTTCGTTTTTCTCTACTGGTGTGTGGTGTTTGGACTTTTATTTTATCGTTCGTCATTGAGTCGTTCATTGGTGTTACCAATCCGGTATCTTGAGGACTTGGGAGGTGCTCGATATAAGGCACGCTATCAAACGCTTTTTTATCGCAGTGTAAGCTCAGCAATCGGGCTGACTTGTATCTGTCTCTTGATGGAGCTTCTACTTTGTGGGAGTCAGGTTTACTTCGCGCTTTTAATGTTACCGGACGGTGTGGAAATTAGCGAATCTCTGACTTGGGATGCTTTTTTGGAAGAAGAATCTAAATTCTTACCCAATTGGATTTGGGTAGTTTTAGGAGTGTGCTATCTCAACGCGGTTTCTGTCGTCGCTTGGTTTTACACGGGAGCAGGATTTGGGCTTTATGTGAATACGCGGACTTGGGTCGAAGGTTGGGATATTGAATTGAAGTTCAAAGGACTTGGGCAGAGACTGGGTCTTATTTTTTTAGGGTTATTAATGCTTGGTTCATCAGCGCGGTTGGAAGCCAATCAAGATGCGCAAAGGGTTCTAAATCAGGAGGATTTCAGGGTAGATACTCGTCCGGTTTATGAGGATAAGGGAAGAGAAGAATCTAGTGATTCAAAACCCAAGGCGGGTGACGGAGTGTTCGCCGGGATCGGACAATTTCTTTTTTGGATGATCGTGATTACCGTAATCGTTGGCTTGATCTGGGTCGTTATGCGTAATCTCTATATGTTCCGAGGTAGTCCGGAAGGTTCCGCAGGGGAACTTAAGAAGGTGACTACTGTGGCAGGTCTGAATGTGGAGCCTGAAAATCTTCCGTCTGATCTTCTCTCGGAGGCACGTAAGATGTGGGAAAGTGGACAGTATCAAGAAGCCCTTGGTCTTCTCTATCGGGGAGCTATTTCATCGCTCGTAACTCGACAGTTGGTGGAGATCGAGGAGAGTGATACTGAAATGGATTGCCTTCGCAGAGTCGTTTCCAGGGGAGAGATTGCGAGTGCTTCTTACTTTAGTTTGTTGACCAACGCCTGGATTTCCCAGGCCTACGCGCGTCGTTGCCCTAATGAGAAAATCATTAATGAACTTTGGAAAGAGTGGCCATTTCAGGAAGGAGAGCGTCAATGAAATGGTTTCTTTCTATAGTTCTACTCTTTTTTCCGGGTTGCGGTCAAAAAGAAGAAGGCCGAAAGATTGACGAAATTCCGATGGGCTATGTTGGTAAGGCGCGTGTTAATCCCTATTTAGCCGCTGAGATGTATCTCGATCAGCAGGGCTGGAATGTCGAGAGCTCCCGAATGTCGTCGAGCTACGATGATGAGACGCAGATGATTATTTTGCCGGGTTCCTTTCTGCAGACGAAGGGGATGGCGATTCAGGTTTTGGATTGGGTAAACCAAGGGGGGAACCTCGTGATTACAATCGAAGGGGGGGAACCTGATAGGAATGATTTTACTGAATCGGGTTCAGGGATGGGTGCTTCCGAACCTGGCGATTACGCTGGCTTAGACCATGTCTTGGAGCAACTTCGGATTTCTTTGAGCTATTATTCTTATCAAGCAGCGGACGATGATTCAAAAAAACGAGGGCACCTCTCACGTCCTTGGGAGTTGGTGAAAACTAAGGAAGAGTGCGGCGGACACAGCTTAGAATTTGAGGGTGAGGTTGGCCTAACGATTAAAAAGGGTCGAAATTGTATTGAAAGCGAAAATGGGAAATCTCGGATGGTTGGAATGAATTATGGAGCCGGGGAAGTGCTTGTGCTCGCCCATGCAAGGCCATTCCGAAATCCTTACCTTGCACGGGCAGATCATGCCGAGTTTTTGGATTATTTGTCAGAGGTGTATGGCAGTTCAGGTAAAATTGTTTTTCTTTACGGTTCGTCAAACTCCTTTTTTGGGCTGGTCTGGAAGAAGGGTTGGATGGTTGTGATTGCGGGACTTATCTTGCTAGTTGCTTGGCTCTGGATGCGGATTCCGCGCTTTGGGCCAATTCTCCGGGACAACTCAGTCAAGCGCCAACCCTATGGTGAGTCGCTTATCACATCGGCCCGCTTTCTTTGGCGAACCGGGGAACTAGAGCACCTCATGCGGCCTCTTAGAGCACAGCTTAAAAGGGAAAATCAGGGAGATCCTGCAAGTTTCTATGATCGATTGGCCGAGGAGTCCGGTTTGCCCCGTGATGATGTAGTCGAAGCTTTTACTGTCGAATCTCCCAAAGACCCCGGCCATATTTTAAAGATGGCGCGAAAACTCCAAACTCTTTTTAAACGATGACAGAAAATAATTCCGATCCCCAAGCCACACTAGAGATTCCTGACCTGAGTAAAGTTGGCCAACTGACTGATAGTCTCCGTTCCGAGATTCAGAAGGTTGTCTATGGACAGAGTGATACTGTGAATCAAATTGTCGCGGCCCTTCTTGCCGGGGGTCACGTTCTTTTGGAAGGTAAGCCCGGCCTTGGGAAGACTCACATGGTGCTAGCCCTCGCGAGCACCTTTGGGGGTGAGTTTGGTCGCCTTCAGTTCACCCCAGATATGATGCCGTCTGATATCACTGGATTTACTCTCTTCGATATGAAGAGTCAGTCTTTCCAAACCCGGCGTGGTCCCGTTTTTACCAACCTTCTTTTGGCGGACGAGATCAATCGTGCACCTGCGAAAACTCAGGCGGCTCTTCTTGAGGTAATGCAGGAACAACAAGTGACGATTGATGGGGAATCACTGCCGGTAGCTCCTCCTTTTATGTGCTTTGCAACGCAGAACCCAATCGAGCAAGAGGGAACTTACCCGCTTCCAGAGGCCCAATTGGATCGTTTTTTGATGAAGGTAATCATCGACTATCCAACTATGGCTGAAGAGCTTCAGGTAGTTTCTGCCGTGACATCCGCTCCAGGTGCTAAAGGGTTGGACCCGCGTGGCGTCGAGCAGGTTTGTGATTCAGCTACGATCATTGAGGCGCAACGCTTAACCGCCCTGGTTAAGGTCGTCCCTGAAGTTATTGATTACGCTTTGCGGCTGACTCGACTGACCAGAGAAGCGCACGGGATAAGTTTAGGTGCAGGAACGCGAGGTGCAATCAGCCTTGTCCAGGTGTCCAAGGCCTACGCCATTATGGGGGGGCGTGATTATGTGATCCCCGATGATGTTAAGCAGGCCTCACTTCCGGTGCTGCGGCATCGAATACAGGTTGCGCCGGAAGTCGCAATTAGCGGCCAAAATGTTGATGACCTTTTGAGTTCTTCTCTCAAGACCGTGGTAGCTCCGAGGCTCTAATTTCTTGTAATGCCTCTTCGTCCTACTCGTACGCTGATTGCGCTTTTGACTCTCTGGACCTTGATGGGTTTGGCGGGCTCCTTGTATCCTCGAGTGTCAGGGTGGTGGGGGCTTCTTGGTGGAGCTTTGGCGCTTATTGCTTTATTTGACGTAATTGTGGCTTTGGTTTTTAAATTGCCTTTGGTGGAAAGAACTCTGCCTGGGCGGATGGCAGTTGGAGTAGAGGGGGAAGTAAAATTAAGGATCATAAATTTAACTCATCGTCCTCTTCATGTCGGTGTGTTTGATGGTATTCCGAGTCGCTGCGAATGTGACGCCTTTCCTTGGCGTGGTTGGATTAGAAGAAGTGGCTACCTTGACTTAAATTATTCGATTACTCTTTTACAACGGGGAGAGATCGATTTTGGAAGGACTCACATCATGATGACGTCATTACTCGGTTTTTGGTCGAGGTGCGTGAGGATTGGCGATAATGGAAAAGTCAAAGTTTATCCCAACTACCAGCCGGTTTTGAGTTACGCCTTAATGGCAATGGCCCATCGACAGGAGCATACCGGAATTATTCGAAAAAACCGTGCGGGCCTGAGTCGTGACTTTCACCAGCTTCGGGATTATCAGATGGGTGATTCCCTTTCTCAGATCGATTGGAAGGCAAGTTCCAAACGGCAAAGTTTGATCAGTCGTGATTTCCAAGAGCAGCTAGATCAGTCAGTGATTTTGATGCTCGATTGTGGTCGCCGGATGCGAACAATTGATGGTGAGATTAGTCAGTTTGATCATTGTTTGAATGCGATGCTCCTGATTTCCTATGTGGCTCTGCGACAGGGGGACCAAGTTGGAATTCTTAGTTTTGGCGGAACCGAGCGTTGGCTTCCGCCGGTCAAAGGTATTAGCTCTATGACGACAGTCCTCAATCACCTATACGATTACGAAACGTCCCCTTTTCCAAGTGATTTTTCCGAGGCTGCTGAGCGACTTCTCAAACATCAAGAGAGACGCTCTATGGTGGTCGTAATGACTAACCTACGTGGGGAAGATTCAGACGAGCTCCGAGAGCCCCTAAAGAAGCTTCGCCAAAAGCATGTAGTCGTACTCGCCAGCCTTAAGGAATCGGGGATTGGTGAAATGATGGACAAGGATTTGATGAGTTTTGAGGACGCACTGGGGTATTTCGCGGCCCATGATTATATGGCTGAGCGGCAGGATGTGCTCACCACACTTAAAGCTGATGGTATCGTTACTCTCGATGAAACGGCCCAACAATTTCCGATTGCGCTAGCTAACACCTACCTCGATACTCGCCAAATTATCTAGTTTTCAGGAAAAAAGCGGAGTTGCCATTTCCGTCAGCCTCGACTATCGAACTTCTGTAATGAAAATCTTTTCGGTTCTTATCGCAATGATCGCTCTTAGTTTATGTTCTTGTGAACGTCACGAGTGGGAATCTGAGACCCCTAAATCTAGTGACACCATCAATCTCTTTAAACACGGTGAGGCTGATAAGCATTCAGCGGACAAAAAAGAGGGTGGGCACACCAAGTCTGAGGGTGAGGGAGAAAAGGAAGCCGCCGATTCTGACGAGTAATAGTTTTAGGTTTTGTCTTCAGAATCGGTTACGATATTCCGTGAGACCGTCAAAGGGTTAGCCTCGGCCCTTGCCGAAGCCGCCGTAGACCACCATGCGTTTGAAGAGCCTTTACCGGTCTGCGAGCTTGCGAAGTGTCGTGCGACTTGCTGCCATGATGGGGTGATTTTGTCACCCGAGGAAGCTGAGTTTTTAAGCCGGGATCGCGAAGGTGTCATCGAGCTTGAGGATGGGCGCTTAAAGACTGAGACAGTAGCGACTTCACCAGGTCGTTTGGCAGATGATTTCCCGGGTCATTTCCCCAAAACCCGCTGTGTTTTTCTTGATGAGAAACATCGCTGTCTTTGGCAAATTCGAGCGATTAAAGAGGGGAAACATCCCTGGTTTTACAAGCCCACGTCTTGCTGGATGCATCCTCTGATTTTGAAGACTGAAGCTGGTCGGCCGCTGCTTACTTTACTCTCACGGAATGAGGATGAAGCTAGTTTCGCCACTTTTACTCAGTGCGGAAGATCAGTGGTAGGTGCTCCCCCCGCCCGTGAATCTCTAAAAATGGAACTTGAAATGATCGGTGCGATCTCGGGTAGGAATTTTTATGGTGAGCTCAATGGACCACCCGGATTTCTTTCGGGAGCGAACGACATCACTTCGGGATGAAAGCTACGGAATGCCGTCGTGAAATATTGATAGTGATCCGCAAGATCTTCTTTGGCTCCGATAAGTGGTGTTAGGAATTTAGGGCGTTGACGGATTTCACGAAAAGTCAGGGCGAGACTAGGAATTGGGGCGTAAGCAGCCAGCCGGTTTTCCTCCTGTATTTGCCTGGTGATCTTGCTAATCTAAGGGCTGAACCAGTCTGCTCGGCGTCCAAGTGTTGCGTATATCTCAGCGTTTAAGAATTATGCTACTGACTACCTCAGGCTGGAATTGGGTTCGTCGGCTCTATGGGGTGCCGCGGATAAAGTCGCCAAGTAAAGTTCCGATTCGTGACCCGTCAGTAAGTTGTGCGAGATGGAGGTGAGCAAGGAAGTTCAAAGCTTGTTGAGTTCTTGAAGTGTGGCTTAAGGTCTATCCATGATCGTATGTTGGAATGGCCACTTGATCGAAGGGGGGGAATTCTCCCTTCGAGTTTCGGATGGGGTGTTTTTGCGTGGTGAAGGTGTCTTTGAAACGATCCGCGCAGACAAGGGTGAGCCGTGTCTTTGGAACCAGCATTTTGAAAGACTGACTTATTCTGCGGAAAAACTAGGCCTGAAAATTCCTGACCGGTTAGTTCTTCAGGAACGGATAGGTAGAGTAATTGTGGCCAATCAGTTATTGTCAGCAAAACTGAGACTGACTCTAGGTGAGGGGTGTTTAATCTCGGCTGAACCGTTGCCGAAAGAGCGGGGCGAGATCCACGTTGTGACTTCAAATTGTCCAATAAATGAAAAAAGCCCGTTGGCGCAAATCAAGTGCACTTCCTATGCTGAGAACATGTTTCTCCTTCGCGAGTCTGGTGTTGATGAAGTGATTCGACCAAATACACGGGGGGAAATTTGCGAAGGTTGTATTTCCAACCTCTTCTTCGTGAAGACTGGTATGATCTACACTCCTTCTCTTCAAACCGGCTGCCTTCCGGGAGTGATGCGCCAAGAGGTGATGCGGCACATCGAGGTGCGAGAAGTGGAGTGGGCGATGGTGGACTTGGAGAGTTGTGATGAGATTTGGCTTAGCAATGCACTGCGGCGGTTGAGGGCCGTGACTTCAATTAATGGTCGTAACCTAGCTCAACCTTCGGAGCTATTTTCAAAGGCTCTAGTCTCTGTTAAAGCTTAATGGCGAGCGGTCCTTCCTTCTGCAGACGAGAATCATAAAGATCTCGGCTGACTTGTTTGATTCGCTCAATCTCAGGGGGCTCATGACCTGAACCTCAAGAGCTTCCAGTTATCACTCATTTTCACGAAATGTTAAAAAAGCGGATTTTCTTCCAAGAAGTCTTCAGCTGGCGTTTCCTAACTGGTATAACCCACAATCTTCATATTGACTTCCAAACTGCGGCGTTGATCTGATGGGCTTGGCCAACAATACGACTTATGAACAAGATTGAATCACCATGGATATGCCGTCGCTGGATTATTGTGCTTTGCGCTCTGATCCTTGTGAGCCAAAGCTCCAGCCTCATAGCGCAGCAGGATGTTGGATTCATTGAAGATTTTGCCTTGGCTTCAGATCGGGAGAAAGCACTGCAGCTTTTGATTCCCGGAACAGAAGAATATTACTATTACCATGCCCTCTATTTTCAGAATGAAAGGAAGCTCAAGGAATTAAATCGTATTCTTGGAGATTGGAAAAACCGTTTTCGTAATTCGGGCAAAAGGAAACAGATTGAGAATCGCGAAGCCTTGTTTCGATATTCTGATGATCCGGTAGCAACTTTGGCCTATCTCCGGCGCGAAATGGGGTTGACTCTTAATCATCAGCAGGAAGGTAAAGCGAGAGAAGTGAAATATCCTTCGATTCTGGACCCCAAATTTGTCTCTTGGAAATCGTTTCTTGATGATGCTTTGGGGCGTTCAAGTTCACTCCAAAATCTCCAAACGTCGGCATTTTATAGATTTTTAGAAGGGGAACCTAAGCTGTCGACCGCTGAACTGCGAGACCTCCTTGCCCGGTCCATGACTCCAGATCTGCCCAGTTTGATTTCGCTAATTCACACTGATCTCAAGAGTAAAGAAAGTAAGGGTTTTGGTGAATTTCGGATTCACCGTTTGCTAACGAAAGTTCAGCTTGAAGAGTTAATAGTATTGAAAGCTGACGTGATTAATTCGGCTGCGTTTGTAGAAACCTACATGACTCGGTTACTTTCTAATGCCGATGAATCTATGGCAGCATCGCAGACTGTTCGTGAGGCCTATCTGACTCGCGCTGAAAGGTTTGTTACTGCCTTGCCCGCGTCGTTTAATTCCTTGAAGGTTCACGTTCTTCATCAACGTCTCATTCATGATCGAGTGCAAGGGAAAGAGAATGAAAAGCGATTTTTGGATTATCTAGCTCTTCCTCGAAATGTCAGTTACTTGAATCCCAAGTGGCGCGAAGAAGAACCGGTTTTATGGCGTTATCCTGCGGATTTGGGCCGGGATTATCGTAAGGTGACTACTTTTCCTTCCGCGCAAGGGGGGGATGAGCTTTTGGTGAAATCTTATCTTTTAAAGTTCCTGAAAGATGATCGGGATACGACCAAGTTTGCTCCTTATTTAAGTGAGAGTTGGCTTCGACGTGTCTTTGCTGAAAGTAAGATTACTAACGGAATTGGGAAGCCATCAGATTGGGCTGCCCTACTGAGCCCATCGGAATTCCAAGCTCTGAAAGATCGGGTGGAGATCGAATTTGATAGGACGAACCAAGAAAGCTACGCCATTGAGGATGATGTGATCTTAAAAATGCATCTCAAAAATGTGCCTAAGCTGATTGTGAAAGTTTTTGAGATCAATACTTTAAACTATTACCGCAGTCTTGGGAACGAGATCAGCACTGATATTGACCTTGATGGTTTAGTTGCGAACTTTCGCGAATCTCACGAATTTGATACAGCGCCTCAGCTAAAGACGGTAAAAGATTTTAAGGTTGCGGCAATTCCCAATCGCAGAGGTTTGTGGGTTGTAGAGTTTATTGGTAGTGGTAAAAGTAGTAGAGCGATTATTCGGAAAGGGGCACTTGGATTAATTAATCGTACAGTTCCCCAGGGAGAATTAGTTACGATTCTTGATGAGGCCAATCAACCTTTGAAAGGTGCCTCCCTTTGGGTAGGGAAAAGCCAATATAAAAGCGATAAAAGTGGTCGCCTCATTCTTCCTTTTTCCAATAGTCCAGGAATTCGTTCTGCAGTGATTCAAGACTCTAGTGGTTATGCCACGATGGCTAAGCTGACTCTACCGCGCGAAGAGTATCGGATAACGGCAGGAATGCACCTTGATCAAGAGTCACTTCGGACTGGTGGTAAGGGGCGTTTAATTCTCCGCCCAAATTTGGAAGTTGCGGGTCAAACGATTTCACTCAGTGAGATTGAAAGTGCTGCGTTGGAGTTGAAGTCGACCGATCTGGAGGGATTTCCTGCGAGTATGAGCGTTGAAGGTCTCAAATTGATGAGTGATCGAGAATTTGTCCATGAATTCAGAGTGCCAGACCGTCTCGCAAATTTGGTAGCCACCCTTCGGGTGAAAATGAAGATCGCAAGTAAAGGTGGTGAGATCATTGAATTGACTGATTCTAGTTCTTTTAAGGTGAATGAGGTGCTCAAGAGTGAGGTCGTCGGAGACCTCTATTTGAGTAAAATTGACGGCAACTATCTCGTCGAAAGTTTTGGCCGGAATGCTGAACCGATTTCCGGGCAGAATCTTAATGTGACGTTCAATCACCGATCTTTTAAGAATCAGCGAAAAACTACTCTAAAGACCACGCAAAGAGGAGGTCTTGATCTTGGTCCTCTGAGTGGGATTGCAAGCCTCACGGTGCAATCCCCCAGTGGAAAATCGAGAACTTGGATTCTTAGAAATGATCGGCGAGATCAAATTGATAACGTTACTCTTTCCGGAAATCAGCAACTCAAAGTTCCGTTCGTAGGTTCTTTGAATCGACGGGAGGTCGCTTTATATACCCTGAGGTCCGGTGCATTTGTTGCGGATGAATACTCCCGTCTCAAACTAGTTGATGGCTATTTGGTCGCGACCCTTTCGCCAGGTGACTATCGCCTGATTTTGAAAGCCTCGAATCAGAGCGTGAACGTGCTCGTTGGAGGTGGCATGGTTTCGGAGGGTTATCTCTTTAACTCAGCGCGCATGCTCGAGCTGCCGGCGAGACAGGCCTCGCATCTGAAATCTGTTAAAGCTAATGATAAGACTTTAGAGATTGATGTGGCTGGTTTGGATCCGTTGACTCGTGTGCATGTCATTGCGACGAGATTTCTTCCAGAGAATGATCCCTTTGCCGCCCTCGGAGGCTCTCAAAGGGTAGGGCTTCGAACTGGAATGGCACGATTCCTTCCTAGCCTTTATATCAGTGGGCGTAATTTAGGTGACGAACTACGTTATATTTTGGAGCGACGTTATGCCCAAAAGTTTGCTGGTAATATGCTGAATCGACCCGAGATCCTCCTCAATCCATGGGCTGTTCGGGATACTGAATCGGGTGGAGAATTGCTGAGAGCCGGAGATAAATTTAATCGCGCACCAGTTCCGGCTGCCGCCCCGAGTGCCCGCCGGAAATCGGCGGACAAGGAAATGAAAGCCCAAGCTAGGGCGATTGGTTCTTCGTCATATGAGTTTTTAGGCCGGAACCCTGTTGTGATCCCCAATTTAGTCCCTAACAAAAATGGTCAGATTAGTGTGAAGATCGATGCTTTCGGTGATCGTCAACATGTTCACGTTCTCTTGGTTGACCCAGAAGGTTCAACTTATCGCAGCGTCTCCTTACCGGAGGCAAAGACCAAGATTCGTGACTTGCGACTCCTGACTAATGCGCTGGACCCCAAGCGTCACTTCACCGAGCAGGAACAAGTCACTCTTTTGAAGAAAGGGAACACCCTGAAGATCCCTGATATCCTTAATTCAAAATTCGAAGTTTATGATCACTTGGGGGCCGTTCATCGTTACTTTTTAACTCTCAAAAATGATTTAACTCTGAGAGAGTTTTCCTTTATTACTGAGTGGGATAGCTTAGCGGTCGGGGAGAAGCGGTCGTGGTATTCGAAGTATACTTGCCACGAGTTAAGCTTTTTCATCTCACGCAAAGACCCTGTCTTTTTCAAAGAGGTTGTGCGTCCTCATCTTGCTAACAAAAAAGACCTCACTTTTATGGATGATTACCTTCTGGGTAATCTTTTGACTAAATATTATCAGTCGTTTGAATATGCACGACTTAATGTCGTGGAGCGGATTCTGCTAGTGCAATCAGATCTTGAGAGGAAGGAAGCTCTTGGTTTGGACCTCGAGGATAGATTGGCGCTGCGTCCACCAAATCTTGATTCGATGAAGCTTTGGTTTGGAGCTGCGGTGGGAGGTGGTGCCTTTGGTAATACTTATGCGGGAGAGAAGCAGAGCATGCTAGGCCAAGTAGTCGCGGCTAACTCAGTGAATCCAATATTAGGTGAAAATCTTTCCGATGCTAGAAATGAAAAAGTATCCGCTGAAGCAGCGGCGATGCAGCTTGAATCGCAGGAGTCTGCTTCCAAAGAGGTTAGAAGCAAATTTTCCGCCAAAAGGAAGCAAGGTGGGGGAGATGATCCATTTCTTGTGGATTTGAATCAGGCATTGCAAAAAGTGAAACAAGCTTACCGTGTTCTAGGGCCGACGAAGGAATGGGCTGAAAACAACTACTATCGTCTTCCTCAAAGTGAGCAGACCTATGAACTTGTAGTTGAAAATCGCTTCTGGCTGGATCTTGCGAGGCATGGAGTGGGCCCAGGTTTTGGTTCGCAGTATCTAGGAGAAGTCTCAGGCAGCTTCACGGAGATGATGTTCGCATTGTCATTCCTTGACCTTCCATTCAAGGCGCCAAAGCATCAAGATCAGATAGACGATGGGGCTCTCGAGTTTACGGCGGGTGGGAACGTGTTATTTTTCCATCGTGAGGTAAAGGAAGCTGGTATGGCTGATAATCGTCCACCTCTTCTAGTGAGTCAGAGCTACTTTCAACTGAATGATCGCTTCCGAATGGAAGACGGGCAAAAAATCGACAAATTCATTACTCAGGAATTTGTTCGAGGTGTTGTTTATGGGGCACAAGTGGTTGTGACCAACCCAACCAGTGCGCGTCAGCGAATTGATATTCTTTCGCAGATACCAAAAGGTGCAATCCCAGTTCGGGGGTTCAAGACCACAGCAACCCAGCGGGTGCAGCTTGAACCATATTCAACACATCGCCTTGAGATTGCCTTCTACTTTCCTGCTTCTGGAGAATTCATGATCTATCCGGCTCACCTTTCCAAGTCTGGTGCAGTGATTGCCCATGCTGATGGACTTACTTTCAATGTGGTTGATAAGCCAACGAGCATCGATCAGGCATCATGGGCTTGGATGAGTCAGTGGGGTGACGAGGCTGACGTTCTCAAATACCTAGAGAAACAAAACCTGCATGCAATTGATCTTATGAAAATGGCATGGCGTTGCCGGGAAGATGAAAAGTTCTTCGGAAAAGCGCTGCAGATCTTAAATGTTCGTGGCTTTTATCATCCTGTCATTCAGGGGTATTCAGTGGCGCACAATCATAAAGAGGGGATTGGTCAACTGCTTTTGATGCAAGAGCGTTTTCTTGATCAATGCGGGGTCGCCCTTTCATGTGATCTGATCACGGTTGACCCGGTCAATCGACGTCGCTACGAGCATCTAGAATACAGGCCGCTGATTAATAATCGAGCTCACACTTTAGGAGGTGAAAACCGAATTCTTAATCCCGTCGTTCGTGGCCAGTATTCCCAATTTCTTAGGATGCTCAGCGAACAGAAAGATCTCGATGATCTCGATCATTTGGCCACCACCTATTATCTCTTTCTTCAGGATCGGGTTGCCGAGGCTTTGGCTCATTTGAAGCAGGTCAATCCTGCAAATCTAAAAACCAGGATACAATACGATTATTTTCAAGCTTATGGAGCTTTCTACGAAGCTGATCTTCCTAAGGCTCGTCGTGTCGCTACCAAGTATAAGGAGTATTCGGTTGATCTTTGGCGCGATCGATTTGCCGATTTAACGGCTCAAATTAAAGAGCTTCAGGGGGCACAACTGGAGGTTATTAAAGAAGGGGATCGCGAGCAGGAACAGCAATTGGCGGCGGCTCTCGAGCCTTCTTTGAGTATTGGAGTAGAGGGGGTTCAAGCGACCCTCGATTTCCAAAATGTGTCCGAAGTGACTGTTAATTATTACGAGATGGATTTGGAGTTTTTGTTTAGTACTAATCCATTTGTTTCAAGTGGAACTTCCCGTTTTTCGATCATTCAGCCAAACAAAGTAATATCGATGAAGCTAGAAGGTAAGAAGGGAGCGAAGGTATTCCAACTTCCTGCTGAATATCAGGCGAGTAATGTCATCGTAGAGGTGATGGGGGCTGGTAAGAAAGCTTCGTCCGCAGTCTATGCAAATGAGCTGAAGACGACACTCAGCGATTCGATGGGCTTGCTCACCGTTCGTCATAAAAAGACCGATAAGCCCTTGCCTAAAGTCTACGTGAAAGTTTACGCCGATACCGCTAAAGGTGTAAAGTTCTTCAAAGATGGTTACACCGACCTACGGGGAAAGTTTGACTATGCTAGCGTAAGCTCCAGCGGAATCGGCGGGGTTCGTAAATTCAGTGTCCTCGTGATGAGCGAAGAGCAAGGAGCGACGGTCCTCGAGGCTTCGGTTCCCCAGCAGTAGAGTTTTTGAGCGCTGGGTTTTAAATTATAACCATCCTGTTATGGCCTACTTTTGGCCGTAAACAGTATCTGGATCAAAAGTCTTTTCGTCGTCCACAAAGTCAAGGTCGACTGGGTTATTCTGCGGAAAGCTGACCGCTCGGTAAAAGCACGAACGGCGGCCCGTGTGGCAGGCTCCAGCCCCTTTTTGGGTGACGTAAAGAATGAGAGCATCCTGATCACAATCGGTTCGGATCTCATGTATCTTTTGGGTATGACCGGAAGTCGCTCCCTTATGCCAAATTTCTTGGCGTGAGCGGGAGTAATACACGGCTTCGCCCTTTTCGATCGTCATCTTAAGGGATACCTCATTCATGTATGCCAACATCAGGGGCTCGCGTGTTTCATGGTCGATCGCCATCGCCGCAATAAGGCCCTTGTCATCAAACTTGGGTGCGAAGGCCCGAGTTTCGTCGAGCTCCTTTTTGTTTGGTCGGGGGGAGAACTGCACTTGGCTCATGATGTCGCAGGTTTGCCACCATCTCCGAGATGGTCCAGACAATACTCATCTCCATTTTCAGCGACGCGGAAGTCGAGTTCGGGATTGCTGGCCTCGGTTCGGTTACAAATAACACAACGATGAAGTGTTTGCCCCTCGCTGTCGTTACTTTGTGACTGGAATTTAACTCGCCGGGCATTCAGCTGGCTTTTGTATTTCCGCAAGTGATAGAAGCGGGGGATAGCCCAGACGAGGTAGGGAAGAAAAGCGAGCCCGTAGGTCAAGAAGAGGGGAGGGAAGCTAAGGCATGAAAAAATGATCGTCGCTAGTGTTATCATGGCAAAGATCCAGACTTTGACCGGAAGAACAAAGAAAAGAAGGAATTCTACATTGGGGAAAAGAGTCGCGAATGCGAAAAATAGCGCGATGTAGAACATCTGATTTGTTAGAATAGCTTGCGGAAAAAATCCAGTGGCCGAAAGGTAGAGAGCCAAAGTCTGGCAAATAATCGTAGTATAAACGTAGAGAGAAGCCCTGATTTCTCCCCACGCATTTTCCAGTGAATCACTGAAGAGAAAGGAAATTCTTAAAATGATGAACATGAAGAACGCACTAAAGACAGGACCATAACTGCGGGGGTCGACGAAGGGGTAGAAAATCCAAGAAATCAGTCGCCAATACTGGCCGTTTGCGATGCCTTCAGGCGTCACCATAAAGTAGCTTGCTGTCTCTGGATTGATTAGAATCACAAAAAAGACCAAGCTTTGTAGCATGACAATGGCTCGGATGAGGCCGGGGAAGGCCAGCCATGAGAAGTTTTTTTCCAGATTTGCGTTTAGTCCCATCGGTGGATAAAGAAACCTGCAGTTCATCGAATTGACAAGCTTCATCACCACTCAAAATGTCTCGAACTTGCTAGGATCTTGAGGTCGGCTCCCCTAGACTAGGAACCTAGGGTTTTTTGGGGTCGAGGTCACCGTTTTCAGGCTGGAAAATCTCAGTAATAGATTCATCGATTATTAAAAATCGACTGATCCGTTCGTGATATTCGTAGAGTTTTTGAACTTTCTTTTTTGGGGCAGTTCTTAGTCGAGGTTAACGCTGGATCCTGTGGGAAAAAACGGGCGAATATCTCCGACACTTGACGGGAGGATTAGCTTGGCGTAATTGCCCTGTGTTCGGTGTTCAACTAAACGCAGAAAATTTTTATTAGGGTGCGGATCCGTAACAATTGTGCGAATAGTTCGGGGGCCATTTACTAAAAATAATTACAACTATACAATATTGTCTGCCATTATGATTGCTCCAGCTGACCTCCATTATTCCCGTGATCATGAGTGGGTAAGACTTCAAGGCGAAATCGCTACGATTGGAATCACTGATCACGCCCAAGAGGAATTGGGTGATGTGGTTTTCGTCGAATTACCAGATTTGGGTGATATCGATAAAGGCTCTCCTATCGCGGTTGTCGAAAGTGGTAGGGCTAACAGCGATATTTATGCACCAATTGCGGGGGAAATTATCGAAATTAACACTGATCTTGTTGTCGATCCTGCCAAGATTAATATCGATCCTTATGACACTGGTTGGATTTTTAAAATTCGCGTAAGTGATCCAGATCAAGTCAACGACCTTATGGATGCTGCTTCATACAGCGGGGTGATTTCCTGATTTCTCTTTAAGAGACATTACAAGTTTTGGTGTTCGTAGGGAAGGTTGACAATATCGAAAGAGGCCGCAACTCTTCCTCTTCCTCAAAGCCTATGCCTAATCCTGAGATTGAAATTCCTGACTGGCCAGATTGGAA
Organism: uncultured Verrucomicrobiales bacterium; assembly: GCA_949373085.1. Lineage (GTDB taxonomy): Bacteria > Verrucomicrobiota > Verrucomicrobiia > Verrucomicrobiales > Akkermansiaceae > SW10. Next base: position 78,554 of record CASICJ010000024.1, read on the forward strand.
GCCGGATATTCATGCGACCCTCATGTTTGTTCATCAAGGGAGTCGGGTCCTTTTGATTGAAAAGCTGACCGGGATTGGCCAAGGAAAGATTAATGGGCCAGGTGGAAAGATTGATCCTGGCGAGACTCCCGAACAATGCGTGATCCGGGAGTGTCAGGAAGAATTACACATTACTTGTCTGGATCCAACTAAGCGGGGTGAGCTATGGTTCGCAATGTCAGACCTGCCTGACATCCACTGTCACGTCTACACTGCAACCGAATTTACAGGGACGCCGACCGCGACGATCGAGGCCAATCCTTATTGGTGCGAGATTGATGAGATTCCTTTTGAAAGGATGTGGGAAGACGATTTCTACTGGCTAAGGCAGGTGCTCAATGGAGAAAAGTTTGATGGAAAGTTTCTTTTCACAGAAGAGAGGATCATCGCGCATGATGTTGTCTTTGGTGAAAATTCAAGTCCCCGCTGGCGGGGATACTCTGAAGCCTAGTTTTCGAGAAAAGGGTTCTGTTTTGAAGACTTGGTTTTTTGATTAATTCTAAGATTCTTCTTGGTTTGAGCTTGTTTGTCATTGTCTCGCTGAAGACTGGGCGAGGGGCTATTCATATTGGTGGCCCAGAGCTCTAGAAAGAAACGTTTTTCAGTCGTGAATAGTGGTTCTGATCGGCTGTTTAGGTACCTAAAGGTGATCGACATTTGAAGTGTCACAAGGAGAAAGATTCAGATCCATACTCGTAACGGTCCTCTATTTTCAGTGCCGGATTGTTCGAGAATTTTGAGGAGGAAGCCAGTGCCGAAAAAGAGGGTGATTAACCAAGTTGTTAGAACGAGTAATCCGAAAAAAATCCCGCTGTAGTAAGAGGGAGCTCGTCGCCCGGGAGAATTGTAGCCAATCCCATGGTGAAAACGTTCGGGCGTTTTTGTGTGAGGAGGCTGGCTGACTTTTTTTGTTGCTTAGCCTCTTCAAAGTCTTGGCGGGCCTTAGTCTTCTCCTGGATTTCCGCTCTAATAGTGCGATCTCGGATTTTCATCGTGATGCCGTGAACTGCGGCAGTCGAAGAGGCGGGGAAAAGATAGGTTGTATCGATGGTCTTGGGGCCATCGTTTGTGTAAACTTAGGTTAGTGTGATTTCGGCGATTAAACCAGTGATGGTCACTTCGGAATGCGATGACTTAAAAGGAAAACAATCGATGTCATGATCTTCATCAATTTTAAAATAAGGCGACCTCTCCGAGGCAATCGCAAGGGATATTAGGAAGATAAAAAGAGGTATGCCTCGTTCCATTCTGTTGGTAACCTGATTTCGTTTTATGAATGCTCACATTGATCCTAGTGTGAAATTTTGGAGAACTTGTCAGCTTAGGCGTAGTAATTCATATGGGGCGGGCGAAGAAAACCGATGAGGGTTTGATTCGAATTTTTAGCGAAGCTAACGGCCAGAGATGATGGGGCTGAAATTCCGGCGACGAGCGGCAGGCGTGCGGCAACGGCCTTTTGCATGAGTTCAAATGAGATACGGCCCGAGAGGAGAAGAAAACAGCGCGTGAAATCAATTTTTTTGATGAGACCCTCGCCAATCGCCTTATCAAGGGCATTGTGCCTCCCGATATCTTCGCGAAGGATAAGCAGTTTTCCGTCTTGTGAAAAAATTCCTGAGGCGTGAATGCCTCCGGTTGAATCAAAGTTAGACTGGGCGGCTCGCATGGTATCGGGTGCCGATTGAATGATGAGAGGATCAAATTCTAGTTTTTGTCCGATAGGAGGATGGCTTTGTAAGATTGCGTCAACTGTGGCTTTGCCACAAAGGCCACAGGAAGAGGCTGAGAAAAGGTGGCGGGTGAGGCGTTCCCAGTCGCATTCATGGTCATCGATAAGGAAAACCATGGCGTGATTATCGCGGGCCTCGATGTCGATGCGGCGGATTTGTGTAATACCTTCGATAATCCCCTCAGTGAGCAAAAAACCCATCACGAGGAGTTCGTCGTCGCCTGGGGTTCGCATGAGAACGGCGAGTGGGCGGCCATCGACCACGACTTGCAGAGGCTCTTCAACCGCAACAAGATCGTCGAGATGTGTTTCTTTTCTTTCAGACCATCGGGTGATCGAACAGGCGAGGGACGAATTAGGCATAGCCTGACTCTATCAAACTCTGGGAGGAATTCACGCTCGAGTTAAGCGAGAGGGGTCGGATAGTCGCCGTTTTTGATGAGTGCCGCAATGCTCTCGACAACATGGGGCTTGTCTTCAGGGTAAGTGACGCCGAACCAGGATGAGGAGGTTTCGAGGACATAGCAGTCGGCGATGCCACGATTTACGAGGTCATCGACGACGGTTGGAATATAGCATTCACTTTTCGGTTCGGTGCCGTGTTCGGCGAGGAATTTGGTGAAGTGATCCATGAGTTCAGTGAGGAAAGAAATAGGGAAAGCCCAAAGGTTCATCGAGACGACGACATTTTCCTCAACGAGGCAGGCGTTGCCAGCGATTCCGCGTCCTTCGATTTGATTGTCGTCTTTGCGCGAGATTTCGACGACTTCTTCGACGCCTTTGAGAAGACCGTTGTCGATTTTACAAATGCCGCGATTGACGGCGCCATGATCGGAAAGAGTGTTGACGATGTGGTAACCGACAAGGGCGTAGCGATCTTTTATGCTGCTTGAATCTTCACGAGTCAGGAAATTGGCGGCCTGCTGGTAGGCGTCGGTTCCGTAAAAATCGTCTGCATTGATGACGGCGAATGGGCGATCTATTTCGTCGCGTGCGGCCAGAATGGCGTGGGACGTGCCCCAAGGTTTCTCCCGTCCTTGGGGCACGGCGTAAGTTTCGGGTAGATCGTCTAACCTTTGGAAGGCGTAAGCGACTTCGATTTGGTTCACAAATTTAGCTCCCACGGTGGTTTGGAAGGACTCGGCAAAGTCCTCGCGAATCACAAAGATTACTTTGGAGAATCCGGCTTTGATCGCATCGAAGACCGAGTAGTCGAGAACAGTTTCACCATTGGGCCCCATGGGATCCATTTGCTTGAGGCCACCATAACGGCTGCCCATGCCAGCTGCGAGAACCACGAGCGCGGGGGAATTTACCATGTCGCGCTGATTTGGAAGGGGTGGGGCGGATTTGGCAAGGGAGAATCTCTATTGTTTCCTTGGTCAAAGTGCCGGTGGTGCGCTATTTCGGGGGCGTGAAAATCTGCGTTGTCGGAAAAGGTGGACGTGAGCATGCCCTGATTCGGGCACTCCGTGAGTCGGCGAGTCAGCCTGAAGTGTTTTGTTTCCCCGGGAGTGAGGCTATTCATGAGCTTGAAGGAGCCGGGACGGTGGAAGCCCACGATCTCGATTCCTTAATTTCGTGGATGACGATGTCTTCGATCGACCTTTGTGTGGCGGGAGAGGAGAGTTATTTAGTGACTGGTGAAGGTTTGGCGAATCGTTGTGAAGATGCGGGGATTCCTTGCTGGGGGCCTCCGTTTGCGGCAGCTCAGATGGAGGCCTCGAAAGAATTCGCTAAGGAATTCATGCAGCGGCACGAGATTCCGACCGGGGCGGCTTCGGGTTGTGCGGACTTCGATGAAGCTAGGGCTGCGATTGGTGGGAAGTATCCGACCGTTCTCAAATTTGATGGTTTGGCCGCCGGAAAAGGGGTAGCGGTTTGTCCTGACGAGGCTTCGGCCGAAGAGTTTTTGCAGGAGGTGATGGTGGAGAGGCGATTTGGCCCAGGCCGGCTGTTAGTCGAAGAGTGCCTCGTGGGTGCTGAAATCTCAATTTTTGCGGCAGTGAGCGGGCCAGATTACCTTATCCTCACTCCGGCTCGTGATTACAAGCGGATCGGCGAAGGAGATGAGGGGCCGAATACTGGTGGAATGGGTGCAGTAGCGAGTCGGCAGTTAGCCGATCCTGAATTGATGAAGCGAATCGAGGAGGAGATTGTCGCTCCGACGGTAGCAGGGTTGGAAAAGGATGCGTTGAATTACAAAGGTTTTCTCTATTTCGGGCTGATGCTCACTGAGGACGGGCCGAAAATTATTGAGTATAATTGCCGATTTGGTGACCCCGAGTGTCAGGCTGTCATGCCCTTGGTTTCAGGAGATCTTGCAGAATTCTGTCTCGAAGGGGCTAAGGGGAATCTTAAACCTGAGTTGCTATCGTTTAGTGAAGGCTGGTCGGTGTGCTGTATTTTGGCTTCCGCTGGTTATCCCGAGTCATCTCGCTCGAATGATGTAATCGATGGGTTAGATTTAATTTTAGATGCCCGAGTGTATCATGCTGGGACGAAGAAGATCGGAAACGACTGGGCTACGAATGGAGGCCGTGTCTTGGCAATAGTTGCTGGGGGAGAGACTCGTCAGGCCGCAGTTGAACAAGCTCACGCTGAGGCAGCAAAGGTGACTTTTGATGGGAGTCAGCGCCGTGCTGACATTGGTCGCTTGCATTTCTAACTCTACTTCCTAGCATCCTCCTAACCGAATGAGCACTGCCCTCGATCCCGCAGCCATGTCGGCGGCCATTGACCGCCTGGCGGATCAGATTTTTTCAGCTGCTGATGGCCAAGCCATCGATCTTGTAGGAATCCGGAGTCGCGGTGATGAAGTGGCTGAGAGGGTCTTTGTAAAGCTCGTCGAGCGCGGAGCGCAGGCTCGGTTGGGAGTTTTGGATATCTCGCTCTACCGTGACGATTACGAGCATCTTAGTAGTAATCCGACGCTTCAAAGTAGTTCAATCGATTTCCCGGTCGATGGCTCGCACGTTGTCTTGGTTGATGATGTGATCTTCACTGGCCGAACAATCCGGGCGGCTTTGGATGCTCTCTTCGATTACGGCCGTCCATCTAAGGTGGATCTCGCAGTTTTGATCGACCGGGGTCATCGGGAAATCCCGGTGGAACCTCGATTTGTTGGTGAACATCTTGAAACGGACCGAATGGACCGTGTGGATGTCAGTCTAGAAAAAATTGATGGCAAGGACGCTGTCGAAATTATTACTCAATAGAATATCAGTTTATGGCACGAAAAGATTTCCTAGATATTGTCTCACTTGACCGCGCGGAAATCATTCATCTGCTCGATCAAGCAGTGCCATTCAAAGACCTCTTTACCCGCTCCGTTAAAAAAGTTCCGGCCTTGAAGGGTAAGACGGTTCTTATGTTATTTTATGAGCCCAGTACGCGGACATTGTCGTCATTTGAAGTTGCGGCAAAACGGCTCTCGGCAGATGTCACCATCTTCGATGTGCCTCATTCTTCGGTTACGAAAGGGGAATCAGTTCGTGACACCATTGATACCTTACAGGCGATGCGAGCAGACTACATTGTCGTGCGCCATCGTCTCTCTGGCCAGCCGGCTGCAATTGCACGGCAAACGAATGCTTCCGTTATCAATGCGGGTGATGGAGCGCATGCCCACCCGACACAGGCCTTGCTCGATGCGTTTACTCTTCGGGAAGTTCATCCTGAATTGCCTGGTCGTAAGGTAGTAATTATGGGTGATATTCTTCACAGCCGAGTGGCGCGCTCTACGAGCACAATTCTGGATAAACTCGGAGTTGAGGTTGCTTTTTGTGGGCCGGGAAGCTTAGTGCCGCGGACCCGTTTTAAGCGTTTTACCAATTACGATGAGGCGATGAGCTGGGGGCCGGATGCCGTTTATCAACTTCGAGTGCAGAAGGAGCGACAGGATGCGCCGTTTTATCCAAGTGATCGTGAGTATCATGCGGTTTATGGAATCACCGAGGAACGCCTCAAGGAGATTAGCGATAAAGGAATCTACGTGATGCATCCAGGACCGGTCAACCGGGGTGTTGAACTTTGTGATGCAGTGCTCGACTATGATCGCTGCCTCATTTCCCAGCAGGTAGAAAATGGGATCGCGACCCGGATGGCGGTGCTCTTTGGTCTTAAACCAGATTTAAAAAACGAACCCTCATGAATCTTTTTTTACAAGGCGGCGAAGTCGCGACGGAAGACGAAGCCCCGCGACGTGCTGATGTTTGGATTGTTGACGGCGTCATCAAGAAGGTTGGAGTCTCTGATGTTCCTGAGGGTGCGCGTGTGATCGATTGCGCTGGTAAGATTGTCATGCCGGGAATGTTCGATGCACATGTGCATTTTCGTGAACCGGGTCAGGAGAAAAAAGAAACGATTTTAGATGGCACCGAGGCGGCCATCAATGGGGGGATTACTGGTGTGGTTATGATGCCGAATACTTCTCCGTCTGTCGATTCTCCCACTGTGGTTAAGCGGGTGCTCGACCAAGGTGTAAAGTGCCGTATTCCGGTTTTAACTTCGGCGTGTATAACAGTCGACCGAGCCGGCCATGAAATGGCCCCAATTGCTGGGTTGAAGGAAGCTGGAATCCTTATGCTAACCGACGACGGTGACGCTGTTCCAAATGCCGCCTTGCTCAAGCGTGCGATGGAGTATGGCAAGGAGTTTGATATGTTTTTTGCAAGTCATTGTGAAGATCCACAGCTTTGTGGGCCTCGTGCCCTAAACGAAGGTCCAGTTAGTTATCGGCTGGGAATTCAAGGGACACCGGCGCTAGCTGAGGAAATCTGCATGGATCGAGATATCCGCTTGGCTCACGCGACCGGAGCAACGTTGCATATCCAGCATGTCAGTTCAGCGATCGGAATGGAAACGATTCGTTGGTGGCGTGATGAACGGGGTGCAAAGGTTTCGGGAGAGGTTTCGCCGCATCACTTGATGTTCGCTGACGAGGACATCGGGGATTACGACACCCATTACAAAATGAATCCGCCACTTCGGACGCGAGAAGATAATGCGGCCTTGCTCCAGGGTCTCAAAAATGGCGTTTTTAGAATTATCGCTACAGATCACGCTCCCCACACCGACTTTGAGAAATCGCAAGCCTTCGTGGATGCTCCTAATGGCATCACTGGTTTGGATACCGCGTTAGTATCGCTGCATGATCGATTTATTGTGACCGGCGAATTTGGATGGGATCTCATCGTGAAACGCTACTCAGCTGAGCCGCGGCGAATGATGCGGCTTGAAGTTGCGGAAGTTTCTGAAGGAAATTCAGCAGACCTTATCGTCTTTGATCCAGATAAGGAAACTACTTTCACAAAGGATTTCATGAAGTCTAGAAGCTCGAACACCCCGTTTTTAGATAAGACGTTGAAGGGCTCAGTTGAGATGGTCGTTCTAGGAGATGAAATCTTGTTAGAGCGTTAACGCGACCTAGGTCCTTGAAGCTTTCTTCGATCTAGCCTGTCTGCCCCTTGGCAAGGTGGAGCGGCACCCTTAGCCCTTGTCCTGCATCGCCTTTGGTGGACCAAGAATCTCGGCGAGAAGGAGTGCTTCCCGTGCCGCTGTTGGACTTGAAAGATGACGGTAAACCCTCGATTTGGTCGAGTTCCTAGCTTTTCTGACGCCTGCCTTTTTTCGTGCTTTGAGAGCCTCTAGAGCCTGCTTTTCAGCGGCACTTAGTTTGGGTAGAACCGGCGCGGAAGGAAGAGGTGGTGGTGGTGTGGCCTTTCTACTGGAAAAAGAAACAGCTTCGCTAAGCCGAGGAGGAGAGGTCGGAGGAGAAATTTCGATCTGGAGATCGCTTTGCGGCCTCGCGAGCTCTTCTTCATAGGCTTGATAGAGATCAGGACCAGTTTCTTCTCCGAGGACCTCTTCAGCGCCCCCGTTTTTTCTTTTTTCAAAAAAGGCTTTGATGGCAGCAAAAATGACCATCAGCACGACTAAAATAGCCTGCGGATCAAGTTGCTCAAGAATGTCCATAACGAGAGGCGATTGCACTTAGGATTCTTCGGACTCGTTTGTTCCTTCCTCTCCGATTGAATCACGCATCTTAGTGTCGGCGATTACGTTTTCATATTTTGCGTAATCCATAACGCCAAGTTTTCCGTTCTGGAAAGCTTCGGCAATGGCTAATGGGACGGCGGCTTCAGCTTCCACGACCTTGGCCCGCATTTCTTGGGTCCGGGCTGCCATTTCTTGCTCCGAAGCAACTGCTGCTGCCCTACGCATTTCGGCCTTGGCTTGCGCAACTTGTTTGTCTGCTTCGGCTTGTTCAGTTTGTAAGCGTGCACCGACATTATCAGCGACGTCAACGTCGGCGATATCGATGGAAAGGATAGAGAAGGCTGTCGCAGCATCGACTCCTTTTTCAAGAACCAGGCGAGAAATAGAATCGGGATTCTCCAGAACGGTTTTGTAGGAACTTGCTGACCCCACTGAGGTCACGATACCTTCGCCAACACGGGCGATGATTGTTTCTTCGGTCGCGCCACCGACAAAGCGATCTAGGTTTGTGCGGACTGTCACTCGCGCTCTAACGTTTACCCCGATCCCATCTTTTGCGACAGCGGTGATTTTAGTCACCCCACTTGAAGGGTTTGGGCAATCGATGACCCTTGGGTTGATGGAGGTATTGATTGCTTCGCTGACTGTTTTTCCGGTGTCCTTAGTAGCAAGGTCGATGGCACACGCTGTTTTGAAGGGAAGTGAGATTCCGGCTTTGTCGGCAGCGATTAGCGCAAGAACAAGGTTAACGACATCTCCGCCGGCAAGGTAGTGTGCTTCAAGTGAGTCTGTTGTGTAATCTAAGCCAGCCTTAGATGCCGTGATTCTGCTATTCACAATTAGGCTCGGGGGAACTTTTCGGAATCGCATCATAATGAGATTTACAAGGCTGACAGGTACGCCTGATGACCGGGCTTGGATCCAAAGGCCAAAGAAGTTAATGAAGATAACTCCAACAATAAGAAGGGCGATGACTGCGACCGTCGCAAGGATAAGCTCAAAATTTTCCATACGGGAGCTTAGGGCATCTGAGGAGATCGTGCAATTTGAAGTTTGAATTTTGCTGATGTGGAAATGAGACTTCTCAGCGTGAGTAGCGGAGAGCGGTCAATTGGCGTAATAGCCGGAAATGGAATTTACCCTGAAACCTTCATAAAGGCTGCTCGTCGCGAGGGGATTCGAATCATCGTGGCTGCCTTTAGAGGAGAGACAAAGCCTGAACTGGAAGCAATGGCTGACGAAATTAAGTGGTTCCGGGTCGGGCAACTGGGAGGATTAATTAAGTTTTTTTGTAAAAAAGGGGCAAAGGAGGCAATCATGGTGGGTCAGATTGCGCCTCGAAATCTTTTTGACCTTTGGCCGGATCTTCGAACCTTGAAAGTGTTGCACTCGGTCAAAGAGAGGAATGCTGAATCTTTATTTGGTGCGATTGCAAACGAATTAACAAAAGATGGAATCACTCTGTTGCCGGCAACGACCTTTTTAGAGGACCAAATGGCCGCCGAAGGCCACCTTCATGGGCCTAGACCAAGCGAGCGTGACTGGGAAGATATACGCTTTGGAACAAAGATTGTGAAGCAGACGAGCGCCCTAGATATCGGTCAGAGTATTGTGGTGAGACGAGGCACCGTTCTTGCCGTCGAGGCTTTTGAAGGAACAGATGAATGCATCAGGCGTGGAGGTAAACTAGGAAACGGAAAAGATGTGACTTTGGTTAAGGTTTCAAAACCGGCGCAAGATATGAGGTTCGATGTTCCCGTGATCGGGCCAAAGACAATAGAGAGTTGTCAAGAGGCTGGGGTGGGAACGATCGCAGTCGAAGCGGGGAAGACCCTTTTTCTGGGACTAGATGAAATAAAATCTAAATGCTGTGATGGAAAGATCACAATTGTTGGTTTTTAGTAAAATCAAAGGGCGGGGGCTTGACAGAGCACACTGAAATTTGAAGACTCCGCCCGTTCTTAGTAAACGTAGGCCGGCGTGGCGGAATTGGTAGACGCGCGCGATTCAAAATCGCGTTTCTTAGGAAGTATCGGTTCGATTCCGATCGCCGGTACTTGCTGCTAACAAATAAGTTAGGGGGGATTTGGGGGTGTTTCTTCTAGTAGAAGGTTCATCCTGTAATTGTGGCTAAATTGGCCTGTTACTCAACCTAAATGGGCGACAAATGGGCGACAAGGCCCCGACAAACTTCTTAACTTTAGTTTTTTTGTTCATTAAGACGCGATTAGATCGTCTTGCGTTGGTATCTTCAGCCATGACCATCATCGAGGAGCTGAAAATCAAGGTGGAAGAGGTCACTGAGGAGATCTTACTGCTTCAAAAACTACCCATATCAGCGTCTTGGTGGGACCCAAGTGTATTTGATTGATTCAAGGGTTCCAATTCCATCGCCCGAAGTAATTTGGTGTTTTTTTCTTCTGTTTGCTGAATGAGCCGGAATTGGAAAAAATAATCACCGGGCCTTCTGACGAAAAGGTAAAAGAGGAAAATCTCCAAACTTTTTAACAACATGCCAGTTGTTGATGTGAGGAGGGTTGCTTTTGAGTTCTGTAGATTAGAGAAAATTCTTGGATACGAGTATCGTGCTCATGAGAAGGGTGCTAAAATCTCTGTTTGGGCTATCCTAATTGAGAGTTTTCGTGAGCCTAAGACTGCCTACCACAGACTAGTAGCTCAAAATGGTGTAAGCTTCCTAACGAATGTTGCTATTCTCAAAAGTGACGTGGAAATGATTGAGGCTCTTCCAGAAGCTTTCAAAGAGGTCCTGTATAAGAGTAATCCACGGAACAAAAACGTTAATCGTGTGATCGGCGGTGTTCTGTATTATTATCTTTATTTAAAAAATAATCTCGGTCGAGATCCGACGAAAGAAGAGCTGAAGAGTTTTATTCTACATGTCGAAGGGGACCTTAGTGACGAGCCGAGGGACTGGGCAGCGGCCCATAAATTTTTAGGTATTTATAACAATAAATTCAAGGATCGCACAGTAATCCCTGATCACGAAACTGTGTTGAGAATTGCTAGAGGATATTTGAATGACCCCGTCAAGCTCTGTTGAGGTGCTTGCATTTTAATTCAAAAGTGCAAGAGCCGTGTTGGCTATTCTGAAGGCTCATTTAAAAATGAAGTCTAAATACCAAATAAAAAACAACGCTGCAGTAGCCCTAAATAGCTACCGAGTTGAGCAAGTCCAAGCCCTTTATGGGCTCTCAAGAAGTAAGGTCTTTGAGCTGATCCGCGAGGGTCAGGTTACATCTGCTTCTTTGTCATCTCCTGGGAAATCCCGAGGAGTCCGCCTGATCAGCCGGGAGTCACTCGATGAGTTGATCTCTGCTTCAATAACAACATCTAACAAGGAGGGCCAAGAATGAAGAAGGACCCACAAGCTATTCTTCAGGCTCTTGGTCGCAAAGCTGTCTTGCTGCCGATCAGAGAAGGCTCCAAAGCAACCATGGTCAAAGGGTGGCCAGAGAAGACATTCGAAGACACCCAGACCTCATCCTACCAAAACCTCCTCGAAGGAGCCTCGGCGATCGCAGTGTCGCTTGGGGCTCCCTCAGGGGGACTCTGTTCGATTGATTTCGACTGTGAGGAAGCGATGCGCGTGTTCCTTCGTGTTAACCCCTTTTTGGAGGAGACCCTCAGAACCAAAGGACGACGAGGAGCGAACCTATGGGTGGCCATCACAGGCAACATCCCACCCCTTAACTCACCTCAAGGACGCCAGTGGTAAGCAGCCTAGGGGAGTGGCGCTCTAATCCGGG